>DAOLIT010000019.1:41623-77861 GCA_035328405.1 Pseudomonadota bacterium | reverse complement strand
TCTTGTATGTTTTTCTTCCCTGCTTCTCGCTATTCAGTTTTCAAGGTCCAAGCAAACAAGCAACGCAACAGACCGACCTAAACAACCCTACCGGACTTTCGTCCGATTCCGTTGTAGGCCGAACTGCGCTGCAAGTGAGAAGCTATCTACTTCAAGCGCATTTCATTGGTCAACAACTTTTTCCAAGATTTTTCTTTTCCGTCGAGGAAAATGTTTGCGTAGCCGGCACCCGAATAGAAGCAAAGGCCAATCATGTGCCAACCGTGCCCGCAAGACGACCTGATGCCTGACGGCAAACACGCGTTGCGTTACCTCGCGTTGCTACACCGCCCGCCGCTACAGCGTCCACCTTTGCAGTCCGAATCCGATCCACACGACCCGCATTTGCCACTCGAGCAACGGCCCACTTTGCAATCAGAATCCGATCCGCAAGAACCGCATTTTCCTGATGAACAGCGTCCATAGCCTTTGCAGTCCGAATCCGATCCGCAAGAACCGCACTTCCCGCTCGAACAGCGGCCTTCTTTGCAATCCGAATCCGATCCACACGATCCACACTTCCCACCCGAACAGCGCCCGTGACCATTGCAATCCGAATCCGATCCGCAAGAGCCACATTTTCCTGACGAGCACCGACCAAAGCCCGCGCAGTCTGAATCAGAGCCACAGCTTTGTGCTCTCGCCTGGCTTGAAACCGCGCACATCAGCCCCACTGCCATGCTGAGCGACAACATCAAACGAAACATCTTCATGTGTTCTCTCCTTTTTGTTCGCAAGAATAGCCGGTCTTTGGCGTCGGTGAATAGAAAAAGTCAAGCGAGCCAAAACATTTCTATGCTCATACCTGTGCAATTCGACTGTGTGTTGGTCATGCGCAGTTGGTATCGCGCGTTTTTCTGTTTGTCTTGTTTCTTTCTATTGCGACGCGACTTTCTTTGCTATAGAGATTGTCTTGTGCGCCGAGCAATCGTTCCACAAATGGCTGCTCGGTTTCCTCATCCTCAGATATGGAGAAAGAAAAGACCATGACCGGAAGCAAGAAAGCGGATGTGTTCGATGTAAGTTCGCTCTTTGAACAAGAGCTTCAAGCTCGCAACGAGGACCTGCGCCGACAAGCAGCAATCGCGATGCTACCCAAGCTTCGGCCATCGCCCAAAGTATCGATGGCTGAATTTCTCGACACGCTCCAGCAGCACAAAGATGTGTGGAAGACCGTGCTGGAAATGACGGCTGTGGATTTTTCGTCCGTCCTGCTGGGTGGGGGACGAACCGAGAGGCCGAGCAAAAGCGCACCGAGCCGCCGAACACGCATTTCGGATGCACAAAAAAACTCGTTGAAAGGCGCAATCGTCAGCGTGTTGAGCAAGCAGCGCGATGGATTGAACCGAAATGAAATTGCAGGGCAAATCAGCGACGATGTTTTGTCAACGATGAGCATCAAACGCGCTGAACTTGCCGACAAACTCCGCCAACCTCTGCATGAGCTTGTAGACGAAAACAAAATCCACCCTGTTGGCGAAAAGCGGTTGCTCAAATACCACGCTGGGCCGAAAAAGTAGCTTCCTTTCTGACGCGCTCGTTTCCCGACTTTTGCCCATGTCTGTTGGCCGCAGCTATCCTGTTTCATTGTGAAATCTGTAGTGTTCTGTTGGATCGACCTCGCACAACTTTTCATCGTTTGATGAATTGTGCGGATTGTCGTTGATCAATCCTCGACAGCGACGTACCCACTGCCTGTCGGAACTTTCCCAAAAACACACGAGTTCAGCCAACCGCACCACCGGGTCAAGCGACAGAAGTGCCAGATGACTCACCAATGCGGGACTTGGAGAACTCGTTCCTCCTCGAAGCCTCGACAGATAGCCTTGAGACATCCCGAGGAGCTGTTCCAAGCGGCGTTGCGGCATAAAGAGAGACAGCCGATCGATGGCCGTCCTCACTCGGTTCCGCAGGGCACCCAGATACGCTTCCCTCACAAGCGGGGCCAGCTTCTTTCCAGTGTTCTCGTCGAAATACTCGCTTTTGCAATTGTCGCAAACCGACGACGACACATCGTGAGGCAGCGCCAACCGCAGCATCGTTCGGTACGAGACCGTTCGTCGCGGGCGTGAATGCAACCTCACGGCCTCGGCGCCACAGTTCAGACACCGTGCCGGCTCACCAACCGCCTGACTCGCGCCTCTCGGACGTGAAATGGCAGTATCAAGATAAATCGATGGCGGCATTTCGTCGCGTTTCGATCCGATTTGTTTCTTCCTCATTCCATATCACCAATCAATCAATCACAAACGCAGTGTGCAGTGCTCATAATGTTATGTCAAGAATCAAAACAATACCCACACATTTTCTTCACAAAGACCTGCGACTTCTGACTGAACAACCGACTACTTTTCTTCTCGTTTTCGACGGTGAGCAACTTGTCCAGCCAATGTCCGATCCAGCTACATTGCTGGTATTTTGATCAATCAATCGAATGGGTTATTTTGGGGTTATAGTTGGTTAAACACACAAATCCAAGTGGTAGCATCGTTACCTGTTCGGAGGTTCTTCGCTGCATGCTACGCAAATACTATGTTGGACTGAGCCCAATATGATCGAATCAGACCTTTGCGTCTTTGCGCGGCTTTTTGTGTGGGCAATGGCCGCCCCAAACTGGTAGGTGTGGTCGCGACATGAATACTCATTCGCTCGATCAGACCGATCCGACTTTTTTGACTTCGGTTGTTGTCTCGCCGTCGTACACACCGCGTGTGCGGGACTGTAGTGCGCTGCTGAAATTGTTTCTCGACGGAAAATTGGCCCTTTCAGCTATGACGACGCTGCTTTTGCGTGTGCGGAGTGCAGCGATTCCGTTCGTCGAACAGGCGATGGAAACGGCCGCCGACCTTCAGCGACGAGAATTGGTTGCGTTGCTGGGTCGATTGATCCGCGAAACGGGTGCCGATCCGCGCCCGCTCGTCTCTGCGCTGTCTTGTCCCGATCGAAAAACGGGACGAGCAGCCGTAATCGCGCTTGGCAAATTCCCGTCGCTGGATGAAAAAATCGAGAGCCAATTGATCGCGCTGTGGCCCGCTTGGACGGAACCCGCAGATCGACGAGCACTCGTGGAAACACTCGGGAAAATCGGGGGGCCGCGATCGCGATCGCTTTTGGAAAGCACACATTTTTCATCCCAAAACGTGCTCGAGAAAACTGCCGGATTGGCTCGCCGTCGGTTGGAGCAAGCGGCGCTGCGTGACGCATCTTCCTCGGAACAAGCTTCGATTTTGCTCGACGTGCCCCTGCCGAAACGTTGGCCGTTGCTTCTGCAAATGCGCGCTGGACTAGAACCGTTTCTCGAGCGCGAAATCGCAACGCTCGGCCTGGGTCCAGCTCAATTCCAGCCGTCACAATCGCTCGGAATTTTGAGCCGTGCGGTGTTGGACTTTCGATCGCCACTTGAGACGTTGTTTCGGCTGCGCACGTTTCTGGATTTTGGTTTTCGTATTGCGCTCGAGCGATGTCACGTGGACGACAAGAAACTGTCGGCGCGCTTGTCGGAAGCCTTGCGACAACCGCACGTCCAAACGTTGTTGTCCGCGTTGACGGTGGGGCCTGTGCGCTATCGAATTTCTGCCCCGGATTTGCGACCCAGCCGCAGCGTGCTTCATGCGTGGTGTCAGGCGATTTCCGAGGCTGCGCCGTGGCTTCACAACGACCCGCAAAGCAGCCCGTGGCAATTTCATGTGGAAGGCGTTGAAAACCAAGCAACCGAGCTGCTTGTTCGCCCAAAAAGCTCGATCGACCCGCGTTTTTCGTATCGCCGTGTGTTGGTTCCCGCTTCTTCCCATCCGACGCTGGCCGCAGCACTCGCGAGGTGTTTGCAACCGAAACCCTCCGACGTGGTGTGGGACCCGTTCGTTGGTTCAGGCGCGGAACTTTGCGAAGCGTTTTTGTTGTGTCCTCGTGCGCGATTCGTCGGCAGCGATTTGGACAAAGACGCTTTGCAGGCCGCAAAAACCAATGTTCAAGCTGCGGGCGCAAAAGCGGAGTTTTTCTGCGCCGACGCCACGATGCAGTGGCCGCTCGGTGTGTCCTGCGTGCTAACCAATCCGCCGATGGGCCGGCGGGTTTGTCGTGGTGATTCTGTGGAACTTTTGGAACGGTTTGTCGCGCAGGTCGGAGAACGCCTGCCGCCGCACGGAAAGTTCTGTTGGCTCAATCCTTTTCCGCACAGGACTGCGCCGATTGCGCGCCGGTTCGGGCTGCAAAAACGACAGGGGTTTCCCGTCGATATGAATGGTTTTTGGGCAGACCTGGAGCTGTGGCAGAAACGATGAACTATTTGTGCATCCCGATGACGTACACGATGCCCGCCGCTGCAAAACCGACGAACCAAGCGTAGTCATAGAGACCTTTGAGCGCCGGAACGAAAAGACCTCCCCAAGCCAGACCACAACCCACGAGTGTTGCGACCACAGCGACGGGATTCCAGCCTTTTCGATATCGGTACACACCGTCAGGGACATACAAGTCGTACAGCCGCAAGACGCGCTTTCTGAGCCAAAAGTAGTCCGCGATCATGATGGCCGCGATCGCCCCCAAACCGCCCGAATACAGCACCAACCAACCCACAATGTAGGAATGCGCGTCCTCGGTCAGTTTCCACGGCATGCACAGAATGCCGACGATCCCCGTGATGAGCGCGCCATGTCGAAAACGGATGCGTTTGGGCCAAGCATTCGCAAAATCGTTCGCGGGTGACACGACGTTGGCCGCAATGTTCACAGCCAGGGTCGCCAGAACCAGCGTCAGTGCCGACAAACCGACCCACAACGGATGTTTGAACTCTCCGATGAGCAGCTCGGGCTTCCAAATCGGGCGACCAAAAATCACCGATGTGGCCGACGTGATCAGAACCGCCATCAGCGAAAAACCAAACATCGTCGTCGGCAGCGCAACCGCCTGTCCGATCATTTGCGCGCGTTGCGATTTTCCGTACCGCGTAAAATCCGGCATGTTCAGCGACAATGTGGCCCAAAAACCCACCATTCCCGTCAGTGCCGACGGAAACACAGCCCAAAACGCTTTTGGGGAAAGTTGCGAGGGGCGATCCACAATCGGCCCAAATCCATTTGCTTTCCGCACCGCCCAAATCAGCAACACGCCCGCCATCACCAGCACAAAGGGGGCCGCAAAGTTTTCCAGCTTTCGGACCAAATCCATCCCTTTGAAAATGACCAGGATGTTGAGCCCCCAAAACAGCAGGAAGGACAACCACTGCGTCGGCAGATAGCCGCCGATCGGAGCACTCCCGAGCAGCGTCGGCCAACTCGGTATGAACGAGCCAAAAAACGTATGCAGCACGGCCCCCCCAATCCACGCATTGATTCCGAACCAGCCGCACGCAACAAAGGCACGCATGAGCGCGGGCAGATTCGCGCCGTAGGTTCCAAAACTCGCACGCAGGAGCACAGGAAAAGGGATTCCGTAGCGGGTTCCGGGGTGACTGTTGAGCAAGATGGGAATGAGCACAATCACATTCCCAAGCAGAATCGTACACACCGCCTGCCACCACGACATTCCCGAGTCGATCAGACCCGAAGCGAGCATGTACGTGGGAATGCAGTGCGCCATGGAAATCCACAACGCAGCGTAGTTGTACGTCGTCCATTTGCGCTCGGACAAAGGAACCGGGGCCAGGTCTGCGTTGTAAAGGGGACTCTCTTTCAGCGCAGACAGATCCGCCGCTTCCAGCTCGATGCGTCCGTCTGGATGATGATGTTCGGCCATGAAGAATGCCTTTGGATCGCGTTACGCAGCAGCGGCTTCCGCAAACGCAACATCGAAATGCGCAAGTGCTTCGTCGATTTGACTTTCTGTGACCAACATCGGCGGCGCGATCCTCAACGTATTCCCATACAGGCCCCCTTTCCCGATCAGGAGACAGCGTTTTCGCAAAATCTCGATGATGTGATTTGCGCGTTTCGCGGCTGGTTCTTTCGTCTTTCGATCCTCGACCAGTTCCACACCCTGCATCAGACCCATTCCGCGCACATCTCCGATCATCGGATGCTTCTCTTTCAGTGCAAGGAGACCCTGCCGCAAGCGGTTTCCCAAACGCGCAGCACGATCAGGAATGTTCTCTTTTGACATGACATGAATCGTCGCTAGCGCGGCCACAGAAGATATCGGATTCCCTCCATATGTCGAAATCGAAAGTCCTCGGAACGCTCGTGCGATTTCGGGTGTAGTAATCGTGGCCCCCATGGGCATTCCTGATGCGACCCCTTTCGCATATGTCACAATGTCAGGAGTGACTCCGTAATGCTCGATGCCACACCAATGCGTGCCTGTTCGTCCAAACCCGGTTTGCACTTCGTCACAGATGAACAGAGCACCGGTTTTTCGGATCGGTTCCAGAACTTTTTGGAAATACTCTTTCGGTGGAGTGATGAAACCCCCGACGCCCAAAATTGGCTCTGCAATGAAGGCGGCAGGTTGTCCGGTGGTGGTGGTTGCAAGGACCTCTTTCACATCGTCCGCGCAACGGATGTCACAGCTCGGATAGGAGGCCCCGAACGGACACCGATAGCAATACGGCGCAGGCATCAGACTGATTCCAGGCATGACCGGAGCAATCGGACGCCACGCCGAGTGTCCCATCGCGCTTATCGCATACATGCCGCGACCGGAATAGCTGTGCCGCAACGCAATGATCTCGGAACGCCCGGTGAACATTTTGGCGAGCAGAATCGCCGTCTCATCCGCTTCCGTTCCCGAGTTGGTGAAAAACGTCTGTTGCAAATTCCCAGGTGAAAGCGACGCAAGTTCCTTGGCCAGCCGGACAATCCACTCGTTTTGATACAGCGTCGAAGTGTGCCCCAAAATCCCGAGTTGTTCGCGCACGGCAGACACGATTTCAGGATGGCAGTGACCCAAACTGACAGTCAAAATCCCACCGAAAAAATCGAGGTATGTGACGCCATCCGCATCGGTCAGGTACATCCCTTCTCCTCGACGCAGGACCAGCGATTCGGGATAGTAATGAAACGTCGCGGGCATCACGTATTCACGATGCAGTTTTCGCACCGTGGCCGCGTCCATGTTGGAAAGCACGGTCAGGTGTTTTTTTCCGTCAGCTCGCTCGGTAACAGCGTCGTTGTGAGAAGTGCTCATGTTTTTTTCTCCTTGGAATGCGGACAAGGCGCGGACAGTACCAAACTTTGGGCCCGAGTTCGCAACGTCGTTCTTGCGCGAGATCACAAAAAGTGAATTGATGGGACGGACTATGTCTGTGAACTTTTCTCGTCGCGAATTGTTTTCGATTTTTCGGCGTTCTGTGAAGGCCGCTGTGCCCAAGCAGAGCCTTCGGGTGCCACTGCGTCCCCCTGGTGCGGTGCTGGAAACGCGATTTTCGGATGTGTGCATGCAGTGTGGCAATTGCGTGGCCATCTGCCCTCGGCAAGCCATAAAACCCTTGTCCGCAGAATACGGAACGAAACAAGGGACTCCGCACATCAAGCCGAACGAGGCCCCTTGTGTTCTCTGTGAAGGACTCCTTTGCTCGGCTGTTTGTCCAAGTGGCGCGCTAAAACCCATTCGGCGTGTCACAGAAGTGGCGATGGGTTTGGCTGCGGTTGATCCAAGTCTATGTTTGTCGTTTCGGAATGAAACTTGTTCGCTCTGTATAGATCGCTGCCCAATTCAGGGAGCACTGAAACAGGATTCCATGCTGCGTCCGGTGGTCGGTCAAACGTGTGTGGGATGTGGTCTCTGCGAATACTACTGTCCGACGGAAACTCCGGCAATTTCGGTTCGTCCCAGGAGCACATTCGAGTGATACATTCCATTCCAAACGATGTGTCGATCCGCATTGCTGTTCCTGCCGATGTGGACTGTCTGTCTGTTTTCGGTCAGGAGCTTGTTTTGGGACCCCTTCTTTCGCGATACGGATTGGTACAGGACAAGTTTTGTGCAGAACTTTGCGGCTTGGCCCAACACACACCCGCGCACGAAACACTGCTGGTTGCCACTGGAATCCACGCTCCCGATCGAATTTTAGGAATCGCTCGCGTTGTACATACTGGAATGTTTGGGAGTCTGGGCGGTTATCTCAAACTCATCGCGGTGGGCGAACATACACAAGGTTTGGGAATCGGATCTCAGTTGCTCAAACAAGCGGAAATCACCGTCGCTAAGAACAGTCGAGATTTGTTCCTTCTGGTCTCTGACTTCAACCACGCGGCCCAGCGATTTTATCTTCGACACGGCTACACAGAAGCTGGCAAACTTCCGGGTTACGTGCGTACAGACATCACCGAAATTCTGTTTTGGAAACATGTGCGAAACAGACAAGCAACGGAATCAAAGGCATAGTCCCCCGAAGTAAGTCCGAAGAATTTGCCACAGAACACGAAAGAAGAGTTGCCTTGGCCGCCAGAATTTCACCCAAAGACAAAGCCGATCGAGAGCAGCGAGTCACATCGGATTTCCGTTCTTTGCGGTTGTCCCTTGTCGTGTATGTCCTGCTGTTTTTGGTCAAGTTGGGCGTGTATTTTATGACCTCTGTGATGGCGCTGCTCGCGGAAGCCATGCACACGCTCAGCGACGTGATTGTCGTCCTGTTTCTGCTTCTGGCCCTGCGTTGGTCCAGTGATGAGCCGGATGAAGAACATATGTTCGGGCATGAACGAGGACAGAGTGTCGCAGCACTCGTTGCGGCAACCCTGTTTGTGTCCTTTACCAGCATTCGTTTGTATGAAGAATCTCTTCCCCGTTTGTTCGGTTTTGGGCATTCCGTTTCGCCCCCTGAACGAATGGATTTGGCCATTTTCGTGCTTGTTTTTTCGATGGCCGCTGCCGCGATTCCGCTGTTTCGCATGCTGCTGCAAAAACCAACAGGTGCCGCTGCCAAAGCACAGTTTTTGGAACTCCTGAACGATGAATTGGGTCTTGTTGCGGCCCTTGTGGGAACGGTCCTGACGAAATGGGGGTATCCCATGGCCGACCCGATTGCAACGGCGCTTGTCGCGTCGCTGATTGCGTGGAACGGAATCGGTCTGTTTCGCGAAAATTTCGATTGGGTGGTGGGTCGCTCACCGGGGCAAAAAGCACTGTCTGCGATTGCGGAAACGGCGACGAGCGTTGAGCAAGTCCTGGATGCTCACGACATCCGTGCAGAGCAATACGGACATGAATTGATCCGCTGCGAGCTGCACATCACCATCGCATCGGGGACCCCGATTGAAGACGCTCACCGAATCGAATTGGAGGTTCGCCAACGCATTCTTTCGCTGCCTGCCATGCGCCAGTGTCACGTTCACATCGACGCAGCGATGCCGCCCCGTCCGTCTGTCCCCGAAGCTGCCGAAGCCGCCGAAGCCAAGTGACGCCGGTCTTTCCCTCGGCAAATCGAACTGGCTTCCCTGTTTGGAAAAAACCACCGGCCAACGGACCGACTGGTTTGCCGGGAAAAAACCGAGGGGTTTGTGATAAGCTGGCGTCGTGGCGCAGCTTTACTCCCAGGCTCGCGAAGTCCTCCTGAAGCTGGTGTTTTATGGACCGGCAGGAGGCGGCAAAACGACCACGTTGACCCAGCTTCACAAGCTGCTGCGCCCCGAGGTGCGCGGGCAGATCGTTTCGGTGAACACGGGCGCGGATCGCACGCTGTTTTTTGATTTTTATCCGCCTCCACCGCCGCTTTTGGGTGCTCCGGTTCATGCGCAGGTTTTTGCAGGTTCGGGGACTGTGCAAAATGAGTCCACTCGACGGGCGCTGCTGGCCGGTTGCGATGGGGTGCTGTTCGTTTGGGACAGTGTGCAGGGTCGGGAAGCGGATTGCGCCGCCTCGCTCGACGAGTTTCGCGTTTGCCTAGGCGAGCTGGGCGTCCGGCTTCAAGATGTTCCGCTGGTCATCGCGTGGAACAAGCGGGATCATGCGCAGGCCGTTGCGCTGTCGGATTTGGAGGCTGCGCTCGAAGGTCGGCGCGTCCAGTCCGTGCCCATGGTGGCCAAGACCGGACAAGGGGTTTTCGAGGCATTCCGGCTGCTCGCGACGGAGGCGCTGGCTGCTGCGCTGCGAAAACGTCCAGAGCTGAGCCAAAGCGGCGGCATTCCAAGAAGCGATTTGTCGTTTGGAAACGACATGGTGACGGTGCGTCGCATGTTGGCTGCGCAAGAGGCTGAATCGTCGCTGCGCGGCCTGTTGGACAAATACGCGCTGGATACGCCGCTTCACCTCGACGAAAGCGCGTTGCTCAAAAGTCAGCCGGGCCGGTCGCAAGAGGTCGTTCCCGTCAGTTTGATGTCTGCTCCCGCGTTGCCTCGTTTGGAACAATCCAATGACGCTGTGTTGCCCATTCGCGTCGAGGTTTCCAGTTCGGGAGTCGCAGAAACACCGACACAAACCGCAGCCGGAAAATCTCTGTCTCCCTCTTTGCCCGGTGAACCGAGTGGGGTGCCAAACTCCGGTCCCGTGCGTCCGGCGGCGCTCGACAAGACCATGCCGGGGTCCCGGCTGGGGCAGCGAAGCAAACCCCCGGATTCCCCGCAACCCCAACGCTTTGAAGCCGCTGGCCGCGAACAGGGCCTCAGTTTGGTTCTGTCGTCGAGTCCGCAACGTGCGCAGATCCAGGAAATCGAACGCTTGCTGTCCTCGGGCCAGCACGTCGCTGCGGTCCGTCGGGCAAACAACTTGTTTGTGAATTTGTCGATCGGAGATTCATCGCGGAACGTGCAAGAAGGTCCGGCTTGGCGCGCGTTGCTGCTCGGTTTGCCCGCTGACCGCTATGTGCGTTTTCGTCAAGTCGTGAGCACCGCCGAGCAAAGCCGATCGACGCTGGAAGACGCTTGGTTCGCGCTGTTTTTTGTCGTGGATGCCCTCCTGCGCAGAGAAGCCTTCGATTCCCGCTAAAACCCACACGCAGTTCTCGACTTTTGGCCCCGCAAACGAGTAAAACGCCCCGCAGGAGGTCGTCGGACATGACGCCACTTGCACCTTCACTGGACACCCTGCACATCCTTGCTCGTCGAATCCGTCGCTATTCAATCCTGGCCACCACAAAAGCCGGCTCGGGCCATCCGTCGTCGTCCATTTCGGCCACGGAACTCATCACGGCGCTTTTTTTTACCGCTTTTCGATACGATTTTTCTTCACCGAAGCGCCCGGACAATGATCGGTTTGTGCTCTCGAAAGGTCATGCGGCACCGTTGCTGTACGCGGCATGGACCGTCGCAAACCTGATCAGCGAGGCTGATTTGCTGTCGCTGCGCCGCCTCGACAGCGTGTACGAGGGACACCCTACACCGCGCATACCGTGGGTGGATGTAGCCACCGGTTCACTGGGCCAAGGTTTGCCCAACGCCGTCGGAATGGCTGCCTTTTTGAAAAACGTCGTCGGCTCACCGGCCAGGGTGTGGGCGCTTTGCGGCGACGGAGAAATGGCCGAGGGTTCAAATTGGGAGGCGATTCCCGTCGCTGCGGAACTCGGCCTCACCAATTTGACCGCGATCGTCGATATCAACCGACTGGAACAAAGCGTTCCGACGCGCCTCGGTTGGAATTTGGATCGGTATTCCGCGCAGTTTGAGGCGTTCGGCTGGGAAACGCTCGTCATCGACGGACACGATTTGTCCGCCTGCGTCCGAGCAATGACGCATGTCACCCACGGCGGCTTGACGAAACCGCTGGCCATTTTGGCGCGAACCAAAAAAGGCGCCGGTGTGTCGTTTATGGCCGACCTCGACGGATGGCATGGAAAACCGATGGACGACGCGCAGACCCAAAAGGCGCTTTTGGAACTCGGCGCTGACGAAAGTTCCGTCGTTGGACAAATCGCCAAACCCGTCGGTACACCTCGCCGAGCACCGCATGAAGAACGGGGTACACAACCGTCCCCGCGTCCTCATTTTCCGCCAGACAAAACGATCGCCACACGCAGAGCTTTTGGCGAGGCGCTGTCCGCGCTCGGGTCTGTGAATCCGTCGGTGATTGTGTTTGACGCCGATGTGAAAAATTCGACTTACACCGAGCTTTTTGAAAAAGCGCATCCCGATCGTTTCATCGAGTGTTTCATCGCCGAACAAGCGATGGTGGGCCTCGCCGCCGGGGCCGGAGCCATTTCTGCTGTGCCGTGGGTTGCCACGTTCGCAGCTTTTTTGACCCGCGCGTTCGACCAAGTGCGCATGGCGGCTTTGTCGTCGGCAAACTTGAAAATTTGCGGTTCGCACGCAGGCGTCAGCATCGGCGAGGACGGTGCAAGCCAAATGGGTCTTGAAGATCTCGCTATGTTTCGCGCGGTGCATGGTTCTTGTGTCGTGTACCCCGCCGACCCCTACGCAACGTGGGCGCTCGTTTTCGAGTTGTCTGCCTTTCACGGCGTTTCCTACTTGCGCGCAACCCGCGCGGCAACACCTGTTTTGTATGGTGCCGACGAGAAATTCCCGATCGGAGGTAGCAAAACCCTGCGCCACAGTGAAACGGACTCCTGCTTGATCGTCGCGGCAGGCATCACCCTGCACGAATCCCTCAAAGCGCACGCGAAACTTTCAGCCGAGGGAATCTCTGTTTGTGTGGTCGATGCGTACAGCGTCAAGCCCATCGACAAAGAAGGTCTGCGCGCTGCTGCCCAGGCGGCCTCCCATCGCGTGATCGTCGTCGAAGATCATTGGATCGAAGGAGGCCTTGGAGACGCCGTGTTGGAGGTCTTTGCGGAATGCGAAAAAACGCGCGTTCGCAAGTTGGCCGTTTCCGAACTTCCGCATTCTGGCAAACCGGAAGAACTGCTTGACCTGTACGGTTTGTCTGCAAACAAAATTGCCGACGCTGTGCGAGCTTTTGTGAAGTGACCGACTCCCTTTCGTCCGCACGCGAAGCACTGGGCCAATATGAGGCCATTTTGGGAGTCCCCCTGACCTCCTCTGTTTCGCGGGAAGAACGAATCAAACCGATCGCTGGAGGCCTCATCAACGAGACTTTTCTCGTCGAGATTCCTGCAAAACATGGCACCGCCAGGGCTGTACTGCAACGTGTGAATCCGCTGTTCGGCATTGATGTTCACAAGGATATTTTCGCGGTCACGCAACACCTTTCCCAAAAAAATCTCGTGACCCCTGTTCTATTGCCCACCCGAACAGGAGATCTGGCCGTACACCTTGGGAAGCAGGGAGTCTGGCGACTTTTGACCTATATTGACGGCGTGTCCTTTTCCCACATGACACCCAAGATCGCCTTTCCTGCGGGCGAATTGGTGGGCTCCTTTCACGCAGCGGTCGCAGATTTGGACCACTCCTTTCACTTTGTCCGAAAGGGCGCGCACGACTTCCCAAAACACCTACAAAACTTGATACTTGCCGTCGATAAAGCCCGCAACGAACATCCCGGAGCTGTTCCATCTGAATTTGGTTCTGTAGCAGACTCTATCCTTCATTTCGCAGCTCAGATTCCGGTCGAAACGCCCGGAAAGTTGCGTGTCTGCCACGGCGATTTGAAGGTAAACAATCTCCGCTTTGATCAGCAAGGAAGGGGTATCTGTCTGCTCGATTTGGATACGCTTGCGCGATTGCCCTTGGCATTTGAACTCGGCGATGCGTTGCGTTCCTATTGCAATCCACGTGGCGAGGATGTTTCCGAAACACAGTTCGATTGCACGCTTTTGGAAGCCGTTTTGCGTGGCTATTCTACATCCGCCAAATCATTCATCACCGACGAAGAAGTGGACTTTCTGATCACGGGAACATTGCGAATTTCCATCCAGCTTGCTGCCCGTTTTGCAGCAGACGTCGTGAATCAGAACTACTTTCGATATGACCCCTCACGCTTCCCAAGTCGAGCGATTCACAACTTGATTCGTGCAAAAGGACAACTGTCCCTCGCGCAAAGTCTGTTGTCTCAACAACTGTTGGCAGAGACTCTGGTCCGCTCCTGTTTCAACGCGGGTTGATCTCGATTTTCTGTCCTTCGTTTGTTTCAGGGGTCTCCCAAAACAGCACTTCTTGAGCGGGATCGTATTCCCAATTTCCTGCGGTGATATCGACGACAAAACCGTTCGGATACGGATATTTCGGTACAAAAATCTCTGTTTTTGCACAGACCGTAGGATCGCGCCGAAAGCGAAAAACAAACCGCCGTGTTGCCATGGAAAAAGTCATTTGCAGGGGAATTCCTGCTGTTGCTTTTGCATAGGGTCGAATGACTGCGGACAGTGCTCTGCCTCCATCATACAAGTCCCCTGTTCCCTTTTTTTGATCTGCGCAAAAGATCGAAAGATCTTCTCCGTTCCAGTTGTCTCCCCATTCATTGGCATTGTCTGGTGTGTAATTCCACAACGTCCCAGACAAGAGTTTCTCGTCGAGTGCCCCGAAATACGCATCCAGCGCAGCCTCTTGTTTTGAGTAATCCCCTGTCCGAAACGAGGCCCCCTCATCCAAATCAAACGGCACCCCGAACTCACCGAGTAAAAACGGAACGTGAGGAATTTCTTTCGCCAAAGCACCGATTTGAGAAGCGTAGGCCGCTCGCACCGCTTCCCGACCAAAGACCGGCAACAGGTTGGTCGTGTCCACCGTAAATTCGGGGTCGTAGTGTTTGTTCATCAGCGCAAAACCATCGTAAAAATGCCCTGCATGAACAACCCCTGATGGATCTGTTTCTTGCCAAGGGGGAGGATGTCCAACGGGAGCGGGCGGCCCCTCAAAGAAGAGCAGCGCCTGGTCGTCGATTTTTCGGATGGCTTGCAGAACACGTTGCACAAAGGGTTTCAGGCAATCCGAACAAAAATTCACATCCCGTCCAGAGCGGCGCGAAAACCAATCCGGGCGCAAAATCGTTGGCTTCCCGGACACCACATCCCAAACGCCCTCTCGTCGCCATACATCGTGTTTCTCGCTCTCCCACAGACACATTCCTTGCGGATTCAAAAGGACGGTTCCACTTTGTCCAATGTGACTTGCAGAGAACTCCCATACTTCAACCTCTTGAGGGATTCCCGCTGCGAGCGCCATGGATTGTAGCGGCGAAGGAGCCGGCCCCTTTTGAACCATTCCAGGAAGCGGGCGCGTCAAATCTGAAGCCCCAATGTATCCAGGATTCGGTTCGTTCATGCTGCCGTATCCGACGACGTTTTTCTGGTGACGCAATCGTCTCGCCACTTCTGAAAGGGCAGCAATGTAATGGCGAACCAGAAATTCTTGCGCGGATTCCTTTTCAATGTTGAGCGTGGGCGCAAAGTGCTCACCAGCAAAAAACACAGTGAACATCGTCGCTGCGCCGAGTTTCACATAGTTCGTTGGCCAGATCATGGTTGGGAGTTTTCCCTCCCATTCCGAATGCAGAACTGCCGCACCGCAGGCATGCAGGTTCTCTGTTTTCATTCCCAACGCAGAGAGCGTCCACGCCGGAGCCCCATCCCCACCGGTAAAGCGGCTCCATACATCCTGGTGTGGGTCAATCCAAACTAGCAATCCATACTCATCCGCTTTGCGCACCAGTTTGTGCAAAGTTTCCAAGTATTCCTGATCGTACTTTCCGGGCCCTTCGTGTTCGATGGACTCCCACGTGATCACGAACCGAAGGAAGTGCATTCCGAACGCGCGCAACCGCGCAAAATGCTCCTCTGCTTGCTCCAAAGGAAAGGGTCTTCCGACGAAAGAAACGTGTTCGGGGGAACGCAGGGATAACACCTTGTGCGTGGGTGCATAAGGCGGTGTTTTGGCACTCCCAGACAGATTCACACCACGCAAAAGGATGGTTCTACCGAACGAATCAACCAAGCGCGTACCGATGGTCTTCATGGATTCCCCCTGCGTGTGGGAACGGCGTTTGTTTTCAAACAGGTGCGCACGAAACACACGGCGTATGCGGCGCAAACAGGTGCGCGAGAAAGGGTTCGGGGCCTCGCGTAGGAGGCTCTGTCACTGGCGGCTGACTTGGCGAAGTCCGTCGAGAAAACGCACAAGAAGACTCCCTCGCAACACGGTTTCGACCTTTCCGCGACCCCATTTCGGATGCGCGATGATCTGACCCTGTTTGAAGTCACCTCGGGGGTCAAAGGGAGGAACAGACAGGGCAGACAGAAGTTCGTGCTCTAGCCGGTCGCGTTCGCGGTTGCCCTTCTTCTCTTTGGTGGGGCCCAGCGACGAAGATGAGGTCCCAGCGCCCGGAAGACCGCTTCCTTTGTTTGGCTTGGCGGGCCCAGATCGAAAGCCGTGCCGAGAATTGCATGACGCACAGACCACCTGTTTGGGCAGCCCAGCCAACAGCGCGATGATGCGATGCGATCGAAGGTCTTTGCACTTTCCGCACCACGCTTCGATCTCGCCACCGACGAGATGCAGCGGAAGCGTCCGAGCGGTGTTGCCTCCCGGTCGATTCGGAGCAGGTGCTTGCGGCCTTGAGAGCAAAAACGGCTGACCCGCATCGGCTGCTCGTTCCGCTCGACGACCGGAGTCGAGCCGCGCCAACACTGCGGCTTGCCTTCGCAAGTCAGTCAGCATCCGGCCCACCACTCGCTCGATCGCTTGCTTTTCGTCGTCGGTGGACTGAAGCAAAAGCGCGTTGTACCGCTCGATCAAAGGTGGAATGAGCAGGGCTGCTTCGTATTGCGTCCGTCGATCTCCACCCTCGATCGCCGTTGCAACTACATCACCCACAGACAAAATGTCGTTTTTCAGTTCTTGTACGAGTGCGTCTTGATTGTCAGACAAGGTCACGTCTCCCAAGTGGAACCACTTTTGCGGCGCACTCTATCACGCAGCTTGCGCGAGTGAGCAGGTTTGCCACTTGGGAATGGGCGGGAAAACAAACGGGTCGGTCAGTCGCGGGCGTACATCGTCATCACGCAAGCGCCGCCCAAGCCCAAATTGTGTTGCAGCGCGACGCGAGCCCCGGAAACCTGTCGTTTGTCCGCTTGCGCGCGAAGTTGCCACGTCAATTCGGCGCACTGCGCAAGTCCCGTCGCTCCGAGCGGATGGCCTTTGGAAAGCAGGCCTCCCGACGGATTGGTCACATACCTGCCGCCGTAGGTGTTGTCGCCGTCCCAAATGAACTTTTCCGCCTGGCCTTCAGGGCAAAGTCCGATGGCTTCATACGTCAGAAATTCGTTGGTCGTAAAGCAATCGTGCAGCTCGACAACTTGCACGTCTTTTGGACCCATCCCGGCTTTTTGATAAAGCTCCGTCGCACACTGTTTGGCCATGTCGTAGCCAATCATCGAAATCATGCTGTTTCCGAACGCTGCCGCCGTATCGGTGGTCATGTTCTGCGCGACGATGCGGACTGCATGCGAGATGCCCTTTTTCCGCACATATTCCTCGGACGCGATCACCGCCGCTGCCGCACCGCACGTCGGAGGGCAGCACTGAAACCGAGTGAGCGGCTCAAACACATCGTCAGACGCGAGCACTTCTTCGACGGAAAGAGGCTGATTAAACAGCGCGAGCGGATTGTTTTTGGCGTGCGAACGGGCTTTCGAGGCAATTTTCGCAAACGTCTCGCGTCGCGTTCCGTATCGCCAACGGTACTCGCGACCCGCCCCGCCAAACATTTGGGCCGTCGGTGGTGCCTGGTTGAAACCCTGCTGCTTGTTCATCACGTCGATGTGTTTGTCCATCGGATTTGTGCGATCGGTCCACTTGCTGGCGAGCGCACCTTTTTCCATTTGCTCAAAACCGACGGCCAATACGCACTCGGCATCACCGCTCGCGATCGCTTGCCGAGCCAAAAACAGCGCGGTGGAACCCGTCGAGCAGTTGTTGTTGACGTTGATCACGGGAATGCCGGTCAACCCAAGTGGATACACAGCCCGTTGCCCACAAGTGCTGTCGCCGAACACATAGCCCGCGAACACCTGCTGAATTTCTGGATACTCGACGCTGGCATCCTGGAGAGCGGCCCGCGCCGCGCCCTGTGCCATCACGTCATACGGATCGCTGCTGCCGGGTTTTTGAAACTTCACCATCCCGACGCCGATGACATAAACCTTCCGACCCATGGTGACAAACTCCTCTCTTTTCGTCTGCGCTCACTCGCAGGCGCGGTTCGTTTTGTGGAAAAAGACAGCCTCTCCTTGCGTACACCAAAAGGCACCCAAAGTCACCCGCTGGACATTCGCCCCGCACACGCCGCTTGCACTTGCGCCCTCTTCTTTTTTAAGTTCGGCCCCATTCGGACAAGGAGCTTGTGCCATGTCGTTTTCCCGTCGTTTGTTTTGGATG
Source organism: Pseudomonadota bacterium (assembly GCA_035328405.1). Classification (GTDB taxonomy): domain Bacteria; phylum Myxococcota_A; class Polyangia; order Palsa-1104; family JAEUJZ01; genus JAEUKA01. Next base: position 59,670 of record DAOLIT010000019.1, on the reverse strand, counting down.
CTGCCCGCGCTCTGTTTCGGTTGTGGTTCGCAAGACGAGCCTCCGCCGAGTTTTTCCGTCGATGCACCGCACTATTTCAGTCGGTTGGATTTGCTTTCCGAAGACAACCGCGCCGCGTTCCCCGAATTTGAGAAACGGTGGGACAAAATCGCGCAAGACACGCTAGCTCGAATCGATCAAGGCGAGGTCGTCGAAGAAAAAGAAACTCAGCAGGCCGCGCGGGCACTTTTTTACGCCGCGAACGCTTTGCTCGCCGGGCAGTACGCCGTCGAGGACGGTTTTCTCAAGCTCGCGGATGTGACTCGCCCGCCTCGGTATTCCAAAGGAGACGACGCGGACGAACAACGCGCACGTCTTGTGACGGCGCAAAAGTGGTTCAAACAGGCCGAAGAACTCGATGCGTCCGACGAACGAATCGGCACAGGCTTGCGAGCGTGCGCGTTTGGCCAACAAACCCTCGACGGGACATATACGGCGGATGTGCTTTTGGGACTCAATTCGGCGGCGAGCCAAACGTGGTTTGACACGTATTCGGCGCTGCACCTTACGCGCGATCCGAAATTGCATCCAGGATACGCGCCACACATCGAGCAGCTCATTTCGACGGCGTGCAAAAGCGATCGGCTGGATTGCACAACTGGGCCGAAACCGCTTCCGTCGTCGGGCGAAAAGGAACTGGCCAAGCATGTGGTTGCGCCGCTGTGGCTTTCCGATTTGCTGATGAAACGGGGCGAGGCGCAGGTGATCCGCGCCGATTTGAATCCCGCGCAGGCCGGAACGCTTTTGCCCGAGGCGGTCGATCGATTTCGCCTCGCGGAAAAATACTTGTCGGCGGCCAAGCAAGCTGCAGACAACGCGGCGCTCTCGCATTTTCCGGCCAAACATCGGCTCGCGGGCCGGTCGGAACGGCTTGCGGCGCTGACAGAAGCCGCGAACGAGCGACTCAAAACAGGCTCTGGTCCCGATTTGCCCGATGCGGGTTTTTTCGCTTCACCCGCCTACCTGGACGCATACCAGTGCGTCGCCTGCCACAAATAGGCGCTCAGTTTTTGCACTCGAACGGGCCGTTGATTTTGCGGACGACGCATTTTTCCGGGTAGTACGCATACTGAAAAGCCTTGTCGGAACAGCAGGCTTTCCAGACGGTTTCCTGTCGGTTTTGCACAAAGGTCTGGATGTCAAATTCCGCGCAGGTCTTGCCGATGCTGGCGAAATCAAGCTGCGCTTGTTTTTTGACCTGAAGGTCCAGACGCTCACGGCTGCCGCAATCGGTCGGCGTCCTTAGGGATTCCGGTTGGAGGTCCGATTCTGGGTGACACCCGACGGACAAAACAAGAAGCGCGAATGAAGCGAAAAACGCTGGTCTCAAGAAAGCCCCCCGGCCTCATTCTAAGACAACTCGCGGGTTTGGATGGGAATGGTTTTGGCGGTGAAATTGCCGCCGACAGCGACTACAGCTTGCCGTACAGCAGGAAGGCGATGAGCAGCGAGTAGATGACCAGCGACTCGATGAGCGCGAGACCGAGAATCATCGGCGTGAACAGTTTGTCCGACGCGCCAGGGTTGCGCGCAATGCCATCGAGGGCCGCCGCCGCCGCACGACCTTGGCCGAGCGCGCCGCCAAACGCCGCGATGCCCAGACCAATCGCCGCCGCGAGCGCAAACCAACGCGGATTTTCCGCCTTGGCCACTTCTGGAGAGGCCGCTTCCGCTGCATACGCCGCAGACGAGGCCAAAAACGTCGCAACCGCTGCGAGTGCCGCGACCACTTGTTTGGATGGTTTGGTGTTCATGTTGTTTGTTCCTCCGTAACAGTTCTTTCGTTTGGGGTTTTGACTTCCACTTGTTTCAAAAACGACTGATGGGTCGTTGCCAACGTCCGTTGGCCTCTTGCCCGTGATTTCTGCAACGTCAGTGCGCGTGCGCGGCCTGGCCGTGGCCTTCGGGACCGTGTTCTTCGTGCTCGTGCGTCGCGACGGCCATGTTGATGTAGACCATCGACAAAAGACAAAACACGAGCGTCTGAATCACCGCCACCATCGTGCCCAGCACCAAAAACGGCAGGGGAACCAAAAGCGGAGCAAGGAAAAAGAACACACCGACGACTTTGTGGTCGGACACCATATTGCCCATGAGCCGCATCGACAGCGACAGCGGACGAGCCAGGTGCCCGATGATTTCAATCGGAATCATGATCGGCGCGAGCCATGCAATCGGCCCCGCAAAGTGTTTCAGGTACGGTCCCAGGCCCTGCGCGCGGATTCCCTCGACGTGCGTCACAAAAAACACGGTGAGCGCCAAAGCGACATTCGTTTTGAGCGTTGCCGTCGGGGGTGCCATGCCTGGAATCAGCGACAGCACGTTCCCAAAGAAAATGAAGCACGCGAGCGTCCCGATGAGCGGCAGGTACTTCCGACCGTTCGCCTCGCCCATGATGTTGCGCACCAAGTTCCACAGCGCGTCGCCCAGAATTTCAAACAGATTGCGCAGCGAAAACTCGGCGGGCGGAACAATCGCATCGTCTCCACCCTGCTTCATCGCGGCGGAAAAACTTTTGGCACCGATGGCGACAAAGCAGAAAACGAGCAACGCCGAAAAAACGTGCGTCAGGCTGAAGTGCGAATCAACGAAGGGCCCACCTTGAAAGAAGAAGCCCTGCGACGGGTCCTCGCGACCCAAAAACTGCTTGGACCAGGCGATCAAATTGGCCAGCCCAGGCAGAAAATCAAACCAAGTGGATTCCTCACCCATTTGTCAAAAGTTCTCCCTTGCCCTCGCTTTTCGAGGCTGGCGCAGCGGCACCCCATTGAACGGCCCGCGCCACAATCGCGAGCGGCAGGACCGACAAGCCCACACAAACGCCCACACCCGAAAGCGAAAAGAATTTCAAACCCACGTACAAAAGCACACCCAGCACCGCGAGCTTGGCCTGAAACAACACGACCAACAGCCCCACCGACCGGCGACGCGCCAAGCGTTCTCCGAAAAAGCGAATCGCGTGCGCATTCGCAAGACCGAGCCCGACACCATATCCGAGCGACGCGCGCCAAGGCTGAAACCCGGGCAAAAACGACGCGAGCAACAACAGCAGTCCAAACAGCAGCGCGAACCGCTCCACCGCCCGAAAATGCGCGTGTTGCGCGTCGGGGGAAGCCGTTGTCTCGGTGCTTTGCATGGAAGGAAGTGCGGTCACGATTTTCGTTCGAGCTGTTTCCGGTAGCGTTTGCCGATGCGCCACAGTTCTTTGAAGCCAGACGCCACGCCGAGAACCACACCCACCATGAGCAAGTAAGGTTTGGTCCCCCATCTTGCATCGAGGTAACTCCCCAACCCCGCGCTGAGCAGGATCGAGACGCCGAAAAAAATACCCAAGTAACTCACACTCGCGGCTTGCAACCACGGACTTGGGCCTGGGCTGTGTTCGCTCTCGATGGTGGCTTCCTCCTTCAAACCTGTGCGACGCTCATTACCATGGTCTTGCGCGCCAAGGCAACCACCTTTTCGGACACCTTGTCAGAAGGTACGCGGCTTTGGCATGCTCGTTCCCCCGTGAGTCGTCGCGCGGTGCGACGCACAAACCGTTCTCAGAAAGCCCGCCCCAAAAAAGGAGTCCTTATGACGTTGCGCGTAACCCCCAGAGTCCAAGAAATCCTGTCGTATTACCCGTCGGACAATCCCGGCACGTTGACGCAGCTTGCTCGATTGCTGATGCACGGTCGCCTCGCGGGAACAGGACGTTTGGTGATTTTGCCGGTCGATCAGGGGTTTGAACACGGTCCGTATCGCACGTTTGGCGGCAATCCAGACGCGATGGACCCGGAATACCACTTCCGTTTGGCGATCGAATCTGGTTGCGCGGGTTACGCCGCCCCGCTCGGCTTTTTGGAGGCTTGCGCGGGAACCTACGCCGGTCAGATTCCGCTCATTTTGAAACTCAACAACAGCGACTCGCTGGCAAAAACAGAACCATGTTCGGCGCTGACCGGCTCGGTCAAAGACGCTCTGCGACTCGGCTGCGTGGGAATTGGTTTTACGATTTATCCGGGCTCGTCGCTACGCAACGAAATGTATCGGCAGCTTCGCGATCTGACGCTCGAGGCCAAAGAGGCCGGTTTGTGCGTGGTCACTTGGAGCTATCCGCGCGGCGCAAATCTGTCGAAAGACGGAGAAACTTCGCTCGACGTGGCCGGGTATGCAGCACACATCGCCGCACAGCTCGGCGCACACATTGTGAAAGTGAAGTTGCCCAAAGATCGCATCGAACAAGCCGAAGCCGCGAAGGTGTACGACGCCCACAAACCAGCCCGTGAGACGCTCGCCGATCGCGTTCGTCACGTCGTCAAATGCTGTTTCAACGGCAAACGCATCGTGATTTTTTCAGGCGGAGAAACCAAGGACAGCGATCACGCCGTCCTCGACGACATTCGAGCGATTCGAGACGGCGGTGGCTTCGGGTCCATTATCGGTCGCAACTCGTTCCAAAGACCATTTGCGCAAGGAGTCAAACTCCTGACCGACATCATGGACATCTATCGCGCATAGCAAGGCGATCGTGACCGAGTCGGCACGCCTACGAAGAGCCCTCGGTCGCACCGGTTTGCGCTATTGAGTTGTATCGACAGGGGGATTTGCGCCGACAAAGGCGCAGGGTGTTCGTGGATGACGGGAAAGGGAAGTGCTGTGTCAGACGACTATTCTTCGTCCTCTTCGTCTTCGTCCTGTTTCCGTCGCTGCTTCTTGCTCTTTTTCTTCAGAACGTCGCCGAGTTTTGCGCCAAGCTCACCCGAACCACCGTAACCCTGCGCTGCCGAAACAGCCGCCGCGCGATGGGCTGCCTTGATCGACAAACCGATCTTTCGCTCTTGTGGGTCCAGCGAAATGACCTCGACGTTGACTTCCTGACCGGGCTTGAGCACGGTGCGAGGATCTTCGACGCGATCGTCGGAAATCTCGGAGACGTGAACAAGTCCTTCGATCCCCTTGTCGAGTTCAACAAACGCACCAAAATCGAGCACCTTTTGAATCTTCGCAGGGACAATCGACCCGACTTTGTACTTCTCGGGGATGATGTTCCACGGATCGGGATAAAGCTGTTTGATCCCGAGCGAAATTTTGGGTTTCTCTCCGTCGGTGGTGTCGATGTTGATGACAGCAGCCTCGACCTCATCGCCCTTCTGGAACATTTCCGAGGGATGTTTGATGCGCTGGGTCCAACTCATGTCTGAGATGTGAACCAATCCATCAATGCCGTCTTCGATTTCAACGAAGATGCCAAAATCCGCGATGTTGCGAACCCGCCCCTTGACCACGGCACCCTGCGGATATTTCGCCGCAAGTTGTTCATAAGGATTCGGCTCAAGCTGCTTCATGCCGAGAGAAATGCGATTGCTCTTGGCATCAATGTCGAGCACGACGGCCTCGACCGTATCGCCGACCACCACCACTTTCGATGGATGTTTGACACGGCGCGTCCACGACATCTCGCTGATGTGGACAAGTCCTTCAATGCCTTCTTCCAACTCGATGAAGGCACCGTAATCTTTGAGCGAAACGACCTTGCCCTTCACGACAGTGCCTGGCACGTATCGTTCGGAGGCGTGGCTCCACGGATCGTCCGTGATCTGTTTGAGCCCCAAGCTGACCCGTTCCGTCTCGGCGTTGTACTTGAGGACCTTGACGCGAACATGATCACCGACTTGGAACAATTCGGAGGGATGCGTGACGCGGCCCCAGCTCATGTCCGTGATGTGAAGCAAGCCGTCAATGCCGCCGAGATCGATGAAGGCACCGTACTCGGTCAGGTTTTTGACAATGCCTTCGACAATCTGGCCTTCGGTCAAACGCTCCAAGGTCTGTTCTTTCAGTTCAGCGCGCTCCTTCTCGAGCAGAACGCGCCGAGACAGCACAATGTTTCCGCGCTTCTTGTTGAACTTGATGACCTTGAACTTGAACTGCTTGCCGATGAACGAATCGAGGTTGCGAACCGGCCTCAAATCGACTTGCGACCCTGGCAAAAATGCCTTCACGCCGCCCCGAATGCCAACTGCAAGCCCGCCTTTGACGCGCTGCGAAATTACACCTTCGATCAGCTCGTCCCGCTCGCAGGCAGCCGAAATTTCGTCCCAGACTTTCAGGCGATCGGCTTTTTCCTTGGAGAGTACGCAGAGTCCATTCTCATTCTCTCGACTCTCGAGGTAAACGTCGATCTCATCCCCTTCCGTCAGCATGACTTGGCCGTCGGGGCCAAGAAACTCTGCGATCGCTACTTGACCTTCCGACTTGTCCCCGATGTCAACAATGACGTGATCCTTGTTGATCTGGATGACTCGTCCACGGACGATCTCGCCTTCTTTTACGTCCCCGTGTTTGAGACTTTCCTCAAACAGAGCCGCGAACGAATCGCCATGGTCTGAGCGTGTGGGGGTTCCCTGAAGTCCGGACATGCGTTTATTGAATCTCCCTTCGTACCTCTTGCGGCTGCCGCCAGCGAGGGTGGTCTACGTACTTGTGAGGAACAGTCCGACAGAAGCGAAGAAGACCGGACGCCGCTCGGTCAACACAACGGATTTCGACAGAGGCAGAAACACAGGTCGCGAGACTGATGAGGACTGAGGACAGCACTGACGTAGGAGCGAAACTTATTCTGCCCCATGGTAGCCAGTCAAGAGATTTTCCAGAGCACAGTTCCAAAAACACGCGCGCTGGCTTTCGGGCTCCGGGAAGTGCTTGAAGTGTCTGGACAGAACCTGGGTGTTTCGGAGTCTCTTGGCGGCGTCTTTTGGCGGCGTCTCGAGCGATTGTTCGTCTCGTTTCTGGTTTCGTTCCGCTCTATTTTGCACACTCGGGTCGGCCAAACCGTGTAGGATGAAGGCCATTCTCCCGAGGCTCATGTTCGCGAGGCACACGTCTGCAAACGAGGAACTTGATGACTGCGATGCCCAACGCAGAACCCGAGCACAGCGCTCGACGTGCTAGCTCGAATTCCGGGGCGGTCAAGGTTACTCAGCGTTCCGCAGGAGCGGGCAGCCGCGAGCCAGAACCGCGCATCGCTGATTTGGCTCGTTCGCCCAAAGTGGCTGTGCGCGATGTAATCGCTGGCTCCATATCGGCGCTCGTGACGATGAGCTACAGCCTGTCCTTTGCAGCAATGATCTTCTCTGGGCCGCTCAAAGGCCACTTGGAAGACGGCGTGCGAATGTCGCTGATGAGTGCTGGCGTGACACTGATTTTGGTTGCGCTCACCAGCCCGTTTTTCTTTGCAATTGCCGGCCCCGACTCTCGATCGGCTGCGGTCCAGGCGGCCCTGGCGATGATGCTGACCGAGAAAATTGCCGACAAAGACCCGTCTCCTCACATCGTTTTCGCGCTCGCTCTTTCGACGGCAGCTACCGGAATCGCTTTGTACGTTCTTGGCAAACTGAAAATGGGTCGGTGGGTTCGCTACATTCCCTATCCCGTCGTGGGCGGCTTCTTGGTTTCGACAGGGTGGGTTTTGGCCGTGGGTGGGATGCGCGTGATCGTTCCCCCGGACGTGCAAGTGTCATTCGATCTTTTGCCGCAGCTTCTCCAGCGTGGAGCGCTGACCCAAACGCTGTTTGGCGTCGCATTTTCGATCACGATGTTCGTTGTGCTCGGTCGAGCCCAGCAATACTTCGCGTTGCCGGCACTTCTCGTCGCAGGAACATTGGTCACACACCTGATCATTGCGATCGACCCCGATTTGAATATCGCTCGAGCACAAGAGACGGGTTGGCTGCTTCGAGTTTCTGAAAACTTGAACGTCAGCATTCCCTTTATTCCGTATGCGACGGGTGCCCTCGAATGGCCCGCCGCGCGCAATTTTATGTTCGAGGTGATCACGCTGATTTCCGTGACGGCAATCGCTGTTTTGGTGACGGCTGCGGCCATCGAAGTTGCAACAAAACGGGACGCCGACCTCGATCAAGAACTCAAAGGTCACGGCATCGCGAATATCGTCTCGGGAATGTGCGGAGGGATTGTTGGAAGCAACGCCGTCGCGCGAAGCATGCTGAACCTGCAAGCCGGTGCCGCGACGCGACTTTCCGGTGTTATCGCAGGCACATTGTGCCTCATGGTGTTGTTCATCAGCCCGAAATTGGCGAGCCTTTTGTCGAGGCCCGTCCTCGGCGCGACGCTGGTGTATTTGGGATTGCGACTTTTGCAGGAATGGTTGTTCAAGGCCTACTGGAAACTGCACCGCACCGACTACATGCTCGTCGTACTGATGCTGGCGCTGATCATCATCACCAGCATTTTTGTCGTCGGACTTTTCGTCGGAGCACTCGCAAGTTGTCTAATTTTTGCGGTGAATTACAGCCGCGTTTCGGTCGTGAAAAATTCATTCACTCTCGATGAATACGGCAGCAAAGTGCAGCGCTCCGCTGAGGAAAACCAAGTCCTACGTGTGCGAGGCAAACAGTATTGGGTGTTGCGTCTGCGTGGATATTTGTTTTTTGGTTCGATCGTCGGCCTGGTCGCCGACATCCGACAGCGCATCCGTCGCTCGTATGCCCAAGACACGCAGCCGCTTAGAGCGGTCGTCCTCGATTTTCGATACGTGAATGGCATGGATTCCTCGACGGCGTTGACCTTGGTCAAATTGCGGCAGACCATCGAAGACCGACGGATGCAGCTTGCACTTACGGCGCTCAATCCCGAAATGGAACGATCTCTTCGACGAGAACACTGCGTTCGCGATGATGACGTTTGCATTGTGTTCGACGATCTGGACAACGCTCTTGAGTGGTGCGAACAGCGCGCCGTCGCAAACGAACCAAGTTTGTCTCGCGTAGACACATCTTTTGTGCAACGGCTGGCCAAGGAATTTGGCAGCGTCGAACTGGCCGTGCGTTTTATGGATTACGTCCAGCGCATCGAACTCAGAAAGGGCGAATATCTGTTCCGTCAGGGAGACGCATCAGCAGCGACGTATGTGGTCGAAACGGGCCGCGTCAACATTGTTCTTGAACGTCCCGACGGGCCGCCCCTGCTTTTGCGCTCCGTGACCAGCAACACGACCTTGGGAGAAATGGGTCTATACCGTCAGAGCATTCGTTCCGCATCCGTGATGGCAGACGCTCCATCCGTTGTTCACAAGCTCGAGCGCGTGGCCCTCGACAAAATGGAAACCGAAGACCCTCGGGTTGCCGCCGCGTTTCACACTTATGTGATTCGGACCCTCGCCGATCGCTTGCATGTCGCTGACAAAGCCATTTCCGCCCTCGAACGATGACGGCCCACCTGAAACCCGGCACGCGAAACGACGACCGCGCGAAAACGCAAATCTGCGGTTGAGTTGACTCGCAAACTCGACTGTTGCAACCTGCGCAGATTGTGCTTTGGAATGCTTGCGCGCTGCGTCTTCGTTTGAGAAGAAAACTGCTCGGTCCTTTGGGCGGAGTTCTTCTCTTGTTCGGCTGCACAACACCTCAACCGTTGGCACCGGGTTGTCGGCCCTCCGAGGGGAGCAGCACGGAACCTCCCGCTCACTGTTTGTTTTTTCCGGGGAGTCTCGTGATGGACCCGCTTGGGGACGTGCTCTACGCGACCAACACGAACGCGGACTTGAGTTTCGGCGGTGCAACGGTCATCGCAGTAGATGTGCTGAGGCACGCGCGAGCGGTCGAGTGTTTCAAGCGGCACGGAAATGACAGCGCGACCGTCGGAGATGCCGAGTGCGGCACAGTTTCGTGCGCAGATTCGGGTGCGGCACTAGGCTCAAACGCCACCGTCGAAGAAACCGAAGGCCGCGAGGCTGTCATGAAGCAACGCCCCGCTGACTTCGATCGTTGTTATTGCCAATGGGATTTGGACGATCCCAGCGTCGTGAACTGTGAGTCGCAGCGTTTCGTTTTGTCCGATCAGACGGTCAAAATCGGGTTTTTCCCCGGCGAAATGCAGCTTCTCGCCGAGGACCCGCCGAATTGGACCGCTCTGCCCGAACGGGCTGCGTTGCGCCGAAATTTGCTCATCGCGGTGCGCGGCGATCCATCCATCACGGTGGTCGAATCCGCGCGGCCTCTCCGTCGAGGACGTTCCGGTGCCGACTCGCCCGAGGTCCGACTCGGATGTGACTCGGAAAATCGCCCGAGCGACGACGTGGTGTCTGAGCCGTATCCACCACATACACCTGGCGAGTCCTACACCCGGTCTACGTGCGGCGAAACGAATCGCATCAACCGCACTCCGCCTGCCGAGGACATTCCAGTCGATGCGAATGATCCGTCTTTGGGCCTGAAACCTCGCCTCGAGCTTCCGACAGAACCGATGAGCATTTTCGTAGACCGAGGCTGCATTGAACCAGGCTACAAACACGATCGGGGGACGTTTGCATCGGACTCGGCACAGAACCCGCTCGGACGCCCCGCTTGCTACAAAATCGACGGGGGCCGGACGTTACAGGGTACGTATTACCAATATCTCGTTTCCAGCCATTTGCCGACGGGCCAAGTCTCCTCTTTCGATCTGGGTCAGAATCCAACCAATCTGCCGACGCCGCGACTGTCCGACGTGAGCGGTGCGATGATTTCGACGGCAGACGGACGAACGGGGGCTTTTGCCGTTGCGCCTCGAAAAATGGGCGATTTGAGTCAGCCCTGGTACGTGACCTCGAAAGTGACCAGCACGCTTTCTACCTTCCGTCTGGAAGTCGGTCCTCGCGTGGTTCCGGGCCTTCTGTTCGGCTTGTCGGGTCAGTTTTCGGCCTCGGTGCAGGACGTTCGTTCGATCGTGTTTGAGCCAAGCGGTGACCGCGCGTATTTGGCGCTGTTTCAGCCGCCAGCGATGGCTGTCGTCGATACTCGTTTGCGCGGCGGCGGAGTCAATGTGCCGTTGAATCAAGTCTCCGCCGTCGTCAATCTTTGCGCTGGCCCGTCGCGCCAAGCGATCGCAAAACTCCCTCAGTACAGTCAAGGACAAGTGGTTCTTCGCACACATGTCCTGACAAGTTGCTATCTGTCGGGGCAGGTCGCAGACGTTGATCCCGATACGGGCGAGCTTATCGCCACGATTCAAGCGGGCCGAGGACCGTTGGGTCTTGCGCTCAATTTTGCTTCAGACGAAACACCGACGGCACTGAATCACTCGGGTTCGGTTGATCCTTGTGCAAATCCGGTTCTGTCCAAAACCGACGCGACTCGGTTTTCGGTCACATGTCCTGGTGACAGCCAGGATCTTCGCCCGCGCCCACTTGGGGCCGGAAAGCCACCGCTTCCGCCGCGTGTTTTTGTGAGCAATTACCTGGACAACACCATTTCGGTTCTCGATTTTGATCCGCGCAGCGTCAGCTATCGACGAATGATTGCGCGAATCGGCTTCCCGGCTCCCAAACAGGTTCAATGACTGTGAGACAAATGTTGCGTTCGTTTTCGACTAGGAGACTTGTCGTCGGCGTGCTCGGATGCGCGCTTGCTTGGACAGGTTGCAGCAATCCACCCATCACGACGCCGACCCGCTCGCTCGACCGACCCAGCGACCTGGCGTTGTTTTGCGTGGAATTTGAGTCCAAAGACAGCGGCTGTCTCCCATCCATCGATCCAGAATCCGATCCACAGGGTTATTTGGATGCGTTTTGCAGCAACACGGGTTGGCGAGCCACAAAGCCTCTTGCGACCGTGTTGCCGACGACTGAATGCGACGACAGCAAGCGTCGGCTGAGGCGCGATGCCTTCTATCGAGACCCTCGCCGAGCCGCGCAGCTTTTGGGCCGCGACCCGGATAGGCCCTGTTGCAACACCGACGACACCGGCTGCACGGCGGTTGCGCCCACATGTATGTATCGCAGCGAGATGGCGCTCATCGTCAACACGGTTCGCGGTGAAGTTGCCGTCGCAGACACCGTTCCACAAGCCCCCGGTTTGTCAACGTATGGGCGTCTGGCCAACTTGCACGGCGGAAAGCCCGGTTTTGGCTTTCTTCCCGTCGGAAATTTTCCGCTGCACATCCGAGCCACCGTCCCCGTGCCTCCCGGAGAAACACCAACTACTTTTGACGGTCGATACGGCTGGGCAGCCTCGAGCAATGCAGGGTCGTGTGATTTTTCCGTCCTTCGTCTCCAAGCTGTGGCGAATCTATTGGTGAGGCCGCCAAACTGCGACGACGCAGACCAGACTTGTGCCATGCAGGATTGTGACGCGGAGTCTTGCCCGAAATTGGTGCAGCCCTGGGTTCCGTCGGCAACGGGAGGCAAGACCCTTCTGTCGGCTCGACCAGGATGGTTGGAAATTGCCCCGTGGTCTCGGGCGACGGAGCGGCGAATTGTGGTTGCGTTCCCGACCTGCGGCATCGTGGCTTCTGTCGATGTTTCCGACACGGCCAACAGCGGTCACGTCTATGAAGCCATCGCGTTTGACCCAAAAGACAGCACCAAACCGCCCAAAATCCTGACGGCGGCAGAGATTTCGGCGCTCAAGTGTGCCGCAGATTGTGGAGGCGACAGTTCTCCGTTGCCGCCGGACGCAGTGGATCTTCCCCCCGGTGGCGCAAAAAAACCGGCTCGGTTCCCGGTCGCATTGGCCGTCGATACGTTCGGTTCGCGCATGCTGGTCAGCGACGGCGTCGGAGACAGTGTGACCGTTCTGGACTACGACTTGGCGGCTGCCGACGGAGCGCACTTTTTGGGCAGCCCTCGACAAATCAAACTCGATTTTGAAGTTCGCAACGACGGGCGGACTGCGCAGTTGGGATTGGACGCGATCCGAATCTCACCCAGAACCGCTGCCGGGCAGTTTGCCTACATTGTCGCCAAAGACAGCAGCGTTCGCGTCGTGGATCTGGACAGGGAAATCGAGTGTGAAACGAATCCAGATCCGCGTTTCTTGCTGAGCCAAGCAGGCTCGGGCCTGCGTGTGTTGCCCGATGAGTTGCTCGAATCGAACCTTCGTCGGTTGTCTTGTTTGCCGGTGGACAAAACGAAAACGCCTCGCGCGCCACTGTCCAACGGTCCCGGTCTGACCCTGCCCAACGCGAGCCTTCCTCGAGACGTTGGCGTAACGCACGTCGATATCATTCCTTGCACGTCGTCCGATCCGAATTTATGCGCATTTTCCGAAGCGCCCGATCCGTCGGCATATGTACCGTCTGGCGCTGGCCTGTGGGTCGGTGATTTTGCGTGGATTTTGGGCGGCGCAGGAAGCATTCTTGGGGTTCAAATCGCCGATCGGTGTCCGAGCCCGTCCTATCGCGCGTGTTTCCCCGAATTTGCAGCACTCCGTCGAGTAGCACTTCTGCACACACGGTCCCAAGCGTTGACGAATCCTGAACAGTTGGACCTTCCTTCGCAACCGCAGGCGCTTTGGGTTCAGCCGCAAGATCGCCTGGGAAATGTTCGGCGGGTTGTTTCACGTTTCGACGAATTCGCAGGCACAGGAACCACTGGGCCACGACCGGACAGCGACGGTGCTGGTCTCCCGGTGCAAATTGGCAGACTCGGCGGATCTTTGGTGAATTTCTCGACTACGTTGTTGGACTCGACGACCAATCTCTCTCGCAAACGACTGCTTCTGCCGACATTGGCCCCGTATTACTACCTGCCGGTTGATCCTGTTTGCGACGTGGCCATTTGGGAGCAGGCGACCACTCTCACGAGTCCGGACCAGAATTTGCCGGTCGAACCGACTCGGCGACCTGCGACGACGGTCGCTTTTGTCGATCCAAATTCGACCTTGTCGGAAAATTGGACTCTTTCTTGGGAAGGCGTCTTGTCGGGCCTCGGAAGAACGACCGGTCTTTTGCAACCCGATGGGACGCTGATCGATTTAAACGGTTTGTATTGCAGTCGAGGCGTCGAGCCAGACGACAAACTCTGGATTTCCGGGTGCTACAGCAATTCCGATTGTCCAAGCGGCCAACTGTGCAAGCGAGAACAAACCCAAGTCAGTTCGCCCGGGCTTTGTATGAACCAAGAAAACGCGGACAAGTGCCAGGAATTGTCGAAACGGCTCGTTACAGACGATGCCGGCGGGACAGTCTGGGCGGCAAGCTGGCTCCGTCGGTATCAGATCACCAAAGCTGAGCAACAGATTCTCGTCGCAGGGAACGTGACCGATCGGCTGACGTTGGAAGAAATTCCAGAGCCGGAATTTGTGATCGAACGGCAACTGTGTTCGACCGCAAACCTGACCGAAACGAGCATTTGCGACGATCCGCTTTTTGCTCCCCCGATCAAGGTTCGCGAGGGTGCTCCCGGCATCGCATGTCGCGTGACTGGACGTGACGCGCTCGGAAAACCATCTGCGAGCTGCATCAGACAGTGCCAAGAAAGCACTGACTGTGGCAGCGGCTTTGTGTGTGCTCATTCGCATTTTGAGCAGGACGAGGCCGCGCTGAGGCCTGCCATCCAGAATTGGCCCGCCAGATGCGTCCGGGCACCACTTTTGGCCGAGGGAACGCCGTGGCAAACCCAACTGGGCAGCAAGGTTTTTCAACGCATGTCTCGAGCGGACGTAGACGCCGTGAAGTTCGCTTGCTTCCCCGACCAAGTGCGGTACGAAACTCGCGCCGGAAATTCCATGGTCGTGCGAGGCGATCGAACTTCCTTTGGCACGCTGGTTCAGCGCGGGTCGGATGGTGTGTGTCGAAGACCGACCTCAAGCGACACGTCATACTATGCCAGCCGGACGCTTGAGCCTCGGATTCGGCTGGGTCCGCACGCGAGTGTTGCAGATGGCGATCCGCTGCGTTGTCCATCGAGCCCAACCGGCTGGATTGGGCATAGAATTCCGGCCTCTCCTCAAGCAGTCGCAGCAGACAGTTGTGGCGCGCTGTGGAACAACGGCGGAACCGTGGCATTGCCTCGTGGGCAGAGCGAGTTTCCGCTGCACATTGTGCGAGGCCAAGATTTCTATCCCCAGCCCCCGAATTTGAAGACCGAGAAACAGGGGCCCGTTTTGGGTCGGCCTCCTGGCGGTTGGCAGTGGGACCCCGAGTGTGTGAAAAAACCGTCGGACCCAAGATGCACATCGGACATCAAGCGAGCGGCAGGCGATCCTTGGCTCAATCGCGAGTTCGAGTTGTTTTCCATGCTGCCACTCGACGGTGGGCAAAATCAGTGCATTTTGACGGGCCCGACGGAAGAAGAGTATCCCGCCAACGGGGCCGAACAGATCAGTTGCACGGGTTTTTGCCGTTTTCCCGGCGACCACACCGAAATTCAGGGCGTGCGTCGCATCCATTACGAAAACCACCTGGGCAACATGGTTTTGCGGTTGCCGAGACGACTCACGAACACGGAGTATCCCTTGGACCCGAACAAGACGATCAAAGTCGGGGGCAGAGACGTGCCGAATCCAAACTACAACCCCGCAGTTTGGGCCGTCCCTCCCGAGGGTTTTAGCGTCGTGTTCTCGATTGTTGGTGGCACGCAACCCTTTGTTCAATATGCCCAAACGTCCACGCGCGATGCGTCGAGTGGAATTTTGGCCCAGGGTTTGCGGGCAGCAGCGGCAGCTCAAAATGGCGTTGTGTATCTGGTGGATGAGGGTCGAAGCGGCTCGTCGTCGGGCTTGCGCGGCCAAGTGATGCGACTCATCGGCAGCGTGCTCGACCCGTACTTCTTGTTGCGATAGTTGCCGACGGAGCATTCCGCCATGAATCGCATCACCGTCAGCGATCCGATCCAGCGGCTCATTCTGGAACTGTCGAAATGGCCCGGCATTGGACAAAAAACCGCCACTCGGCTGGCGTTTCACGTTCTCCGTTCACCGACGGAACATGCCGCTGGTTTGGCGCAAGCCTTGTTGGAAGTCAAAGAACGAATCCGCCTGTGCTCGACGTGCATGAACCTGACGGAGGCCGATCCATGTTCGTTGTGCTCGGACCCGAACCGCGATGGGCGACTGTTGTGTGTGGTGGCACAACCAACGGATTTGCTTTCGATCGAACGAACGAGCAGTTTTCGGGGCCGCTACCATGTTCTTCACGGCGTTTTGTCGCCGCTGCAAGGCGTTGGTCCAAGTGATCTTCACGTTCGAGAACTTCTGGCGCGTATTTCACCGCCGTCTTCCGTCGAAGAAGTCATTTTGGCGACGAGCCCAAACGTCGAAGGCGAAGCGACTGCGCTGTACTTGTCAAAGACACTCAAACCGATGGGCGTGCGCGTTTCGCGTATTGCATCCGGGCTCCCCATTGGCGGCGATCTCGAGTACGCCGATGGCATTACGATCGCGCGCGCCATTGAGGTAAGACGCGACATGTAACCTCTAGATGGTAATGCTTGCAACTATCTTTGAGGCCTGATAAAAGGGAACTCACTATCTTTTGGGCTCAGCGCGTCTGCTCTCGGTGGGTTGGACGCAAGGGGTCCCACGCGAGGAGAACAGGTCGCCATGGAAATGTTGTTCGAGGAGGAGCAGCGGAAGATTCAGGCAATCTCGGACCGCCTCCAGCGCGACTCGAACTCAATAGCTGTGCTCGTGATTAACAAAGACGGACAAGAGATTGCCCGCTCTGGCCAAACAAAAGACCTGGATATTACGTCTTTGGCTTCTTTGTTTGCTGGAAATGTGGCAGCGACTTCCGCCATCGCCAAACTTCTAAAAGAAGAGGAATTTGGCGGTCAGTTTCACGAAGGCACAAAGTTCAGTGTCAATATCTCTGTTGTCGCAAAACGAGCCATCTTGGCTGTGTTGTTTGATTCCAATTCCTCAATCGGTTTGGTCCGTCTCCGCGTTCGTCGAGCCTCTGAAGAAATGGCGCGGGTGTTTGAAGAATTGGTCCAAAAAATCCAACAACAGCAAAAGGGCACCGGCGGCAGTCATGCCCCGAATATCGCGGGCGAAATTACGGACGACGACATTGACAAACTCTTCGGAGAGTAGGCCGTGCGTGGTTGTGGGTTTCCACTGCTGGCTTCTGGTGGTCGCGCAGGTCGCGCGATGAAAGCAGCACTGTCTGGTTTCTTCCCGGTTCGTGGGGAGTTCCTGGCACTTCCAGATAGTCGCATGACATCAGTCAGCAGTATTTGCATAGTCCGCCAGGATTCGCATACAAGCGGGATTCAGGATATACGATGAGCTTTATCAATTACAGCTCACGCGAAATCAACTGCAAACTGGTCTATTATGGACCTGGCCTTTGCGGCAAGACCACCAATCTCCAACATATCTACGATAAAACGAATCCGGATGCCAAAGGAAAAATGATTTCTTTGGCCACTGAAACCGAACGGACTTTGTTTTTCGACTTTCTTCCGCTCTCGCTGGGTGAAATACGCGGTTTCAAAACCCGTTTTCACCTTTATACGGTTCCTGGTCAAGTCTTTTATGAAGCGAGTCGTCGGCTTATCTTAAAAAGCGTGGACGGTGTGGTGTTTGTTGCAGATTCACAAGAAGCTCGTTTTGAAGCAAACATTGAATCCCTGGAAGACCTTCGCGGGAATCTGGTGGATGCTGGATACAATGTAGACAAGATGCCGTTTGTGATTCAGTACAACAAACGGGATATGCCGAACGTGATGTCTGTTGAAGATTTGCGCCGCGAGCTAAATCCAAACAACGTCCCCGACTTTGAGGCAATAGCCGTCAAAGGCGATGGCGTGTTTGAAACGCTCAAAGCGGTTGCTAAGCTCGTGTTGACCGAACTAAAAGGCCAGAAAAAGGGTTGAGCCATGTCGATCACAACGCCCAGACTTCGCTCCGATCTGCGCTTCGATGCCGTTGAAGATGCGCAAGGGGTGCTCTATTTCGATGTGAGCGATCCAAAGAGCGGTGGGGTTCTGCGGTTGTTTGATTTTGAAGGGTTGCTGGCCCTGAAGTTCGACGGAAATCGCAGCCTGGAAGACATCTGCAAGCAGGCAGAAACCGAATTGAAGCTTTCTGCTTCCGTCGATGACCTGAAAGTGTATGCCGAGCGACTCGGCCACTTGGGCCTGCTTGAAGGGGTCGTCGCTCAACCTGGCAAGATTCCAGGTGTACTGTGGGCCACTGCGTACCTTCAAGCAGCGGGTCTGGTGGCCCCAGTGTATGTAAGTCCGGCCTCGTCGAAACCGACTGAGAAGCCCGTGGCTGCGACAAAACCGACTGAAAAACCGA
>DAOLIT010000019.1:0-41523 GCA_035328405.1 Pseudomonadota bacterium | reverse complement strand
AAAACCGACTGAAAAACCGATTGAGAAGCCGACAGAAAAGCTGGCGGAAAAACCAGCGGAAAAACGCAGCGTCCCGCCAGTAACACCGACCAAGATCCCTGATGTCATCGCAGCCAAACCGGTTCCCGTCGCGGAACCGATGAAGCTCGCTCCGCCGCAAAAGCCTGCTGAGCCGCAAATCAAACCGATCGAACCCGTTCGCCGGACCCAAGCGCGTGATGACGACGATCGAATGGGAACACCGATTCTGCCGCTGCGTCCCCCGACTCGGCCCACACCGGAAGCAGCCTCGAAAGCCGCGCTCGCTGAGCCCCCGGCCAAGCCGACGCCGCCGCCAGCCAAAGCGGTTCCCTCGGTCGCGCCAGCCGCTTCGAGAGCCGTTTTGCAAGAGGCGTTGGATTCCCTGCCTCCGCCGATCGATGCACCGTCTGCAATTCCATCTGCTCAGCCAGACAAGCCCGTCGATGCGGGTTTGGCTGCCGCAAGTGCTCTGCTGAACGAGGTGATGGAAGCGACTCGCGGCGAGCCTGCGGCAGACGCCCCAAAAGCCCCAGTGGTTCCCATTCAAGTGGAATCGCCTCCGAAGCCCGTCGAGATCGCAAAACCCGTCGAGCCTCCGAAGCCCGTCGAGATCGCAAAACCCGTCGAGCCTCCGAAGCCCGTCGAGATCGCAAAACCCGTCGAGCCTCCCGTGCAAGCAGTGGTCGCACAAAGCACCGAAAAGGAAAGTGGCGGCGGCGGCAAATGGCTCGTGGTTTTTATTCTGCTTTTGGCGATTGGCGGGGCGGCGTATTGGTTCGTGGGAAGGCAATTCCTGGAAAAACGAACGTCGGTGCGAACAGTTCCGGTGGTCGTCGAAACGGTGTCGCGTCAATTCCCAACGCTGGCCAAGGTCAAGAAGTCCGAGCCTGCGGTGATGAAGATCGGTTCCGCCGGAAAAGTTGCGAACGTGGCCACCGAAGGCAAAGACGTGGCTGCGGGTGAGTCGCTCGTCGAACTTGAGGCTTTTGCGCAAGCACAAAAGAGTCGGGCCGATGCGGAAAAAGCCATCGAGGGGCTCAAAAAAAAACTCGAGTCGGGCCGTTTGAAGGGAAAAGCCGCATCTGATCTGCAAGCCAAAATCGACGAGAAGCAGGCCTCGCTGGCCCAGTTGGAAAGCCAGGCCAAGGCGGCCCGCCTCGTCGCTGACAAGGAAGTATTGGTAACCAAAGTCATGGTCAAGGAAGGGCAAACGGTCGAGGCAGAGACCGAGATCGTCGCCGTTTCTTCCAAAGGTCTCGTGGCGGAACTCGTGATTGGAGCGACGGAAACGACCTCGCTGACGGCAGGACAAACCATTGCGCTTTCGAGCAGCGACAAGAAGACCGCGTTCAGTGGGTCGGTTCGCACGGTCCGAAAGCAAGATGCACAAACCACCGTCGTCATTGATTTGCCAAAAGACGCGACGGTGAAGGACGGCGACGAGCTGATGGTGGAAAAGGCCAAGCTCCCGCAAGTTGCTTCGTTGCCAGCTTCTGCGCTTCGAGATGGAAGCAAAGTGTTCGTGGTCAAAGAGGGCAAGTTGACCGCTGTGTCCGTGACGGTGCTCGACCGAAGCGAAGAGACCATTTTCGCAACCGGGATCGCGTCGGGTGAACAGGTCGTTCATCCTGTTACGGCAGAACTGGCTGACGGCCTCGCCGTCGAAATCGTGAAGTAGCTCACTCTGTCTTGCGACCGAACCAAACCCGGCCCGCCATCGACATCAGCCTGCTCTAAAACAGTTCCGACGCCCCATAAACAAACACCGCGAGCGCCGCCGCCACTTGACCGAGGTCGGCTGGGTTCACCTTGTCCACCGTGTCTGCTGCCGAATGGTGATACACAAAATAGCGATCGCCCGCGACGCTGAGCCCGACCACGGGCACTCCCTTTTCGGCGAGCGGACGCAAATCGGTCCCGCCACCGGGAGACTCCACTGCCGCAGCCGACATCGACCCCAACAGGGACGCCGCTTGTTGAACTTTCGCTTTGGCAACTTCGCTTCCCGAAAAGGACCAACCAGTCGGTCGAAAAACACCCGCGTCCGCTTCCACACCGAGCACATGTTTTTCGTGCGCGTGCTGCTTCGCGTAAGCCTTTGCGCCGGCCAGGCCATTTTCTTCATTGACCCACATCACCAAGCGCACCGTTTTTGCCGGTCTGTGTTTTTGCAGCGCAACCAGCGCATGCCACGCCGCAACACAATTTCCCCCATCGTCATGCGCACCTTGCCCCACATCCCACGAATCCAAGTGGCAGCCGAACACAACGACTTCCTCGGGATGTACCCGACCTCGCACTTCGGCCACGATGTTTCGTGATGGAGACGGCGGAAGGTCTTGGTTTTGCAAAAACAACTTCGCTTCAATCGGCACACCGGCCCGTGCCAGTCGCGCCAACCGATCCGCGTCTTCGGTGGTGATGGCCGCAAACGGGATTTGGGGAATGCCGGGTTTATAGGCCGTAACGCCCGTGTGAGGCGTACCGAGCGACTGCGGCGTCAGGGATCGAAGAAGCGCAGCCTTGGCCCCCGCCTGCGCTGCCGCATTTGCCCCGAAAATACGCAGCGGAACATTTTGCTCATACGAAACAAACGGAGCGGCAAACAGCACAATTCTTCCCGTCGCGCTGCCTGGCATAAGTTCCTCAACCCGATTCACTACCAAAATGTTGCCAGTCACGCCTTCCGCCGGCGTCGGCACCGTCCCGCCGAAGCCCAATACTGGCAGCGTTTCTTGCGACGGCTGGAGCAGCGACAACTGCTCTTTTTGCCGGACCCATCGCGGCACCATCACCGGCTCGCCGTGTGCGTTGTTCAGTCCATCGCGAACCATCTCTGCGAGCACCCAATCGATCGCGCGTTCCAGGTTCGCGCTGCCCGAAAGGCGCGGGCCAAATCGGTCGCACAGCGTGACGAGTCGGGGATACATTCGCTTGTCCTGCGTCAGCGTCTCGATCAGGCTTTTCGCAACCTCGCGCAACTTCGGCGAGACTTCACGCGCCGAAACAAGCGGCTGCGCAGCGCCTTGCAGCCGCCCGCTGCCTTCTTCCGCACACACAAACCCCGGAGCGAGCAACGCTGAAAAAACACACCCCAGCGCAAAGCGCGTCATCGCGTTCTCGCTCGTCGAGTGGCCGCCGCAAGTTTTGCGCTTTTTTGAGCGGGTTCTGCCAGATGTTTCTCGACCAGCCACTGTGCCGTGCGCCCAAAATCCGCAAACCGCGTCATTTTTCCCTCCTCACCCAAAAAAGCCATCGCGACTTCTTTGCTTTTTCCCGCCGCTCCAGCAATCCGCGCCGCCACCACCAAGCAATACCCGGCCTGGTCGTTGTATCCGGTTTTTCCGCCGAAAATTTCATGCCTCGACGCAAGCAACACATCTGTGTTGCTGTAGTCAATCGTGCGCTTTTTCGCACCCAGCGTTTTTGCAACGTAGGTGCGTGTCTTGACCGCTTTGGCAATCAACGGATTTTTGAGCGCCGCCAGCAGCATCGCCACCGTCTCGCGCGGAGACGAAACATTGCCGTAATCGAGCCCAGTCGGATCGTGAAACGTCGTTTTTCGCAAACCCAGACTCTGCGCTTTGGCCGTCATTTCCCTCGCAAACTCCGTCGGAGACAGCCCGACCGATCGTCCAAGCGCGAGCACTGCCCGATTGTCCGACGCCATGAGCGCCGCGTGAAACAAATCGCGGTTCGACAACGCAAATCCAACCAAAAGCCGAGACTTCGCCCCACGCACCGTGCGTCGAGCGTCGTCCTGAGAAATCGTGCTGGCCGCCTCGAAGTTCAGTTTGTGGTCCAGCACCACGAGCATCGCCAAGAGTTTGGAAATCGACGCGATGGGCCGTACCTCGTCCGGGTTTTTTTGAAACAGCGGTTGACCTGTCGTCAAATCGACCACCACTGCCGCCCGAGCCTGAATGTTCGGCAAGCCGTTTCGTGCATACGTCGGAATCAAGCGTTCCCGCAATCGACGAGACTGTTTCTTTTTGCTCGCTCGTTTTCCGTTTTCCGACACTGCGGCTTTCTTGCTGCTGGGTTTGCATGTCCCCTGGGCCGCACACGCAAGGCCGCACACAAGTACAGCCGCTCCCAGGGTCAGCAAAAGTCGCCTCATTGCCCGAAACCACATGGGCGGCAGTATCCGCTCAAGCCTTGTCCCCGAGCAAACTTTTTCGTCGAGAAAATAGGTTTCAAAAAGGGTCGTCAATTTCAGGCCCCAACTCGTGTGAAAGGGCGGACTTAGCGCAAGACGTAAGCGTGAATTGTGTTGTACACACCTCACTCACAAACGTGCTGTGTTCTTCCTTGTCTGTGTCACAAAACCTGTCGGGCGCGTCGTTCTGTTTGCGCCCAGTTCCAAACCAAACGCTGTCGGACACGCTTTCCGATGCAGTCACGCTGTGCCAACGCGGGCTGCGCTTCGTTGAATTGCGAGACGACCTTTGGCCGGACGACGCGCTCGTCGGGTTAGCGGAACAACTGCCTGCATCGCAGCGACTTCTCAGTTTGCGCAGAAGCCGAAACGACGCGGCGTTGCTGGTACAACGGGTCGCGCCAACCGCTCTCGACTTTGCGCTTGAGCTAGGTCGCCCACCCGAGGCTCTTTTTCGGTCTTCCAACCACGCGGTCGAAGGACTCGGGGCGTTCGACAACCCAGAGTGCGTGCGTGTGGTTTCTTGTCACACACGGACGCCGGACCAAACGTTGGCCCAGCAGCTTGCCCGGCTGGCGCGCGACTTTGGAGGCGACTTTGTGCTGAAAGTTGCGCTCCCCATCCACGACATGGCCGAACTTTGCGTCGGCCACAACTGGCAATTGGAAGCGCCGGATCGACGAATCTTTTTGCCGATGGACGTATCGGGCGGGGCGCGTTTTCGTTTCTACCGTCTGTTGCGCGCTGGATCGATGCTTCTCAATTTTGTGCGTTCGCCCGAAACGCACGAAGTCCTCGACCAACCGACGTTCGAGGAATGGGCCACGCGGGCCGAAATCCCACTTCCGACCACCACGCACATTCCGTTCGCGGCGATTTTGGGCGATCCCGTGGAACACAGTCGCACACCGACTTACCACCGCACGTTTTTTGCGCGATATGGTCTGCCTGTGTTCAAAGTGCGAATTGTTCCCCAGGATTTGCGCGACGAGGGTTTGCTTCGGACATTGCGCGACCTGGGGCTGCGTGCCGCTGCCGTGACTTCGCCGCTCAAGCCCTGGTTGCGAACATCGATTGACCGGTTCGGAGGATTCGGAGGGCAGTGGAACATTCTGGACGCGCGCGATCCACAGGATGCCGGCAACACCTGTGCTGTAAACAGCATTGGCCAATTCATCGGAGCGACCACTGATGGCGTTGGTTTGCGAGCCGCGTGGGAGGTTTTTGTTCAAGAACACAAAGACGCATTGGGAAACGACCCTTCATTGCCCATCGCTGTTTTCGGCGGAGGCGGACTTCTTTCGCTCTTGAAAACCGTGTGGCCAAACGCGCTGTTCCTCTCGGCACGCACAGGCCGACCGCGTGAGTTATCGCCTAGCGATCCAACAGTTTGCGCTGTGTTGGTTTGGTCCGTGGGACGCAATCGTTTCGTGACGTTCCCGAAAGACCTGCCTCCGCCGCGTGTCGTGTTTGATTTGAACTACGCAACGGATTCGCCTGGACGGGAATACGCAGAAAAAACAGATGCGAGATATGTGGATGGCAGCCTATTTTTTGAAGCACAAGCAGACGCACAACAGGCTTTTTGGAAAAACCTTTTGAGTGATCTTTTGTAGCCTAGCCTCAAAGTCCAAATTTTCTGCGTGCATAACCAGATGGCGTTACGTTCATTTTTTTCAATTTCTCCGCCCAGTCATCACCAATCAAGCTAAGTTCAAATCTCCGCATCGCTTGTTCAAATTCTCGCAACAATCTCTCTTTCGTCGGTGTATCTACAAAGGCGTGTTGCAACGAGTTTCGATTCAGCATGATGATTTCTTCCCACGACAGATTGAAATACGTCACAGCCGCGAAGAATTCGTCCGTAAGATTGGAATCCCACGCGCCACGGTCATCGGTATTTAGACTCACCGGAATCCCAAGGCGCAAAAACTCGGGAAAGGGGTGCATCCTAATGTCAGGAACATATTTCAAAAGCTGATTGGACAAAAGCGAACTTTCAAGCAAATACCGATTCCCGCGCAAAAGCAGCACAGTTGCAGAATCTGACAGCAAGTTGGTTGCATGCCCAATTCGATTTGCGCCCAAAAGCAACGTATCCTTGACCTGCGTGCCGGGCGCTTCGCTCTCTCCCGCATGCAACGCCAGGGAAACATTGCTGTGCTGCGCCCTCATCCGACGAAAAACATCCACAAAACGCAGCGCATGACCCCGACCATCATCTTCACGGCCCGCCATATTGATCCCAACGAATAGGTCGCGATGCTTTACAACAAGTTCATACGCTTTTTCTATCTGGGTTTCAGCATCGGGATGATGCCGAATGGTCGTGGCCAGAAATCGCACCGTTAGGCCTGTCGCCACCGCATCAGGCATCATCAAGCGGTCGCGCAAAATCTGCACACCACGATCGACAGGAATGGGTTGACCATATACATCAATAAACTTCGGGCCAACCACAGAAACTTCGATATAGCGAACACCCTCGGTTGCAAAATGCCGCATGTTATCTACAAGAGCTGCACCGGCAACATTCGGATCTTTGCCCATGTCTCCTATGCGTTGACCGATTGCATCGAAAAATTCCTGGCGGCCTTCTTCATCGCGATCCAGCTTCAAGCTAGAAAGAAACTGCGCCTTTTCTGCCGGAGACAACCCAGGCAAGGCGACATATTCTTCTTTCTGACATTGCGGCAAAGCATCCAGATAGGATTGCTGAATTGTAGAATATCTCGGTATGGCGACTGACGAGGATGGACTGTTCGGGCAATCACGCGGGCGAGCTCGTGTGTAAAATGCATTCTTTCGCGCCACTTTCGGATCTATCGCGAGTGATAGCCACGTTTCGGCAAAATTGGATAAATTGAAGTGTTGATGAAGATCGCCGCCTTTTGGCATGGCATAGAGCAGCCGATACAGTTGCTCCTTGGTTGCCACCTGTTTGATTCGCTCAAACTGCTGGGCAAACGTCCGCGCATCCGCAACCCGGCGCTGCACACACAACAGCAGAAACACCAACCAGGCCAATCGCCTTCGGCAAAGCTTCGGAAAAACTTGTGCGCGTCTAGTCATGGGTTGCTGCTAGCACGCGAAAATAGCACGCGCCGTCACGCATCCAACCAACTAAACACAATCAGAGACAAAACAGAACACTTCTGCCCACTGCGACTCCATGGGCAGGTTTTCATTTTGTTTTGTGGCGACCCCAACGGGGGTTGAACCCGTGTTACCAACGTGAAAGGCTGGTGTCCTAGGCCGGCTAGACGATGGGGTCTTAAGTTCGCAACTCGCGCAGGCTGGGGAACATCAAAGCCGCGAGACGCCCCGCATTTTCCACGGCACTCCGCATCTGTCAACCCACTATTCTTTGAAAGCTGCTTTTTTTGCAGAAACTCTCGTTAGTTGCAGTTGTTTCTGGATGGGAACTAGGGACGTTGGTGCTGTTCCATCGGGCTGACATCGCCCGTTGAGCTCGCACCGGCGCTTTTCAGCGTGAGAATCGCGACCTCGGCAGGTGCTCCCGCTCGAATTGGGACCGAACTGGAGCCAACGCCGGAATTTACATACAGCAACGTGTTTTTGACGCGATAGAAACCTCGCACGTACTCCTGTCCCAAACGGCGAAACACCAAGTCGGTGAGGCCGGGAATTTGAACATGACCGCCGTGTGTGTGTCCCGCGAGGACGAGACCTCCCTCGCGCTCTGAAATGGGCACCACCAGCGACGGGACGTGCGAAAGAACAATGCGACTGTCTTGCGGATGTACTCCCTGAAACGCCCGAGCCACGTCGTGCTGCCGAGTCACGGCATCATCCAGGCCCACAATCGTGAGTGGAGCGCCTCGGACAGAAAGCCGGGTGTGTTGGTTGCGCAGCACTGTGTACTGTTCGTGCACAAGCTGTGCAGCGACGCCGTGCCCATCGGTCCAATAGTCGTGATTTCCAAGCACGCACACCGTCGGTACTGCGAAGCCAGAAACCAGGTTTCCCAGCAGCGGCACATATTTCGGGCTGTAGCACACAAAATCGCCCGTCATGAGGACCAAATCTGGCTGTTCCAAAAGTGCTGTTTCGATCGCATTTCGGATGAAACGGTGCGATGTAAGCGATCCGACATGCAGATCGCTCAGATGTGCGATGCGCAGCCCGTCGTGCGCCGGATCGAGCCCGGATACCGACACGGCATATCGATGAAGCACCGGGGTTTGCTGTCGTCGGATCGTCTCTGCAAAAGAGGGCTGCACTTTGGCCTGGGACATGCCTTGGATTATATGAGGCTGCCACCCAACCTAGACACATCAACGCTTGTGATAGCATCCGCCGTCTCATGCTTCCCTTGTCGCTGCACAGACGATCTGCCGCTTGGCTCGTGCTGTTTTTGCTTGCTACGAGCTGTTTGCCCTACGTTCCGCGTCACGATTATTCGACGGAGCCCGACCCAACAAAGGTGGAATACGCCGTCGGTCCTGGGGACATCATCGACATCAAACAATGGAAAAACCCCGATGTATCGGGTCGCGTTCGGGTTTTTCCTGATGGGCACATTGCCGTGCCACTTCTGGGTCAGGTCCACGTCGCTGGCCTGACGACCAAGGCTCTCCGCAACAAATTGGCCGCAGGTCTTGAGCGTTTCATCGCCCAACCCAGCGACATGCAAACACTGACGATCGCGGTTGACGAATTTCAAAGCTATTGGATCAGCGTCGTCGGAGAAGTGTCGCAACCGGGCCACTACCAGCCGGGACATTTTGTGACCGTGCTCGACGCCATTGCCCTCTCGCGGGGATTTACGCCGTATGCAAAAACGGACAACCTTTTTCTGCTTCGACGAACGCTTCCGAACAATCAGCCTCGGAAAATTCCACTTTCCTATTCAGCCCTTTTGTCTGGAAAACATCCAGAAATGAACTTGCACCTTCTGCGCGGAGACGTTTTGGTCGTTCCATGACGCAGGTGCCGGAACAGAACGCTGCAAGGCCCGAGGCGACGGAAGTCATCTGCGAGCCAAACACCGTCGATGTTTTGGGAGTTCGTTTTCCTCGCCTGTATTCCGAGGAAGCCATCGCGTTGCTCTTGCAGGCCTTGCGACAGCGGGAACGCCTCGGTGTGTGCTTTCCCGACATGTCCACACTCAATCTGGCTTGGGAAACGCCCTCTTTTCGGCGGTTGCTGAAACGGAACTTCTTGGTTCTGCCCGACGGAGCGGGTGTCATGTGGGCCGCGCTCTGCCGAGGAAAGCCGCTTCCTGAAAACTTGAACGGAACCGATTTGGTTCCTCGTTTTTTGGCTGCGGTTCCGACGGGAACTTCTGTTTTTTTGTTGGGTGGCCGAGACGGCGTTGCGAAAAAAACGGCTGACGTATGGGCGCAGCGATTTCCACATGTGCGCTTCGTCGGCCACGCGAACGGATATTTTTCGACCGACGAGGAACCGGCTCTGATCGAAAGGCTTGCGCGGCTTCGACCGCAAGTGGTGGTCGTCGGAATGGGCAATCCGCGTCAAGTCGAGTGGATTGATCGCCACATGGGCGATCGACGCCTAGCAAGCGCGCTGTTTTTTGCCGTCGGAGGGCAATTCGATTACTTCGGAGGGATGCTACAACGCGCTCCACTGTTTTTTCGACGGATGCGCCTCGAGTGGCTTTCAATCGTGTACCAGCAGCCTCACAAATTGCGACGATATTTCGTGGGAATTCCGCTCTATCTGTTGCGCTGCGCCATTGCGTCTTGGAAACACGAACACGATCTCCCCGCCGAGTGAAAAACGTGATCACAGCAACCGCCCGCAGGCAGGTCAAAGCATCCCTACGCAAAACAGTCGCTCGGTGCTTTCAGAAACGACTCTCCGACGAAAAGCCGCGCATCTTGTGCTACCACGGAATTTGCGACGAACCGCCGGACGAATGGTCCGTGACACCTGAGCGTTTTCGAGAGCAGCTTTCGATCGTTTGTGGCGAATGCAACCCGGTTTCCCTGTCGGAGTTGCTTTCCTGGTTTTTCGACGGTGGAACCTTACCGGATCGAGCGGTTGCGTTCACCTTTGACGACGGATATGAAGATGTTTTGCGTTTTGCCGCGCCTGCGCTCCTCGAACGAGGTCTTTCAGCCGCCGTTTTTGTCACCACAGGGCTTTTGGACGGACTACCACCGCACACTACGTACAAACCGAGCCGTCCGCTCATGAAATGGAATGATGTAAAAGCCCTGGTGCAGAACGGTTTTTTGATTGGGTCCCACACTGTCACACATCCTGTGCTGGCCCACCTGACGGAAGAAGCCGCCTTTCTGGAATTGGATGCATCCCGGCAAAGAATCGCGGATGAACTTGGTCAAGAAGCGACGCTTTTGGCGTACCCGTATGGCACACGGAAAACTGTTTCCCAGCGCGACCAGAAACTCGCGGCACAAGTCGGTTATCGGGCGGCTTTTTTGGACGCGATCGGCCCATTGTCTCGAGACAGCGACCCGTATGCCTTGCCGCGCTGCAAGGTGCTGAACACCGACGACAATGCTGTGTTCAGGGCGTCCCTTACCGGGCAATTGGACTTGTGGCGCTGGATCGAGAATCGGTAGCGTTGGTCGATTTTTGCTCGACGAGCGCATCCTGCGAGGCATATCGGGGAAGGTGTGCGGCGCGATACAGATAAAAAAACGTCTCGGCGATTTGACCGAGCGTGGCCCGGTTCACCATCCACGACGGAATTTGGCCGCCCGGGTCCATGTGCGCCTGAAGTTCAACTCTTGTTTTTCGAGGCCCCAGCGACGACAAATGCCATCGACCGTGGCTGTCGCTCATCGGGACGAGCCGATTTGAACGCGGCGAGCACCCAGGCAACCAACTGCGCCACTCGGTGACGAATTGATCCGGCGCGGGTTTGAAAAAGGACACGTTCATGCAGTAGTAGCGTCGGGAAACCATCGCCGGATTGATTTCGATGTAGTAGCTCCGTTCGTTGGGTTTTTCCGATAGGCGTTGTGCGACAGCCGTCGGAGGCATGATTTCTGCATAGGTATCCACATCGATGAGGACCGCGAACAGGATATCGGCGGAAACATCAAACACGGCTTCGACGCGAATCTCGTTGACGGCAGACGATGGAAACGGTCGCGACCACACCGTCACACCGGCTTTCTTGAGCCCCATTTTCCAAGATGCCTGCGAAAGCATCCCAACATCCGCGATGTCCGCGCCGTAAGACCGACGGATTCGTGACAAGTCCTCGACGGAAAACCACGCCGCAAGCGCGTACACAAGAACCCTGGTTTTTGCAGCTTTTGGCATCACAAACTCGCGGAAAGCTGTGAGCGGACAACGAACAGCGACGCAAGTCAAGACTGCCCTTGCACATTTGCACTTTTGTATACTCGCCGCGCTTTGCGAGCTTGCCTTCCCGTTTGGCGGATCAACCGCCGACGCTGCGCGAGCCGCCCTCACAAAACAGGTCGGAGGAACCATGAAACGGGTCACGATGCAGGTGAACCAAAAACAGGTTGCGGTGGATGTCGAGCCGCGCACGCTCCTCGTCGAACTTTTGCGCGAAAAGTTGCAATTGACGGGAACTCACGTCGGCTGTGACACGAGCCACTGCGGCGCGTGTGTGGTCCACGTCAACGGCAAGTCAGTCAAAAGCTGCACGATGCTTGCCGTCGAGGCTGAGGGCACCTCCGTGACAACGATCGAGGGTCTCGCACACAAGGGCACACTCCACCCGATGCAGGAGTCCTTTCACCGACACCATGCGTTGCAGTGCGGCTTTTGCACACCCGGCATGATCATGAGCGCCGTCGAATTGGTCGAAACGCGCCCGCTCGCCGATGAACACGAAACTCGCGAGTGGTTGGAGGGCAATTTCTGTCGGTGTACCGGCTACCACAACATCGTGAAAGCCATCCTGTCCTGCCGGGACACGATGCGGGAGAAAAGCGCATGAAACCGAATGCCTCTCAGGATTCTCGAATGGTTGGAGACGCGCTTCCTCGACGAGAGGATCGACGTTTTGTGACGGGTGCCGGGCGTTACGTAGATGACTTGGTTTTGCCGGATCAGGCCTACGCGGTGTTGGTTCGTTCGCCGCACGCGCACGCGACAATCCGGGCGATCTCGACGGAAACAGCCAAAGCTTCTCCGGGCGTGCTCGGTGTGTTCACGGGGCAAGATGTCGCCGCAGACAAAGTGGGTGGGATTCCGTGTGGCTGGCTCGTGAAAAGCAAAGACGGGACCAACATGGTCGAGCCTCCGCACCCGATGCTCGTTCTAGATCGCGTGCGTTGCGTCGGAGATCAAGTGGCCGTCGTCGTCGCTGAGAGCAAGGCCGCAGCTCGCGAAGCCGCGATGCTGGTCGAGGTCGATTACGACATTCTGCCCGCAGTCGCATCGATACAAGCCGCTCTGTCTGATGGTGCTCAGACGGTGTGGGATCAGGCGAAAAACAACGTCTGTTTCGATTGGGATTTGGGCGACAAGACTGCGGTGAAAGCAGCCATGAATCGCGCCCACAAAGTCGTGGAACTGACCGTTCGGCAAAATCGGCTGATTCCGAATGCGATCGAACCACGCGCGGCCCTCGGCCATTACGATGCA
Organism: Pseudomonadota bacterium; assembly: GCA_035328405.1. Taxonomy (GTDB): domain Bacteria; phylum Myxococcota_A; class Polyangia; order Palsa-1104; family JAEUJZ01; genus JAEUKA01. Next base: position 28,763 of record DAOLIT010000019.1, on the reverse strand, counting down.
GCGAACGACCACTACACGCTGTACACGACGAGCCAAAATCCCCACCTGATTCGGCTTTTGATGGCTGCGTTTGTGTTGGGCATCCCGGAACACCGGCTGCGGGTCGTGGCCCCGGATGTCGGCGGTGGTTTTGGAAGCAAGATTTACCACTACGCCGAGGAAGCGATCGTCACATGGGCCAGCAAAAAAGTGGGGCGGCCTGTCAAGTGGACGGCAGAGCGTTCCGAGTCGTTTATGTCGGATGCGCATGGCCGCGACACCGTGATGAAAGCACATCTGGCCGTCGATAAAGACGGAACATTTTTGGGGCTTTGCGTTCACAACCTAGCGAACATGGGCGCATACCTGAGCACATTTGGTCCTTCGATCCCGACGTATCTTTCGGCGACGCTCATGGCTGGGTGTTACACGACGCCAGCCATTTATGTCGAAGTGAAAGCGGTATTCACCAACACGGTTCCCGTCGATGCTTATCGCGGCGCGGGTCGCCCCGAGGCTGCGTACTTGTTGGAACGACTCGTGGACAAAGCAGCAAAAGAACTGGGCATGGACCGTTTGGAAATCCGGCGGCGCAATTTCATCCGGGAATTTCCGTACAAAACGCCAGTTGCCCTCGAGTACGACACGGGAAATTACGACGCGACACTCGATTTGGCGCTTTCGGTTGGCGACTACAACGGATATGCCGCCCGACGGGAAGCATCGAAAAGTCGTGGGAAACTTCGCGGAATCGGTTTCAGCACATATGTCGAAGCGTGTGGCATTGCACCATCGGCGCTCGTCGGCCAACTCGGCGCTCGTGCGGGTCTGTACGAGGCGGCAACTGTGCGTGTTCATCCCACCGGGTCGGTTTCGGTTTTCACCGGCTCGCACAGCCACGGGCAGGGACACGAAACCACCTTTGCGCAGCTTGTCGCAGGCCATTTGGGTGTCCCGTTTGACAACGTGGATGTTGTTCACGGCGACACCGACAGAATTCCGTTCGGGATGGGGACGTATGGTTCTCGTTCACTTTCCGTCGGTGGGTCGGCCCTCGTCAAGGCTGCGGACAAAATCATCGCAAAAGGAAAAACCATCGCTGCGCACCTTCTGCAAGTGGCCGAAACAGACGTGGAATGGCATTGCGGTGAATTTCGTGTAAGGGGGACCGCGCAGAAAAAGACGCTCGGCGAGGTCGCGTTCGCCGCGTATGTTCCACACAATTATCCGATTGACAAAATCGAACCGGGGCTCGAAGAAACGGCCTTTTACGACCCGAAAAACTTCACATTCCCCGCCGGTTGCCACCTGTGCGAAGTCGAAGTGGACCCGGAAACGGGCGTGGTGGAGGTCGTGAACCTGGTCGCCGCCGATGATGTTGGCGTGATTGTCAACCCGCTCGTCGTCGATGGGCAATTGCACGGCGGTTTGGTGCAAGGCATCGGCCAAGCGCTGTATGAAGAGGCTGTGTACGACGAAGACAGCGGTCAGCTTCTCACGGGGTCGTACCTGAATTACGGAATGCCTCGCGCGTCCGATGTGCCGTCGTTCAAGGTAGGCACCCATGCGACAGTGTGTGCGCACAATCCGATCGGGTCCAAGGGCGTAGGGGAAGTGGGTGCGATCGGTTGTCCTCCGGCGGTGATGAACGCGATCTTGGATGCGTTGGCACCACTTGGAGTCACGGATTTGTCGATGCCAGCGACGCCAGAAAAAGTGTGGCGTGCCATCACCGCTGCAAAAACCGCCCAGTGAACCGCGAAGGAGTCAACCATGCGTGATTTTCAATTCCATCGTCCGTCCACTGTGGCTGAGGCGAAGAAACTTCTTGGGCAGTGCGAGGCCGCAAAGTTGCTCAGCGGCGGTCAGAGTCTTCTGCCGGTCCTGAAACTCGACATGGCCCAACCGAGCGATTTGATATCGCTGTCTGGAATTGCGTCTTTGCGGGGCATTCGTTTCGACGGAAACCGTGTGGAAATCGGAGCAGGTGTCACCCACGCGGAAGTCGCGGCGTCGATGGACCTGCAAAAGCGCGTGCCTAGCCTGACGAAATTGGCCGACGGCATCGCCGATCCACAGGTTCGCAATCGAGGCACGCTCGGCGGTTCGCTCGCCCATGCCGATCCCGCAGCCGATTACCCCGCTGCGGTGTTGGCTCTGTCTGCGACGATCAAAACAGACCGACGAACGATCGCTGCGGACGATTTCTTCGTCGGGATTTTTGAGACCGCGCTTGCGTCCGATGAAATCATCGAGTCCTGTTGTTTTCAGATTCCTCGTCGGGCTGCGTATGCCAAGTTTGCGAGCCACGCTTCTCGATATGCCGTCGTGGGTGTGATGGTGGCGCAGTTTGCGGATGGGGTGCGTGTCGGTGTGACTGGCGCGGGGCCGTCGGTGTTCCGTTGGAAAGAGGCTGAAGCGGCTTTGTCAAACCGTTTTGCGCCGGATGCAATCAACGCACTCTGTTATCACCCCGACGATCTCACGTCGTCGCTGGAGGCCAGCGCAGAATATCGAGCACATCTTGTCAAAGCAATGACGCAGCGTGCCGTAACGAACGCGCTGCAACAGGGGGGATTGTCGTGACCAAAACCACACGGACCGAGAAAGATACTTTCGGAGACATTGAAGTTCCGTCGGATCGCTATTTTGGCGCTCAGACGCAACGGTCTTTGCAAAATTTCCGCATCGGCGGCGAGCGTTTTCCGCGCGAGTTCATTTATGCGCTCGGCGTCGTCAAGAAGGCGGCTGCGCGTGTCAATGTTCGGCTCGGAAAATTGGACGCGAAACTTCTGCCCGCGATCGAACAGGCAGCGGATGAAGTGATCGCCGGAAAACTCGACGAACATTTCCCGCTCGTCGTCTGGCAAACCGGCTCGGGCACGCAAACGAACATGAACGCGAACGAAGTGATCGGCAACCGCGCGAGTGAACTGCTTGGCGGCGTGCTTGGCAGCAAAAAGCCGGTCCATCCAAACGATCATGTCAACATGTCGCAATCGACGAACGACTCGTTTCCGACGGCGATGCACGTCGCGATCGTGGATCGAGTGGTGAACGGACTTTTGCCAGCACTCGTTCTTTTGGCCGAGGCGCTCGAGGCAAAGAGCCGTCAATTTGCGCACATCGTCAAAATTGGCCGTACGCATTTGATGGACGCGACGCCGCTGACGCTGGGGCAGACGTTTTCGGGATATGCGGCGCAAGTGCGAGGAACTCACTCGGCGATCACGGCCACCCTGCCCGCAATGTACGAACTTGCGGCGGGAGGCACGGCGGTCGGCACCGGACTCAACAGCCATCCGCTCTATGCCGCCTCGGTCGCAGCCGAGATTGCGAAACTTACGGGCCTGCCCTTTGTGACGGCACCGAACAAGTTTGCGGCGTTGGCAGCGCATGATGCCGTGGTCGCACTGTCGGGTGCGCTGAAGACGACGGCGGTCGCGCTCAACAAAGTTGCGAATGACATTCGTTTGCTCGGATCGGGTCCGCGTTGTGCGCTTGGGGAGCTGCGTTTGCCGGAAAACGAACCTGGCAGTTCGATCATGCCGGGCAAAGTCAACCCGACGCAGTGCGAAGCGATGACGATGGTGTGTGCGCAGGTGGTAGGAAATGATACCGCCGTCGCATTCGCGGGCGCGCAAGGGCATTTTGAACTGAATGTGTTTAAGCCAGTGCTGGCGTATGCGTCGCTGCAATCGGTGCGGCTGTTGTCCGATGCGTGCCATTCGTTCGTGGACAACTGCGTCGTCGGAATCGAGGCGGACGAGGCTCGGATCAAAGAGCTTGTGGACCGGTCGCTCATGCTGGTGACTTCGCTCGCACCGAAATTGGGATACGACATGGCGGCAAAAATCGCCAAGACGGCCCACAAAGAAGGCACGACGCTGAAACAGGTCGCGCTGGCATTCGGCGTGCTGACGGAATCGGAGTTTGACGCAATCGTGCGGCCCGAACACATGTGCGAGCCGAAACCCTAAGTGCGCGTTTCACCCACACAGACCGCCACGGAACCTGAACCGCAAACACATCGGCCTCGCCCGCTCGATGTCGCGTTGCGCGTGCTGCTTCGCGTCGAGGATGGAGCGTACTCGAACCTCGCGCTGTCCGCCGAATTCGCCAAAACCCACCTGCCCGACGCGGAACGCGCGCTGGCAACCGAGCTTTGTTACGGCACGTTGCGTCAATGGCATCGCATCGAACGGGCGCTGGCGGCTCAGACGCCGCGTGGTTTGAAGGCGCTCGATCCGACCGCGCACACGCTGCTGCGGCTGGGCGCGTATCAATTGCTGTTCATGAAAGCGCAACCCCATTTCGTAGTGGATGCGGTCGTGCAAGCGGTCAAAAAACGCCGTGGGGCCGCGCTAGCGGGCTTTGTGAACGCGGTGTTGAGAAAACTCGCCACACAGGGCGAACCGGCCTTGCCGCCGTATCCAGTGCTGAAATCGGGCTCCGACGTGAACAAGGCCGTGGCTGCGTTGGCGCTCCACCACGGGTTGCCTCGGTTTTGGGTTGCGCAGTTTGTCGCCGCACTTCCCAACATGGACGAAGCCCAGGCTTTTTTTCAGGCGATGAATGAGCCGGCTTCGACTTGGCTGCGCCTCAATCCGTTAAAAGGTTCGCTGGAACAGGCGCTGGAAGCGTTGAGACGCGAGGTCAGTGAACCGCCCAAGCAACACCCGATTCAAACCGATGCCGTGGAATTGGTGGGTGGCCATCCGTTTGCCGGGCCTGCGTATGGCCGAGGTTTGTTCACCGCGCAGGATCTTTCGGCGCAGTGGGTAACGCGGTTTTTGTTGTCTCCGACGGAAAGCGGACCACTCGTGTTGCCACCGGGGCCGATTTTGGATGCGTGTGCTGGGGTCGGTGGGAAAACCTGCCACCTGGCGGCCCTGCTGCACAACGAGCGAGAAATCGACGCAGTGGACATCCTTCCGCGCAAACTGGAACTTTTGTCTGACCATGCGCACCGACTGGGCTGCAAAGGCATTCGGCCTGTGTGCGGCGATTTGCTCGATGAACGCGCGCCGATTCGATCCGAATACGCGGCTGTGCTTTTGGATGCGCCGTGCAGCGGCTCGGGCGTGTTGCGGCGTCATCCCGAAGCCCGTTTGCGCACGCCAAAACTGGACGAACTCGTGGCGTTGCAAGCCCGACTGCTCGACCGAGCCGCAGCTTTGGTCGCGCCGTCTGGTGTGCTCGTGTATTCCGTGTGCAGTTTGTTTCTGTCCGAAGGCCCCGAGCAAATCGCCGCGTTTTGCGCCCGTCACCACGACTTTGTCCCGCTGCCACCGTCACCCGATGACCCATTGTTTCGAGCTGGCCCGCAGCCATTGTGCGAAAAGCATGCGCCGTTTTCGTTTCGCACCTTTCCACACCGGCACAACGCGGACGGTTTTTATGTGGCTCGGCTGCGTCGCTCTTGCCCCGTCAAACAGCCCGAGTAATATCGCGGCTTTATGAAGTTGGCATTGGTGACTGGAGGCACGCGCGGCATCGGGCTGGCGATCGCGCGGAGGCTTTTTGCAGATGGTTTTTCAGTGGGAGTGACTTACGCCCACGATGAGAACCAAGCGGCCCGGGCCGTCGCCGAGGCTGCAACGGATGGGATCTCTCTTCTCGCGATCCGATGCGATGCGAGTGCCGCAGAGGATTGGCGCGCGTTGTCCGCACCGGGCGGATTTTTGGACGGGAAAAATGTCTCGGTTCTCGTCCACGCGGCGGGTTTTGCCAGGGACAAACTCGCGATGATGATGCCCGTACTCGATTTCGACGATGTGGTCGGCGTGCATTTGCGCGGGGCTTTTCTATCGGCCCAGGCGGTCATGAAAGGCATGATCGCGGCCAGACACGGGCGAATCTTGTTCATCGGCTCACCAACGGCTCGGCTTGGCCGACGGGGACAAACGGCTTACGGCGCAGCCAAAGCGGGCCTTTTGGGGCTCTCGAAAAGTCTGGTGCAAGAACTGTCGCGGTTTCAGATCACTTGCAACTGTGTCTCGGCGGGTCTTGTGGAAACTGCGCTCACCGCGCACCTGACCGAGGCTGTTCGTGCGGACCTTCTTTCGAGCATTCCGATGGGTCGCGCCGGCACAGCGCAAGAAGTCGCTGATCTTGTTGCCTTTTTGGCAGACGACCGCGCGGGTTACATCACAGGCGAATGGATCGCGGTGGACGGTGGCCTCGACGCAATCCCCGAGGCTGGCTTTTAGACTTTTTTACTCAAGCGAATGCTGTTCGCTCAGATTCGGTCTACTCACGTAGGAAACTCATGGACACAAACAACTTTGTTCGCGAAATCAAACAGCTTCTCATCGACAGCCTCAAACTCGACAAATCTCCTGACGAGATCGAGGACGACGCACCCCTTTTTGGCGGAGGGTTGGGACTCGATTCGATCGACGCGCTCGAGCTTTCCGTCGCCATCGAGCGTGCATACCGCGTGACGATCCCGGACGAAAAAGTCGGTAAACAAGCATTTACTTCGGCACGTGCGCTGGCGAACTATGTGGCGACGCAACGCTAGCCGCTGCTTTCGTCTTCTGGGTTTTGCGGTCCTTCTCTCAGCACAGACGGGACACGCAGATCCGACGCTGTCTCCGACAGAACTTATGGCGCGAATCGATGCGGCGCAGAAGGACATGCGTTCGTTGCGCGCTGCCTTTGTGCAGCACAGCCGCGTCAAACTGTTTCGCCAGCAGGTCAGTTCCGACGGTCGTTTTCTGTATCAAAAAGGGCCGGTGCCGAAACTTCGCTGGGAATACCTGAAACCAGATCCCTCGACGATGCTTCTTCGAGGAGACATCGTGACGCTCAAAATGGGGACGCGTGCGCCGCAAGTGATCGACACCAGCAAAAATCCGACGCTGCAGGCGATTTTTTCGCAGCTTCGTTTGTGGTTGGGCCAAGGTTCACTCAAAGAGGCTGAAGGCGAGTACGAGGTCAAAACCGCCGGAACCAAAGAACAGCCCGCGCTCGTCCTCTTTCCAAAACCTGAAACTGTGTTAAGTCGCGTATTTACACGCATTGAACTGCATGTAGATGGCAAAACGATGCAGTTAACGCGGTTGCTTATGCAGGAAAAAAACGGCGACGAGAAGGAAGTCGTTTTTGGAAAAACAGAAAAGAATATCGCGCTAGGTTCTTCCCAATTTGAATGAGCACCACACGCATTTTTCGACGAATGTGAGCACATCCTCCCGGAAACCCGATTCGTTTCACCGTCGCGAATCGGGACAAGGATCACACCTTCGGCTAGGCAAGATCGTCAAATCTCCATAACCTATTCCTGGTGAAACTCGTATGGGCGTCTGAATGAACATATGCCCGTACTGGGTAGCCTTGTGCGCAATGCCGCGCTGGAAAGGGAAGTGGCTATGGGAACTCGTCTTTATGTTGGCAATTTGCCTTATGCAGCGAAAGAACAGGACATTCAGGATTTTTTTGAACAAACGGGCTCTCGCACCGTAACCCAAGTAAAAATCATCACCGACCGAGAGACGGGACGACCGCGCGGCTTTGCTTTTGTTGAGCTGTCCGACGCCAAAATGGCCGAAAGCGCCATCGCCGAACTGCACGGCACGCAGTTTGGCGGTCGCAAAATCGTCGTGAACCAAGCCCACACCCCGCGCAACGAACACGCAAGCCCGCACCGTTCCCGCTAACGCCAACCACTTTTTTGCCATTTTGTTGGGCTCGCGGCACCATTTGGCTCGCTTGCCGCCTGCACGTTCACCCGTTTGGCTTTCCTCGGAACTTCGTTTTCCGCCCGTTCATTGGGCCACGCGAGAAGGCATTTTGGCGCTCGGTGGAGACCTTTCGGGACAGAGATTGATTTTGGCCTACGCCTCGGGAATTTTTCCGTGGCCTGGCGAGGACTTGCCCCTTTTGTGGTTTGCGCCACCGGAAAGGGCCGTCGTGGCACCGTCGAATGTCCATGTCGGTCGCAGCCTCCGCAAAGTCGTCGATCGACGCCAGTTCGAGGTCAGGATGGACACCGCGTTTTCGCAGGTGATCGCCGCTTGTGCACATATTCCTCGTCGGCACGAGAACGGAACATGGATTTTGCCCGAGATGCAGACCGCGTATTGCGCGCTTCACGACGCTGGCTTGGCGCATTCCGTCGAAACGTATGAGGACAACGAGCTGGTCGGCGGGCTTTACGGCGTGTCGTTGGGAGGCATGTTTTTCGGCGAATCCATGTTCGCCAAAGCCGACGATGCCAGCAAAGTGGCGATGGTGCATTTGTCCAGGCGGCTCGCCTTGTGGAATTTCGATCTCATCGACGGGCAGGTGATGAATCCACACATCGAACGGTTGGGCTTCGCGCTCATTCCGCGAACCGAATACATGGCCCGGCTCGAGCAATCGCTCAAAAAGCCCACACGGCAGGGAAAATGGACGGTCGAGGAAAAGTAAGACAGGGTAAGAAAACGTAGGGAACGGAGCTACTTCGTCATGATGCCGATGGTTTTTACGCCTGCGCCTCGGCAGATGTCCATCGCCTTGACGACATCCCCATACGGCGCGGCATCGTCTGGGTTGAAGAACATGATCTTCTTGCTGCGATTTTGAATGAGCGTCCGCACTTTTTCGGCAAGGCCATCAATGGGAATCGCCTCACCGTTGATGGCAACGCGACCATCTTCTGCGACCGTCGCAACAAGCTGATCCGACGAGGGCGGCGGTTCATTCATGTTGGTCGGCGGTGCCTTGGGTGGAACGTCGATCGATGTCTGGTTCAAGAGTTTGGGCACCATGACCATGAACACAATCAGCAGCACCAGCACCACGTCGATGAGCGGCGTGACGTTGATGTCTGAACGCGGGCCTTTGTTGCCACCTGCTGAAAACGCCATCGCCTATTTCCCTTCCTTGTACTCTTCCGAGCCCAAGTGAACCTGCGGCACACCGACGGCATTGATGAGTTCCATCGCGCGACGAACGGCTCCGTATGCAGCCCGCCGGTCGCCTTTGACGTGGACTTCCCGACCGCCTGAGCCTTTGCGCAATTCCTTCTGCACCAGATCGCCGAGCGTTTCTTCCGTCGCCAAATCCGAACCTACATACATCCTGGACTGCGCACATTCCCAGTGAATCGCGCCCATTTTGCCGCCTTCACACGTCACCGAAACGACGATCTGTTCCCCAGAGTCGTTTTTCTTGGCGTGATGCTTCGTCATCGGCTGCTCGACAGGCATGCCTCGGGTAATCATCGGCGTGACCACCATAAAAATGATGAGGAGCACCAAAACAACATCGACGAGCGGCGTCACGTTGATTTCCGAACGAATCGACGCATTTTTCACCGCCGGGCGTCCGTGCCCATGGTGTTTTCTTTTTGGCAGCCTCGGTGGATTTTTCAGTAGTTCATCCAAGTCGGACATGGTGAGCCCTTTGTGCTATCAGGCAAACTTGCGCGTTTGCAAAACTACGCGGCGCGACGGCCCTCACGCAGGATAAACGCCACAAGCTCGCTGCTCGTTTCGTTCATGTCCACCACGAACTCGTCGATGGCGTTGGTGAAGAAGTTGAACACCATGACTGCCGGAATGGCGACGAGCAAACCGAAAGCCGTTGTGATAAGGGCCTCGCCGATACCGCCCGCAACTGCCGCGATGCCGCCCGCGCCTTTGGTGGACATGGTAGCAAACACGTTGATGATGCCGACGACGGTTCCGAGCAAACCGACAAAGGGCGCTGACGACGCGATGGTCGCAAGACCACCCAAACCCTTCTTGAGGTCGGCTACTTCTCGCTCTTTTACGCGGTCGATGGCGCGATTGACGGCATCGAGTAGGTCAAAATCGCCGATTTCATCAGGACCAACCGCTTTGATCGCTTGGAGACCGTCGATGTATTCATGCAACGCAGATTCGATCACGATGGCAATGGGACCCTGGGGTTTGACCTGAGAAAGGCTCAACGCAGCCTTGATGTCGCGATCCGCCAGCTTCTTTTGCAGCGCGTACACAAACTTCAAAGAGCGATCTTTGGCTCTCGAGAAAGTGATCCATCGCTCGATGGCAACGGCCAACATGTAAATCCCCATGATGGCCAAGATGATGATGACGCCCTTACCGACGATGGACGTGGAGTCCCAAATCGCCTTCGGGCTAAAACTAATTCCCTGTTCCATGTTGTTCCTCGTTCTCGCGTTTTCTCGAAAAACTCATCTCACGTTGACCAAACAGACCTTTCAGTGCGGGCTTGCAACGGAGCGCCGCACCTCATGGTCTCTCCCCCGGTGGGATCACTGAATGTCGAACTGAAACTGAATCACCGTACACACAGGCAGTTGCTGCGGCTTGTATCGCCAACCCCTCAACACCGAAACGATGCTTTCGTCTGCACCTGCAATTCCGCTCATCACCTCGACGGCGGAAACCGAGCCGTCTAGCGCGATGCACACCTTGTAGGTCCCCATCACAATGCCAGCATTCCGCATGAGGCTTTTTACGGTCTCAGGCAGACGCGGGTTGGGATTGTGCAGCGCGTCGGCCTTCAAACGAAACGCCGGGACGGTTCTCGGCTTGGGCGGCGGTTTGGGTTCTTCTTTGGGGGGAGGCGGTGGAGGTGGAGCACCTACAACGCCGCCAGCCACACCACCTTCCACGCCACCAGGCACACCCTCGGACGAACCGCTCGATTCTTTCTCATCGGGAGGATCGGGCTCGAGCTTGGGCTGAATGAACTTGGGCACTTCCGTCGGCTGCACCACCGGTTTGATCACTTTGGGCGGTGTCTTGGGCTTGCTGGAAGCCTTCGGCGGCGGCGGCGGCGGCGGTGGCGGCGTCGAGGTCGCAAAAAACTGCACCGTCAGCGGCGGTGGCTGGACTTCCTCGACGTGGATGAGCGAATAAATGATGAAAAAGACCAGCGCACCGGCCTCAATCACCGTCGAGACGACGAAGGCCGCATACAGCAGTGGGCGCTTCCGCCGTTTGTCTTGTACATAGCGATCAAACATCACTGCTTCTCCGTCGCAGAAGGAGCAGCTTCTTCTTTGGGCGGCGCTTCCTTCTTTTCGGGACTTGGGGCAAACATGGGCGCGTCAGCCGGAGGCGGCAAATCCGAGGCTGGCTCGGCTTTTTTTGGCTTTCGCTTGACCACAGGCGGCACGGGCTTCGCCGCTTCGGTCGGCTTGGCGGTTTTCCCCGGTTCCGCAGCATCAGGTTTTGGGGCTTCCGCTGGTTTGGCGGCTTCGGTCGGCTTGGCCGATTCCGCAGGCTTGGCCGATTCCGCAGGCTTCGTCGAATCGGAGAGCTTTGCGCCTTCCGCAGAGGTTGCGCCTTCCGCAGAGGTTGCGCCTTCCGCAGGTTTTGCGTTTTCCTGCGCTTTCGCCTCGGTGGCCGCTTTCTGCATGGCGAGCGCAATCTGAAGCAAGGCTTGCGCTTCCTCAAGGTCGAGCCGCTTCAAATCGTCGGACGGCTGCGCATACGACCGTTCTCGCAAAAGCAGGTTTGCGTAAATGACCGGCGTCGGTGCTTTTGGCGAAAGCTGTCGAGCGGTTTCGATCAGATCGAGCGCCTGGTTGACCTTTTCGATGCGCTCGGAAAACGGCATTTGAAGATGATTTCGCCGCATTTCCATCGCCGTTCGACACTGCGAATCCGCGCACAGCTCGTCCCAGGTCATGATCGCCAACGAAACGTATCCGTCGGTGTCTTTGGGATTGGCTTTGACGCGGCGCTCCAACCAACTTCGGCACGCATCCAGCTTTCCGATGCTTTTGGCGATGTTGCCCAAGATGGTGAGCGCCTCGATGTCGGGATCTTCGCGTTCGACTTGCGGCTTAAAAAACTCGACGGCCTCGTCGTACTTTTTGGCATCCACAAACGTCTGGAGCAAATAGTCGCGCGCTCGCTGTTTCTGCTCGGGCTTGATCTTCGGCAAATCCATGTACTTTCGGAAGGACTCGACCGCGATATTGGCGGCCTCTTGTCCTTCTTTGCTGCGCGGATTTTGCTGATAGAGAGCCAAGTGGGTGAAGCCGCGGTTGATCAAGATCGGGGGGACAGTGGGATCCATCTCCGCAGCTTCGCGAAACAAGCGCGCTGCCTCAACGATGTCCCCGTCGCGGTACTTTTCCACGCCTTTTTGCGCGCGCGCCCGAGCACGCAGCGTGTCGCAGCCGGTGGAGAAAGCCACAAGCGCGACCAAGGCCAGTGAAAAGAAGGTACGGGACGTGCTCATGATGCGCGAAACGCTATCAATGTGGGCCGACTCACCGCAAGGGTTTCCTGTGGACCTCTGTCATTTTCTAGCGTTCGGCTTGTGTCAGGTCGAACGCGGTCCCGCCATCTCGTGAATCCATTCCATCCGTGGATCGAAACGTCGCGGCTGCCGACTCAGGCTCGGGTTTTGGCGCGCTGGCCTTGGCGTCCACCGAAGCAGCGTTCTCGAGGGGCACAAGCCTGGTCGCCGTGTCATCGAGATCTCGCATGCGAGCGGTCGCTTGCTCGACAGGTGCAATCAGGGTCAACACATAGGCGACGGAACCGTTCAAAAAATAGTATTGGCGGAGGGTTTGGGGACGTTGTTTGGCATTCGGCACAAGCGTTGCATCCACCTGGACACGCGCGTTGCCCTTCCACCCGGCGGTCCAGCCCGTTGTGGACAATCGCTGCACGCGCACATTTTGGATGTTGGGCCATGTCTTGACCGCTTGCGCTTCTGCCACAAGCGCCGCGATGGTTGTGTTCTGCGGCACCCGTTTCGCAACCAGTGTGATCGTGGCCCGCTCCGAACCATCGCCGCGAATCGCCCGAGCAACGAGCTGCGGATAGCTAGGCCTGTCGGGAGAAGACACTTCCCAGCGCGGAGGAGGACGAAAGCCGTCGATCGCCCATTCTCGACTGCGCAATTCGGGCCCAGCCTCGACGCTTGGCACCGCTGCCGCCAAGATGGCCGACACTGCGATGAACCAAATGCCATGTCGGCACGACTGAAAGCGAAAACCCATGCCCGGCTAGCCTATCAGGATCGCATGGTTCGCACAGCGACCGTTGTGTACCGACAAACACCTACAGTCCATCGGAGGAGACGAGTCGCACAAAGCGGATCTGGTTGTCTTCACCTCTCAATACTTAGGTGATTTCCATTACAAGAACATGGGCGACAACCGGGGAGCAAGACGGTATAGTGCTGGGTAAGAGCCGCAACGTGTCTCTCGATCGTATTGGCACATATCAGGTCATTCGCAAACTGGGCGAAGGGGGCATGGGGGCGGTCTATGAGGCCATTCAAGAGCCTATTGGCCGTCGGGTCGCCATCAAAATCCTCCATCCGAAATACGCGCAGGACCAGGCCATTTGCGCCCGTTTCTTTAACGAAGCTCGCGCGGTCAACCTGATTGATCATCCCGGCGTCGTGCAGATCTCGGATTACGGCCAGCTCTCGAACGGGACCGCGTATCTCGTCATGGAGTTTTTGAAAGGCGAGACGCTGAGCCAGCGACAGAAAAGCAAAGGCATGCCGCCTTTGCCCGAGATCATGCGACTGGCGCGGCAAGTGGCGGCGGCGCTGTGTGCGGCCCACGAGAAAAACGTGTATCACCGCGATTTGAAGCCCGACAACATCATGCTCGTGCCCGATCCCGAGTCCGAGATACCTGGCCGAGAGCGTGTGAAGTTGCTCGATTTTGGCATCGCGAAAGTCGTCGAGGCCGATGCGCCAAACACGCCGGGTTCGCCGCACTCGATCCAGCCCAAAACCTCGACGGATGTGGTGATGGGAACGCCGCGCTACATGGCCCCGGAACAATGCAAAGGCGGCGTACAAATTGATGATCGCGCGGACGTGTATTCACTGGGCGTGATGCTTTTCGAGATGATCGGGGGCCGGCCACCGTTCGTCGGAGGTTCGGGAGAAGTGCTGGCGATGCACATTTACGAGCCACCGCCCAAACTGAAAGACCTTGCTCCGCACGTTCCCGACGAAATCGCGAATCTCGTTCATTTGTTGCTATCGAAAAAGCGCGAAGAACGCCCGTCGATGAAGCAAGTGGTGACGCGGCTGGAAGAGTTGAGCGTCCGGCATCCGACATCCATGCTGCCCGCGATTTCCATGTCTGCGCTCGTCGGCCAGACCAATACGCCGACAGGCAGCAACCCGCTTCAAACACCGATTGGCATTCCGACGCCTTCTTCGACGGGATTTTCTGCTGAACAGGCTTCACCAAAAGGAAAGTCCCCGAAAATGTTGCTCCTCGGGGTGCTTTTGGGCGGGACGACGCTGCTCGGCGTGCTTGCGGTTCTGTTGCTTCGACCTGCGCCGTCGCAACCCGTCGTCGTGGCACCGCCCAAAATTGCGCCGCCGGACTTGGCGCAAATTGCACCACCGCCGCCATCACCACCACCCAAACCGCGACACATCCACTGGTCAGTCGTATCGACTCCACCCGGAGCTCAAGTGATCCGAGTCAGCGACGGACAAGTGCTTGGAAAAACGCCGCTGGAAATGGATTTCAGCGCGGGTGCTGGCGACAGCGACGTAAAATTGCGGCTTCCCGGATATGCCGAAAAACCGCTCAAATTGAGTTTGTCGGAAAATGAAACCCGGAAAGAGTCGCTGGAAAAGGCATCCAAAAAACCACCGCGCGTGAATCCGCAAAACTCGGCGGGAACCGGAACCAACACAACGTCGACTCCGACGAGAAACAACAATGAAGAGCAACCTCGCATCGTGGACTAACCGAATTTTTCTCGGCGCCTGGCTGGCCGCGTGGATGCCCGTCTGTGCCTTCGCCCAAACAGACACCTCGCCGCTTGCGCAAAGTCCGGCACCGAAGAAAAAGGACGATGGTTGTCTTCGCGACAATGTATGCAGAACCGCGTACCAAAAGGCGCTCGCACTGTATGACGAAGGTCGCTACGAGGAGGCGCTCGCCGGTTTTCAAGGCGCGTATTCCCGACGACAAATGCCCTGGCTGTTGTTGAACATCGGTCGAACGGTGCAACGGCTCGGACGACCGAAAGAAGCGATTTCGTATTACGAGCGATACAAAAAAGCCGATCCGAACATCGACCCCGAGACGGAGCGCCGCGTCAACAAATACATCGAACAGGCGCAGGCCTTGCTCGAAACCACGCCAGCGCAACCCGACCTCACGGTTACGAACCCGCAGCCGACCACGACGCCACCTACATCTCCCGTCGCACAGCCGCTTGATCTGACTCCACCGAAACCAAAGCCTGAGGACGTACCGCCACCAGTGCCGGTATACAAAAAATGGTGGTTTTGGACGATCATCGGCGGCGTCGTGGTGGCTGGCGCAGTGGGCACGGCGGTCGGCGTTTCTTTGGCGAACAAAAAAGAGCCGCTCCCCGCGCCACCCGAACCCTTCCAGCCCGGCGACGTCATCCTGAGTCCACAGTTTTGAGCGAGGCCCACCATGCGCAGAACAAAAACATATTCCCTTGGTCGCCTTGTTTTCACCTCGATGGCTTTTCTGGCGCTCGGATCGATGCCGTTTTCGTTGGGTTCCTGCGGCGATCCGGGCCAGCTTGAGCCGGACGCAAACGCGATCGCCGTCACAGTTGAAGGTCTCAGCAGCGCGGCAATCAAGCTGGTCGTGACGACTGCTCTCGACGGAAATCCGGCGAAAAATGCAGCGCCGATGGAAGTGACCGGCAAACTGACGCGGTTTGGCTTGAAACTTCCGAAAGAAGCGAGCGGAACCCTCTCGATCACCGTCGATGCCTATGATGCGGGTCAATGCCGAGTCAGCACCGGCACGGTGACGACGCCCATTGGAAATCCCTGGCGCTACGAAGTGAAAGTGACTGTCAAGACCACCGGACCGTTTTGCTGGTCCAATCCGATGCCACAAGGAAATCAATTCCGCGCCTTGTGGGCGGTGGCGCAAAATGACGTGTGGGCCGTCGGAGACGCCGGTACGATCTTTCACTACGATGGAAGCAAATGGGCGACCTCGCCGAGCGGAACCAACGAGTCGCTTTCGGGCGTCTGGGCCGCGTCGGCGCAAGAAGTGATCGCCGTCGGCACAAAAGGCGTCGCGCTCAGGTGGGATGGCAAAAAATGGTCCCAAGAAACCAGCGGCACACAACAAAAACTGGTCGGCATTTGGGGCAGTGGACCCACCGCGTGGGCCGTCGGCGACGCAGGAACCATCCGCAAACGAACCTCGGGCACCTGGAGCGCGCAAACGTCCGGTGTTGCAACGAACCTTTCGGGCGTATGGGGCCGTTCGGGTACGGAAGTGTACGCAGTTGGGGACGCAGGTGCGATTCTCAAATCGGACGGTTCCACCTGGACTGCGATGACCAGCGGCACCGCTGAAAATCTCTACGGAATTTGGGGCGATGCAACGTCCGCTGTCGCCGTCGGGAGCAACGGGACCGTGCTGGGTTTGTCTGGAACGGCTTGGTCGGCTCAAGTTTCGGGAACAACGGAAACACTAGCGAGCGTCTTTTCCCCGACAGCCGGCCAATCCTGGGCCGTGGGAGCAAACGGAGCACTTTTGCGCGGCAACGCAGGCACGTGGACGGTGCAAACCGCAGGCACGTCGCTCGGTCTATCTGCGATTCGCGGCACATCCGGCACAGATTTGTGGGCCAGCGGCGCTTCCGGTCAATTGATTCGTTATGACGGAACCAAATGGACCAGCAATCGACAAGGTTTTGAAAACAACATCCGAAGCATGGCGGTTGTTGCACAAAATGACATTTGGGCCGTTGGAGATCGGGGCTATCTTGCCCATTATGACGGAACAAAATGGTCGCAAGTGACCAGTGGTGCGACAGAAAATATCAATTCTATTTGGGCCGTATCCGCGACAGAAATTTATGCAACGGGAGACAACGGCACGTTCTTGCGTTACAGCGGAACCTGGAGCAACTCGCTGTCGATGCCCGGAACGATTGGCATCCATGGTCGCGCGATTTGGGCAACAAGTCCCACCAACATTTGGATCGCAGCCACGAGTCCGAACCCGAATGAAATCCGTTTGATTGTACAAGATGGAACGCAATGGAAAGCGGCAGGCATTCCTGATGCGTCGGGGCGGGTTGTGACGCCACATGGTTTGTGGGGATTTCGCCAAGACACGACGAATCTTCTGTTTGTTTCAGGAAACCGCTTTGTTATGAAATCAACAGAAAATGCCGGGGCACATAACGTAACGATACGGTTTACCAATTCTGATATTCGAAGTGTGTTTGGCTCTGCTGCAAACGACGTGTGGGCGGTTGGCGACAATGGGGAAGTTTATCGGCATGACGGCGCTTTCTGGGGTCCCGTGACGACCGGTTTGTCCGCTGCGCCGTTGCTGGGTGTGTGGCGAGGAAGCCCGACGAGCCCGGTTTGGGTGGTCGGTGGCGCGGGCACGCTGTGGAAGTTTGACGGCACAGCGTGGACAGGCCTCGAGAGCACGACGCGCAACCAGTTGCAGTCCATCGCAGGCGTCAAAGGCGGCACGGATTTCTGGGTCGGCGGTCTGGGCGGAACGATGCTGCGATCGATGCCGCTGTAAAACCGGCCCGATGCAAACCGGTTTGGCCGGTTTTGATCGTCGCGCAATCAGGACGCCGACACGGAAAACGTCCCCATCGCTCGATATTTGGCGTAGCGACCGTCCAGGATTTCTTGCGGCGACCGGGCCGAGAGTTCCACCAAGTGCCGCGCAATCGCTTCGCCAGCCAGTCGGGCGGCTTCGTCGGGGTCGCGATGGGCACCACCGATCGGTTCGGGGACAATCTCGTCGGTAACACCGAGTTCTTTCAAATCGGTCGCTGTCATTTTGAGCTGCGTGGCCGCGACCTCGACCGCTTTTTGGTCTTTCCACAAAATCGACGCACAGCCTTCAGGTGAGATGACGGAATACACCGCATACTCGAGCATGAGCAGCCTGTCGCAAACGCCCAGCGCCAGCGCACCGCCGGAACCGCCTTCGCCAATCACGAGCGCAACAAACGGCACGGCGAGCCCGGCCATGATTTCGAGATTTTTGGCGATGGCCTCGGCCTGACCGCGTTCTTCCGCGTCGATGCCGGGAAATGCGCCGGGCGTGTCGATGAACGCGACGATGGGCAATTTCATCCGTGCCGCCAATTCCAACAGCCGCCGCCCTTTTCGATATCCCTCGGGCCTGGGCATGCCGAAATTGCGCCGCATGGCTTCTTTGGTGCCACGGCCTTTTTGGTGGCCGATCACCAACACGGGCCGGTCCTGAGCTGGCGAAAACCGTGCGAGACCTCCGACGACAGCTTCGTCATCGGCAAAAGCCCGGTCCCCGTGCAGCTCGAAAAATTCGGTGCACAGCCGAGCGACGTAATCCAGCGTGTACGGTCTTTGCGGATGTCGCGAAAGCTGCACCTTTTGCCACGGCGACAGGTTCGAGTAGATCTCTTTTTGCACGCGACTGGCCCGTCGCTCCAAAATTTTGATCTCGGCGGCGAGCAGCTCCCCACCGGCCAGTTGTTTGAGTTCTTCGATTTTGTTTTCCAGCTCAATGAGAGGCCGCTCAAAATCCAGCGCCTGACGAGGATCGACCATGACAAGCCTTTCCGAAGTGGCGCTATTTTTGAGTATGCTCGGCGCATGTTGCAAGCAGTCATCGACCTGCGCTCAGATACAGTGACCCGTCCGACGCCCGGAATGCGTGCGGCGATGGCGACGGCGGAAGTGGGAGACGATTTGTTCGGCGAAGACCCCACGGTTCGCAAACTCGAAGAAGTGGTGTGCCTGCGCCTGCAAAAAGAGGCGGCGGTGTTTGTGCCGTCGGGAACGATGGCGAACCAGCTCGCGATTCGCTGTCATGTGCAGCCGGGCGATGATGTGTTGTGTCAGGAGGGCGCACACATCAAATGGTATGAAGCGGGGGCGGCGGCGGCGCTTGCCGGGGCGCAGCTTGTCACGGTCGGACACGGGAGTCCGTTCTCGGCTGCCGAGCTGGCCGCGACGTATCAGCCCGAACGCGCCGACCAGTGTTCGCCTCCGAATCGGCTGCTGTGTCTGGAAAACACGCACAACCGAGGCGGCGGTTCGATTTGGCCGCTCGAATTGCTGGATGAAGTCACCCAGGCTGCGCGCGGGCTTCGGCTGGCACTTCATTTGGATGGTGCCAGGTTGTGGAATGCGGCGGTGGCGTTGGGTGTGCCCGACGCGCGGATCGCGGCCCCGTTCGATACGGTTTCGGTTTGTTTGTCCAAAGGGCTCGGCGCGCCGGTCGGTTCGGTGCTGGCGGGACCCAAAGACCTGATCCACAAAGCGCGGCGGTTCCGTCGGATGTACGGCGGATCGATGCGTCAATCGGGCGTGCTGGCGGCGGCGGGTCTGTTTGCGCTGTCGCATCAATACGAACGGCTGGCAGAAGACCACGAACACGCCAAACGTCTGGCCGAGGTTCTGTCGGATGTGCCGACGGTCTCTTTGGTTTCGCCACAAACGAACATTGTGCTGGTCGATTTGCTGTCGCCTTTGCCTCCCGCAGCCGTCGTGGTCGAGCGGCTGGCCCGCGTCGGTGTGTTGTGCGCACCGTTTGGACCCAGGCGTTTGCGGTTGGTGACGCATGTGGATGTAGACCGCGCCGCGTGCGAACAGGCGGCTCAAACGATGCGACAGGTGCTATGCGAACTTTTGGCCTAGTTTTCGCTGCGTGTGCGGTGCTCGGGGGATGCGCAAAGCCTGCGCCGATGCCCGCGCCGATGGTTTCCGCGCAACGGGCCGAACGAGGCCCGGACCACAGCGAAGCCATCGCGCAATACCAAAAGATCGTGACGGACTGTCAAACCGGCCTGGCGGGCCTGGCGCTGCGGATCAAGGATGACTGCGGGCTTGCGGCGTTTCGGCTTGCGCAGCTTTACGAACAAGACGAACGGTATTCCGAGGCGGCGAAGGCGTATCAGGAAGTGGCGTTGTTGAGCCGCGACCCGACGAAAATCTCGCGTTCGATGTTTCGGGCCGCCGAGATTTTGGCCGAACGCCTGTCGCAGCTTCCCGAGGCACTTGCGCTGTGCCAAGACTTGATTCGCTCGCACCCGCAAGAAGTCGCCGCTGAGGACGCGCTGCGTGCAATGGCGCGGTGGCGCAAGGACGACCCGACGTTTTTGGCCGAGCTCGATGCGGTCGCCAAGACGCACGCTCGCCATGTGCCGCTCGCGAGTTTCGCGTGGTTTTTGTCGGCTGAGCGGTGTCAAACCAACAGCAAGTGGGCCGAGGCCTTGCGCCGCTATGACGAGCTGGCGAAACGCTACCCAAAAGGGCCGCTTTTGGACGATGCGCTGGTGCAGGCGGCAAAGTTGCTCCGGTCGCAGAAACGGTTTTCGGAAGCGGCGGAGCGGCTGGAACGCCTGCAACGCACGTACACAAGCTCGTACATCATCGGCCACTACAACCTGTATTTGCTGGCGGAAAGCGCGCTGCTGCTGGGGCAGATCTATTTGCAGGACCTGCGGCAACCGGCTCGAGCGATTGCGTCGCTTGCGGGTTTCTTGAAACGACAACCCAAGTCCCGGCTGGCCGATGATGCGCTGGTGCTGATGGCCGAAGCCGCGCTTCTGCGTCACAACCCACCGACGGCGCAAGACAAGGCTGAGGCGTGCCGGTATGTGAACGCGCTCAAAAAGCAATATCCCGACACCAACCAACACCGAAAAGTCGCCGACCTGACCGCCCAGATTCCCTGCCCGAATTGAGCCGCACGAGCTCAAAACCGCAATGTGGAGTCGGGTTGGGATGGGTTTTTTGGAAGGGAATCGGGGAAGAGGGGGAACGGTCGATGGGGCGGGCTATTTTACGATGACGTAGATCATCGCGAAGATGGCGACGATGCAGAACAGCGCGACACCGACCCAGGTCAAGATGGCGCGCGTCGTGGAAGGCTGTTTTACGTCGCCTGAGACGACAGCGTTCTTGTCGATCGGACCGGCAGCGGCACCCACGCCAGCAGCGGTGGCTTGCGCGATCGCGGCGGACACGGGCCGGTGGTTTCCACTTGTGGCCGCCGGCAGGTCCACGGGAATTTTGGGAAGGTTGCCCGAAGAGCCCAGGGGCAGGGCGCTGTTCGACGGACGCCCGGTTGGCGTTTTGTGCACCGGAGACACAGACGACGGGGCCTGCGTCGAGGGTGTAGACGGCGTGTTGCCGGGCCCGGTGGCCGGAGTCGCTCCGACGATGCTCCCGCGCACTTTTTGCTTTGCGACACCTTCGGCCATTTGTCCGACGGCCTGGAGAATTTCCTCTGTGGACGGTTCAGACAGGACCTTTTTCAGGTTGTTCATGAACGCGAAATAGGACTCCTCCATGTCGTCGAAGTCCATCGGCCCGTCGCAATCGTCACAGCGGCACAACGGCGCAGACGTAATCGGCACATCGTGGACCAATTCGCGCGTTTCCAGCTTGAGGAGCCGCTCCTTCTGACAGCGCGGGCAAAAGTAGGGCGCGTAAAAGCTTTTGACGATGCCGCTCGCGGTGAAGTTGTGCACCAAGTTCATCTGCGCGACGATGGACGGCGAGCAATTCACGAACACGAGCCGCGCGCCGAGCTTTTCGATTCGGCCCAGCCAGTTCACCCAGTCGCGAACGCCGCACGAATTGATCCGCTCGATGTCGGCAAGGTCGAGAACCGTCGTGCCAGCGGAAAGCTGCCCCTCTAGCGCCGCCAATTCGTTGTCTTCATCGACAACTCCGCGAAGCTTGAGGCTTACAACCCCGCCTTGAGCCGCGAGCTCAGCGCTGAACTTGGCACCCATATCCCGTCCGGCCTCTCTCTTGCGTTTCCACCACCGCCATGTCGAGCCCCCAGGATACCCGCTTCGCAGGGCAGATCACAAGCGCGATGGTTCTTTCAACGTCTGTGTCAGCTCATGGAAAGGTTCGGAAAGGGAATAGGTGAACAGTTCGGCCCCTCCGATGGCATGGCTGAGCACCCAGGCCAAACGACCGTCGGTTCGCTCTGTTCTTGAATCTCCGGGCTGCGCTCCGTCTGGTGCTCGGGCTGGTGTTCCGGCAGGCGAAAACGCGGTCGGATCATCCCCGGACAGCTTGGCCAGAAGTTGCACGGCGGTCCACAGGTCATCGACTGCGAGCAAACCGGCTCGATCCGCGCACACCGAAAAACCCGCCATGACTTCCGAAAAAGCCTGCGTCGGGCGCTTTTGGGCAACTCGCTCGAACACCTGCTGCGAACGTCTGGGCAGAAGCTGCAAAAACTCGCGAGCATCGGAAGGCTGCTCAGAAACAGGCTGGAGCAACATCGAAAACAGCCGGTTCGTCTGCAAAACTTCACTCGGAGACAGACGCAGAAGCGTCGCGTATCCACCGCGCAACGGGTCCAGCACGCGGCCCAACAAAAAGCGCCGTTCGCTGTCGTCCATCGCCAACACGGACTGATCCAAAAGCGCCACACGGCGGCCCGTCAAAAGCTCGAGGGCCTGTGCGCCTCCTGGCACCTCATGTGCGACCATCACCTCTACGTCCAGCGCAAACAGGCGCAGCGTTTCGGACACCGCACTGACAAAACCTGCGTCGGGGACTTGGAACGCGGGCGTGGGCTCAGATGGCCACGGCCACGTGGGCGGAAACAGCCGCAGCAGGCCCGGCACCATCGCCAACATGAGTTCAGCCACGTCAGAACCTCGCAGCGCGGCGGGCAGAAGCAACCTTTGGCGAAGTTCCTCGGTCAGCGTCCCGCGATAGCCGCCCGAGCGTTGCAGCCGTCTTTCCGCTGGCAAATACCCCAAAATCGCCGACACCGTGCGAACCCGTCGAGCGCGAACGGTCTCGTTGCGTTTTTCGTAGACCTCGACGAGCAGCGCGTGTGCTTCGGCGCAACGCAGATCTTGGCGGAAAACCTCGGTCAAGGCTTGTTCCGCGCGGGTCGTGTCGCCGACGCCGTGCAAAAGCACTTCCGCCAACGCCACCCGATCCGAAAGCCCGTTCCAAACCAACGGCGGCCCTGCCGGGCTCTCCAAATCGAAACAAAGCGGAAGTTGAACAAAATCATCCGCGCCAAGCGTGCCGAGCCGTTCGTATTCCGCTACCGAAGCTTGTGGGTTTGTGTGTGCAAGCAGGCGCGCCAAACCTCGCCGCAACAACACCTCGGACGCGCGGTCGTCGTAATGGCTGAAGCTTGTACGCTCGGCAGTCCGCTCGATGGCATCGCGCAAAAGCGCCTCGGCCTGGTCAGGATTGCCCGTCAACACGCCCCACCGCGCAAGTTGGAGCAACGGCGGCGCATACGTCGAATCCAAGTCGATGGCTTTCAAATAGGACTGTTGCGCAGCGGTCATGTCTCCCAGCGCCTCGAGCACGCGACCTTGGTAGTCGAAATACCGACACAGGATCATGGGCGAAACGACCGACGAACCCTCGGGCTGCACTTCTTGAAGCAGCGTCTCCATTTCCATTCGCGCATCCAAATAGCGACCGATTTGGAACAGTTCCTGCGCCAGCAAAAAACGCGCGCGGTACACAAGCGTAGGTGGCGCGGAAGCCTCCGGTCGCGTCGCTGTTGCGAGGCACTGCCGCATCAATTGAATGGCCGCATCCGGCTGTACAAGCACCTCGGAATGAAGCCCGGCAAGCAGAAGTTCCGCCCGCGCCAAAGAAGGCAACGCCGATGCCTGCCCAGACGCCCGCAACCGTTCGACAAATTGATGGAGCAAAGCGACCGCAGCCTCAAACCGCGCCAGACGCACATAGGCGCCAGCCACCCACTCGACCACCTGCGGGTCTTCGGGCAAAAGACGCAACGCCTCGGCAAGATGCGCCTCGGCGGTTTCGCTGTCGGACGCTCGTTCGGCCAGCGCCGAAAGCGCACACAACAAAAGCGCCAGCGGTTGCGACTGCTCGCGCCGCCTGAATTGCCTTTCCAATTCGCGACACGTCGGGAACAGGTCCACGCCCGGATTCGGTTGCAAACACAGCGAACACAAAAGCGCCAGCGCCGACAGATTTTCGGGCCAAATCTCGAGCGACAACGCGACCGATTCGCACGCCACCCGCAATTCGCCGATTTTCGCCGCCGCATGCGCCCGTTTCGCATGAAACGCCGACCGCTCCGCCGGTTCGCCTTCCCGAGCGGCCCGCAGCAGCAACACCTGCCCCGTTTGATACGTCCTGTAGAAATCGCCGCGCTCGTAATAGACGTGAAACAGTGCCCGGTGGGCGGGCAAACAGTCTTTATCGACGCTGAGCGCACGTTCGTAATACTCAATCGCGCGTTCTGGTTTTTTCAGTTTGTCAAGGTAAATCTGCCCGATGTGCGCCAGGATTCCGGCCTGCTCTTTCGGCTCGGTCCACAGCTTCGCCTCGAGTTCCAGCGTCTGTGTGACGTGCGGATAGTCCTCTTTGCGCACATAGATGTCTCGCAAACTGTGCAGCGCAGGCAAACACGCCGCCGACGTGCGCACCGCCGCTTCGTAGTAACGAATCGCCTCGTCTTCTTTGTTGAACTTCGCCTCGGTGACGGAACCGCATTTGAAAAAGAGCAGCGCCTTGTGTTGCCGATCCGTGACCAGCCGAATTTGCCGTTTGGTGACTTCGATCAGCTCTTCCCAGCGTTCGTTCGCCTCCAGGAGCCGCGCCATCGCGTCGAGCGCCTCGCGATGCGTGGGTTGCGCCTCGACGACATGCCGATACGCCGAAATCGCCCGGTCGTGATCGCGCAAACCTTCTTCACACAAAAGACCGATGCGCATGTGCAGCGCCATCATTTGCGTCTCGTCGTTCGTCAACGTCACTCGCGTGGACAGCAGCGCGACGAGTTTTTCAAAATCTCGGCTGCTTTCGTAATGCCGTTCCAGCTCGTCGAGCGAATCGGCGTCTGTTGGATCGACCGACAGCAGTTTTTCGCGAAACCGCACCGCTTCCGCTACATCGCGCAGTTTGGCCGTTGCCACCCGAGCCGCCCGACGCAGAATTTCGACCCGCTTGCTGTCATCCCGCACAAGCTGCGCCCGTCGCTCATAGACCGACAGCAGTTCTTTCCACTGGTTCAGGCCACCGTAAATCCGTTCCAGCGTCGCCTGCGTCGCGTCGTTCTCGGCGTCTGATTCCAGCGCCTTCCAATAACTCGCAATCGCCGCCTCGACATCTTGCAAGTATTGCAGTTGGACTTGTCCCCGTCGCAAATGCAGGTCCGCAGGCCGATACGAGCGCGTTTTCTGCGTCTCAATCAGGCGCAACGCCGTTTCGTAGATTTGCAGCGTCTCGGGCCATTTCTGGCGCTTGTAACAAGCCCGTTCGTAGGCCGTAAACGCGCCCCGATTGGCCGGGTCCAGAAAAAACGCTTCTCCGAACAAACGGTACGCTTCCTCGACATCCCCTGCCTTCTCGCACAGCTCGCCGAGTTGGAACATACTCCGCGACTTTTCCGCTGGCCCCGTCGCGTATCGAAGGAGCAGCATCAGCGTCCGCCGCTGATCCGCCTGTCGCCCCGCCTGCCCGTACAGCGATGCCAGCGATGCGAGCGCCGTTTTTTCCTCTGGCCACTTCGCCAGCACTTTTTCAAACGTCGCCATCGCTTCTGTCGGCCTTTGCAGCAATTCCCCGAGCACGTGCCCCAGCCGCAGAAGGGCCTGCCGCACCAGATCCGATTTTTCTGTTTTTTCCGGGACTTGGGCCGACTTCTGGGCCCCATCCGACTCGGCTTGCGCAATCGCCCGCGACAGCAGTTCCGCCTGCTCTGCGTGCCGACCCGCGCCACCCAACCGGTGTTCAAGCTGCAAAACGACCTGGAGCTGGCCGAGCACATGGCTCGGGGCCAGGCGGCACAGCCGGTCCCACGCATCCAGCTCGTCTTCCGCCCGTTCCAGTCGTTTGTACAGTTCCGTCAACCGTTCGAGCGTCGCGATTTGCTCGTCCGGCTGGTCCAGCAGCGGCCACAGCTCCCGCAGCGTTTTGGCGACGCCCTCTGGATGCCCGAGTTTTTCGTACGAATCCGCCAAAATCAGCAAAAACGGCTTCGTCTTCGGTGCGCGCTCCAGCGTTTCCGCGATCAATCCGTACCGATGTTCTTGCGCGCACAAATGAATCAAGCTGGACAGCGCGGCCTCGTGGTCGGGCGCGATTTGCAACACCTCGCTGTACGCATCGATCGACTGTTCCACCAGCGGAACGCCCGCATCCTTCCCCAGCACAGCGGCTTGTTCCTCGGAAAGCTGACCGATGTCTAGCAACAGCCTCAGCCGCTGCTCGTCGTCGTGCAAAAGCGGCAACAGCCGACGCATCGCCGCAAGCTGCCGTCCTTTCTGTCCCAGCGTGCCGTACAGCGCAACCAGCGCCCGCACCGCTGGACGACAGCGCGCATCCCGCGAAAGCGCGCCTTCATACACCGAAAGTGCTTCCTCGAGCAGCGCATGCTGACCGGTTTGCGCCGCCTGTTGCTCGAGCAGCGCGCCCAGCTCGCACGACAGCAGCGCCGCCCCTTGCGCCAAAAGCGGCACCGTCGCCTGCGACAGGCCCAGGTTGTGCGGCGTCAGCATCGCCATCGTGGACGGCTGCCCGCTGGCTTCTCCGCCCTGCGACACGGCTGCCGAGACCGCCGTCCGCAAAAGCTCCATCGCCTGCGGAATGTCCCCGCGCTGTTGCAAAAGCCGTCCGAGCGCGTGCATCGCAACCACATCCGTCGGGTCGCGTTCCAGCACTTCCTGATAGCTCGCCTCTGCGCGCGAAAAATCCCCAGCCTCCATCGCGTGGTGCGCAAGCTGCTTGAGCACCCGCAGCTTGTTCTTTTCATTCCGCACCCGATGAAGCAACGCAACCAGTGCCTCCAGCAGAGGCTCCTCTTGCGCCGTCCGTTGGAAAAACAGCACCCGCGCCACCCAAAACACCAGGCCCCCCGGTTCCTCCGCGTGCGGCTCCGCCAATTCTTGCAGCCCCGTGAGCGCCTCTCGCATTTTCCCCGAGGTTTCGCCTGACTTCTGTCCCACTTCCAGCCAGCGTTCCTGCGGAAGCAGCGCAGCCAGCAAAAACGCCACCGAGCTGCACACGCTCGCCCACGCCAAGCCGTCTGGTTGACGCAATCCCGCAGGTTCCGACAACGCGCGGTACAAAGACAACAGCGGCCCCACATCGCCCCGCCGTCTGAAATGCCGCGCCAGCGTCAGCAGCACTGGGATCGGCGCTTGTTCCGCAAACAACGACGACGACGGCAACAACAAGGTTTGCCCCGTCACGTTCATCGCTTCCGCCGCCCGCGCCGCGTGAACGAGCAGCGACAGCCGTTCGGGATGCGCCTGTGGACAAGCCTGCGCGCACGACCACAGCCACTCGCACACTGCCCGTCGGTCGCTTCCCTGCCACAATTCCGCCGAAAGCCGCAACGCCAACACTTCATCCACCACGCCCAAACCAAGCAACCGCGTCGCCTGCTCCAACGCTTTGGTCCGTGCCGTCTCGCCGTGGTTCGGAATCGCGAGCAGCCAGCTGTCCACCGCGCGGTACAAAAGCGACAGCGCCACCGCCCGCGTCCACTCGTCGGCACCACTCTCGGACGCCGGAGGCGGCAGCTCCGCGAGCAACCGCTCCGCCTGTCGTTCAAAATGCTGCGCCGCTTCTTGAAACCGACCCGCCCGTTCCAATTGTTCCGCCGCCCGCCGTTCCAACACATACGCGCCCAATTGCGAAGCCATCGTCGGATGCAAATGGACCGCTCGTTCTGCGCTCACCAGCACATCCGTGAGCGGGTCCTCCAGCACCTGAGCGTGCGTTGCGCACGTCGAAAGTTCCAGCGCCGAATACACAAGCTCCAGCGACGGATTTGAACCCCCAAGCCCTTCTTCCCCCCCCAGCAACGCGAACCGTTCTTTGAGCAGCGGAAAACTCGACGGTCCATACGGCGGAACCGCCCCAAGCACCGCGTCGCTCCACCTCAGTTGCAACACCTTGCTCGACACATCCACCCCGAACGAGCGCACCGTCGTCGGTTTCAAAAACGGCGCGCCCTCCTGTTTGCCGTTTTTTGCCGACCGGGCGTGCAGCCACCCCGCCCACAACAGGTCTTTTGCCTCTTCGCTTGCTGCCAGCGCGTCCTTGGCTCGCGCATAAAGCCCTTGCGACGAAAGCAGCAGCGCATACAGCCGGGGCGACGACCCCTCTGACAGAAGCCCGCCCGCCTGTTCCCATTCCCCGCGCCACAGAAGCAGCTCGCCCAAATCATTTTTGTCGTCTGCCGAGCCATGGCGTACCACAAAATCCACCGCCGGATTCGGCAGCAGCGACGCCCCCGCGTCCCCTCCGGTCGCCGACAGCGCAGCCTGGAGCCGCAGCGATGACGCCACCGGATGATGCACGTCCGAAAGAAGCGCCACCGCCGCATCCGCCTTGCCCTGCCCGTCCCACAAAAGCAGCGCCATGCGCACCGCCAGCCCCGCGTGTTCCTGCGGGTCTTGCGTTTCCACAAGCTCCTTCGCGAACAGCTCGAGCAAATCGTCGAGGACAATGGGCAGTTGAGACACCTGCTTTTCGGGCGTTTTTGCGGAAACGGTGGCGGGAGTTTCCGACGGTTCGGCTGGTCGTTCGGGAGTTTCCGACATGTTTTCGGAGTTTATCACGATCCGCGCCCCCGAAAGCCGTCCCCAATGAACGGTTTTTTCTTCAGGAACATTGCCTCTGTTTCCTTGCTTCTCTATTTGGAACCCCTGTCGCCCCTTTTGGGCCCCTTTGGGGACCCTCGCGGATCTGGCGCGGGCAAAAGGGGAGGTGCAGCGGTGAAAAGCGCGGCTGGCGGCGCGGGCAAGCCCGCAGTGAGGAAGGGCTCCCCCAAGCAGCTGTGTTGCGCCCGTGAAACGTGGTATGACCCCGGTCACATCGTCACCCAC
>DAOLIT010000018.1:0-78455 GCA_035328405.1 Pseudomonadota bacterium | reverse complement strand
ACTGGCGCACACACTGGCGCACACACTGGCGCACACACTGGCGCACACACTGGCGGACATTGCCGTATGGGGGCGCACAGACGGCGTGGGCCGTGGTCAGTCGGGGAGGGCGGCTCGCGCAGTTGCGAAACGGCGGCGGGCGGATTGGGCAACTTCTTCGACGAGCTCGTCGTAGGGAATCCCGACCGAACGTGCAGCCAAAGACAGACCGGCCCCGTCGGACAGATCGCAATTGGCGTTCACTTCCAAGACATACGGGGTTCCATCGGATGACAGGCGAAAATCGACGCGCCCGTAGTCGCACATTCCGAGCGCGGCAAACGCGCGTTCTGCGACCTGCTTGATTTTTTCCGCGACGGGCTGCGCCAAATCGGTCGCCGTGCGCGAGCTCGACACAAGGGCGTAGTCCGCAGACGTTTTGTTCCATTTGGCGTCATAAGTGACGATGCGCGGCTGTCCATCGGGAAGACGCGACATGTCGATCTCGGAAATCGGCAACACGCGATGGCCCAAAAGGGACACATTGAGTTCTCTGCCTTCGATGTATTGCTCGACGAGGATGCGCCGGAGCGGATACGTTTCGCGCAGCACGCGAAGATGGGCGAGCAGCGAGTCGTCAGAATTCACGACGGAGTGCGGGGTCAGCCCAAACGAACCGGATTCGTCGGGAAACTTCGCGATGAGCGGATATCCAAGCCTGGCAATCGACGACAGATCCGCTACCGACGATCGAAACGGCCCGGAAAGAAGCACACCACGCGGAGTCGGAATCCCCTCGGCGGCGAGCACCTGCTTGGTCCGCATTTTGTCGCCTGCAAGCAGCATCGTCGCGGCGCTGGCCCCGGTAAAAGGTACGTCGAAGAGCGCAAGCAAGGCCGGTGTGACGACCTGGTGCGCGTCGATTTTGACGAGCGACTCCACCAAGTTGAACACGAGGTCGGGCGGGTCGTTTTGCAGACGCGAAAGCAACGCGGGAACGTCCTCGCGATCGATACCGAGCAAATCGACAAAGTGCCCTCGCGTGGCCAGCGCCCGAGCAACATCGTGCGCTTGGTTGAGCACGTCCGCCCGAGACTCGTAGGCCGGATCTCCGTCGGGAGTTTCGGCAAAGTCTGCGTTGTGAAGAACCAAAATGCGTTGCTCGGCAAAGCGGCGGTGTTTGGAAGACTTGGCTGATTTCGGCTCTTCAGGATCATCCGACATGTGCGCGCATCATATACAACTTCTCACGCGAACCGGGGAAACGAACGTCGGTGGAAAGCGAGTGGCCGTTGCGCGCAGCAGATGCTACAAGCCCCGTGAAGAACCGTGCGCAAGGCCAAAGACATGACAGTGTGTTTCCCGTTTCAACAGAAGGGTTGGGTTGGTTTGTGTTTTGCTTTTTCAGTCGCCGCACAAGCGACAAGCGTGGTCGCTGCACTGGCGCAAGAACCGGTCGCGACCGTGCAAGATTCAACCGCGCGCCAGCTTTCCATCGAAGAGGCGCTGCACCTTGGGCAAAACAACTTGCCGCAACTGGTGATGGCGTGGGCAGAACAGAAAGTGGTCGAGTCGGGCAAGACAGGTGCGGCGTTGTGGTTTTCGCAAAACCCGCTTTTCACGGCGATGCTCGGCAAACGCACCGAAACGACGCAAGACCCGACGGCGAAAGGTTTTCAATACCAAGTCCACGTCGAGCAGGCGTTTGAAATCGCTGGGCCGCGGTTTGCCCGGCTGGCGGCGTGGGCGGCGAAAGTCGATGTGGCGGAGGCACAAACGGAACTCGCTCACGTCGAAACACGGGCGCTGTTGCAAACGGCGTACATGCAGGCGGCCCTTTCGGAACAGCGGGTGGTGGTGGCACAAAACCGCGAGGCGCTCGCGAACCAGTTTTTGGCTTCGGCGGCCACACGGCTTCAGCTTGGAGCAACGGGCGCGTTGGAAGTGAACCTGGCGCAAATCGAAAAGGGCCGGGTGCAGGCGGATCGGGTGCAGGCGCAGATCGATGCCTCGAATCGGCACACGCTGCTCAAGGTGTTGTGTGGAATCGAACACGGGACGCAACTGTCGCTTTCGACGCCGCATCTTTTGCTGCCGCAGTTTGCGAAGCCGATCACGGATTTGGAGGAATTGATCGCGCTGGCGAATGCGAACCGAGCGGACTTGCGGGCGCTCGACAAACAAAAAGCGGCGCTGGCCGAGGAATCGGGGCGGCTGCGGCGAGAGGCGTTTCCGAATCTGCTCCTGGCGTTCGATTACCAACGGGATTTGCCGGGGCAGGTGTTTGTGGGTGGGACGGTCGGTCTGTCGTTGCCTGTGTGGAACCGAAACCAGGGCCCGCTGGCTCAAGTGGCGGCGCAGGAACGCAAACGCCAGGCCGAGGAGCGGCTTTTGCGAAACCGAATCGTCGGCGAAGTCGCGCAAGCGCATGCACGGGTCGTGCTGTTGCGGTCGCAGGTCGAGACGTTCCGAAAAGACGTGTTGCCGCCGTCTGAAAACAACATCGATCTTTTGCAACGCGGTTGGCAGGCGGGCAAGTTCGACCTGTTTCGGGTGATTGCGGCGTCTCGCGAGCTGGCGGACACACGGCTGCGCGGGCTATCGCTGCTGGAAGAACTGTGGAGCGCGGCGCTCGAACTCGAACGGGCGGTCGGCGTGGTGCTTATCGAGCGAGGGTTGCGATGAACAAACCAGAAACAACGAGTTCAGCGAGTTCTTGGGTGGGCCGGGCGGTCAAAAACGTGGGGGCCGCGAGCCTGTGTGTTCTTGTGGGTGTGCTCTTTGGTCAGCGGGGAAAAAGCGACCCAGCGCCGGTTGCGCCCGTTCCCGCAAAAGTCGATGACAAATTGCGGTTGTCGGCGTTGGCGACGCAAAAGAACCGAATCGACACGGTGGCGGCGGTGCGCGTGTTCCTGGCCAGGGATGTCGAGGTGGTCGGTTCGGTCAGTTATGACGCAGACCATTTTGCTGAGGTCGGGCCGCTCATCGCGGGTCGGATCGTGTCGCTCGAAGTAGGCATCGGGGACAAAGTGAAAGCCGGGCAACTGTTGGCAGCACTGGAAAGTGCCGAGGTAGGCCAAGCGCAGGCTGCGTATTTGACGGCTCGGGCAGCGACGGTGGCGGCGCAGGCGAATCTGCGTCGCGAAAAAGAATTGGCGGAGCGGAGGGTGTCGTCCGAGCGCGAAAGAGAACTGGCCGAAGCGGCTGCAGCGACGGAAGAGGCGAATTTGGCGGCGGCGACCCAAAGGCTGCGGGCGCTGGGTTTGCGGGCCGAGGACATCAAAGTGCTGGAGCGAACCGGAGGTTGGCCGGGGCGCGTGCCGCTCGTGAGTCCGATTGACGGCGTGGTGATTACGCGAGAGGTGTCGCTCGGACAATCGGTGCAATCGGCTAGCGATGCGTTTCGCGTCGCCAATTTGTCGTGGCTGTGGGTGGTTCTGGACCTGTTTGAAAAAGACCTTTCATATGTCCACAAAGACCAAAAAGTCGTGCTGCGCACCGAGGCGTATCCGGGCCGGACATTCCCGGCGCGCGTGGCTTATGTCGGGCAGGTCATCGACGAAAAAACCCGCACCGCGCCCGTTCGTGTCGAATTTCAAAACCCGGACGGGCTGTTTCGTCCGGGACAGTTTGTAACGGCGACGCTGGTCGGTGACCCGTCGCTGTCGAAACTGGAAGTGCTGGCGGTGCCGCGCAAAGCGATTCAAACCGTCGAGGGCAAGCCCATCGTGTTTGTCGCTGAGCCGGATGGTTCGTTTGGCAAACGCAACGTCGAACTGGGCATTTCGGGTGGGGGACAAGTCGAAGTTCGATCAGGCCTTTCCGTCGGCGAGCGGGTGGCTGCGGACGGCGGTTTCCTTCTCAAAAGCGAGTTGCTGAGGTAGGCCATGCTGGAACAACTGGTTCGTTTTTCTGTGAACCGGCGCGGCGTCGTGCTTGTGCTGGCGTGCTTGGTGGCTTTGTTGTCGGTGGCAGCGATGAAAAAACTGTCGGTGGACGCCGTGCCCGATGTCACCAACGTGCAGGTATCTGTGCTCACATCTGCGCCGGGCCTGTCTCCGTCGGAAGTCGAGCAGTACATCACGTATCCGATCGAAACGGCGCTCAACGGCGTGCCTGATGTGACCGAAATCCGTTCTGTCAGCCGCACGGCCGTGTCGTCCGTCACCGTCGTGTTTCGCGACCATGTGAATGTCTGGTTTGCGCGCCAGCTTGTGTCCGAGCGACTGAAAATCGCTGAGGTAGACATTCCTCCCGAATACGGCCACCCGGAACTGGCCCCGGTGTCCACGGGCCTTGGCGAAATTTTCGAGTTTTATCTCGAATCGAAGGACCAAAAGCACTCGCCGATGGAGCTGCGCACGCTGCTCGATTGGGTCGTGTCGTACAAGCTCCGCTCGGTGCCCGGCGTGATTGAAGTGAACGCGATGGGCGGCGAGGCCAAACAGTACCAAGTCGTGCTCGATCCGAAGCGGCTCGCAGCGTACAAGCTGTCCCTGTCGCAGGTCTACAACACGCTCAAGCAAAACAACGCCAACATCGGCGGCGGCTACATCGAGCGCAACCGCGAAAGTTACGTCATTCGGGGCGAAGCCCAGTATCAAGACCCGCGCGACATTGGGAACACCGTCGTCACCACCGACGAATCTGGCACCCCCGTGCTGTTGCGGCAATTGGCCAAAGTTCAGCTTGGACCGGCGCTGCGTTTTGGCACGGTGACGAAGCACGGAAAAGGCGAAATCGTCGCTGGAACGGTGATGATGCTGATCGGGCAAAACTCCCGCGAGGTCGTGGAAAACGTCAAAAAGGCCCTCGCAGAAGTGCAAACCAGCCTGCCGCCCGGCGTCGAGATTCACACCTATTACGACCGCGCGCAGTTCATCAATCGCATGCTCAAAACCGTGTTTGTGAACCTGAGCGAGGGCGCAGCCTTGGTGGTGCTCGTGCTCTTTTTGACCTTGGGCACGTTGCGCGGGAGTCTCATCGCCGCGCTCGCGATTCCTTTGTCGATGGGCGTCGCGCTGATTGGCATGGTCCAACTGAAAGTGACCGGCAATTTGATGTCCCTGGGCGCGATCGACTTTGGGCTGCTCGTGGATGGGGCCATCGTGATGCTGGAAGCGGTGATGGTCCGCATGGCCTTGCCGCAAGCCACAGGGAACCGACAGGTGCCCACGCTGGTCGCCGATGCGATGTCTCAATCGGCCCGCGCGGTCACGTTTGCGGTGGCGATCATCATGCTCGTCTATTTGCCGCTGATGGCGCTGGAAGGCGTGGAAGGCCGCATGTTTCAGCCGATGGCCATCACCGTGGCGCTGGCCTTGTGTGGGGCCGTGCTGTTCACCTTGACCGTGTTTCCGGCGCTTGCGGCCACGGTTCTCAAAGCCCCCAAGGGCGACGCGCACGGTCACGAAGGCGGCGTGTGGGGAACGTTGCAACGTGCGTATGAGCGACGCCTTTCTTCGCTGATCCAAAGGCCTATGACCGTCTATGGCTTGGTCGCGATTCTGTCGCTGTTGACTTTGCTCGCCGCCGTCAATCTCGGGGCCGAGTTTGTGCCCCGGCTTGAAGAAGGGCAGTTTGCTTTCGACGTAAAACGCCTGCCGTCCGTTTCGATCACCGAAGCGCAACGCCTGGGTGTTCAAATGGAAGAGGTTGTCTCACGTTTCCCTGAAGTGACTTCCATTGTCACCCGCACGGGCCGCGCCGAGGTCGCCACCGAGCCCAATGGCCCAGACGAAACTGAGGTCGTCGTCGCCCTCAAGGACAAAGAGGAATGGACCACCGACAAGGATTTGGATGCCCTGGGCGAAAAGATCAAAGTCGCCGTGGAACGTGAAGTCCCCGCGACGTTCGTCAGCGTCTCCCAACCCATCGAGGATCGTGTCAACCAGCTTTTGTCCGGTTCGCGCGCCGATGTCGTCATCAAGGTGTTTGGCCCGGACCTTACGCTTGGCAAAAACCTGGCCGACCGGATCGCCTCCGTGCTGCGGACCGTCCCCGGCACGGGCGACTTGCGCGTCCAGCGCGTGCTGGGTCTGCCTTTGTTGAATGTGAAGGCCGACCGGCTGCGGCTGGCCCGGTACGGCATTCCTGCCGATGAAGTCTTGGCGGTCGTCGAAGCCTCTCGAGTGGGTCGCAACGTCGGCAAAATTTTCGAGGGTCCCCGCCGCTTCGACCTTGTGCTCCTGTTGCCGCCGTCCCAATTGACTCCCGAATCGTTTGGCGAGCTGTGGGTCGGCAGTGGTCAGGGACAGCTTGTGCCGTTGGCCCAAGTCGCCGACATTCGCGAAACCGAAGGCCCCGCCGTCATCAACCGCGAAGGTCTCGAGCGCCGCGTCATGGTCGAAGCCAACATCCGAGGCCGCGACCTTCTGAGCTACGTCTCGGAAGCCCAACAAAAAGTCGCTGCACAAGTCAACCTCCCCACCGGCTATCGCTTGGATTGGGGCGGTCAGTTCGAGAACTTCACCCGTGCCAAAAACCGGCTCATGTTGGTCGTGCCCGCCGCGCTGGCGATCATTTTCGGAATGCTGTTTCTGATGTTTGGAACTGCCCGTTACGCCATCGCCGTGTTTGCCTGTGTCCCTCTGGGCGTCATTGGCGGCGTTTTTGCTCTCAAACTGCGTGGTCTGCCGTTTTCCATCCCTGCTGCGGTCGGTTTCATTGCGCTGTGTGGCGTCGCCGTCCTCAACGGTGTCGTCATGGCTTCTGAGGTCCGTCGCCGCGTAGACAGCCGCGAGCCCATGTCCACCGCCATCCTCCAAAGCGCCAAAACCGCGCTGCGCCCCATCATGACCACTGCGCTGGTCGCCGCCATCGGCTTTTTGCCCATGGCTCTGTCCACCCGCGCCGGTGCCGAAATCCAAAGACCGCTCGCCACCGTCGTCATCGGAGGCATTTTGTCGTCTACGTTCCTCATGCTGGCGGTTTTGCCCCTTTTGTTGCGTACACTCGTTCCTTCCGTCCAAGACCCACAAGAACAGGAGCAAACAGAATGAACACCTCCGTCAGAACCATTGGTTTCATCGGTAGCGGCAACATCGGCGGCACGGTCGCCAAACTGGCCATCGCCGCCGGATACCACGTCGTTCTCAGCAATTCACGCGGGCCCGAAACCCTTGCGGCGTTGTGTGCGGAGCTTGGGAAAAACGCCTGCGCCAAGACCCCGCAAGAAGCCGCCCAAGCTGGCGATTTGGTCGTCCTGACCGTCCCCCTTCGCGCCATTTTGGACCTACCCCCTGCGCTCTTGTCGGGCAAAGTCGTACTCGATACAGGCAACTACTATCCCGACCGGGATGGCCGCATTCCCGAGCTAGACAACAAAACCCAGACCACCAGCGGCCTTGTGCAGAAGCACTTCCCGTCCGCCCGGATCGTCAAAGCCTTCAACAACATCTACTTCAAACATTTGGCGGTCCTGGCTCGTTCCCACGGTTCCCCGGAACGCAGCGCCCTGCCTATCGCGGGCGACGACGCTTCGGCCAAAGCCCTCGCCACCACCTTCCTTGATGCGATTGGGTACGATGCGGTCGATGTCGGACCTCTTTGCGAAAGCTGGCGCTCCGAACGAGACATGCCCGCCTACGGTTCCATCTATGGCACCCCCAATTCCGGCCCCTTTTACACCGCCCCCGCTTCTCCCGCCTCTGCCGAAAAACTCCGTACTGCCCTCGCGGCCGGGGTGCGCTAGATGCGTGCGGCACTTACAGCGGACCACAGTGTTTCTTCCAAACCGTGGCGGGGAAAAAAGTTCACTTTGCTGCGAAAAAGGCGATCCGTGATGACGCACGGGTAGCGGAAGAAATCGATCAAGTAGCCCGGAAAGTTGCCGGTGGCGCGCAAGAACAAATCGGCGACGGGTGCGACGATGGGAAAGGTCTTGGCACGCGAGAGCGAAATTGCCGTTCTCCACGGGATGGTTTCGTCGCTGGTCACGTTGAAAACGCCCGTGATTTGACTTTGCCACGCCAGCAGAATGGCGTCGGCCATGTCGTCCTCGTGCAAAAACTGCATCATCGGATTGAAGCCGAGCAGGTACGGCACATGCTTGAGGCGCAAAAACTGCGTGAGTGTGTTGTGCAGCGTCGGGCCAATGATGTTCGTCGGGCGCAGCACGCACGTTTTGACCTCGGGATGCCGATACACCCAGGTCGTCGCCATGTTGTCCATTTGAATGGCGTCGGCAATCTGCGGAAATTGCAAACCGGCGCGCAACGGCTCGTCCTCGGCGATAGGAATGTGATTCGATGGGTGCGCACCGTAAATGTGAAACGTCGAAAGCACGATCAGGCTGGGAACTTTGTGTTGCACCACCAAGTTCATGATTTTCTGGGACCCGACGACGTTCAGGTCAAACCGCTTCCCTGCTGCCTCTTTTAGGCTGAACACGCGGCCCAGGTGAAACACCACGTCAAAGTTTTCCCTGCGGAAAATGTCCTCGATGATGGTTTTGTTGTAGTGCGCGCGATGCACCGTCAGTTTTTCGAGCGGCGTCCGCACATGTCGGTAATCGATACCGACGACCGTGTGTCCTTGCCCGAGCAGTTTTTGCGCGACGCGCTGGGCCAAGCCGCCTGCGATGCCAGTGATGAGTACGTGGGCCACGGCGACTCCTTAAAAAAACACCGACCGGCGTTTCAAAAGACCTTCGTTGATGAGTTCCTGCACACGGTCTTGGACCGCGACGACTTTGCGTTCGATCACGCTGTCTTCGTCGTCGAATGGGCCCTCGAAGTGCATGGGTTCGCCGAAGTACACACGAAATTTCGTCGGCAATGGAAAGTACGCAAGCGGCCCAAGAAGTGGCAAAAGCGGACTCACAGGCGCATAAGGCGCACCAATGAGACGCGCAAACCCCTTCCAGTTGTACAGGCTGATGATCGACTCCTCACCACCGATCACAGCGACGGGGACTATCGGCGTTTTGGTTTGCAGCGCCAAACGCATAAAGCCGCGACCGAACTCGACCAGACGATAACGGTGTTGAAACGTCTTGCCTGAACCGCGCGCACCCTCGGGAAACACCAAAATCGCTTGGTCGTCTTCCAGCAGATTCCGACAGTTGATCGGGTCTCCGAGCACGACGCCCGAGCGCGCAAACATTTCATTCACAAACGGCAGCGTCGAAACCCACCGCTCGGCCATCGGTCGCACCAGCCTCGGCGGAGACGCTTTGAGCAGTGCCGCGATCGCCACCACCAAACCATCAAACGGAAGTTGCCCCGAGTGATTGGGCACAAGCAGCACGCGGCCTTTTGGCAAATGTTCCAAACCGAACACTTCCGGTCGGAAGTAATCAAAAACGTGCCGAGCGAGCGAGTAGTAGAACTTCGCTTCCTGCGGCGAAAAACCCCACGGGTCGAAGCCTTGCGAATTGATGCGATTGGGGAGCGAATCAATCGCCGCAGCCACCGTCGGATCGACAAAGTGGTGTCGCGCCTCTGTCGCAAGCTGCAACACATTCGTCAACCGCGACGAAATTTCGCTGCATTTGTGCAAAAGATCCGGCGGAACTTCCCGCAAAAGAGCGTCGAGAGCGCTTTTCAGCATGGTAAGGCTGTCTCCTTCTGGGTTGGCCGTCCGGGTAATGTACCAAAGTGGCCTCGAAAACACAGCCCGCGCATCGACGCATAACAAACGAAAAATCGGTTTAGAATGCGCGCATGAACACACGCTCGACCCTCGTCACCCTGACCAAACCACGCTCGAAAAACCGTCTGCCAGCGTTTCTTTTTGCGCTTTTTCCGACTGCGTTGCTCGGTTGTCAGACCGACGCCTTTGAGGTCACGCTCGATTTGCCCGAACAGCGTCAAACGGCTGCTCCGGCGGGACCCATCAGCGTGTTTTTCCCGTCGGGGGCCAGTTCCGACTTCGTGATCCCGGTGAATTTGGCCGACGAAGCGAAAAATCGCGGCGTGAATCCGCCCAAAAACGCTTTCATCCGCACCCTCTCTTTCTCGATCACGTCAACCGCTCGCCCCGTCGGAGACATCGATACCTTTGATTACCTTGCCACCGTGGAAGTTTTCTTGGAACCGACGCTTCCAGGTTCGCAACTTCAGAAGCTCAAGGTCGCCACGGTTTCCGCGAAACCAGGCCCGGCAGGGGAAATGTACCCGGCGCTCGTCAGCAATTTGGACGTGTTTACGTATCTCAAAGAAGGCGCGAAGTTGAAAGCGACAGCGACGGGAAACACACCAACGGATGATGTTTCCTACACTGGAAAGCTGGTCCTGGGCGTTCAGGTGTTCTGACGGTTTCTGTTTCAGCGTTTTGTTCCGCGATACGACAACCGCTCTTTCCTTTCATCGACACACGCAAAACGGAGAGTTCCACATGGCTTATCCTCTTCATCTTTTCCGAGAGTTCTTCCTTGTCGTATTGCCAACGGATGCCGATTTTGAAGCGTTTTGTATGGATTTCTATCCAGACGTTTCAACTAGGTTTGCGAGCGGGATGGACAGACCGACGAAGCTCAATTTGCTTTTGAAATATGAGCCAGATCAAGACAAATTGATTTCCCAACTGCGCGAGGTCAACCCAAAACGAGTTGAGCGATATTGGGAAACACTGGTGCCGAAAGAGAATAAACCTCCAACGCCAGTACACGTTGATATGGAAAATGCGTTTGCTTTGTGTGTTGGAATTAATAAATATAAATATGTCAATAATCTGTCCAAGGCCGTGCAGGATGCCGAAGACGTGTATCGGTTGCTGATAGATCGAAAATCCAGTGGATATCGGCCTAAGAACATCAAATTGCTGACGGATGAAGAATCCGACCAAGCGAGCATCCTGGCTGCGCTAGATGATTTGGCTGGTCGAGCCAACGAACAATCGACCGTGGTGTTGTTTTTTGCGTGCCATGGTGGACGCATCGAAACAGGGCGGTACAAAGGCCAGTACATTCTGCCCGTCGAAGCTGATTTTGAAACGGAGGATCGCCTGGCCAAGACCTCGATTTCGGATGTTTTGTTTACCGAAAAATTGCGACAAATTCGATCGCAAAAACTTTTGGTGATTTTGGATTGTTGCCACTCCGGCGGAATTGGACAGCCGCGTAGTCCGTCTTCAGATTTCAGTCGGTTGCAATCTATTTCGACAGAAATGCTGTCTTTGGGTCAAGGCCGGATCATCATGGCCTCTGCGAGTGTGGAGCAATATGCTTATGAACAAGCCGCAGACCGAAATGGTTTGTTTACAAAGCACTTGCTAGGCGGTTTGCAAGGAAAAGCGGGAAAAGACGGTGTGGTTCGGGTGTTCGAGTTGTTTGATTATGTGAAACAGAGCGTCGTAAAAGAGCAACCGAAACAAACGCCACTTTTCAAAGCTGAAACGCACGACAATTTCGCCGTGGCGATTTGCCCGAACGGCGGCGGGTAGTTGATTTCAACGGTCAATCGACGATTTCAGGTGGGCTCGCAGGAATTGGCTCCGCTTCGGTTTTGCGAAGATTGAGTTGTGCAGAAGTCAACAACGGTTGGCCTTTTTGATCTTTGCCCTTCCACAACACCACGAATTTCGCGAAACCAGAAAGCGGGATAGCCTGAAGCGGGATTTGGCCCATCAGGCCGGGGCGCGACGGGAGTGTGGCCAGTTGGGTGAGGAGTCGGCGCTCTCCCGTTGGTGTTTCACCGAAGAGTGTCAACACACCGCTGCCGAGCGGCTGATCGAGCAGCGTGACGTGAAGCTGGGTCTCACCGACGAGCGAGAGTTTCAAGTCGCCTCGCAACAAGAAGTCCAAACCGGCCTGAGCAAACCGACCGATTTCAGGCAGCAGCGACGCTGCGTAATCGGCATAACATCGTTCATCGAGGCGAAACGAAAAGGGATACAACCCGGCGTTGTTTGGGGTTTTGTCCCAGCGGACAAAATGGCGGACCGAATCGGTCGATAGGTAGCCGCCTTTGCCGACGAGCATCGTCGCGGACGGGAGTTGCTTGGCGTCGAAGTTGGGCGTGGACAAAAAACGGCTGGAGGTGCGTTCAGCCAGACCGCCGCCTTTTCCGTCGAACAGCAGATCTTGAAAACGCTCGACGGTGGGCAACGATAGAGTTTGTGACGGCTCGGGGACACCGGCGCGACCGTATCGCTCCGAGACAAACGCAGCATATTCACCCGCAAGCACCGTCGAGAGATCGTTGTGAACGTACGCCGGGTCGCCGGTTTGTTCGAGCACGGCCAGCATCGCACCCGTCGCAAGCAGCATCTCGACGAGGGCCGTTTCCCGCGCTTGAGGGGTTTGGGCTGTCACCGCGCGTTCGTATGCCGCCGCAAAAGACGCTGAGCCGAGCGAATTGTCGGGCGAATCGAGCCATGCGAGCCCGGATTGACCGGTTCCATCCATCGCGCCACCAGACAACAGTTGTCGTGGTGTTGAGATCCCATTTTCAACCGAAGCAGCGACGGCAGCCACGCTGGTTTGCCCGGCAGGACGCGACAAGCCTTGGCCGTTTTTCCCGTTCACAAAATGATGTCGGACGCGATCGGTGGGGGTCTGTTCCAGCGCGGCCCCCGCCGAAAGCCAACCGAGCACGGTTTGGCCCATCGGAGCAACGGACTGACCGCTTTTTCGTTCCAAGATCCACGGGGCGTGGCCCTGGCCGGCATCAAGGCTCAAAAGACGAAGGACCAAATCTTGTCGGTGTTCCGAATCAAGCAGAGCGGGGTCGAGGCTGAGCGGCTCGAAGAGACCCAACGAAAGAGCGAATCGATCGAGTGTACGTCGGTGTAGTTTGGACTTGAGGGCGGCTTGCTCGGTCAGTCCAGTCAGCGTCGTGGAGCCCTCGTAAGCAACCAAAGCGCGCGGTGGCCAACACGACAGGGCCGCGACGAACACGGCCCCCGCCACAAGACCGGTTTTCTGTCGAGGATTAAGGGGCCGCATCTTGAGGGCTCTCCTTGTTTTTGGGACCATCGCTGGAGGGATCTTTTGTCGGTTCGGTAGTTTTCCCGGCTTCGACGGCCAGCGGATCGGTTGAAAGCGAGGGCGACGGCGAAAGCGACGGCGCGCTTTGCCCAAGTTCGCGGGCCGCTGCGACGGTTTCGGTCTGACATACCGATCGAAGCTCAGCCGATTGGCCCAAAAAGACCAAGTGGCGAACGTGCGACTCGTTTTGCGGAAAGCGGTCCAGACGAATCACGTTCCCATGTTGGACAAAATCTCGTCGGACCAAGCGGTCAGAAAAATGCAAATCCGATCGGTAGCCCACAAATCCCGCTTTGTAGGCGACCAGCGTAAATCGTCGCAAAAGACCCGCGAATTGCCGCCCGCTCGGCAGGCTGGGCAAGGCGTAGGTTCCATCGCTGGAGGTGATTGCCGTCGCTGTGTGAGACGATTCGGGAACGGAAAGGCTGTTGTTTTCCTGAAACGTCCAGGTTCCGATGACCAACACGCTCGAAATCGGGCTTCCGGTGCTTTGGTCGAGGACTTGTCCATCAAACGGGCCGATCAAACTGCCGGGTTGGCCCGATCCGACTCGTCGGGAGAAAGGCGCTTTCGCAACCGGTCCAAGACAGCCGTTCAAGCCGATGACTGCGACAAGCACGCACAACGCGAGAAGTCGTCGGCGGTGGTATCTCGGAACTGGGTTTGCGGGATCTCGGTTTGTGCCTAAAGCCATGGTGAGACTCGTGTTTTCGGAAACTCCCGAGCGGGCATTGTGCAGACAGAGACACATTGCTTCGAGAAAAATCGCCAAGGTTCGCAAGAACAAAAGAGAGCAAGAGCGACGCGGAATCCTTGTCGCAAAAAAATGGCGGGCGTTTTTATCGCACTTCGCGCTTCGGTGTAAACACTCGCTCGATGTGCCGAGAACGGGTTGGGCAAATCCGAGGCGCTTGTCACTTTGCATTGGGCGCGGTAACACTGCGTCGCACATTTCCTTATCGAAGAGACATCAAGGAGTTTTCCCGTGCCGACACACACACTTGCGACGATTTTGACGGCGGCTGGCCGTCGCAAAACGGTGATTTCCGATTGCGTGGTGTTGATAGACGAAGAGGTCCAAAAAAAAGGGGGCCTTTCGGGTTTGGCCATCAAAGGCGCATTTGCCATTGTGAAGGCCGTCAAACCCGGTTTTCTCGTCGAGGCAGTCGATCATTTGCTGGATGACTTTGCGGATCGACTCGACCCGTTTTATCAGTCGCAACCCGCCGGACGGCTCTTGCCGAGCCATTTTTCTGAGCACAGCAGTGCCATCGCCGAGGCGCTTTTGGGAATCACAGACGAGCGAGCAAAACGCGCACAGAACCAAACCGTCAAAAAGGCCTACGAAAAGCTGCGCCCGACGGCGAAAAAACACGTCGAAGAGGCCGTGCCTGGCATCGCGCGCCTCATCGAAAAGCACGGTGCGCAGGCGGCGGCATGAGCCTGAATCGGTTTTTGCGTCACCAGCTCAGTCGGCTGACCTTTTCGATCGGGGCTCGCTTTTATGCCTATATGACGTGGCAGGACGTGTGGAAAGACCACTGCAAGAGCCTGTGCGAGCCGTTTCCTCCGCCGAAAACGTCGGGTCCGCTGGCTGTGTTGGATTTGGGGATTGGTCCCGGCGTGTCGGGCATCGCGATTCGGGAATGCCGCCCCGACGTGTGGCTTGTCGGATTGGACTTTTCAGCAGAGATGCTTCGGCTGGCGCGGCGTTACCTCCGTTTGTCCAAGC
Source organism: Pseudomonadota bacterium (assembly GCA_035328405.1). GTDB lineage: Bacteria > Myxococcota_A > Polyangia > Palsa-1104 > JAEUJZ01 > JAEUKA01. The sequence continues at coordinate 63,813 of DAOLIT010000018.1, read as the reverse complement.
AGAGCTTTCCGCTTCTGCGCGCCGACGCGATGAATTTGCCGTTTGCCGACGCTAGTTTCGATGTTCTGACCCACCACAGTTTCTTGTATCTGCTCGCGGATCGGGATGCGGGCCTAAAAGAGATGTTCCGCGTGCTGCGTCCGGGCGGGTCTTACGTGATCCTGGAACCGAACCGCCGAGGAAACATCTGCGTGGTGCCGTCGTTGTCGGGCCCCTTTCGCTTTCGTTTGTCGATGTTTCTGTGGCGCATTTTTTCCCGTGGTTTTGGCCAATTCGATCGCGACGAGCTATCCGGCCTCCTTCAAAAACATGGTTTTGTGTGCGAACGCATCGACGAAACGCTCGGGGGCCTTGGTTTTGTCGTCGTCGCACACAAACCCCAAACGGCGCACGGTGCTTGGTCGGCATAGACGCGCCACAGATCTCCCAGAAAGAAATCCTCCATGCAGTTTCCCGAATACAGACCCCGCAGAATGCGCCGCAGTGAAGGCCTCCGTCGCATGATTCGCGAAACGCGGCTGTCTCCAAGCCATTTCATTCATCCTCTGTTCATTTGTCCGGGTCAGAACGTCCGTCGGCCCATCGCATCGTTGCCGGGGCAGGCTCAGGTGTCCGTGGACCAAGCGGTTCGGTTGGCCCAAGAAAGCCAAGATTTGGGCATTCCAGCGGTCCTTTTGTTTGGTGTGTGCGACGAAAGCCAAAAGGACGACATCGGCAGCGAGGCATGGAACCCGGACGGTTTGGTGCAAACCGCGTGTCGAGCCGTCAAGCAAGCGTGTCCCGACCTGGTGGTGATCTTGGACGCCTGTTTCGACGAATACACGACCCACGGACACTGCGGCGTGGTGCGGCCCGAGGCCGGTTTTGCTGATGTAGACAACGATGCGACCCTCAAGAATCTGGCAAAAGTCGTCGTGTCGTTTGCGAAAGCAGGTGCCGATCTGGTTGCACCGTCGGGGATGATGGACGGTTTTGTGTCGGAAAGCCGAGAAGCGCTCGACCGAGCCGGTTTTTCCCACGTCGGAATCCTGGCCTATTCGGTGAAGTACGCGAGCAGTTTTTACGGACCGTTTCGGCAAGCTGCGGGCACGTCGCAGGGTTTTGGCCATCGGAAAAGCTACCAAATGGACCCGGCAAACATCCGCGAGGCTGTCCGCGAGGCGCTGTTGGACCAGAGTGAGGCTGCCGATGTGCTCATGGTGAAACCGGCGCTGGCGTATTTGGATGTCATCGCGCGCCTCAAAGACGAATGCGACCTGCCGATTGCCGCGTATAACGTCTCGGGCGAGTACGCCATGCTCAAAGCAGCCGTGGAAAAAGGCTGGCTCTCGGAAACGCAGGCGATGTTGGAAGTGCTGACCTCGATCCACCGAGCCGGTGCCGACATGATTCTGACGTATCACGCCCAGGAAGCCGCCCGGTTGTTGCGCTGACGGCTGGCGCGCGAAAAGTAGGTTGAAAGACCACACGTTGGCCGCACAGGTTGTGCTACGAAAGCGGCATGCAAGACACCATCGCGCGATACGGAGAACCCAAAAACGAGCCAGTCCTCGGCTATTTGCCCCAAAGTCCTGAACGGCTCGCCCTTGTGGTTGAACTCAACCGCATGAAGAACTCGCCGATTGAAGTGCCGCTGTACATCGGCGCAGAACGGCTGCACACCGGCAAGACCCGCAACATCGTGTGTCCGCATGCCCATCGGCACGTGCTCGGTTTTTTTCACCAAGGCACCGGCAGTCAAGTCGAGCAGGCCATCGCAGCGGCGCTGTCCGCCCAGCACGAATGGGCTTCCCTCCCGTGGCAACAGCGCGCGGCGGTTTTTTTGAAGGCAGCGGATTTGCTGTCCGGCCCGTGGCGCATGCGTCTGAATGCAGCGACGATGCTGGGACAAAGCAAGACCTGCCACCAAGCCGAAATCGACGCGGCGTGCGAGCTGGCGGATTTTTTTCGCTTCAATGTCTTTTTCTATCGGCGGCTTCTCGAGTCCGACCAACCGCTCAGTCCGCCACCGACGTGGAATCAGCTTGATTTGCGCCCGCTGGAAGGTTTTGTGTTCGCGGTCACGCCGTTCAATTTCACGAGCATCGCGGGCAATTTACCGACGGCACCGGCGCTTTTGGGAAACGTCGTCGTTTGGAAACCCGCCGCGTCGTCGATGCTGTCGGCTGCCTATCTGATGGAACTTCTCCTCGAGGCTGGTTTGCCCCCTGGCGTCATCAACTTGATCTCGGGTCCTGCCGCCGAGGTCGGTGCCGTCGCGCTGTCTCACCCAAGTTTGGCCGCCGTTCATTTCACCGGCTCGACGGGCGTTTTCCAGCAAATGTGGCGCATCGTTGGGAACAATGTGGACAGGTATCGCACTTACCCTCGCCTCGTCGGTGAAACCGGCGGCAAGGACTTTGTGCTGGCTCACGAAACGGCGGACGAAGACGCACTCATCGCTGCCATCATTCGGGGCGGGTACGAATACCAAGGCCAAAAGTGTTCCGCCGCATCGCGCATCTATGTGCCGCGTCCGCTCTTTGGCCGCATTCGAGACAAGCTGTGCTCTGAAATCGAAAGCCTGAAAACCGGCGATCCCACCGACTTCCGCAACTTCATGGGGGCCGTCATTGATTCGGGAGCGTTTTCCACCATCACGTCCTACATCCGCGATGCCCACAACATCCCCGGTGCGCGCGTCCTGGTCGGCGGAGACAGCAACGATGGCACCGGTTACTTCATATCCCCCACTTTGGTCGAAGCAGAGAACCCCCTTCACAAACTCATGTGCGAGGAAATTTTCGGCCCCGTCGTCACCCTTCACGTGTACGACGATTGGGAACAGGCACTCAAACTCGTCGATACGTCGTCTCCTTACGCGCTGACCGGGGCCGTGTTTGCACGCAACCGCACTGTCATACAGGAAGCGATGGGAAGACTCCGTTACGCGGCTGGGAACTTCTATATCAACGACAAACCCACCGGTGCTGTCGTCGGCCAACAGCCGTTCGGAGGCGGTCGGGGCTCTGGCACGAACGACAAAGCCGGCTCAGCCCTCAACTTGCTGCGGTTTGTGAGCCTCCGCGCCATCAAAGAAAACTTCGTTCCCCCCAAAGACTACCGCTACGGTTTTTTGGCCGAGTAGTCCGTGTCCTTCCGGGAGGCCAACGCCTTCTGCCACAGCTCGTCCTGGGATTGCGTTTTTCCACGCCCCCACAATGGCACCGCCAGCTCGCTCCGATCCGTGAACGCACCGTCGATACCGAAAAAACGCAACAGCCGCAATTGCCACCCCTGATTCAGCGTCCACGCATGGACCACAAGACCTTGCGCATGGGCTCTGTGCGTGTGCCAGGGATACGCGAAATAACCCACCGGCCCGATGCCATGCCCGACCTCTTTGGCGATGGAAAGCAGCCGCCCAAACCCCTGCTTTTGCACCATGTCCTCATCCAACAGATAGATGCGCGGGATGTCTTTTGTGAGCGTTGCAAACTTCCGCAAACTGTCCGCAGAAAACGACTGAAACACCAACTTTCCGCGCAACTCAGGCCGTCGTGAGGGGGCCCCATATCCTCGCCGCGAAAGAAGTTTCACAAGGTCTGTCTCGATGTCTGGGAAATGTTCGGGAGACTTCGTTTCCAAATAAATCCCCGTCGGAGGATTGCTTTCGAGCGCCAAATCCACCAGTTCTTCGACACGCAGCAAACGTGCGTTTGCAAATTCCTGTTTCGCACGCTCCGGGTGCCGCTGGTTCCACCAACTTCCTGCATCGAGCCGCGAAAGTTCCTCCCAAAAAAACGTGCTGACTGGCTCCTTTTCGCGTCCCGGAAACACCGTTTTCACATTCGTGGTTCTTTCGAGGGTGTCGTCGTGCAGCACAAAAAGCACGCCGTCTTTGGAACGCTGCACGTCCGCTTCCAAAAAATCCGCCCCCGCCGCCCGCGCCAACCGATACGCCCACTCCGTTTCTTCAGGGGCCAAGTAGGACGCGCCACGATGAGCCATGACGGTAGGAAAGGGCAAGCCCAGCTCCTGGCAGCGTTCCTTTGCCACATCGCGATACAGCGCCAAATACGCCATTCCAAACGCGAACACGAGCACCACCACAAACGCTGCGGAAAAAAGCCAGCGTTTCAAGGCGTCACTCGCTTGGTTTGGGCGTTCGCGTCGTCATGAGGGCAACCGCCGCCTGGAATACCCTGTTCTTTTGGGCACAGACCGTACAGTTCCAGCTTGTGTTGCACGACCTTGAAACCACCCAACCTCGACGCCACCGAGTCCTGCAATCGCTCGATTTCCGGTTCCTCAAATTCCAAAATCAAACGACATTTTTGGCAGATCAGGTGGTCGTGGTGAGGCCCGAACAGGTCCGCCACCTCGTACCGCGTTTGGCCGTCGCCAAACTGCCGCGAGGCCGCCAAACCCGCTTCCAGCAAATGCTTCACCGTCCGATACACCGTCGCATAGCCGACGCGCGGTTGCTTTGCACGCACCGCAAAAAGAAGTTCCTCGATGGACAGATGCGTGTCTTGCGGATACATCAGAAAAACATCGACGATCAGCTCTCGTTGCCGCGTGATTTTCAATTTGTTTTTCTGTTGATACGCCGCCCACTGATGACGCAAATGCAACAGTTGCTCCGACGAGCGAACGGGCGCAGAACGTGTTTGCGACGAAGGTTGTGAAGCCATCAAGCCAAAAAACTCCCCAAGGCTGTTTTTCGCACAGTCATTCCTCGTCTGTGAAGTACACCCATAGATTCGATAACGCCAGCGCATCCATCCGAGTCTTCAAAAAACACCGCAACGCATCCGTCGGCGTGCAGACGATGGGTTCATGTTCGTTGAACGATGTGTTGAGCAGCATCGGAACGCCGGTCTGTGCCGCAAACGCTTCAATCAAAGCGTAAAATGTAGGACTGTGTGCGCGTTCTACCGTCTGAAGCCGCCCGCTTCCGTCTGCATGAACCACCGCTGGCACAAGTGCTCGCTTTTCAGGCCGCACCATGTCTACGAGCAGCATCGCAGGCGACGGGGCCGCGCGAACGAACCAGTCTGTCGTCGCCTCTGCCAGAATCGCCGGAGCAAACGGGCGAAACGGCTCCCGGTGTTTGATGCGGCGGTTCAGGATGTCCTTCATGTCTGGCCGTCGAGGGTCGCACACGATGCTGCGATGTCCGAGCGCCCGTGGACCGAACTCCATCGCCCCCTGAAACCAGCCCACCACTTTCCCTGCACAGATGGCCTCGACCGCCTTTTTCACGACCCCGCTAAAACTGCACGGCTCGACCAGAACGCGCGCTTTTTCGTTCCCCGGACCCGTGACCCAAGCCACCCACGCCGATTCCGTCTTTTCCGGGCCCAACACCTCTGACACCGCGCGTTCGCAATCGTCGTCGGAAAACGCCGGTCCGGTGTACGCATGGTGCATCACAAAACGACGAGGCGCTTTGTGGATCTGGTTGGCCACATACAGAGCCGCCCCTATCGAAGTCCCGTTGTCACCCGCTGCTGGCTGCACAAACAACTCCCGAAACGGAGTCCGATCCAAGACCTTTCCGTTCGCCACCGAGTTCAGCGCCACTCCTCCCGCCAGCGCCAAACGCCTTTGCCCTGTTTTCCGTTGCAACGCCAACGCGACGTGAACCACTGCGTCTTCCAACAGAGACTGCAAACTCGCCGCGACATCTGCTTGACGTTCCGAAATCGCTTCGCCCGACGCAAACGCTGGCCCCAGCAGCGCCAACAGTTCCTCGCTGTACAGCGTTCCCAGCCTGGGCTGACCGCTTTCCCAAGACAGGTCGATTCCTTCCACATGGTGCCGAAAAAAGCGCAAATCCAGACGAAACGTACCGTCGGGCACAAATTGGAGCAACGCGCGCAGTTCGGGCACCCCTTTCGCATTCCCATACGCCGCAAGCCCCATCACCTTTCCTTCGTCCCCGTACTTGGGAAAACCCAGCCACTGTGTCACGGCTGTGTACAAAACCCCCAATGAATGCGGAAACCGGATTTCACCATAGGCATCGATGTTCCGGTCATGACCTACACCCCACATCGTCGAAACGAAATCCCCAAAACCATCCAAAGACAACACCGCAGCGTCCGAAAAGGGAGACGCAAAAAACGCGCTCGCCAAATGCGCCAGATGGTGTTCGACATGAAACGTCTTCGCTCGCAATGCCGAAACGCCCAAGGCTTCAGCCAATTCAAGGTTTATCCGCGAAACCCTGCGCCGATTCTGCAAGCGATTTCGCAATTGGTCCGCAAGAGTTGATACAGAACCTTCGCGCCACAAGCGTTCGCATACATGTATACATTTGGACAATAGGCGGGCGCGTGGATTACGCGATAGTGCAACTGCGTCGATTTCCAATGCAGAAATGCCACCCATGCGTAAACATTCTTGTACCGCAAGAGATGGAAAGCCAGCAGAGTGTTTGATCCGATTCAGCCGTTCTTCCTCAATTGCACAAACTAGTTTCCCGTCAACAACAAGCGCCGCGCTTGCATCACCATGATATGCATTCAAACCAAGAATCGTCATGACAAAACCTGCATCTCTCGAATGAGAAATTACCGTCTTTTCATCTTCAAATGTGTGTGAATTGGCGCCTTGATCCGATTGGGCCGAGTGTTGAAATTCGGCCACGGGCTTTCTATTTTGTCTTGGTGAGATCCCGCTCGCATTTCTCGGGTCGCGGCGGAAAACGTCTCGACCAACCTTGCGTCAAACTGTTCGCCAGCGCAGCGTTCCAATTCTGCCATTGCTGCCTCGTGATCTACGCCTTTACGATAGGCCCTGTCCGAGGTCATGGCATCATAACAATCTGCGATGGCGACAATACGACCATAAATGGGAATGTTCTCGCCAGAAAGTGCATTTGGATATCCGCTTCCATCCCAAGACTCGTGATGACAGAGTGCGCCTGGAATCAGTTCCGACATAAACGGAATCGGCTCCAGGATTCGCTTTCCTTTCGCCGGATGCGTCCGCAACATCGCCGTCTCTTCTGCGGTCAGCTTTCCCGGCTTGTTCAATTTATCTTGTCGAATGCCGATTTTACCAATATCATGCAAAAGTGCTGCCCAATGTAGCTTGTCCAATTCGCTTCCCTTGAGTGTAAGTGCACATCCAAGCATTTGCGCGTAGTTTCCAACACGCTGGGAATGTCCATGTGTATACGGATCGCACTCTTCCAACGCATGTGACAATGAAGCAACTGTGTTCCGATACGTTAAATACATATCCTCACGAAGTCTGTTCAAATCGGAAGATGTTTTATTCAGTTGCACATTTGTATTCGCATGATCAATCGAGAGGGCCGCACGCTTCGCAAACACTGTCAATAGTCTGCGTTGTCCCTCGTTGAATCTACCTCGCGTGTAGGAATAAGCGGTCAATACACCCATCAAACCCCGAGCGGAACGGATTTGCGTCGAGCACATCGAGAGAAATTTGTAGCGTTTCGGGACCTGTTTGAAGTACTTTACCGCCTGGTCGCCGTGAATCAAAAGAGAGCCAGAGCCGACCAAACTATGCGAAATGGTACTCAAGTTCAAAAGACCGGTTTTCTCGACCGAACCATTCCAGGTTCGGTCTCCATCGGCATTTGGAGAGAACTTGCTGATTCGATCAAAGCAAACGCCTGTGCTGGGGTCGCGCATGGTCAGCGTCGCAATGTCTGCGCGAAGGTCATGCACAACCGAATCGAGTATGATATCCAACAGATTATCCAGCGACAAATCGCGAGCGACGGCTTCGGAAATACGATAAAATGCGGCAGCTTCACGAAGTTCCTTGGCGGTCTTTCGTATCGATAATTGTCCAAATGCACGCTTGATGATGGAAAACAATTCTTCATTCTTAAATGGTTTTCTCAGAAAATCGAATGCGCCCTTTCTCATAACATCCAATACTGTTTCTGCTGAGGTAAATGCGGAAATCACTATTGTAGCAACATTCAAACCAGCATTATCAATTCGAGCTAGCAATTCGAGGCCACTCATATGGGGCATTTTCAAATCGGTAATGACGACATCAAAAGGATGTTCATGAAGTTCCTTCCAAGCTTGATGCCCATCCGAGACAGTCGTCACTGCGTAACCCTCTCCCTGAAGGAGCAACCGCAAGATCTCACGCACCGGAGAATCATCGTCGGCCAGCAAGATACTTTTGGTGTCGTCCGTCGGGGTCGGATTCATTGGGGGTGAGTCTACTTCGTTCCATATGCAACGTGCAAAAAAAATCACCCACGATTACCTGCCTTTACCTATCTTTACGCAGCGTATGGAAACTCGAATTTCAGACAACACAGAAAACAGTCGGTTGCTTCGCTTGTGCGTAGTTAGTTCCGTCGGTGGACACCTTCGTGAGGTATTGCAACTGCTTCCTCCGCCGGGAAGTTGCCAACTTCGTTTTGTGATCAACGATGCCGTCCAGACCATGCTTCCTGGCCCCGCAGACAGGATTGCGCATGCAGAGAGGGACCTTATTGTTCTATGGAATGGTATAGAAGCAGTACGTTATATAAAAAAATATCGCCCAGATGTGTTGCTTTCTACTGGAGCGGGGCCCATTGTTCCATTTGCGATAATTGGGAAATTATACGGTTGTAAGACCATTTTTGTTGAAACCTTTGGTGCCGTGGAAACACCCTCGTTGACCGCGCAGCTTGTGTGGCGTTTTGCAGACCGGTTTTACTACCAGTGGCCGCAGCTTGGGAGGTTTTTTCCGACGGGACGCTATGGTGGGCCGGTGTTTACGCCGGCGTTTTTGCCGATCTCGAGCAGGTGCGCACAAGACTTGGCGGCGGAGAAAGCACGCCCATTGCGTGTGTTTGTTGCGGTTGGCACTTCAGGCAGGGGTTTCGACCGACTCTTGCAGTGGATCGATGAATTGGTAAAAAACTCGGGCTTGCCAGGACAGATACTGGCACAGCGCGGGCACAGCCGTTACGTTCCACGTTATTATGAAAGTAAACCGTTTTTTTCAAGTGCAGAACTGGAGTCACATATCGCGACTGCCGATGTAGTCATTTGCCATGCGGGTGCAGGTTTGATTGGGACTTGTATCATTCATAACAAGAGACCCATTTTGATTCCTCGTTTGGAGAAATTTGGTGAGGCGATTAATAATCATCAAGTCTCATTGGCCATCGCATTGAAAAATTCCGGTCGTGCATTTCTGGCGAATAAATCGACAGAGATTCCTTTATTAATAAAACATGTCGTTACGACGATTCCCACAATGTTAGGGCACACAGAACAAACGCTGAAGGAGTTTGTTTGGAAAGATTTGTGTGAATTTGCAAAAGAACGGGGCATCGACATGCGATAAACACAGTGCTTCTTTGCTGGGGATGCTCCCACGCGGATTTTTTGGGGTGCATTTTTGGATCTTTTCAGGTTGCCTGGGAGTGCGGTACGGTGCGGCGCGCGAGGAGAAAACATGCTCACAATCATCAAGAACGGAACGCTCGTGACCGCCAGCGACAAGTTTCAGGCGGACTTGTGGATCGAACAGGGGAAGATCGTTGCGGCCACCGAGCCTGGGCGGGGGTTGGCTGTGGATGGGGGGACGCAGGTCGTGGATGCCAAGGGGTGCTATGTGATTCCGGGAGGAATCGATGCACATACTCACTTGGACATGCCGTTTGGTGGGACGACATCAAGTGACGACTTTCTGACGGGAACCCGAGCGGCGGCCTACGGTGGAACAACGACAATTGTCGATTTTGCGATTCAGAAGAAGGGGGGGACGCTTCGGGAGGCGCTGGATACGTGGCACGCGAAGGCCGAGGGAAAGTGCGCGGTGGACTACGCCTTTCACATGATTGCGACGGATGCGCCCAACTCAGTGCTTCACGAAATGAAGGACATCGTTTCGGAAGGGGTCACGAGTTTCAAGCTGTTCATGGCGTATCCGGGGGTGCTGCTTCTTGATGACCAGTCGATTTTTCGGTGCATGCTGCGAGCAGGGGAATTGGGGGCGCTGATTTCTATGCACGCTGAGACGGGGTTGCCGATTGATGTACTGGTCGAGCGGGCGATTGCGAGAGGGGAAACGGCTCCGATTTATCACGCGCTGACTCGACCGGAAGCGGCGGAGGCGACGGGGACTGAGCGGGCGATTGCGCTTGCGGAAATGGCGAAAGCGCCGGTGTATATCGTCCACTTGTCGGCGGCGCGGGCTTTGGAGCGGGTGCGGGAAGCTCGGGATCGGGGCCTGCCGGCGTATGCGGAGACCTGCCCCCAGTATTTGTTTTTGTCCGACGATGCGCTTCGGGGGTCGCCGAACGATCCATTCGACGGCGCGAAATACGTGTGTACGCCGCCTCTGCGTCCGGCTCATCACCACGAACATTTGTGGCGGGGTCTTCGGAACTACGACTTGCAAGTGGTTTCCACCGACCACTGCCCGTTCTGCATGAAGGGCCAAAAAGACTTGGGGCAGAACGATTTTTCAAAGATTCCCAACGGCATGCCGGGAATCGAAACGCGGCTCCTCCTTTTGTGGGAAGCGGTGACGGAGGGGAAATTGTCGATGAACCGGTTTGTGGAAATCACGAGCACCGCGCCGGCCAAGATTTTCGGGCTGTACCCGCGCAAAGGCTCACTGTCGGTTGGCGCGGACGCGGACGTGGTGGTGTGGGACCCGAAACGGCGGTGCTCGCTCGCGCAGGAAGACCTGCACATGCGCGTCGATTACGCGGCGTTTCCGGGCAAAGTGGTCACGGGCGGGCCCAGGGAAGTGTTTTCTCGGGGCAAGCTGGTCATCCAAAACGGCCAGTATGTGGGGCGATCGGGAGACGGTCAGTTCGTGCGCCGCTCGACGTTTTCGCTGTAAGTACGTCCGTCTGAAACCGTCTGCCCGTGGCGCACAAGAGCCTGACTGAATCTGCAAAGTCGCGATAGGATTGATAGGTTGGCGAGGCGCAAGCAGCCATTCGCCGGGTGTGGGGCATGAGCAGACAGGGTTTCATTCTGCAAGCGAGCATGCGTTTGCAGGCGGGGCAGCCGGTGCTGCTTTTTTATGGGCGACTTGTGGATGGCGAGACGTTTTTGGTCCGTGAAACGCGACAACGCGCCTGTTTTTTTGTGCGCGTCGAAGACATCGCCACAGTGGCTCGGCTGGCCGGGGCAGCAGCGACGGTGAGAAGTGTGCCTTACAAAACACTTTCGGGCGAGGCCGTGTCGAGGGTCGAGCTTCTGACGCCCGTCGCAGCGGCTTCTTTGTCCCATCGGCTGCGGGCAGAGGGTGTGCAAACGTATGAGGCCGATCTGAACATGGTCGCGCGTTGTCTTCTCGACCGACGCATTTTCGGTTCTGTCAACGTGTCCGGCCCGGCGCAAAAAGGACGACCGATCGAGGACGGCGTGGACCTTGTGTTTGAAAACCCGGTGCTCTCTCCAGGCGTTGGCGTTCCGACGCTGAAACCCGTTTGTATTCGGGCGCTGCAGGGCCCGGACGGAACATTGCGGGCGGTGACGCTCGCCGATGCGCAAGGCGTGGTTCTTTTGCATCAAGAAGCGGATGTGCCTGAAGGTATCCGTCTTTCCGACGAGCGGTCGCTTCTCTCAGCGTTCATCAAACGACTGTGGGAAAAAGACCCGGATGTCTTGCTCGGTTGGAACCTGTTTGTCGAGGACCTGCCGCTTCTGAGAGAATCCGCTCGTCGCTGCCGCATGTCTTTGCCGCTCTCACGAGGGCCGGGCGAGTTGCAATTCCAAGGGGGCACTGGGCGCAATCAACCTCCGCGAGCCTTGCTCTCGGGTCGCGTGGTGCTCGATTTGGCTTCGCTGTTTCGCCTTTCGGAGGGCAGAAGTTCGGACGATGTGCTCGTCGAGCGCGAGGAGGAAGACCCCGAAGAAAAAACCGCGCACGATTTGCCCGATCAGCGTGGCGCGTTGCTGCGTCTGGGTCGAGAAACCGAGCGAATGATTTCGCTTTTGACGCAGCAGGGCTTGCTCGATTTGGCAGTGGAGCGCAGTCGCCTGACGGGTTTGCCTCTCGATCGTGCAGCGGCGCATGTATCCGCATTCGATACGTTGTGTCTTGTTGAACTACATGAGCGCGGGTTTGTCGCGAACACGTTTGAGAGACAGCTTGAATCGAACGAACCGCCTTTTTTCGAGCCGGTGCTCGAGACCAAGCCGGGCCTGTATTCCAATGTGTGGGTGTTCGATGTTCGTGGCTTGGCAGCCTCGATCCTTACGATGATCGAGGCTGGCCATGAGAGCAGCCAACGCGGTGGGGATGTGCGTTTTGGTGTGCAAACTGACGTGGCAAGAAGTTTGGCCCAACGGTTTGTGCGTCATTGCGCACACACGAAGCAGGCTGCGGGCCAGGCGCAAACCCGGGCGATTCATCTGTCTGCGAACACGTTGTACGGCGTGCTCATGAGCAAAGCGAGTCGGTTTCACGAGCCGAAGCTGGCCAGCGAGGTGACGCGGATCGGACGGTCGTTGCTTGTCTTTTTGAAAGAGCGTCTGGAACACCACGGCCATCGCGTGCTCCGTGGCGACTTCGATGCTGTGTTTGTGCTTTCAAATCTCGACGACAAAACCGAGAAACAAGAGATTGATCATCTGGGCCACGACTGGGCCGAACGTCTTTCGGTAGAGATCTCTCGGCACCTGGCGAACATTGGGTCGATCGAAAAAACGGTTTGCCTCGAAAGTCCTGTACATCTGACCTTTCACTCGGCCTACCGACGGCTTTTCCTGTACAAAACGCGAGGCAAAGACAAAGTTTCGGGCAAGCGATACGCGGGTTTGCCGCATCTTGGGAGCGAAAGCCGCATCGAGTTTGTGGGTCTGGAAGCAGCCCGTCGAGATTCAACGCCGTTTTGCAAAACACTTTCCCGAAATCTTCACAACATGCTGTTCGCTGAGGCCAAACCCGAACATGTGGCCGCGTATGTAAAGGACACGGTAGCGCAGCTTTTTTCGGGGGTGCTGGATGACTCGCTGGTGTGCCGTCGAAAGCTGCGTCGAGAGCTTTCTGAGTACGCCTCAACGAACACACCGCATGTCACGGTCGCTGCTCGGCACAACATCGCTCCTGGAAACCTGGTTCCGTTTGTCATGACGGAATCCGGCCCCGAACATCCCGCGCACAGACAACATCCGATTGACTACGACCATTACGTGGAAAAACAACTGCGCCCGATCGCGGAGCCGATTTTCTTTCACTTGGGTTTGGCTTTTCGGGGGATTGCGGATCAGACAGAAAGAGACGTGCGCGAAACGTAAGGCAAGAACACACATTCCATGTGCGCCGTGAGTAGTCCGTGTGTGCCGGGAAGGTCTGCGCACACGGGCAGCAGACAAAACCGGCGTTACAGGTCTTTGAGCAATTCGGCGCGCTTGGCGGCGTATTCCTGGTCGTCTATCAGACCTTCGTCCTTGAGCATTTTGAGTTTCTTGAGCCGATCCTGCAAAGACGGTTGGGCGGGTGCTGCGGGCGCTGCCGCCGGGGCTGCCGCAGGTTCAGAGGGTTGGCGTGTGTTTTGCGCAAACATGTTGGCCATCGCCATGCCGACGCCCAAACCGGCACCCGCGAGCAAACCGCCACCGCCACCGTCACCACTGCCACCGCCCCGAGACATTCCCTCGCCTGCGCCCATCATGGCCTTGCCCGCCGCGAACTGTTGATATCCGCCGAGCCCGCCTGCCATGCGAATGTGCGCCGCGTCTTTGTACATCGTCTTCAAAGTCGCTTCGTCTTCGTCCTTGATGCTGACGACAAAGTTTCCGAGGCGAACCACGCGCATTCCGTAACCTTGGATGTGCGACTTGAGACCCTCGAGAACCTCGGCTTCGATCTCCTCGGTCAGCGCACCTGACGTGACGTTTAACAGCGGAATCTGTTTTGTGACCAAAAGTTTGGCGATGCGATCGCGAATGGTCTTGAGCAAAAGTTGACGGAACCAGCCCACAAATTCCTCGTCAGAAGCCCACGACCTTTGTCCGAAGAACGAAATGACCTGTGTTGGATCGGTGGCTTGCAAGGAATACTCGCCGTGGACCATGACTCCGATGGCGAGGCCGCTTTTGGGGTCTTCCACGTCGCCGATGCGCCCACCAAACTTGAATCCGGCAACCTCGCGGATGGTGATGAACCAAACCTCGGCCTTGAAAACATTTCCGCCGGTGAACTTATCCACAAGCTGGTTCAGGAACATGATGTTCGATGACTCGAGCGTGTGACGACCTGCGCCGATTTGTCCGACGAACTGCCCATCTTTGAAAAAGAGTGCCACCTCGTCGGTGCCAACCGTAAGCTGCGCTTTGTTTGGAATGGTGGGATCGGGATGCTTATAGACGAGCAAACCTTTTGCATTGTCCGGTCGAGCAATCGCAAGTTCGCGGACACCGCTTTTCACAAAATCAATCAGGCCCATCGAGTCCTCCTAGTGTGAGCCTCGATCATAGGTGTGCCACATCCGAGGCGCAAGACCGCCGCCAGATTGAGGCTGCCGCAAAAAACGTCCGCGACGAGCGCCTCAGATTGCCTGACGACGTGATACGCTGTGTGACGCTGCAAACTGTTGGCAGGTCGCCACAGCACGCTCCTAAAACCTCAAGCAAAGTCTGGTAGATTGGAATGCCGCTCAAGCGAGGAGTCGGAAGATCGATGAAAAAGGTCATTCGTGTTGTTGCCGCAGTCATTGAACGAGATGGGCGATACCTGATTACCCAGCGCCGCGATTCGGCAGTTTTACCGCTTCAGTGGGAGTTTCCGGGCGGCAAGGTCGAAACCGAGGAAACGGACGAGACGGCGTTGCGCCGCGAACTCAACGAACGGCTCGATGCCACGTTTGAGATCGGAAAGAAAATCGGCGAGAAACACCATGTCTATGACGGATACGAGGTCGTTTTGGCGCTGTACGCGGCCAAGCTCGTTCCAGGACGGCCCATTCGAGCCAAACGGGTCAGAGACTTCCGCTGGGTTGCCTCTTCTGAATTTGGGCAATACCAGTTCCCCGACGCCGACCAGCGCACGATGGACCAACTTCTCGGAATCCGTCGTTAGTCTTTCGGGCATTCATTTTCTGGCGTTAGTTTTCTGGAGTGAGCGGCTTTCCGTCGTCGGAACAAAGCCGTTCTGCGCCGCAATACACGTTCACGCTGCCGTCGCGCAAGAAACCGCACAACGTCATTCCATCCCGCCGAGCAAGATCTAGAGCCAAGCTCGATGGTGCGCCAATCGACGCAAACACCGCAATGCAGGCCATACGTGCTTTTTGCAAAAGCTCGAAACTCGCGCGGCCCGAGACCAGCAGCACACGTTCATGCAATGCAATTTCCCCCAGCCGAAAACGCGACCCGATGAGTTTGTCCAGCGCGTTGTGTCGTCCGACATCTTCGCGCACCGCCAACAGATTGCCCGTCCCGTCGAACAGTGCTGCGGCGTGCAAACCACCTGTTGTGGAAAAAGTGGGTTGAGCTTTTCGCAGCGTCGTTGGCAATCGATGCAGCGTGCGCAAAAAAACCTGGGTCTCTCGGGTTCGCAACGGTTCCCGCGGTTCCGCAGCCAACGCTTCGAGAGATGTTTTTCCACACACACCGCACGCGCTTGTCGATAGAAAATGGCGCGCAAACCGGACTCGTTCAAACTCTGCATCGTCTCGCAACGTCACCACGATCGAGTTTTCTCTCTTGAGAGAGCCGACGCTGAGCACATCCGTTGCGGCATGCAAAAGTCCCTCACTCAGCAGAAAGCCGAGCGCCAGATCCACATCGTCCTCGTCGGGCGATGTCGAACTTGTTCCCGGTGTCCGCATCGTGATCGTCAGCGGTTCTGGCTCGCCCTTGTCGCCGAGCCGCACAAAAATGTGCAGCGGTGCCTCAACGCAAAGCACATCCGAATGAGACGAAATTGCGCCCGCTTCGCAACGAAGCACCGACGCCGACCGAACTCGACGCGACATGGTTTGCACAGACTTCTCCTGGGAAAACCCCTCGCTCACTGCGAGCAAAACCCCCGACTGCCACGCCCCCTTCTACGCGAGTGCCTGAAGTCCTTCTTGGTCGGACAGAATCACGCGCCGACCTTCTGTGGCGATGAGACCGCTCCGACGAAACTGGCTCAGCGTGAGCGAGACCGTTTCGCGCGTCGATCCGATCAAATTCGCCATCTCTTGGTGCGTGATTTTCAGCGACAGCAGCGTTCCGCGTTTGTCGGCGACGCCGAAATCCTGGCCAAGCCGCAAAAGCAATTCCGCTAGTTTGCTGTTCACGTCTTTGAAAATCAGGTTTTCGACTTTTTCCTCGAGTTGCCGTCTCCGTTGCGCCAGGACTTTCACCAGACGAAAGCCGATAAGGCCCTCTTTTTGCACCAAACGCTCAAAGTGGCCCCGATCGAACTCGATGACGACCGACGTGTCCATCGCTTCCGCCATGTCTTCGCGCGGTCCTCCGTCGATAAGGCAAAGTTCGCCGAACACATCGTTGGCCGCGCCATAGTCGAGCGTCAGTTCTTTCCCGTCGCTGGTCACTTTGCTGATTTTGATCCGCCCGGAACTCACGAAATACACGGCACCGCCGGGATCTCCAGGCAAAAAAACCACCTGCCGGCGCTTCAGTTCCAGCAACCAAACCAGGTTGGAACACTGCTGGAGCGTGTCATGAGGAATGTCCGCAAAAAGCGGCAATTTCCTCAAAAACCACAGCGCCTTCTTCGGGTCTTGATAGCGTTGTCCTGTGCTGCGAGAGGCCATGCGAACCTACATACTGCAAACCGCCCCGGCGGAGCAATCGCCGAAAGTCCATTTTTTCGCAGCAAACCCCAAAAGAATGCGAGAAAACCACTGGTGGTTTTCCTTCCCATCTTTCCCCTCAATGCACCTTCTCCGACGAGAAATTCCATGAATTTGGTTCCTGAAACCCACGATCGCAAAAAGCGGCCTTTTTCTCTTCCAGCCAGCCATTTGCGTGTGGATGGAGAGGTTCGCTGGTCTTTGCCGCTCAGCCAGGCGCTTTCCGTGCCCGGATTGCCAGAAAACATTGCTGTTTCCGATCGGCCTCTCGTCGAACGGTCGCTCGGGCCGCATCTTTTTCATTCCTACGCAGGCCGTACACATCCCTTGCTCGTGCGACGGCTGTGCGAGGATTTGCGTCCTGGTCAGACGTTGCTCGATCCGTTCATTGGTTCCGGGACTGTCGCGATCGAGGGTGTGCGAAAGGGTTTGCGGGTTGTGGGTTGCGACGTGAGTCCGCTGGCTGTGCGCCTGTCTTTGGTCAAATCAACGCCTTTGCCTGTGCCAATGCAAAAAGCCCTGCTGATGGCTGCCCAGAAGGTTTGTGAGGCTTCATGGGCCCGTGTAAAAAAGAAATTGTCTCCCCCGCACAATTATGATCGAGCAGAGCATTACGCCCCTCATGTATATCTAGAACTATGCGGATTGCGGCATGAAATCGGACAAATTGTTTCTTCTGACGCACCGATCGGAGAATGGTTGTTGATGATTTTTTCTGCGATTGTATTGAAATGTTCAAACCAACGAAGCGAAACAAGTGAGCGCATCGTCGATCGGCAAATTGGAAAAGGACAAGTTACCAAGTGGTTCTTGAAAAAAACAGAGGAAGTCATCCGGCTCGAGGAAGCCTTCTGGACTCCAGATATCAAAACGCAGAAACCAAACTTATTTGTTGGGGACGCTCGAACGGATTTGTTGCAAAAAGAAAAAACGAAAATATCACCAAATACAGTTGATCGGGTGATTACATCTCCACCCTATCTCGGAACGTATGATTATCTGCAACATCACGCGAGAAGATATGCGTGGCTAGGGATAGATCCTTCGCCGATAGAACGAAACGAGATGGCTGCGCGCAGGCAAACCAAGTCGCTCAGCAAACGATTGCGCGAGCATGAAGCAGATACGTGGAATTGGCTTTCTGCGTGTGAAAAATGGTTGGCATCGGGCGGGCATATGCTCATTTTGGTCGGGGATTCCGTGGTGGAAGAAACGCTCTGCGATGGTGCTGATCCCATTTGTCGCGCAGCAGAATCCACAAAGCTTCGCGTCGTGGCCTCGGCATCGGTCGAGCGGCCACATGCTGTCTCCACTTCTGTGATGCTTCCTCCCCGTCGGGAACACTTGCTGGTTTTGGAACGAACCTAAAGCGCCCGAATGATTTTGGCGCTTGAATCGGTGGCTTTGGTATCACCTTTTCGTACAGTGCCCAATTCCCAATTTCCTCGACCAAACGGATGGAATCAGGAGCCTGCGCAAACAGGCTTTTGTGCTGTTTTCCTTGAACCAAGAAGTAATCCCATCCTCGTTCATGTAGCTCAAAACGGAATGAGTGTTGAGCGTCCCACGGGAGAACCGCCGGGGTTTGCACTTTCTTTTGTTTCAGCGGAAATTCAACTGGAAAGACAGGTGCCATGAAACCGCCTTGCCTGATTTGAACGTAACTTCCCCATTGATTGAAACAATTTACAAGTGAATCAGGATCTCTGATGGATAGCATAATAGGCAATACCTGCTTACCTCTGGGAACATGCTGCATCAGAGTTTCGTATGGTTTTAATCGTTGATTGAACCGAAAATAGTGTGCAGCGATATCGGTCGTATACAAAATTGAAAACGCAAGTGAAATCAATACAATCACGCGATGAGAAACTGTATCTAGAATTGACCCTCGAATCAAAAATAGTGCAAAAACAGCGAGCACAACCGCAATGCGCCGATTGATGGCAAACCAATAGAAGGGTTTGAGCAAACTTCTGGGAAGCGTGAAAAAGAGAATCGCGACGATGACAAAGCCCAATTCAGCGGGGCCAAACAAAGTACGCCAAGAAAAGCCGACTGACCCAGGCGAACGACTGTTTCGCAAACAGGAAGTCAATAGCAACAAAAGCCACAAAGAGAGCCAAATCAGCGAATAGAGCGTCTCGTCGCGTGTTTCGGGCAGGGTATTGAGCGTCCAGGTCTGCAAAATCTCGAGGTTTCCCCAAAAATTGCTGTACACACCGACGAAGGCGCGAAGACCTTGGCCTTGCAGCGGGAGGTTGTTGCGTTGCGAGTTTGCAAAAAACTGGGCCCAGATGGAAAGAGCCACCGACGGAAACACGGGAAGCGGAGCAACCAGAAGTCGTTGCAGCGAAAAAGGCCGAACAAACAAAAGGGCTGTGGCACTCCCGACGCAGACATACACGCCAAGCAACAAGATGTGCGAAAAGTAGACGAGGATGCCCCACAACGCGGCGCAGACAAACGACTTCAACGACGGAGATGACATATGCGCGTGAAGCGACCGAAGCGCGAGAAACAAGATGGGCAAGCCTCCGATGAACGCGAGGAAACCGTGCGACACGTTCATGTTCCACGCGAGGGGAAACGCCAGCACGGCGACCCACGGATCACGCCCAAGTTGTTTGGCATAGAGCGCAACCGACAGTGGCAGGCCTGCGATGGAAAGCGACAAAAAGAGTTTTTGCGCGGTTTCCTCGCTGACGACGACAGACAAAGTCCATTCGAGGCCGAATTGAACCCAATACGGCAAAAGGGTCGCGTTTGGTTCGTAATAGCGTGAAAAACCATACGCGGGGTCCGACAGGTGACGCCATATAAACAAATTGGCCAAATGGCCCGGATAATCGAGCAATGGTAGATATCGGCCAATCCAAACGGGCAACAGGGAACACGCGGCTGCAAAAAACAACGCGACGAGCAAAAAGCGCGGCGTATTTTTCAGACGGGAAAGCAGGCTCGCAAACCCAAGCATGGGCGCATCCTACGCGCTGTGCGACACAAGAAAACCTACCAAAAACAATATCTTGTCTGAAACGTCCTCTCTCCGACGGAAAGCGAGGTTTGGGCGTGGGTATTTTTGGGTAAAGTTTGGGTAAAAAATTGACCCGAAGATCAGGGCCTTAAACAATTACCCCGACGGGGAGGAATACCGTATGGCCCTACTGGAATTCGACGAAAAACACAATCACGCAAAAATCAAAGTCATTGGCGTCGGTGGCGGCGGCGGAAACGCTGTCAGCACCATGATTCTTAGCCGGTTGGAGGGCGTGGATTTCATCGCCGCAAACACCGACCTCCAGGCGCTCGAAAGCAACCAAGCACCCATCAAAATTCCGCTCGGAACCAAAGTGACACGCGGTTTGGGGGCTGGGGCAAATCCCGACATGGGACGGCAAGCGGCGATGGAAGACCGCGAACGAATTGCGGAAGTGCTGGAAGGGGCGGACATGGTGTTCGTCACGGCGGGAATGGGTGGTGGCACCGGCACCGGGGCTGCGCCGATCATCGCCGAAGTCGCGCGGGAACTGGGCGCACTGACTGTGGGCGTGGTGACGAAACCGTTTGGCTTCGAGGGCAAAAAGCGTCGTCGTCACGCGGATGATGGAATCGGAGCACTGGCTCAAGCAGTGGACACGCTGATCACGATTCCGAACGAGCGGTTGCTGACGGTGGCGGGGCAAAAAACGACGATGCTCGATGCGTTTCGCAAAGCGGACGACGTGTTGCTCAATGCCGTGCAGGGAATTTCGGACCTCATCACGATTCCGGGTCTTATCAACGTGGACTTTGCCGACGTGAAAACGATCATGTCGAACATGGGTCGAGCACTCATGGGCACGGGCCGAGCAGGCGGCGAACGGCGCGCTGTCGAGGCAGCACAACAAGCGATTAGCTCGCCGTTGCTCGAGGACGTGTCGATTACGGGCGCGACGGGAATTTTGATCAACATCACGGGCGGACCCGATTTGACGCTGTTTGAAGTGAACGAAGCCTCGTCGCTGATTCAGGAAGCTGCGCACGAGGACGCGAACATCATTTTCGGTTCTGTGATCGACCCGTCGATTGGCGACGAAGTGCGCATCACGGTGATTGCGACCGGTTTTGATGCTCAACCGATGATGGCGGAACCGATGATTTACGAACGACGGCCTGCGACGACGCAGCATCAGGTTCCGGTGACGTTTGTGCAAAAACCGGAAGTGGTGTTGCCGCCGCCCGTGCCTCGGTTGGATATCGCACCTTCGACGACAAGGAGGGATCGCGTGGCGACTCCTGTGACGCCAATGGCTGTGCCCTCGCGCACTGCTCCGGCTCGCGCTGCGCTGGGAACCCGGTTGAGTTTCGAGGACGAAGACTTCGATACGCCGACGTATCAGCGTCGCAGCCAACAAGTCGCCGCCCGCGAGTAACTTCCGCTGTCCTTTCTGTTCGTTTCCCCGCCGCTGCTTCTCTTTCCGCTTCCGTCTCTTTTGAAACCACGCTGAAACCGCAAACGTCGCGCCGGATTGTTTTGTAAAGTGCGCGCGGTGTTCGCGACAGGCCGGGCAAACAGCAATGCGCGAGAGATTCTTTCGCTGAAAAACGTGAAGAAGCGTTTTTCTGGCGTGGTCGCGTTGCAGGGTGTCGATTTTTCGCTGCAAGCCGGGGAAATTCACGCGCTGTGTGGGGAAAACGGAGCGGGGAAAACGACACTCATCAAGATTTTGTCGGGCGTGTATCCGCACGGCGATTTTGAGGGCGAGTATCTTCTCGACGGAAAATCGGCGCATTTTTCGGGCGTGCAAGACAGTCTGGCGTCGGGTCTTTCGGTGATTTATCAGGAGCTTCCGCTCGTCGGACAGCTTTCGGTCGCAGCAAACATGTTTTTGGGGCATGAACCGCGCAAGTCAGGGCCGTGGCCGGTTTCGCTGTTGCTCGACGAATCGCGGATGCAACGCGAGGCGAAACAGGTGTTGTCGCGGTTTGGTATTGCGCTTGATCCGTCGCGTCTTGTGCAAACGCTGGGAGCGGGGCAAAAACAGCTCGTCGAAATCGCTCGGGCTCTGCGAAACGAGACGCGGGTGCTGATTTTGGATGAACCGACGGCGGCGCTCACGGAACGGGAGAGCGAAGCACTCGGCGCGTTGCTGCGCGAGCTTCGGCAAAAAGGCCAAGGCATCGTGTACATCTCACATCGTCTGGAAGAGGTCATGGCGCTGTCGGACCGAATCACGGTGCTGCGCGACGGAAAAACGGTGTATTGCGACCGAACAAAACACACCACGCAGGAAAGCCTTGTGAAACACATGGTGGGTCGCGATGTGGGGGATTTGTTTCCTGCGAAAAAGCCGACCCACGCCTCGGGCGAGACGGTGTTGCAAACCAGCAGGCTGACGGTTGCACATCGGGTGGGAGGTGCGCCCAGATTGTCGGACATCTCGTTTTCAGTGCGTGCTGGGGAAATCGTCGGAATTTATGGTTTGCTCGGCGCAGGTCGCAGCGAGCTTCTGTTGCATCTTTTCGGCGCGTGGGGGCACCGACTGTCGGGAACGGTCAAGCTCTTGGGACGACCGCACGCGCCGAAAGGACCGCCCGAGTCGATCGCAGCGGGTCTATTGCTGGTCACGGAGGACCGCCGTCGATACGGTCTTTTGCTGTCGGAAAGCGTGCGCAGCAACATGACGCTTTCGTCGCTGGGGAAATTTCTGCGACGCGGGTTTGTGGACACGCGACTCGAAACGCACGCGGTGCGGAAAATGGCCAGCGAGCTTCGGGTGCGCGCGGCGTCGCTTTTGCAACCAGTGGCCACGCTGTCGGGCGGCAATCAGCAAAAAGTGGTGCTCGGCAAGGCGCTGTTGTGTGGACCGAAAGTGTTGCTGCTGGATGAACCCACCCGAGGCGTCGATGTGGGGGCAAAGCAGGAAACGTATGCGCTCCTCGACAGGCTCAGGCAAAACGGGATGGGCGTGTTGCTGGTTTCGTCGGAGCTGCCGGAACTTTTGGGTCTGTCGGACCGATTGCTGGTGCTGTCGGATGGCACCCTTACTGACTGCGGGAAAGACGCGACGCCCGAGCGTCTTTTGCAGCTCGCGTTGGGCTTGGGACAGGCGGTACACACATGAATGAACGGCTGCTGTTGCGAGATTTTTCGCTCGTGTTCGTGCTGCTGGGGTGTCTTTTGTTTTTTGGGCTCGTGGCTCCGCAATACCTGTCGCCGCGCAACCTGAGCATGCTGTCCATCGAGTTCGCGATCACGTCGGTGCTGAGTTTGGGCATGTTGCTGGTGATTTTGCCGGGACACATCGACTTGTCAGCAGGCAGTGGCGTTGGTTTGGTGGGCGGCATCGCGGCGGTGCTCATCATGCGTTGCCGATTGCCGGCGGAGGCAGCGATGGTGGTGGCGATGGTGGTGGGGCTGCTCGTGTGGCGGTTGCAGGGCCGTTTCATTCATCACCAACGCATTCCGGCTTTCATCATCACGCTGGGCGGTCTTTTGGTGTGCAAAGGGCTGTTTTGGCTCTGCATTCGGAACCAAACAGTGCCGGTAAGTCCGGGGGGCCAAAGCAATCTTTTGTCCGTGCTGACGACGACGTATGTGCCGCCTGCGATGTCGTATGGTGTGTGGGTGGTTGTGGTTGCGGTGCTGGGGCTTCGAGCAAGGCACAGTCATAGGCAGGCGCGGAAAGATGCGCTGTCGATGGGCGAAAAGCCACCCGATGGAGAACGACCGTTTTTGCGTTTTTTTGTGACGGCGCAAGCGTTGCTGTTGCTGGTGATTGTCACGGGACAATTTCGCGGTCTGCCGCTGCCGCTATTGATTTTGGCGGGTGTGGCGGTGTGTGTTCAGGTGCTCTTGCAACATACACGGTTCGGTCGAGCCCTGTATGCGGTCGGTGGAAACGAAGAGGCAGCGGCTTTGTCTGGGATTGAGGTCGGCAAAGTCGTGATCGCCGCATACACGCTGCTGGGCGGTCTTGTGGCGCTCACGGGTCTTTTGCAAACGGCGTATGCGGGTGCCTCCACGACGACGGTGGGGGAACTCATGGAGCTTGATGCGGTGGCGGCGTGTGTGATTGGTGGTTGCAGTTTGCGCGGCGGTCGAGGGACCGTTGGGGGAGTGCTGTTGGGCTCGCTGCTTCTGGCTTGTCTATTGTCGGGAATGTCGCTTTTGGCGGTGCCGCCGGAAGCGCGGCTGATTGCGCGAGGCCTGACGCTGGGTTTGGCGGCGTGGTTGGATGTGCGGCTGTCGCGTTCAATCGGCTGACCGGTCGGCGGGATCGGTGCGGTGATCGAGGCCGTATTTGCGCAAAAGCTCGCGCAGATGTTTGCGGTCGATTTGCGCCTCGCGGGAAGCGGCGGACAAATTCATGCGGTGGCGTTTCATCAAATCAACGATGTATTCGCGCTCGAAATGCTCCACGAGCTGCCCTTTGGCCTCTTTGAACGGCAGCGAGGAACGAATTACTGGGGGCACGGAATGCGAAACGGCGTCACCAAGCTCTTCCAAACTGAGCGTGTCACCTTTCGCCAGCACGCAAGCGCGTTCGATGACATTGCGAAGTTCGCGCACATTTCCAGGCCAGGTATAGCTCTTGAGTCGCGCAAGCTCCGCTGGAGGCAGGGACAGCGAGCGGCCCGCGCAAAACTGCTCGATGAAAGACTGGGTTAACAGCTCGATGTCGCGCTCGCGTTCTCGCAACGAGGGAAGCTGCACGCGAATGACGGCGAGGCGAAAATACAAATCCTCACGAAACATTTTGCGGGCAACTTCTTCGCGCAGGTCGCGGTTGGTGGCCGCAATCACGCGCACATCGACTTGACGGTAGGCGTTGCCTCCGACGGGACGCACGGCGCGCTTGTCGAGCGCCCGCAACAACGATGGTTGCAGATCGAGCGACAGTTCACCGATTTCATCCAAAAAAATCGTGCCGCCATGCGCCTCGGCGAACGCACCCTGCCGATCGGAAACCGCGCTGGTGAACGCGCCTTTGACGTGACCAAACAGGAGCGACTCGATGAGATCGCGTGGAACCGCCCCGCAGTCGAATACGACAAATGGACCGTCGCCGCGTTTGGAATGCCGGTGAATTTCCTCGGCCACCAACTCTTTTCCGGTGCCCGTTTCGCCTTGAATGAGAACGGTTGAATCCGTGGGCGAGATGTCTCGCAAAAGACCGAACAAACGGCGCATTTTCGCATCGCATCCGAGCAGGCTGCCGAAATGCTCTTCGTCGCTCTCGACCGGTTTGAGGGTTTCCTCTTGCGGCAAAAACTTGAGCACGGTTTTGCCCAACGTGATCTCGCTGCCAAACCCGACCACGATTTCGCTAAACCGTGTTCCATACGTGAAACTGCCATTGGTCGAGCCGAGGTCGCGTACAACGACCTGGCCGTTTTCCAAAAGCGCCGTTGCATGGCGACGAGAAACGGTCCGATCCGAAAGCACCAAGTCGCAACTCGGAGAAGAACCGATTACGACGGGCCGATCACCCAAGACCAGTTGTTCGCCTCGGTCCGGGCCACCGAGGACCAGGAACACCCCGCCGGGTCGGTAGCGCGTGAACTCAGGCACGCCGTCGAGGACGCTCGTCGAGTTCGGATCTCTGGTCTGCCCAAGTCTCGTTTTCGCACTTCCTTCCGTCGAGAGCTTCATGATTTCGCGAATCTTAGCTCACGAGGCGGGGCACACAAGAAACATTACGGACTTTGGGGCGTTGCTTCGGCAGGTTTCGATTCGGGAGCAGGCTTTGCATCTGGCGAAGCCGGTTTCCCGTCGGGAGCAGCGGGCCTTGCCTCGGGCGGATTCGGCTTTGGCGAGTCGGCTGGTTTGTCCGTTTTCGGAGGCTCCGCTTTTTCGCCAGGGGTAGTTGGGCCGTCGCTTCCGGCAGGCGTGCCAAGCATGGGAGGCGCTTCCACCGGCGCAACACTTGGTCCTGCCTTGTCTTTGGAACGACGATTGCGCGGTTTTTTGTCCGTCTTTTTGGTGGATTCCTCGTCGGAACCTTCAGCCACGGCCACCGACAAGTCCACACCGGGGACCGTGGGCATGCCCAAATCCGTTCCAGCGTCCAGAGCGACGCTCGCGGCATCGGCCTCTTTTGTTCCGGCATCGGCAGGAGACCCTGCGTCGCCAGCCGTACCCAAATCGGAAGCAAATTCCACCGTAGGCAACGTGGACAACTTGAGGTTGCACGGCTGACCAGCCGCGACCTGAACGACAACCGACGCGGAACGCACGCTTCGATCCTCGGGGCTGCGGAGCACAAAGACATGCTGTCCAACACCCAGCTCGACGGTCATCTGTTCATTTCGATTGGATGTCTTGAACAGCGGCGTAGGACTTTGGCTGGGATCAACCCACACTTCCATACCTGCTGGCTCGACGAGGACGGAGCACAGCGCACGCTGAGGCGCTTTGAAACGCTTTGGGAGCAACACCACAGCGAGCACCACCAACGTCGCAATCAACGTGAACAACGCCGCCCACATCACCAACGACACACGGTGGCCATCTGGCCGAGCAACAACCAAATCGGGAGCGTTTGAGGTTGATCCAGCGGGCGAACCAAACTGATAGCCTTCCCCAAACGGGCGACGTTCGATCGGTTTTTCACCCGGTAGCGTCATCACCTGATACTTCGCGTGCTCCTCTGCGGTCGGAACGGCAAGTCCCTCTCCCTCGGCTTGCGCAAGAATCACAGTGATGTTGTCGGGGCCACCGCCGGAACGGGCCAAATCGATCAATTTTCGCGCCGCTTCGCCAAGATCTTCCGTCGAAGCCATCACTTCCTGGATTTCTTCGTCGGTGACAACGCCGACAAGGCCATCCGAACACAACAACATCCGATCGCCGCGCCGCACGGTTTCCGAAGACAGCACGACCTCGATGTCCTCCTGAACACCGAGCGCCTGCAAAATCACGTTCGAGTGTTCAAAAAGCTTGGCTTGCTCCGGCGTGATCTGTCCTGAATCCAAAAGCTGATTTACCAGAGACTGGTCGTGCGTAATTTGAGTCAGCACACCTTGCCGACACAAATACGCGCGGCTATCGCCGATTTGCGACACGACGATCTGCGACCCGAGCATCACAAGGCCCGTGAGCGTCGTGCCCATACCGTTTTTCGATAGATCCGCACACGCTGCTTCCCAAATCTCTAGGTTCGCTCGTGCCGTCGAATCTCTCAGCCAGCGCGACATCCGCAAAAAGACGCTTTCGTTTTGCGCTTCTTGCGGCAGCGACGGAGCCCCGGAAGGTGGCTCCACGACTTTCCCGTCAGCATCAAGCTGTTCAGTCACATACTGGAGCATTTGACGACGCATGGATTCGACGGCCATGTGCGACGCAACTTCGCCCGCAGCAGCACCTCCCATGCCATCGCAAACCACCAACATCGTCCCTTTTTTTCCAAGGACGACCTCGCGAGGCTCAAGGAAATTTGTTTCACCGCTCGACAGATCGACGACGATGAAATTGTCCTCGTTGTGCTCCCGAATAAGCCCTACGTCGGTGGCACCAACGATGCGGACCAAGATGGAGGGGGTTTCATCCGACATCACAGGTCCTATGGCTCATACCGGAGCACTTGTTCGCCGAGACGCAAAATGTCGCCCGGCCCAATTTCACGATCGCCACGCAGCCGCACGTAGGTTCCGTTCGATGAATTCTGATCTTCCAAGCGTACTTTACCGCCCACCCGAGACAAAAGAGCGTGTCTTCGGGAAAGAAACTCGTCGTCGGGAAACACGATGTCGCCTTCCTCTCGTCCAAGCACAATTTCTGGGCGGCTCAAGTGCCAGATATCTCGATTTACGGCTGCGGTTGTGAGTTGTCGCAAGCGTCCCCACGACTCGCGTGGCGCGCTGCCCAGCACGCGAACTCCCTGCTCGCTAACCGACGGGAGATCGCGTTCGTCACCTGAAAGTAACTCGAACCGAATTAGCTCGCGGCCCACAAAGAAAACATCCCCAGACAACAGTTCATAGGGCTCGCGAAGCTGCCAAAACACGCCGTTCACCGTGTCCAGCGGGCGAACTTTCACTCCGCCGACAGCCCAAGAAATCCGCACATGCCGGCTCGCCAGGAATGGATCGTCGGCCAAACAGCGATGCGTCGATCGGCCAAGATCGCAAACTTCGCCAGAAAGCGGCAAATTCTCACCGTCTCCACCGTCGCGCCGCACAACCACAAAACGACCGCGAAGCCCATTCTTGTCGCGATTGGTAGGACCATCGCCTACAGGTCGCGCCGGCGGCCCACTTTTGACCACAGGCGGTTGCGGAGAAAGCTTGGCAGGCTCATTTGATCGACTGGCGACTGGCGATCGAGCGGCTGTTTCCGGGAGAATTCGGTTGCCACAATGTTGGCAATACATAAACCCTGCCGGCGTTGCTTGGCCGCAGTGACCACAAGAGATTCGCGTGTTTACCGGTCGCTGCCGCAGATTCAAATTTTGGCCGCAATTTCGGCAAAACGACGCGGCGGTGGGATTTTGAGCCCCACATCCTTCGCAAGCATAGAAATCACCGACGAGAGGAGTCTGTTCAGGCGACTCGATCTTGCGCGGCTCATGTTGCGAGGAAGCGGGCGGGCCCGGATCGATCGGCCCCTGCGCGCCTTGCGTTCCTGAACTCAGCGGTCGTAGAAGCGCCGCCGGTTCTTCGTCGCGAGCGACCGGAATTGCAGCCACGGCTGCCATCGCCGCATCCTTTTTTTCAAAACCGACCAAGCCGTCTGCTTGGCCGCTCGCCACACCGTCGAGCAGCTTGCCGCAGTCTTGGCAAAACAGCGCGCCGTCTCGGTTGGCTTTTCCGCAGTTCTTGCACCGTGCCATCGCGTCGTAACCGGGATCTTGCTCCCCCTAATTTAACTAGAGAGAGAAGGGCCGATCCAAGCGCAAAATCGGTGTTTTCTTTCGGACGAACCATTCTGGTCCAGCGAAACGCCCGTGCATCCGTCGCTACCTAGGTTCATTCCACCACCAAGCCATCTTGCGCCCACCCTGTATCCATTCACTAGACATGCAAGAAAATTGGGCCATGACCGCATTGCCGCTACATTTTCGGGTCATGAAAACACATTCGTTTGCTTTGAGTTGTGTCGCACTGTGCGCATATGTAGGAATCGGGGGGACTCTTTTGAGCGGTTGCAAAAAAAGCGAGCCGCCCAACGTGGCGCAAAACGGTTCGCGCAGGGTTGAACTGCGGGTCAGTGATCAGGGCTATTCGCCGCCTCGTATCGTCGGACGCCCAGGGGAAGAGCTTTTGATCACGGTTCGCTACGAAAAGAGCGCGGGAGAATGCGGACGCGAAATCGTGTTTCCTGCTCAGAACGTCAAGAAAACGCTCAGCGAGGACAAACCGACCGAAATTGCGCTGAAACTGCCGCAAGAGAAAGGCGAAGTGACCTTCACCTGCGGGATGAACATGCTGCGCGGGGCGGTTGTGGTCGAGTAGACTTCTGCAAGCCGGACTTCCATCAGCGAGAGAACGAGCTATCCCAACCTTTGCTGAGGGCCCCCTGTTTCGCTCAGTGCGGCGGAACCCGGCGCATGGAACGAAAGAACTACGAGGCGGCACCCGGATTCGAACCGGGGAATAAAGGTTTTGCAGACCTCTGCCTTACCACTTGGCTATGCCGCCCGAACAGCCTCACGCAATTGCGCAAAACCGAGAGGACATGTACCTACCTTCACACCGCAAGTCAAGCATCGATTTGGCCACCGCGTCGTTACAAATCAATGTCGCTGACGCTGGTTCCGCCCTTCTTGCCGTCTTCCTTGCTGTCTTTGCCGCCTTTTTTGCCTTTGCCAGACGATTTGCTGGCTGATGCGGCGGCTCTTTTGGCGTCTTCTTCGGCTTTCTTGCGCTCAACTTCTTTCGAGGTCGAATCCAACTTGGCCATCAAATTTTTGATGGCTTGCTCGGTTTTCTTCTGCTCTTCCTCGAGTTTGCGTTCCTCGGCAGCCGCGCGTTCGCGTTCCAACTTTCGCTGTTCGGCAAGTTGAGCTTGGTGCAGCTTTTCTTCCTCGAGACGCTTGTTGATGATGACGCCGATAACAACCATCGCGACGACAAGAATCGCGGCAGCGACGCCTGCGAGCAGCTTGTAGGGGAGTTGCTTCTTGATGCGCTCTTGCGTCTCTTTGATTCGTCGCGCTTCTTCGATTCGAGCCTCGGCCTCGACTTGCGCGCGGCGTTCCGATTCATCGATGCGGAATTTTTCTTCTCGAGCGAGACGCTCTTTCTCTTCTCGCTCGAGTCGGATTTTCTCCTCGGCAGCCCGAATTTTTGCTTCTTCCTCTTCGCGCCTACGACGTTCTTCGTCCTCGACAGCTCGTCGGGCCGCTTCCTCCTGGGCGCGGACCGCCGCTGCTTCCTCTGCCAGCCGCTCCTCCTGAAGGTCTTTGAGCTGGTTAAGCGAGAAAAGAAGCGAGTTTTCGCGACGATCAGACATATAAAAATCTCCTATACTGGGCCCGACAAATCACCAGTGTTCTCTATCATAGTCCAAATGCGCCGAGCAAGCGTGAGTCTCGGCTCCTGGCGGCTCGCCAGCCTCGTGGTGATTGGGTTTCTTCTGGCCTGTCCCTGCCACATCCTCGCTCAAGCGGAAGTGCCAACATCACAGGGTGCGACAGCCCCTTCCGATGCACCTGAGCTCCGTGTACCGCAAGACGGACAAGTGATCGAACAGGTGAGGATAGGGGGAACTCTCATCGGAATAGAGAAGCCGGATATGCTACTCCGGTTTATTGATCTCCGTCTGCCCACACAATGGAACGAGGAGCTGCGAACGCGGCTCGGGCGTGATCTAGATGTTTTGGGATACCAGGCCACGTATTCGACGGTGGGCTCGACGACACTTGCAATCTCTGTGCGGCCCATGAGGACGGTCCGTCGAATATATGTGACGGGCAACTGGCCGATCTTCGAGTGGGAGATCCTCAGTTTTGTTACGTGGCGGCCTGGCTATCGCCTTCCCGAGGGAGAAGCACTCACGGCGGAAATGCGTCGGCAAGAAAGAGAGCTTGTGAACTTTCTTCGACGCACGGGGTACTACGATGCCACGGCGGATTTTGCTCTGGAATGGGCACCGGACAGACCCGAGCAAGTCTCGGTGCGCATTTCGGTACGGCTAAACACCGGGTTGTGGAGACTCCGGTATCGATTCGGCAACATCCGCAGCGAGGGCGTCAAACTGCTTTCACCGCTCGAATTGAGGGGTTTTTTTGAGCA
This sequence comes from Pseudomonadota bacterium, assembly GCA_035328405.1. Lineage (GTDB taxonomy): Bacteria > Myxococcota_A > Polyangia > Palsa-1104 > JAEUJZ01 > JAEUKA01. The sequence continues at coordinate 32,843 of DAOLIT010000018.1, read as the reverse complement.
CTGCTGCCTCTGGTTTGGCCGTACGAGCACCGAGCGCATCAATGAAGACATCAAGCGATTGGTCGATCACTACCAAGACAAGGGCTACGCAGGTGTCAGGATTGCGCGCCGAGAGGTGTACCCAAACTCAAAAGAGAGAGTGGTGGATCTTGACCTGGCCATCGAGGAACGAAAGCGCGTCGAACTGCACTTCGTCGGGCGCAAGGAGCTTTCTGTTTCGGAGTTGCGCTCGGTGGTGACGATTTTTCGGGACAACTACTACAGCGCGAATGAACTCGACGAAAGCGCGCGAAATCTGCATCGGCTGTACCAACAAAAAGGCTTTTTTGATGCGCGTGTGAAGTGGCGATGGCGGAATCGGTCGGGCGATCCGGTTGAAGTCGATTTTTTGATTCATGAAGGTCCGCAGTTGAAGGTTCGAGACATCGAGTTTGTGTCGGGGCCATCTGCGAAGCCGCTTTCGTATCCCCCTAGTCGTCTGGAAGAGCAAGTGCGCACCCGCAGATATCCTCGGCTGGGCGTGATTGGTTTGGGCGAGGGAGGGTTTGCTTCTGCGGTGGCCCTTTCCCAAGATGTCGCACATCTAGAGGATTTTTATCGTCGAGAGGGCTTTCCCCTGGCACAGATTTCCGTCTACGTGGCGCGGTCAAAAGAAGCGCTCAAAAGCGCAGGTTTGTTGGGAATTCAGACGGCGCTCGACGACAGCACTACCCGAGGGGACTTGTACGTCCGTTTCGAGGTGGACGAAGGCCCGCGCGAGGAAGTTGCGGATGTGGCGTTGTCCTTTTCGGATTCGAGCGGGCTCAACGCGCAGCAGATTTTGCAGGGTTTGCAGCTTCATTCAGGAACGGCCTACACCGCCGAGGCGATGATCGCGGACAAGTTGAGGCTTCACGAGCAGCTTGCTTCGCTGGGGCATCCGTATGCGGTGATTGATCCCACACAGTCCAGTTGGAACAAAGACCACACGAAAGTCACGCTGCGGTGGGTTGTCACGACGAAGGAAACGGTGAAATTTGGCCCGATCGTCATTCGGGGCAATTTCGTCACAAGAGAGAGCATCGTCCGTCGCGACTTGCCGTTCAAAGAGGGCGACGTTTTTAACCGCGACAAACTGCTCGAAGCGGAACAAAACCTGATTGGGCGTCAGATTTTTTCGTCGGTGCGAGTCATTCCAAATCCAGGAGAAACCGATGAGTATCGTCTGGAGGCTCGCCAAAAAAGCTGGCAGTTGCGTCGCAATCCTGTGCCCGTGCTGATCGAGGTCACGGAACGCTACGACAACTCGGGGGAACTAGGAATCTATGTGGGTGTTTCGACGGACAACCCGTTGTATTCGTCCGCCAACTACACTTGGCGGAATCTCTTGGGAACAGGCACCGAAGTCGAGTTGCGTGGCGAACTTGGCATTCGAGTGCAGTCGCTTCTTGCGCGAATTGCGGCCCCACGGTTGTGGAATCCGTTTGTGCGGCTCGACGTGCGCGGTTTTTGGCGAAACGAAAACACGTACAGCATCGGGCAGGTCACTTCTTATGGCGCAAATGCCGAACTGACCCGATTCGTGGCTCGCACAGACGAGCAAGGACGCAGACTTCCACCTACCCTGCGCGTGTTCGGTCGGCTGGAATTCAACATCAGCCAAATTTTGGTCCCGCTGTACCGAAGCGAGGGGACAGCAGACGTAAACTTCGACGGTGATCGTACCCAGTCGTTGAAGGCATCCGTCGGTGTGGTTTGGGATCGTCGCGTCGGTTTTGAAGCACCGGCGCTTTTGCGACGCAATTTGCCTGTGCCAACAAATCCACTCATGCCCGTCAGTGGCTTCTTGCTGTCGGCCCAAATGACCGCAGCACTGTGTTGTGCAATCTCGCAGGGGAATGTGAACAGCAGTTTTGTGTCGTTTGCGGGTCAGGCGGTGGTCTTGCGACCGTTCGGTCCATTGTTGCGGCCCGAGGACGGCTGGCCGTTTGGAATGAAGCGCTTCAATTGGAAAATGAACCTCCGAATCAACTATGGGATTCCGTTGGTTCGTCCTGGCTTGCCCGTCGTCGAACGGTTTTACGCGGGCGGCGATAGTTCGACTCGGGGGTACGACCCCGACGCACTTCGTGCAGAGGCTGTACAGTCGCCCGTGGGTCCTTTGCCGGGAGATCGTGGTTATCGCGTCGTTCCCGTCGGTGGAGACGCTCGGTTTCTTTCGCAAATCGAGTGGGAATTTGCGATCACTCCCAAAATCGGCGGTTGGCCCTGGGTTGGCGCGTTGTTTGTTGATACAGGTGCCGTTTTTGACGGTGCCCAGCGCATCAAGTGGAACGATGTTCGCTTTTCGGTCGGAATTTCTCTGGTTCGCTTGCTCACGCAATTTGGTTCGTTGTCGCTCGACTACGCTTTCCCGCTGACTCTTCCGGGCCAGGACACGCTCATCCAGTCGGAACGCTGGAAAAAAGAACCGTGGTATTCCCATTTTCCCGGTCGCATCCACTTCAATTGGGGCATGCCCATTTCGCTGTAAAAACTCCTGCTAGGCCGCCCTTTCGTCAGCAACAACAGCACCGGCGATTTCGCGGCGACTTCTGTTCCAAAAACCAACAGGGGGCTTTCTGTTCCCTTCGGCGCTGTTTTGATGCTCTTTTCGTTCGTTTGAGGGTGCGCGCTCGTGGTAGTTTCCCTGACATGATGCCCGACAGTTTTCATCGCAAGGCACTCGCCAAGGAGCTTCGGCCACGACTGTCTCTGGATGAGGCCCTTTCCGAGGCCAATCGTTGTTTGTTCTGCTATGACGCGCCGTGCATGCGAGCCTGCCCGACGCGCATCGACGTGCCGTTGTTCATCCGGCAAATTGCGACCGGAAATCCCGGTGGTGCCGCGAGAACGATCCTGTCTGCGAACATCCTCGGCGCTACCTGCGCGCGAGTTTGTCCGACAGAGGTCCTGTGTGAAGGTGCGTGTGTGCTCAATGACCAACACAAGCCGATTGCGATAGGTCCTTTGCAGCGACACGCAACAGACTTCGCGATGGACACAGGACAACCCGTCCTCGTCGCAGGTACCAAACGATCGGGTTCGGTCGGAATCATCGGCGCGGGCCCGTCGGGCCTTGCTTGTGCGGCGGAATTGCTGCGGTTGGGCGTGGAGTCCGTGATTTACGAAGCATCGGACGTGCCGGGCGGACTCAATGCGTCGGGCATCGCGCAGTACAAAGTCACGCCGGAGTTTGTCGCAAAAGAAATCGCGTGGCTGGTTTCGGCGGGCGTTCGCATTCAATGCGGGGTTCGCGTCGGAAAAGACGTTTCCGTGAGCGAACTTGAACGCCGACACGACGCGATTTTTGTCGGTGTGGGCTTGGGTGCGATTCCCAACATCTCCATCGAGGGAGAGCAGCTTCCGGGTGTTTGGGATGCGCTCGACTTCATTTCTGCGCTAAAACGCGGCGACACCGAGGTTTTCGAGGCGCTGCTGGGCGCGAAAGTCGCGGTCATCGGCGGCGGAAACACGGCGATGGATGTTGCGACGCAGGCCATGCGCTCGGGTGCTGCGAAAGCTTGGCTTGTGTATCGTCGCGGGCGTGAACAAATGTCGGCGTATCCGCACGAAGTCGAATTGGCCACGCAACACGGCGCGGAACTTGTGCTGTTTGCTGTGCCTCACCGCGTCGTCGGCCCATCTCGAGGGACGACTCGTCGAGCGAGCCGGATCGCAGGGTTGGAGTTTGGCCGGAAAGTTCCCGACGGGGGCCAGAAGCTGGAAACGCTGCCTGCCGATTTGGTGATTCGCGCGACGGGCCAAAAGGGAACCGAACTTTTGAAGGAACTTCCCGTGAAGCTCGACGGGAACCAAGTTGTCGCGGACGCCGACGGACGCACGTCCGATCCTCGCTATTTTTCAGGAGGCGATTGTGTGTCGGGGGGAGAGGAAGTCGTACACGCGGTGGCCGCCGGACGACGCACAGCGCAAACGATTGCGGCTGACCTGTTTTCAAAACAAAGGAACGCGCTTTAGCGTCGGAGGAATTCGCGATGGCCGATCTGTCCGTCGATTTTTGTGGAATCAAATCGCCCAATCCGTTCTGGCTGGCCTCGGCCCCGCCCACGAACACGGGAGATCAAATCATGCGCGCCTTCGACGTGGGTTGGGGCGGCGCGGTGTGGAAGACGCTCGGGCAGCCGATTGTGAACGTCTCGTCGAGGTATTCGTCGCTGGATTACGGCGGTCATCGGATGATGGGTCTGAACAACATCGAACTCATCACCGACAGGCCGCTCGACGTGAGTTTTCGCGAGATTTCGCAGGTGAAAAAACGGTATCCCAAGCACGCGCTGGTCGTGTCGCTGATGGTCGAATCGAAGCGCGAAATTTGGCACGACATGGTGCGACGGGCCGAGGACGCTGGTGCGGATGGGTTGGAACTCAATTTCGGCTGTCCGCACGGAATGAGTGAACGCGGCATGGGTTCTGCCGTCGGACAAGTTCCGGAATACACACGTCAAATCGTCGAATGGGTGAAAGAAGTCGCGAAAACGCCGGTCATCGTGAAACTGACGCCGAACATCACCGACGTGTCGTTCCCGGCGCGGGCCGCCAAACAGGGTGGAGCAGATGCGGTTTCGCTCATCAACACGATCAATTCCGTGACGGGAATCGACTTGGACACATTCGTGCCCCGCCCGATGGTCCACGGAGCTTCAGCGCATGGTGGGTATTGTGGCCCGGCGGTGAAGCCGATTGCGCTCGCGATGGTCGCACAGGTGGCTCAGGCGGTGGATTTGCCGATTTCTGGCATCGGCGGAATCGGAAGTTGGCGCGATGCGGTCGAATTTATCCTGCTCGGGGCCAAGACGGTGCAGGTGTGTACGGCGGTGATGCACCACGGTTTCCGCATCGTGCTGGACATGATCGACGGTCTTTCGAGTTACCTAGACCAAAAGGGAATCTCGTCGGTGGCGGACCTTTGCGGGCGCAGCCTGCCAGCGTACAAAAGATGGGACCAACTCAACTTGAATTACCGCGTGATTGCGCACATCGACCAAGAAAAGTGCATCGGTTGCGGCGTCTGCTACGCGGCGTGCCAAGACGGCGCGCATCAGGCGATTGACGCGAGGCCGGACGCGCGCGGACGAACCCACGTCGAGATCCTGTCCCACAAGTGCGTTGGATGTAACCTATGTAGTTTGGTGTGTCCCGTGGAGCACTGCATCACGATGCAGCGTATTGATGAATTTGGCGACGAGCGACTGACCTGGCCTGAATACAGCAAAAACCCGTCGCTTTCCCCGCACATTCGGTCCAATCGTCACGACGCCTGAACGCGATGATGCCGCAAACGCTTCTGACCGTCGCTCAGTTTGGGCTCTCGCTGTTGCTTTTGTGCCTGTGGCTTTTGCTGCTTGCTGCGAGCGTTCACCTGTTGCGGTTGGGGCTGTGGGCGCTCAACAAGCCGTTGTCGGTCGGGGTGCGGGAAGCGCCGTCGTGCCCTGAGCAAGACCTGCCGCTTGTGACGGTCCAGCTCCCGATGCGCAACGAGCGTTTTTTGGCGGCGCGGGCGATTCGGGCGGCGTGCGCGCTCGATTGGCCGCGCGACCGTTTGCAAATCCAGGTGCTCGACGATTCCGACGAGGGCGACGAGACCACTCGGGTCGTGGATGCCGAAATCATGCGGCTGGCGAATGTCGGTTTCCACATTTCGGTCGTGCGGAGGCCGGACCGAACCAACTTCAAAGCGGGGCATTTGGATTTTGCGCTGCCGCTGGCGGTCGGGGAATTTGTCGCGGTATTCGATGTGGATTTTGTGCCTCCTCAGGATTTTTTGCGTCGAACGGTGCCGCATCTTTTGGCGAGGAAAAAGCTCGCGTTTGTGCAGGCGAGGTGGTCGTTTTTGAATGAGACGGATTCGCTGCTGACTCGAGTGCAGGCGTTGATTCTGCACGGTCTGTTTTTGGTCGAGCAGGCGTATCTGTCCGCACACAACCAGCCGGTGCAGTTCAACGGCTCGGGAGGCGTGTTTCGCAAGGCCGCGCTCGTCGAGGCGAATGGTTGGGTGGGTGGCGATGGCAGGCAGGCGGCCTCGGTCACAGAAGACTTGGATTTGTCGTACCGCGTGAGGCTTGTGGGGTACGACCTGTTGACGATGCCGACGCTGGCTGTACCGACGGAATTGCCTGGTTCGATGGCTGCGTTTCGGAACCAACAAAAACGCTGGGTACTCGGAAATGCGCAGGTGTTGCGGAGCCTGCTTGGCCGAATCCTCTTGCCGGGCCGGTCGCTTGCGGAACGCGGCGCGATGTCGCTGCATCTTTTGCGGCACGTTCGCCAGCCTTACCTGGCGTTGTCGCTTCTGTTTTTGCCGCTCGCGCCGCTCGGGCTGTTGCACGGGCTGATGGCGCCACCGGGAGGTCTTTTCGCCGCCGTGCTGGTCCTGTGGGTCTCGCTTTCCACATATTACGGCGCTGCGCTGCGCAGGCTTGGGCGTTCGGCCATCGAGGCCGTCGTGCTTTCGCCTGTTGTCATGGCGCTTTCGATGGGTCTTTGTGTGGCTCTTTCCGTCGAACTACTGCGCGGCGTGTTCCAAAATCGAAACACGGCGGTGTTTGTGCGGACGCCGAAAACCGGGGGTCAAGAAACGAAATCGGAGTCCTACCGCCCGGTGCTGTCGAAACTGGCCCGCATCGAGGTGCTTGCCGGTGTGGCCTATGTCGGTATGTCGCTGTGGTTGTTTGTGCGCGGGGAATATCTGACGGCGCTCGGTTTTGGCGCGCTCATCGGCGCAGGCCTTTTGTGGGTTGGCGGGGGCAGCCTGCGCATTTCAAAGTAGCGGCGTTCGTGCTGGCCTCGGTTGGCGCAACCGAGGTCGGCGCAAAACGAGCCTTTTGCGTCGTGTAGGTCGTGGTAGAAACAAAGAATGCGTCGGAGTGCCGTTCTTTGTTTTGCGTTGTGTATCGCTTGGGCTTCCGGTTGCGAGGGCAGCGGAGAGGGCGCGCTGTCGGGGACGCTGTTTTTGCGCGGCTGTCCGACACTTGACCCGACGGCAGCGGGCTCGGTGTACGCGCCCTCGGTCTGGCCCGAATTTGACCTGAAACCCGAGCATTTTTACGTCGAAGTGGTTCACGGCATTCGCAGCGGCTTCCATCCCGACGAGCGTTCCACAGACCGGTTGCTTCTGCGCATGCAGCGAGGGTCCACCAAACTCGAACGGTCGGACGGTTTTGAACTGCTCGTGCATGACGTCAGCAAACTTGCATTGATGCAGGAGACCGCTCTCGCACAAGGCAAACCGGGCGTGCCGATTGTGCCGCCTCCGGTCGGGACCACGACGGCACCTTTGCCCGGCGATCCCGATGCGTCGGTGAAAGCCGGTCTTCTGCTCAACAACACTTGCCGATATCCCCAAGCACAACCGTCGCTGCGAGGTCATGTGCTGTTTTCGGAATTGGGCCTTTCGGTGGGGCAAACGGTCGCCGGTAACATCGTCGTTTCAGTGGAAGATCTGCGGGCTCAGCGTGAACAGGCGGGCGGCGCGGTCGTTCCCGATGTCGCAGGAACACTCACAGGGTGGTTTCGCATCCCCGTGCGCAGCGGCCCCGCTTCCCCTGCCCAATAGGAAAAAGAACTGGCGATTCGCGTCGGTCAGTGCGTGGCGGTTACGGTGATTTTTTCAGACGAAAACCGCTCGGCGATGAGCAAACCGGCGATGAGCGCGGCGACGCCGCCCGCGATGACCCAGGTGTACCAGCGCGTTTTTGCAAACGGCAGTTTGGACCCGGATTTGTTGTCCGCAGGAGCGGACTTCGCAGTAGCTGCACCGGGCGTGGTTGCTATCGGGGCCGTGCCGCTCGGAACGGTTCCGGTCGAAGCAGTCGCCGTTTGGGCGGCTCCAGTGGGTTTGGGGGCGGAAAACAGCGCCAGAAGAGCTTCGGTTTGCGCGGGCGGCGGGCCAATGGCGATGTCGGATGGGGTCAGAAGAAAGGCTCGCTGCTGAAAGTCATACACGCGAGCAACGAGCGGTTCCTGTTCGACGGGTTTGCCTTGCCGCTCTTTGGGTCCAAACAACAGCAAATGCCGCCCAAGTTGTGTCACCACCACGGGATTTTGCGCGAGTTGCGCAAGGAGTTTGCCTTGCTCTTCACTGCCCAAAGGAAGCGCAGCGACGGGATCGAGTAGCACCGGCAAGCGATCCTCGGGTCGCAAAGACAAAAACATTTTCCCGCCACTGCCCAGCGGAAGCCGCACATTTCGCATACCGGGAGACACGACCGTCAGCACGTCTGCGTCGGTCCGTCCTCCGGGCACGGCGACAGGCGATGGTCCGACGGGTTCCGCGTTGCGAAATACAAGCGCCCCCGCCGGATCGGTTTCGACCCACACTGGCTCGCGCATCGGCCCAAACACCGCACCGGGATCATGCCGAGCGAGCACCAACGACACATCGGCAGGCAGCGGATCTTTTTGCGAAAGCAAAACCTGTGCTGCTCGTCTTGCATTTTCTGCGTCGCCAATTCGATCCGCGCACACCAGCAGCAAACCGAAAACGTCTCGCGACACAGGTTGCGCTTCTTTCCAGGGCGCTTCTGCCAAAAGATCCTCACCTGCTTGTCGAAGCGCGGGCACTGCCTCGGAACACCGGAGGCTCGCGAGCGCCGTCTGTGCCTTCTTCACCGCGCCCGCCGCTTTTTGCAGAGGCCCGGGCTGAACGAGGCGCAGCCTTTTTTCCAACTCTGGAACCAGGCTCAGCGACGGAGTTTCACCCGCCTGAGCACAAAACAAAGCCGCCGGTCGTTCCGGGACTTGGGTCGCTGTTTGAGCCGCTGAAATCGAAGGACACAGCAGGTGTACCGCGCACCACAGAAGCCAAAAAGACAAAAGGTTCACACGCATCGGCACACCTTAACCGCCCGGCCATAGCCGGTGAACATGGGCCAAACCAAACATCACACCGATCACGAGCGAAAGGAGACCCGCCAGCAGCGTGAGCCCTTGCAAAACGCTCGGTCGGTTGCGCAGAAACTGCGTAAAAGGCCAACCAAACAGGCCCAAAAGCGCACCCATGCCGAGCATCGCGCCCAGGCCGAACAGCCCGACATAGGCCAACCGCAGGCCCATCGTGGGCATTTTTGTGGACACCAGCGCCGTGAGCGCCCCCGAACCCGCCAGCCCATGCACAAGCCCCACGAACAGCGGTTTTTGCGCCAGCGTGAAGCACCCGATGTGAATGTGCCCAACTGGGCCGGCATGATGGTGTTGCTCGTGTCCGTGAATGTGGGTGTGCCGGAGCCCGGTTTGGCCCTCACGAAACGCCGCAAAGACCGAAAGCACTGCTTTCCCGCCCAAAAACACCAGCATCGCGGCTACGAGCAATTCGCAGCGGTCCGACCACGCTGGGGAAAGCGTTTTTTCGATCGCCGAAAGCACACAGGCCACCACAAACAACGACAGTGCATGTCCGGCCCCCCACCACATTCCGAGCGCCGCAGGCCGTCCTCGCTCGGTGGTGAGCAGCGTGGTCATCGCTGCCAAGTGGTCCGGTTCCAGCGCGTGCCTCGCTCCCAAAAACAACGGCAAGACCAGCGCATAGGTCAGTTCCGACATGTCAGAGGCCTCCAGCCAGGCCGACAACGACGCGCTCGATCCCGGCGAGGTCGCGCACGCTCGTCACACTCGAAAAGCCGGATGAACGCAGCCGCTTTTCCACCGCCTGGGCCTGTCCGGCACCCACTTCCAGAAGAATTCCGCTGCCCGATCGCAAGCGCGCCGCCGCCGTGTCGCACAGACGTGCAATCGTCGAAAGACCGTCCGGCCCACCATCCAGCGCCATGCGTGGTTCGTTTTGCACGTCCTGCGCGAGTGTGGCGATGTCCCCTGTAGGGATGTAGGGGAGATTTGCACACACGAGATCCAGCGTTTCGGTTTCGGGCACGGGAAAAAGCAAATCTCCAGACAAAAATTCCACCTGCAAACCGAGACGTTCGGCATTTTTTTTCGCGATGTCGAGCGCCGCCGGGCTTTTTTCGACGGCCAGCACACGGACGTTTTTGGCGAGCTGCTTGATCGCAAGTGCAATCGCACCGCTGCCCGTGCCCACATCAACGACGGTTTTTGTCTGCGCCCGCGTTTCTGAAAGAGGCTCGGCTTTTTCGGGCGCAACAGGCGGCGTTTCACCTGCGGTTTCGTCAGCGACTTCGCTGGTTTGCGGCAGGGTGTCATACACCACTTGCACGGGCAACAGCGACGAAGTTTCGTGTTTTGCTTCGTTCAAAAAGGAACCGCTCGACAAAAAACGGAGTGCTAGTTCGACCAGCGTCTCGGTTTCGGGTCTTGGAATCAGCACGGCGGGGCTGACTTCCAATGGCAGCGAAAAGAACTCCTTTTGGCCGGTCAAGTACGCCACCGGAGTGCCCGAAAGTCGCTTCTGCACAACGTGTTTGAAGCGCGCAAGTTCGTCGGTCGCAAGCGGTTGATCAAAGTCGAGGTACAGCCGCACGCGGTTTTTTTGCAGGCAATGCCCCAGCAGAATTTCGGCATCGAGGCGCGGCGATGCGAGGCTGCTGCGCCGAAAACGCTGCTCTGTCCAGGTCAGAACCCGGCGCACGGTCCACACTTGCTGCAAAGTTTCTACCGACACGGGGCCGGCAGCATATCAACGAGCGCCCCGCAAAACCAAGTCGTGATAAACAGAACGAACAAGATGCTCGCATTTCTTCTGGTCACGGCGGGGAGCGCGCTCGGGGGTTTTTTGCGCTATGCGATTGCGCTGCTGATTCATCCTCGCGTGGGCGGCGCGTGGCCGCTTGGGACGCTTCTTGTCAACGTGGTGGGGTGTTTTGTGTTGTCCCTCGTGAACGAAAGCGTTTCGCGCGGTTTTTCGCTGCGACCTGAACTGCGGTTGCTTTTGACGACGGGCTTTTGCGGTGGGTTTACAACCTACTCGACCTTCAACCACGAAACCGTGAAGCTCGTCGAGGAGCACGGCGTACTGTCGGGAGGAGGATACGCTGCAACGACCTGTGTGCTCTGCCTCCTCGCCCACGTCGCTGCGAGCATCCTCGCCCGTCGTCTTGCCTCGGTTTAGTGCGGTATCGCGTCAACGCGCAGTTTTGTCGGAAAGAAACGACAAGGCGGCGGGCAAAAGCGTGAACGTTGCGGGAAGACGACCTGGCGTTTCCCCGTCGGTGTCGAGCAGCACTTTCTGTTCCGAATCAACCGGTTCGACAACAATCCGACGCGCTTTTTTCATCGACACTTTTGACATCCGACCCTGTTGGCCTTTGTAAATCAGGCCGCTCAGTTTGAGCGCTTCCAAGACGGACAAATCGCCGAGCGTCGTTACGTCGAACCAACCGTCGTCGAGTTTCGCGTCCGGCGCGATGTTCATTCCGCCGCCAAAGTAACCGCCGTTGGCTACCGCCAGCGTATAAATCCGTTGTTCGTAACTGGGCTCGTCGTCGAGCTTTACGCGGACGAGTACGTTTTTGTATTGAAACGTCGCACGCAGGGAAGCCAAAAAGAACGTCGCCGTGCCCCCGAGTGCCTTGCTGCCTTCGTTCACGAAATGATCGACCAAACCGGAAATCCCGCAGCTTGCGACATTGATGAAAAAACTGCGTCGAGGCTGGCCATCGTGGCCAATGAAATCGATTTGGCCTGCGTCGATGGGTCTCGGTTTGGCTCTCGCGATCGCTTCAGCGGCTTCCCGAAGGTCCGTTGGTGTTCCCAAAATCCGACGAAAATCCCCGCCCGTCGCACACGGCAAATAGCCAAAGGAACACGTCGGTTCGCTCCGAGCCTGTTTCAAAAACGCCGCGAGCAATCCAGCCGCGACTTCCGAGGCTGTTCCATCTCCGCCCATTGCGATCACCGACTCGGCACCGGACGCGACAGCTTCTTCGGCCAAGCGCGTGCCGTCTCCTGATTGCTTCGTGAACATCACTTCGATCGAGCCGAGAGCGTCGCGCAGCACGGGTTCCAACACCGGCCACTTGTTTTTCGCAAAACCGCCTCGAGCATTGGGATTCACGATCAAAACGCGCTTTGCCATGTCGCTCCGCTTTTCTCCCGTTTCAGTCAGAAAGAAAGTCAATTTTGCCCACGCCGTGCCGAATCACGTTGGGCGGATTCTCGGTCAAATCAACGACGGTGGTTGGTGTGACGCCGCCAGGCCCACCGTCGAGAACAAGCGAAACCTGTCGAAACAGGCTCGCGATGTCTTCTGGCCACTGAAGCGGCTCTTTTTCAAACTGCGTGGCCGTCGTGGAAATGAGCGGCCTGCCCAGTTGTTGCGCGATGGCTCTCGGCACGGCGTGGTCGGGCACGCGGATGCCGACTTGGGTGCGTTTGGGCGCAATGATTTTGGGAACTTCGCGCGTGGCCGGTAGAACGAACGTGTACGGCCCCGGCAAAAGCCGTTTCAGCAACCGATAGGCAACATTGTCGAGGAGGACATATCGGGAAATGTCAGACAAATCTACGCAGATGAGCGCGAGCGGCTGGCTCTTGGGCATTTGCTTGATTTGATACAGTTTCTCGACGGCTGCTTTGTTCAAAAGGTCGCACCCCAGCCCGTACACCGTATCGGTTGGGTACGCGATGATCTCCCCCGCTTCGAGCGCAGCGACGGCTCGGGCGATTTTGCGTGGCTCTGGATGGTCGGGGTTTATCGCGAGCAGCACGGCGGGCAGCATACACCCCAACGTGCAGCCGAGTCCTTCGCAAAAACGCGCCGAGCCTGTCGTTGCCTGTCGGATGCAGGCATACACGCGGATCGGGCATAGCCAAGCGCGCGGCTCTGGTAGAACATAGAGCCTCTTTTGAACATGCAACCGGAAGCCACCGAAAACCCAGGCGCAACGCCGCCAAGCAGTGAAACTCCTTCAAACAGCGATGCCGCGGTCGAGGCTTTTCGATCGGAAACGGAACAGGTTGTCCGCGAGGGTGTGTGTGAAGGCGAGTCGGAACCGGCTTGCCAGGGTGGTGGGACAGGCGAGGCTGGGGAATCGGCTGAATCTGCGGTTTCTCCCAGCAACATTTCGCCAGTTCCAGCCGATGAGGGTCCGCCGCTCGACCCGAAATTGCTGGTTTTGCCGGAACCGAGCACCAGCCTGCGCACGAGGCTGCGGTTTTTGGTTTCCGACGACGCGTTGAATGTCTGGTTGGACCCAGAAACGTTGCCTGAAAAGCCTGTGGACGCTGGTTTTTGGGATTTGGTGCCCAAAGTGGCTCGTCGGTCGCTCGATTTGGGTTTTGGCATGCCGGAAAGCGATTTCCACATTTACGTCGCTGCCCAGCCCGAAGTGATGATCGAAACTGCCGTCGTCGGTCACGCCGAGCGGTTTGCCGCGCAAATGAATGCGCCAAACGACCTCGTGTACATCCACGACTTCGATCACCCCGAATCGCCCAAACCGCTGCTCTTGCCGCCGGGAACGGGCCCGGCGCTTTTGGAGGCGATGGGCGACCTGCTCGACGGGCTGCGCGATCGCATGTCGCATCTTTTGGACGCGGAGGACTTGGAACGCGCGCACAAAAAACTGTCGTCGGAGATGGAGGCGAGAAACAAACAAATTCTCACGGATTTGGAAAACACGGCCAAAACGCACGGTTTTGGAGTGCGGACCGTTCAGGGCGCGGTGCAGACGTTCCCGATCCTCCACGGAAAGCCGCTGTCCGCCGAACAGTTTGATGTGCTCGATGAGAACACAAAACGCGCACTGCAAAACGCGGCTGAGCGGCTGACTCGCGAGGTGGAAAAGGCTGCGCGGCTTGTGAAAGCGCAAGGTGCGCGGTTTGATGCGGAGCGAACGGCTGCGCTGGCACGGGCGGCATCGACGCTCATTCAGCGCGAAATGCGTGACGTGTTCGATCGGTTCGCCAGTCTTTCTCCCGAGGTTGCGCGCTATCTGCGTCGGGTCAAGCAGGCGCTCATGGATGACTGGGAAGACCTGATCGAACCGGATACGAGCGAGGCCGATCCCGAAACGGACGAAAAACTCGAGGACGGCGACCCGGAACTGGCGACGCGACTGAAACGGTTTCAGCTCAATCTGCTGTGTACGCACCGGGCTTCGGAACACGCGCCGGTCGTCTACGAAACCAATCCCACGTATGCGAATTTGTTTGGGTATTTGGAACGAAGGGTGCGTTTTGGTGCGCTGCTGACCGACTTTATGCGCATTCGGCCCGGTTCGATGCACAAAGCGATGGGCGGCGTGCTGGTCGTGCGAGCGCAGGATTTGCTGACCGATCCGCTGATTTGGGAGCGGCTCAAGCGGGTGCTGCGGGAGAAACGGTTGGCGGTCGAAGATCCGGTCGGGCCGACAGGTTTGTACGCGACGACGCTGAGGCCTGCACCCGCGCCGCTTCCGGTGCGCGTGGTGCTGGTGGGTTCGGCGGCACTTTACGACGCGCTGCGTTCGAGCGATCCCGATTTTGGTTCCCTGTTTCGGATCAAGGTCGAGGTCGATCCAGTCGTGCCGAGAAACGCCGAGACGCTTCATGTGCTGGACGCCGTGCTGGCAGAACTCGCACGTCGTCGGGGATTGCCTCGTTTCGACCGGTCGGCGCGGGCCAGGTTGCTCGATTTGTCCACGCGCCTTGCCGAGGATCGCGAACGGTTGTCGCTTTGTCTGGAACCGCTCGACGAAACAGCGATGTTTGCCGTCGCACAAGCTCGCAGCCGGTTGGCTTCGCAGCCTCGGTCCGAGGAAAAGCGAGCGTTGACCGTGACAAGCCAGGATGTGGAATTGGCTTGGCAAGAGCGACGGGAACGTCTGGCGAGTGAAGAACGACACATTCGGGAATTGACGCTGCGAGGGGAAGTGGCCCTGGACACGACAGGCATGCGAGTGGGTGTGGTGAATGGTCTGTCGGTGTTTCACACGGGCGATGTGGAATTTGGCCAGCCGATGCGGATCACTGCCGTCGTGGCGCTCGGACGAGAGGGCATCGTCGATGTCGAACGCGAAGCCCAGCTCGGCGGAGCGATTCACACCAAAGGCGTGGCGATTTTGCGCGGTTATCTGGCGAGAATGTTTGGTCAAGAGCGACCGCTCAGCCTGCGTGCGCAGCTTGTGTTTGAACAAAGCTACGGCGAAATCGACGGTGACAGCGCAAGTTCAAGTGAGCTTTTTGCTGTTTTGTCTGCGCTGGCGGATGTCGCGATCGATCAAAGCATCGCCGTCACTGGCAGCGTCAATCAGCTTGGCGAAATGCAGGCAATCGGCGGCGTGTGTGCCAAAATCGAGGGTTTTTTCGACCTGTGTCAGGCTCGGGGGCTTACCGGAAATCAGGGCGTCATGATTCCGAAAGCCAACTTGCCTCACCTTGTTCTTCGAGATGACGTGGTGCAAGCCACCAAACGCGGCCTGTTCCACGTTTACGCGATCTCGACGGTGTCCGAGGGAATCGAAATCCTCACCGGTTTGCCGGCAGGCGAACGCGACTCGTCAGGACGTTTTCCGGCGGTCAGTGTCTTTGGTCGTGTGGAGCGTCGGATCATTGAAATCGCCGAGCGTTTGCGTCAAGCCGAGGCACACGGTTTTGAAAGCAACGCGGAAGGCATCGACGATGGTGGGGCGGAAATCAACGAAGGTGCCGAGTTCCACCCGTTTGCCCGGCCTACTTCAGTTCGACCTGCGTCCGTGCGTACACTTCCTCTTTCCCGTTGATGAGCCGCGTGATCAACACCTGATATTTTCCGCCCTGTTTGAAACCTTGATCCGGTCGAAGCTCGACGTCCGACATCAGGACTTTGGCGCTGGGTTGGGTGTTGATTTCCGCAAAGTGAACTGGCTCGCGCCCAGTGGCGGCTTTTCCCGTCTGGTTTGCGTCATAAAACACGACATTGACCTTGCTGTCGCCCGCAGCCTTTTTCAGATGCGCGACGAAATAGAGTTTCCAATTTTCGTGTTCGGGCGCGCGCGTGAGCACTTTTTTTGCTTCGGTTTTCAGATCTTCGTGGAACGAGCCGAGTGCGTGGTTGAGGCGTCGCTCGGTAACTACGATGCTGCCTGCCGGAGGCAACGCGAGCGCCTGAGTCGAACCGATGGACAGAAGAAGCGCGACGAGAACACAGCGAAATGGTTGGGCAAAAGCGAAACGAGACATGTGGATCTCCTTTGTCGGGTGTAGTGGGTTGAAGTGGTTTCGTGTCGTGTGTTTTGGTCTCAAAGCTGCGCCATCTGCTGCGTCTCGCTTTGGCATTCCGCGAGGCGCGAGATGACGAGTTTCAAATCCTCCCAGACTTGCGCTTTGGCCGAGGGCGCTCGCAGGAGGTACGCGGGGTGATAGGTCGGCATGACGGGCACGCCGCGAAAAACGCCAAACTGGCCGCGCAGTCGCCCGAGCGGAGCGTTGTTCTGTAGCAAAAACTGGGTGGGTGTACGACCAAGTGCGACGATGACACGAGGGGCCAAACACGCAAGCTGCGCCGTAATGAAGCCTCCGCAAGCCGAAACTTCGTCCGGTTCGGGCGTGCGGTTTCCGGGTGGGCGGCATTTGACGACGTTGCCGATGTACACCTCCTCACGTTTTAGACGAGAAGCCAGTTCGGGCAACCCCATTTTGAGCGCATGTTCTCCCATCGCCTTGATCATTTTCGAGAGCAATTCACCCGCAGCGCCGACAAAAGGTCGCCCCGTTCTGTCTTCGTCCGCACCGGGACCTTCTCCGACGAACGCGATCCATGGGTATGCGCTGCCTTCGCCAAAAACCAACTGGTTGCGGCCATGACACAACTTGCAGCGACGGCAATCTCCGATGAAGTCACGCACGATTCGCAAACCTTCTTCACCGTGAGGCAGCGAGGTAAGTTCGGGATAATCTCCGCCGGGAGTGTTTTGGGTTGTGGGTTCCGCAAACAACTTGCTCGACGCTGGTTTGTCGCGCACTCGGGAACGGCTTGGTTCCATCGGCGCAGCCGCAAGCAATTTCGCGCGCTCAAGTGCGGCCCGAGCCGCTGCTTCGGCGTCAGTTGGGTGGTTCGCAACCGGGGGACGGTCTCCCTCTTGCGACGCTCGGGTTCTCAACATTTCCGGCGGAGCATGGACCGCTCCCGCTGGTCTGCTCTCCTCAAAGAATCGCGTGGGCGCGGTCTCGGCTGTTGTTGTGCCCGGTTGTGCGTGTTGCAAATCCGACACAGGAATACCGTCTATGCCTCCGTTCCGAATCCAATCGAGGCGAGCGCGCATGGAACTGACGATGCGACGCAATTCTGCAATTGGCTGTTCGCCACCATCAACCGTCGCTGTCAAACCGGCTGCCGCTGTGGGGGCTGCCAATGTAGGTTCTAGATGACCTGTAGGGGAAAGTGGCCGCGTCATGGGCCGAGATAGTAATGCAATTTCGCAGCGAGCGACGTATGTTAGGGCTGCTGCCCACTTGGATCGGGCTTTGGGCTGTGGAGGAAGAAATGGCGATCACCACTGTGAAGGACATCATGACCGACGTTGTCGAGGCGCTTCGTGTCGGCGACAGCCTCGATTTGGCCGACCGAATCATGCGAGTGGGCCGCATTCGACATTTGCCTGTTGTCGATGGAGACGACCGCTTGGTTGGTCTCGTCACGCACCGAACGATTTTGGCGGCTTGGGTCAGTCATGGAAACCCGAGCGCCGAACGGCCAGGAGACGTGGCGCGCGACATTCCGATTGAGATGGTGATGGTCAAGGATGTGCTCACCACGACTCCGACCGCACATGCTGCTGAGGCTGCTCGCACCCTGGAAAAGCACAAATATGGATGTCTGCCAGTCATTTCGGACGGAAAGCTCGTCGGCATCATCACCGAGGCTGACTTTCTCCGCTTTGCGCGAATCCACCTTGAACAGGAAGAAACCTAGCTGAAAGTTTGTGGGCTACCGTTTTGGAATGGGGCCCCACGAGGGCGCGTCGGCGTTTCCTCGGAAGATGGGACGTTGGGTTTTCCCATCCGCCGTCGAAATGTAGACGCCACCTCGAGAGGATTTGAATACAAGTGCTCGTCCCGTTGGCGCCCAGCTCGGGTGGCTGTTCGAGCCCTGGTTTTCGGTGATGCGCTGCAAGTCTCCGTTCGACGCATCGACGGTGAAAATATCCAAGGTTCCTTTTTCATCCCGACCCGAAAACGCGATGAGCGACTTGCCCGCAAGCGGTTTGGGATTCCACGCGGGCTCGACATTGTAACTGCCTTTCCGCGTGAGTTTTGCTTGGTCCGCGCCCGTCGCTGACATTTTCCAAATTTGTGGACTTCCATGGCGATCGGACACAAAAGCGATCTCGCTTCCATCGGGAGACCACGTTGGGGAACTGTCGATCGCAGGATTGTTGGTCAGTCGCTTGATGAGTTCCCCAGACGGCGTGATGAGATAAATCTCGCTGTTTCCCTCGAACGAAAGCGTGACGGCGATGCGGCTTCCGTCTGGAGAAAACACACCCCCTGTATTCAAACCGGGGCGCGTTGAAATCCGCCGAGGCTTGGCCCCGTTCGTTGGGATCGCCCACAAATCCGGGGTTCCCCGCACAAAACTCGTATACAGCAAGGAGGAGCCTGACGGATGCCACGACGGCAACATGTTCTGAGAATGGTTTTGAGTCAACGTGCGCTGGTCGGCACCGTCGTAATCCATCGTGACCAATTCTTGTTCGCGTCCGACCGAACGAGAAAAAGCGATCTGCGTGCCAAAAAACGAATCCTCACCGGTGAAATACCGGACGACTTCATCGGCGAAGGAGTGAGCCAACCGGCGCACGCTGCTCACCGGGGCGCGATAGCTCTTTGTGAGGACTGCCCGGTCGCCCTTGATGACTTCGTACAGCCGAAATTCGATCGCGAGATCGCTTCCGTTCAGCGAGATGCGCGCTTTGATCACACCCTCTGCTCCGACGGTACGCCACGAATCGGGCGCGATCGACAGTTCTTCCTTGGCCAAGTCCGCAACGAAAGAGGTGGGATCAAGCGATTTGAACAAACCCGACGCATTCAAGTCACCCGATAGCACTTCTTGCAAAACCCGCCCGTGATCTCCGTCGCCAAGCATTCCGGGGATCGCAATTTTGTAAAGTGCTTGCCCTGGATTGGTGATTCGGAAACGCACCACGTCGCTGACATCTGCACGCGAAGAATGCTCTCCGAAAAGAGCCATGCAAAGAGGCAAACCCAAGGAGAAAATCGCGAGCACCGACAGACGCATTAGCCATACCGTATCGTCCCTTTTCGGAAAAACCAAGCATGGACCCGTGCAAAACCAAGTGGACATGGGCTTCCGCAAGTTTCAGCAAAAGGCAGGGGCAAAGAACCAAACAGAGTGAAGGCCAGTTCCTTCACGGAAACCAACAACTTGCTTGACACCTGGGTTGCGATCCGATAGTTCCAGTCCCTCTAGGAAACTCCCGCAGGGAATTTGCATGGCTACTCCAGTTCCGAGCACGTTTTTCAAGAAGCCCGAACAAGCGCAGGTTGATCGCAAATGGCACGTCGTGGACGTGGCAGGCCTCACCCTGGGACGGGCGGCGACTCAAATCGCTACGCTTTTGCGCGGCAAGCACAAGGCCGACTTCACCCCACATGTGGACAGTGGTGACTTTGTGGTTGTGCTGAACGCGCAGAAGGTTCATCTGTCGGGCAAAAAGCTCGACGACAAGATGTATTACAAACACACCTTGTACTTGGGCGGTCTCAAAGCACGACCTGCAAAGGAAATGCTCCGGGATCGTTCGGACGAGGTGATTCGCCGAGCAGTGTGGGGCATGTTGCCGAAAGGTCCGCTCGGTCGAGTCATCATCAAAAAGCTCAAGGTGTATCCGGGCGCTGAACATCCTCACACCGCGCAGCAGCCCAACAAGGTCGCGTTGAAGACGATGCGCGCGTAGGAAGGTTTCACATGGCAAACGTCGAACGAAATGCAGTGTATGCGACCGGTCGCAGAAAAGAGGCCGTCGCTAGAGTCTGGATGATGCCGGGGTCCGGCAAAGTCACCATCAATCGTCGGGACATCGACAACTACTTCGGGCGCGCGACTTCCAAAATGGTTTTGCGCCAAGCACTTGAGTTGACCGCTCAATCGGCCAATTACGATGTCTACGTGAACGTGATGGGCGGAGGCCTGTCCGGGCAAGCCAACGCGATTCGGCTGGGCATCACGCGCGCACTTCTGAAAGTGAACGCAGGTTTCCGTTCTGCGCTCAAGAGCGCTGGCTACGTGACCCGCGATCCTCGCCGCAAAGAACGCAAGAAATACGGTCAGCGCGGCGCTCGCGCTCGATTCCAGTTCTCGAAACGCTAGAGTCCGTTTCTTTCCCGCTCGAACCTTCGCTGCGTCGGCGTTCTGCTCGGCGCAGCGTTCCCTTTTTCCCCGCTCAAACTTTTCGTGCGACGGCGTGCCGTCAGCTTTTCTTTCGGTCGCCGTGCTTGGGTTGGCTGTCGTCCTGACCGCGATCCATTTCCGCTTTTGATGAAGAAGCGTGTTGCGTCTTTCCGCGAGCAAAAAGCGTCGCGGAGGTGTTCGCTTGCGGGTTTCGGGAAGGCGTCAAGTCAGCCTTGCCCCAGACTGCGGGAGGTTGATTGAGGGAGGAATGGACGAGGTAGAAGCGACGTGCGGAATCAGAGCGGTTTCGCGAAATTCTGAACCCAGTAGTGCTTGTATCGCGCTGCCGAGTTGTAGTCGTAGCCGAAACCGACCTGGGTGAAGTTGCGACCCATGATGTTTGCGCAGTGTCCTGGGCTGTTGAGCCACTGAGTCATCGTGGCATCGACGGTCGAATTGCCCGCCGCGATGTTTTCTCCCGCATAGGAATAGCTGTAGCCGGCTCGTTTCATGCGATCCCACGGCTGCGAACCATCGGAACCGGTGTGGCTGAAGAAATTCTTGGTGGCCATGTCCTTTGCGTGAGCTTGTGAGGACGTGTCGAGTTTGCTGTTTTCCACAAGCGCCGGAACTGCGGCATACGAAGTTGTCCCGCACTTTCGCGCCGTCGCCCGCGCCTTGTTCACCGCCGTGAGCAGGGCAGCACGAAACTTCGCAAGTTGTGTGGGATCGACGGCTTGGGCCGTTCTTTCCGTTTCGTCCGGTTCGACGGCCAGTGGCGCGGGATAGCCCGCAGTCTCGGTTTCCTCGAGGCCGGGCTCTCCGCAGGCAGAAAGCGCGAGCGCAGAAGCGATCATCGAGGGCAAGGCAAGCTGGTGAAGGGCAAGACGACGTTTTGTTTTCATGTTGAGAACCTCCTGTGGTTGTGAAACCGAGATCGCCGCATAACCCAAAATGAAAAAAGGGGAAAGGCCAAAGATTGACCCTGTTGGCTGGGTGGGTTTACCCTCGCGGACGCATGTTGCTCCTGTCGGTTTCTTCGGTCGCCACGCCAAACCCTGTTCCTGCGGGCCGGGAATTGGATTTGTTTCAGCTCGTGCTGAGTTCGGGGGGCGTGGTTCTGTTTGTCTTGTTTTTGCTGATCGCGTTCTTTGTCGTGACCACGTTTGTGATTGGCTACAAGGGCTATCAAATCGTGCTCGCCAATCGCGAAACGGATCAGTTTTTGGATGTGTTTTGGCAGGCCAAAAAGCTAGACAAGGTGTACGACCAAACGAAGGGATTGAGACGTTCTCCCGTCGCTGCTCAATTTCGAGCGGGGTATTTGGAACTGACGCGCCTTCTGAAAAAACGCGAGACGAAGGAAAGCGGAACAGACACCGAAAGCGACCTAGAAAACATCGAGCGGGCGCTTCGTCGAGCCGCGATTGCAGAAACAACAGCACTGGAATCCCTGACGCCTCTGCTTGCAACGGTCGGTTCTTCAGCCCCCTTTGTGGGTCTCTTTGGAACGGTTTGGGGCATCATGGACGCCTTTCGCAGCATTGGGAGTCGCGGCACGGCAAACCTGGCCACCGTCGCACCCGGCATCGCTGAGGCGTTGATTGCCACGGCCATCGGTCTTGTCGCAGCGATTCCTGCCGTGATGGCGTTCAATTATTTTGCGCGTCGCATCAAAGTACTCGTCGGTGAAATGGACACGTTTCACAACGACTTGCTCAACCTCATCAAACGCAACTACTTGCACTAGCGATTGGGGGAGGACCCCACAAAACCATCGACTTGATGGGGGAAGCCGAAGATACTGCGCGGCGTGAAAAGGCTTCCCCTGTTTTCGGTTCTCTGTTTTGCGCTGAGTGTTGCGTGTGAATCGCCTCCTGAAAAAAGCGAGTTTCCCAAGGACTTTCGTTTCGGGACGGCCATCGCGGGTTTTCAGACAGAAATGGGTTGTCCCTCCGTTCCGAAAGCGGAATGTGAATATGCTTCCGATTGGGCCGAGTATGTGACTCGTCCTGAACTACGTGCAAAGCCCGGTTTGTACCTGAGCGGAGACCCCCTTTCTGCCGGGCCGGGTTTTTTCGAGTTGTATCCGCAGGACATTGCGCTCGCGGCCCAGCAACTTCACAACAATTCCTTGCGTCTTTCGATCGAATGGGGGCGCGTTTTTCCAACTGCCACCGACGGAATCAATGACATGGATGCGTTGAAGCAAGCCGCATCCAAACCGGCGCTCGCGTTTTATCACCGAGTCTTTTCCGAACTGAAAAAACAGGGGATAAAACCCCTGGTCACATTGATTCACTATGCACTCCCAACGTGGCTTCACGATGCGTATGGGTGTCATGTGGATCTTGCAGGTTGCAAAAATCGGGGGTGGTTAGATCGCGCGCGAATCGTTCGGGAGTCGGCCAAATACGCCGCCTTTTTGGGTCGAGAATTTGGTGGCGAGGTCGATGATTGGGCGACGCTGAATGAACCGTTTACGGCTGTGATTTTGGCGGGCTATGTGTTCCCTACCGAACAGCGCACACAACCTCCTGCTGTTGTTCTGGAAGCCGAGGCGGCGCGAGCTGTGCTTTTGTCCGAAATCGAAGCGCACGCCAGGATGTATGACGCGCTAAAGGGGGCCGATCGCATGGATGCAGCCGGAGACCAAACGCCAGTTCGGGTGGGCGTTGTGTACAACCTGCAAGCAGTCGCTCCCGTCGATCCAGAGAATCCCTTGGATGTCGAGGGAGCGAAGCATTTTGATTATCTGTTAAACCGCGTGTTTTTGAACGCAACGATCGAGGGGGATTTGGATGAAAAACTCGACGGGGAAAAGGTGCACCGTCAGGATTTGGCGCACAGAATGGATTTTGTGGGGGTGAATTACTATGCGCGCAATGTGATTCCGGGCAGCGCGAAGGCGCTTTTGCCGTCTCTTTCTCCGTTGACGACGTTCAATTTCCTGACTCTGGAAACGGACTTTCACTATCCGCGCGGTTTGTATGAAGTGCTCGTCTCCTTAAAGGAAAAGGGGTTGCCTCTGATTGTGACGGAAACGGGTGTGGAGGATGCGCAGGATTCAGGAAAATCCGCTGCGTGGGTTTCGGACTCCCTTTCGTGGGTTCTGCGTGCGATTTCAGAGGGCGTTCGCGTCGAGGGCTACCACTACTGGACGCTCATGGACAACTACGAATGGAATCACGGAATGCGCATCAAAATGGGCCTGTATGCAGTGAGTCCGAACGACCCCCAAAAGAAACGGATTGCACGCAAGGGAGTCTCTGTGTACAGCCAAATCGCGCAAACACGGATGCTGCCGCAGTAGTTTCTGGGTGAAGCACAGACTATTTCTGGGGGGTTTCTTCGGGGTATCCGTTGGCCAAGTCTTCGAGGGTGAGGCGGCGGCTGGCCTCAGGCGACATTTCGTCTTCCTCATCGACAAAGCCATCGAGTGAATCGCGGTCGTCGGTGACTTTTGCCGCAGCCGGACCTTGCGCGACTTGGATTTGGCCGACCATGGTGGTGGCCTGCTTGCGGAGCTGCCCGTTCATCCACGCGACAAAACGAACGGGGTGGTAGTGCCACACAACAAAGTCCTTGGGCAGACCTACTTTTTCGGCGAGTTCAGGGGTGTACCACAGCGTCGGTTTGATCTGTTCGCGGTAGAGCCTGGCACGCGCGGGTTTGGGCATGGTGCGGAAGTCGCGGCTCGCGGCAAGCTGCTGTTCCCAATCGGGGGCGTCCCCCCATTCGGACTGAAACCGCGCAGCGAGTTTGTGCAGCTCGGCGCGTTCGTCGTTGTTTTGGAAAAAGTCGCGCAGCTCCTTTTCGGTCAGGATGCCGTCGCCTTTGCCTTTGGGACGATCGATGGCGGACACGATGTCGCGCATGTCGCAAAAATGCCCGGAACTTTTCCCATCGACGGACTTGAACGAACCCGGTTCGAGCTTGGCGGGCAAATCCTCGGGCGAAAGAACTTCCAAGTGAATCTGGCTTTCATAGTTGCCCGGCGGGCCGGCTTCACCCACATGTCCTACGACTTCCCCACCTCCTACGTCAATGTCGGGATAGAACACACTGCCTTGGGACATCGCGGCAAAAAACGGCTTCTTTTCGGCCTCGTGCAGCCACGGGATTCGTCCTTTTTTGGGGTCAGCGCGCTCAAGGTGCATGTACAGGATGAAAAACATCGTCTCGACGCCGGCCAGGCGGAAGTAATGCCGCATCAACACGAAACTCGCGGAACCTGTGGGCACGGGTTCGGAAAAACGCGCAGCGACGATGCGGCCCGGAAATGGCGTGAAAACAGGTGCTCCGAGGGGCAGGCTCAAGTGGATTCCGCCGTGCCACAGCCTCGAGCGACCAAACGGCCCGATGGGAAAATAGCCACCCATCGCTTCTTCTTCGTTGTTGCGGTACAGCACGCGGCCTTGCTGCTCGGCGATTTGCGGATTTTCGGCAATTTCGGGCGGCTTGGGACACTCGCTTTTGTCGAGGCACACAAACCACACCGAGCTCACGCGAATCTTCTGCATGAGCCACGCAAAATTGAAGCAGCCGGGGTCCCATTTGTTGTTGGTGACGTGGTAGTGCCCGATGTAGCCGGCAAACGCGCGCGGGTCGGCCATCCAGGTGTTGAGCATCATGCCGTTCCACTGCGGATACACCTGCGGCAGGTTGGGAAACAGACGGGCCAGGGCTTTCCCGAGGGCGGCCATCGCCATGTATTGCTCGTTGGTGTATTCCCACATGCGATAGCGGGTGTTGTGGACGACGACCTCAGAGACACTGCGGGTCATGCCGCGTTTGGAATAGAAGTGCTCGCCGTCGAGTTCGACCTGTCCGCGATTGCACAATTCGACGCCGATCGAAATTTCGTTCACACCCGAGGCGTGAAATGCTCCGTCGGCCAAATCGAGCGTTTGGTAAATCCAACCGTTGTTGTCGATGAGAAAATGCGCCGACAGCCCGCGTTCGTCGTGCAGAACGTGAAAACAGTCCGCTGAACTCGCGCATCCGTCGTGGTGCAGCACAAACTGTCGGATGATGTCTTGCAACCTGCGCATGTCCAGGCGCTGTCCGCCGAGCAAACGGCGTTCTCTGTAACGATACGGAGACCGGCCCAAACCCTTGGCGGGAGCGAACGGAAGCGGCCCCGGCGAGCCCGCCCCATCTTTGCCTTTGTAACAGCCCAGACGGTATGCGGCGAAATTGGGATTGTCATACCAATTGACGACGGGCCAGCCGATGTTGTAGGCGCGTCCACAGACGACGATGTTTCCCGACGGTAGGAACCGCTGCTGTTTGTTGCTTGACATGATGAGGTGGCCGCTGCCCAGGACGCCCTTGCAAAGGCGTCAGACAGGGAGCAGCGTCCCCATTTTACCAAGCTCTTCTTTTTGCGTCGTTTCAGTCGTGGTGTTTTCTTTGCATCGCGGCAACAAAGGCAGCGAGCGCGGCTTCTTCAGCGTCGGCCTCGGCACCACTGAGTTCGGGTTCGCTCCTCGGGGTGAATGGCTCTGGCGTGGCTGTTTCCGGTTCGTCTGAATCCGAAAGTTCAAATCGGGCAAAACTCCGGCTTCGTCGGGGCGAAGGACTCCGGGACGGAGATCCGCGTCGTCTTGCGGCTCGACTGGGCGGCGGTTCCGCCAAGGACGAAAACAGCGTTTTTGCATACGGCCACGCTCGGATTTCCTGTCCGATGGCTTCGGCGGAAAGACCCTCTGATTGACGCACCACCTGATACACGAGTGTGTGCAGAAGAAACGCGAGGTGAAAATCCGACGACGCGAGCAAATTGTCGGACAGCTTGTTCCCTCGCAGCCGCGTCTGCAAAATCCGTCGCTGAAACAAAAGCAGCATCTTGGCTTGCTCCCATTCCCGACGGGGAACTTTCATTTCCGCAAGCGGAGCAAACGCATCTTCGATGAGAGACGCCGCCGCCGCGCCGTTTCGGTCAAGCTGGACAAACAGCGGAAACAGCCTTGGCAAACGCAACACACACAACAGAAGCGCATTTTGCAGCGTCTGACCGTTTTTCACCCGTCGGTCGAGTTCGTCCAAATACGGTGTCAGCACATCCGGTTCGTGTTGCAGTTCCTGATACAGCGTCGGCAAAAGCGACACGAGCTGGCGACTTTCCCGCAACAGCATCATGGACTCGACCGCCGCTCCGCCTCGGAGCATGCGATAGATTTCTTCCAGCACGCGAGGCGGTGGGCTTTTCTTCAAATCCGGCCCGTGTTCGCACATCGCCGCCCAGGTTTCGTCCTCGATGTCGAACCCGAGGCGCGCCGCAAACTTGACCGCCCGCAACATCCTCACCGGGTCCTCGCGAAACCGCACATTCGGGTCTCCGATCGTCCGAATCAGACGCGCATCCAAATCGCGCAGACCGTCCACATGGTCGATGACTTTTTGTTCCGGCAGGTCGTAAAACAAACCGTTGACCGTAAAGTCTCGACGGCGCGCATCCTGTTCGGCGGTTCCAAACACGTTGTCGCGGTGAATGTAAAGTTCGTCGCTTTCTTCACCTGAAATCGGGTTTGCGTCGTCGTCTTCTTCTTGCCGAGGATTTGCTCGAAACGTCGCGGTTTCGATGATCGTCTCGCCAAACACGATGTGCGCCAGCCGAAACCGTTTGCCGATGATGCGGCAGTTGCGAAACATCTCGCGCAGTTCAGCGGGCGTCGCATCCGTCGCTACGTCGAAGTCCTTGGGCGTGCGACCGAGCAGCAGATCGCGCACACAACCGCCCACCAAATACGCTTTGTGGCCCGAGCGAGCGAGGTGCCGCAGCACCTTTTGGGCCTCAACAGAAATTTTCTCGAGGGGAAACACAGCAGAAACCATCTCAAACAGGGGCTATCACAAGCCCGCACAGGTCGCCAAGAAAACAAAACAGTTACGGCACGCGGTGGATTTGCATCGTGTTGGTAGACAGACCGGACCGGAATGGGATGGCCATCGTCAAAATCACCAGACTGCCGCTTTTCGCCAATTTTCTTTCCCGCAAAAGTTCAATGGCCGCACGGATCATCGAGGGTTCATCCTCGGCTTCCGGGGCTTTGAGCGGCAAAATCCCCCAATACGCCGCGAGCTGACGCACCACGTCGTCGCTCGAAGTCATTCCCACGACCAGCGCCTCGGACCGATATTCCGACAAAAGCCGCGCCGCCCCGCCCGAATCCGAGAGCGCCAAAATCACTGGTGCCTCCACAAGCCGCGCGGCCACCACCGCTGCGTGCGCCACGGCATTCGAGGTCACACGGATTTTGGGCCAATCGAGCTGCCGCATCAGTTTGAAATACCGCTCGCTTTGTTCGACTTCGCGAATGATGCGATCCATCGTTCGCACCGCCAAAAGCGGGTATTTCCCCGACGCTGTTTCTGCCGAAAGCATCAGCGCATCCGACGCATCCATGACCGCGTTTGCCACGTCCGACGCCTCTGCCCGCGTCGGTCGAGCATTCTGGGTCATCGACTCGAGCATTTGCGTCGCGGTAATGACGAGCTTGGCCCGCGCATTCGCCAGCTCGATCGCCGCTTTTTGCAAAAGAGGCACTTTTTCCGGCCCCATTTCGACGCCCAAATCTCCGCGCGCCACCATGATGCCGTCGGCGGCCTCGACGATTTCTTCCAGCCGATCGATCGCTTCTGGTTTTTCGATTTTCGCGATGATCGGCGTCATCGGGCGACTCTGGCTTTCGGGAATGTCCTTTCGAGCCGCCAAAATCGCCTCGTGAGCGTCATGAATGTCTTGCGCCGACCGCACAAACGAAAGCGCCAGAAAATCCACGCCGAGTTTTTGCCCGACGATGAGGTCTGCGTGGTCTTTTTCCGACATCGACGGGGCGGACACTCGCACGCCCGGCAAATTGATTCCTTTGTTGTTCGACAGCGGCCCGCCAACCAGCACCCGCGTGACGACTTCCCGCCCTTCCACCGACAGCACTTCGATTTGCAACAAACCGTCGTCGAGAAGCAGGACATTCCCCGGTTTCACATCGCGAACCAAACCCTCGTACGTGACCGATGCTCGCGCTGCGTCTCCCAGGATTTCTTCCGTCGTCAGGACAAACTCTTGTCCTGCTTCCAGCACCGTCCCCGGTTTGATTTTTCCGACTCGGATTTTCGGTCCTTGCAAGTCCTGCAAAATCGCGACCGGCTTCCCAAGCCGCGTTGAACACGACCTCACAGCCTCAACCGTCCGACGGTGATCCTCGACCGAACCGTGCGAAAAGTTCAGCCGGACGACATCCATGCCTTCTTCGATCAGATGACCGATGACTTCCTCGCTGCGGCTCGCCGGGCCGATCGTGCAGACGATTTTTGCCCTCCGAAAAGGGCTCGCGTGTGGATGTTTCAGAAGGGACGCCCCACCGAAAGCAGGTGCCTGGGAGGCTTGAGATCGAAAAGACGAGTGTCCGGACATCGTAGAGACGGTTATATCGCGTCTGGTGCCACCCGTGGGCGTCTTTCAAGGCGAGCGGAGCCGCCTGCTGGAACTGGCGGTGAACCCGAATGGCCATTCGCCCGCCGCAGTGGTTTTGGGGCCGAAACGAATCAGTTGCGCTTGCTGAGCTGGCCTCGGAGTTCGTTGGCTTGGGTGGTCAGGTCGCCGACGCAGCGTTCCAGGGCGGAACTTTGTTCGCGTTGGCTGGTGGTGCCGCGCCGAATCATGTCCATCAGGTTGCGCAGGCGTTCCCCTTCGCTGGCGTTGTGCCTGTGCATGGAAACGAGCTGATCCAAAAGCCTAGTCATGCGCATCAGGGATTCGGTGATCGCGGTCATGCTGTCGCGTTCTTCGCGCCCGCCTTTGGCCAGCCGGTCCACCAGTTCGCGCAGGCGTGAGACCTGGCGTTGCAGGTATTCGGTTCGGCGCGTTTGGTCCACGGCTTTGCCGGTAATTTCGGTGACGTGATTTTGCACGTCTTGAATGGAGCGAGTGACATAGGCAGAACTGCGCGCTTGTTCGTCGGTGGCGGAGGCGATCGATTTCGACATCGCCGCCGAGTTTCGCAGCCGTCCCAAAATGTCGGTCATGGTTTTGGCGGCCTCGCTTGCTTGGGAGGTCCCTGCCTCGACGGCATCGCCACCTGCGACGGCGGCTCGTCGGGCTGCGTGTGCGCCCTCGGCGACGGCTTGGATCAGGTTGTCGATGCTGCCCGCTGAATTGGCGGTGCGGCGGGCCAGATCTTTGATTTCGTCGGCGACCACGGCAAACCCGCGCCCTTCGGCCCCGGCCTGCGCGGCGATGATGCTGGCGTTGAGGGCGAGCAGATTCGTGCGCTGGGTGAGCTCGGTGATGAGGTGAAGCACGTCGCCGATTTCGCTCACGCGTTTTTCGAGATCCTCGGTCACGGTTCCGATGGCAGCGGAGGCTTCGCGGATGTGCTCCATGCCGATCATGCTCTGTTCCAAGACTTGGGTTCCGCGTTCGGCATCGACGCCTGCCTGTTCGGCCAAACTGGCCGCCGTGATGGCGGTTTCGCGCACGCGGGTGATGGAATGTTTCATTTGCAACATCGCGCTGGCGGTCGAAGAAGTCGTGTCCGACAGCGTGTCTGCGTGCTTGGCGATGTCCGCCGTGGCATTGGCGACCTGGCCCAGACTGTCGGACGTGAGCGCCACGACGCGCTCGGCCTCTTCGACGGTGTTCGTGGCATCGTGGACGTTCGCTGCCAACGTCTGGCACCCCGACGCGGCTTGCCGGGATTCATCACGGCTTTGCTCGGCAAACGTCGTGGCGGCACCAAAACCCGCCAGCACCTCGCGGAGCATTTGAAGCGCCTCTTCCACGTCGCGCGTCTGGGCCGTCAGCGTGCGCGCAAGCCCGGTCCTCGTTTGCGACACATCGGTTGAAGCCCGCTCAACGACCGCCGCCGCGCCCTGCAACAAGTTCACGACGGATGAAAGCCGCTCTGCCTCCAGATCAAAGGCTCGCCCAACCATGGCGATGTCGTCGGGAACCATGTTGGAAATGCGCACATTCAGGTCGCCCTGCTGAACGCGCTGCGCCGCATCAACCAATTGATCCATCCGCCGTCCAAAATGAGAAAGCACATAGATCGATGCGATGAGATATGCCGCCAGCGCCGCCGCGAGCATGCCCACGACGATCCACAGCGTGTTGCGATAGTCAGCTACTTGGTCCCGCAGCGACGCAGAAAGCGTCAGTTCCGCCAAATCTTGCGTCCCTGGCACGGGCACCGACCGCCGGGCGATCGAAAACTCGATGCTTGCGAGGCGCTGCGTCACGTTCTGGGCCAGATTCGAGTACCGCTGGGGGTCGGACAGCAGCAGCGAAAGTTGTTCTCCCTCGGACCCGCTGCGTGTGCCGACATAGAGTTTGTCGCGCAGCTTCAGCACCGCGAACAAAAGCCTTGGGTCATTGTCCACGGTGGCATTGAGCAGCGCCGACGGACTCTTTTCGCGCACCTGTTTGAGTGCTTCTTGAAAATTGTGCGACTGCACCAAGTCGGCAGCCCGGCTTTCCGCGTGCGAGGCCGCGAGCCTTTGCGAAACCTCCCGCAGCCAATTGTTTCCGACGACCGACAGCGCGCCGATCAAAAACAACAGCACCAAAAGCGGCGGAAAAAACAGCTTCAGACGCAACGTCGTGTTCGGTCCAAAGAGTTGATTCATCATGTTGCGTTTGTCCCCCGCCGCACGAGGCGGTCCTTACGTCGAGTCGGGCGTTTGGCCCGGTGTTGAGTGTCCCCAAGTTTGATGCGGCACCCTCGGCCCATGGGCTGCCGCAAAGTCCAACGCTTCTTTGTACCCCGCATCCGCGTGCCGCAGAACCCCCATCGCCGGGTCCGTCGTCAGCACGCGCTTTAGCCGCCGCGCCGCGCGCTCGGTCCCATCCGCCACCACCACCATGCCCGCGTGCTGCGAAAAGCCGATGCCCACACCGCCTCCGTGATGCACCGACACCCACGTCGCCCCCGCCGCACAGTTTGCGAGCGCATTCAAAAACACCCAATCGCTGATCGCATCGCTTCCGTCTCGCATCGCTTCGGTTTCGCGGTTCGGCGACGCGACCGAGCCCGAGTCCAAATGGTCCCGCCCAATCACAATCGGCGCGCTCACTGCGCCCGTTTTGACCAGTTCATTGAACCGCTGCCCGACGAGCGCCCGCTCCCCGTACCCGAGCCAGCAAATCCGCGCGGGCAGGCCTTGAAACTTCACTTTTTGCCCCGCCACCGTGAGCCAGCGCCGCAAATGAGCCTCGCTTTTCGTTCCCTTCATCACGTCGAGAACCGCCTCGTCCGTCCGTTCGATGTCCTTTGGGTCCCCCGACAGCGCCACCCAACGAAACGGGCCCTTCCCCTCGCAAAACAGAGGCCGGATGTACGCGGGCACAAAGCCCGGCATCGCCTCGAAAAGCGTCGCATGGGTCAAACCATGCTCCGCCGCGCTTTTGTGCAACAGCGCCTGGCCGCGCAGGTTGTTTCCATAATCGAAAAGCTGGCTCCCGCGACGCCGCAGCTCCAGCGACGCGACCAGTTGCGCCACCATCCCGCGCCGCGAAGCATCCACGTAGCCTTCCGGGTCGCTTTTGCGCAGCGCCTCGGCCTGCGACAGGTCGAGCCCCGGCGGCACGTACCCGCCCAGCGGATCGTGCGCCGAGGTCTGGTCGGTCAAAAGGTCGGGCACGACGCCGAGCCGCACCAAGTCCAAAAGCACCGACACGATGTTTGCCGTCACACCGACCGACAGGGGCCGCTTCGCTGCTTTCGCTGCCTCGACTTTCGCCAGCGCAGACGGCAAATCCGCCGCGTGCTCGTCCAGATAGCCTTGCTCGACCCGCCGTGCGATGCGCGCCGCGTCCACGTCCACGCCCAGAAACACCCCGCCGTTGAGCGTCACCGACAGCGGCTGCGCCCCTCCCATGCCGCCCAAACCCGCCGACACCACCAGCCGCCCCGCCAGCGTCCCGCCAAAGTGTTTTTGTGCCGCAGCGGCGAACGTCTCGAACGTCCCCTGCAAAATGCCCTGCGTCCCGATGTAAATCCACGACCCGGCGGTCATTTGGCCGTACATCGTCAGGCCCAGGGCTTCCAGCTCCCAAAAGTGCGGCCAGTCCGCCCACGCCGGGACCAGGTTCGCGTTCGCGAGCAGCACCCTCGGCGCGTCCTCGTGCGTCTTGAGCACGCCAACCGCCTTCCCCGACTGAATGAGCAGCGTCTCGTCATTCCCGAGCATGAGCAGCTCGCGCACAATCACGTCGAACGCCGCGTGGTTGCGCGCCGCTTTGCCGGTCCCGCCGTACACCACCAACTCTTGCGGTTTCTCGGCGACCTGCGGGTCCAGGTTGTTGCACAGCATCCGCAGCGCCGCCTCTTGCTCCCAGCCCTTGCAGTGCAGCGTTTGTCCGGTCGGAGCCTTGAGCGTGCCCTCGCGACTTTTCTGCATCGCCTGTTTTGTGAACTCTTCCATAGGGGTAGCGATAGACATGGCCAGATACTACGCGAAACCAGGATAACATCCTTTCCTCTCGGCCTCCTATCGCGCATTCACCCAAAAACCCCGCCCAAAACCCCATACTCCCGAAACCCAACCCGCCCGAAACCCAACCCGCCCGAAA
>DAOLIT010000017.1:79035-80007 GCA_035328405.1 Pseudomonadota bacterium | reverse complement strand
CAACCTGCCCCTGTGTATCAACCCGCCCCTGTGTATCAACCTGCCCCTGTGTATCAACCCGCCCCTGTGTATCAACCTGCCCCTGTGTATCAACCCGCCCCTGTGTATCAACCTGCCCCTGTGTATCCCGTTCGATCGTGGCAGAACCGGTCGGGGTTTCGGCCTCAGTTTGGTTTGGCCGCGCGGTTTGGGGGATATGCGAACTACGGGTCCTTTGGCAGCTACAGCACGGGAGGTATCGGTCTCGACATGTTGTTCCGTGCGCACAGGCGGCTGACCCTGGAAATGGGCGTGCAGTACCAACACATCTCGACTGAGGATGTGTATTACAACGACTTCCAGTACGAGCGGTACGACGTGCCCGTCACGTTCGGTGTGCGGGTGCATCTAGGGAATCCGTTTTGGATTCTGTCGCCGTATGTGGTCGGGGCGGGCGGCCTGACGTATTCCAAGCTGACCATGATCGACGCGCTCGTGTCCGAATCCCATTGGTTTGGGGAGGTCCAGGGCGGGTTCGGTGTCGAATGGCGCTTGGGGACGCACTTCGCGTTCAACCTGGACTTGCGAGGCCAGGGGCGTTTCCGCAAGGTCGGCGAGCTCGGAACCCCCAACTCAAAGGAAGGCACGTTGACCGACGAATACGGAAACACCGTGCCCGCGATGGGTTCGAGCGGCGGCGTCCTCTTCAACATCGGCATCGGCGGCTACTTCTAACACGCCCCCAGAACCAAGCACATTCGCGCAAACCGTTGATTGTTGGGGGCGGGCGACGTTGGCGGCGATTGGATGGGAACCATCAGCTGGCTTTTGCAGCCTTGCGCTTCGCGGGTCCTTTTGCCGTTTTCGCAGCAGCCTGACTGCCACCGTCCTTGTCGTGAGCAGGTTTCCGACCACGCCTCGGCTTGCCTTCCGCGCTTTCTGCCGATTGTGCCTCAGAAGCCAAAACAGCCGACGGCTTTCTGCCGCGCTTGG
>DAOLIT010000017.1:41196-78935 GCA_035328405.1 Pseudomonadota bacterium | reverse complement strand
CCGCCGGTGCCGGCGCTGCTTCTTCCGCCGCTTTCACAACAGACGGCTTTCTGCCTCGCTTGGCCGCCGGTGCCGGCGCTGCTTCTTCCGCCGCTTTCACAACAGACGGCTTTCTGCCGCGCTTGGCAGCTGGTGCGGGAGGCGCTGCTTCTTCCGCCGCTTTCACAACAGACGGTGTTTCATGGCGCTCCGGTGCCTTTGCCTCAGGCAGAGCCGCAACTTTGCGAGGCCGTCCCCTTTTCGCAGGAATCTTTGCCCCAACAGCACCATCGGCACCCGACACCGCATCGTGTACTACAGTCCCGCGGGTCGCTTTGTCCGGTCTCTTCCTTGAAGCCTTGTCCTGTGCAGGAGCGACTGGAGCTTTTTCGATCGGCTCTTCGGCGTGGCGTGCCTTCCGCCCGGTTTCTTCCGCGTTTTTCCGCGCTTTTCGGTCCGTTTTTTCCGATCGCCCTTCAGCGGATGCATCTGGAACCGGCGAGGCGTCAACTGTTCGGACTTCAGTCGGCTCGGAAAGCGCCACTTTGGTCGATGGTCTTCCGATTTTGCGACGCGGAACGGCAGCATTCGCCGCGTCATTTTTCGGTTCCATCGGGCTGGCAGCAACCGACACAGATGTCCCCGAAGCACTTCTGGCGAAAAACGGCTCAGCTTGACGCTTTGGGTCTCGATCGTCAGCCGGTTTTCGTCCGCGCTTTCCAGCGGGTTTGCCTTCGCCGTCTATGGCCGAAGACCGAGCGGGCGCGGTTTCATCTGCTTCGTGCGTTTCCAACAGCCTGCTTTTCGACCTGGCCTTGATTTCACTGGCACGGGCTTTCCGTGAATCCTTCGCTGCGGCACTCGGGGCTTCAGTGCTGTCGCGTTTTCCCGATGCTTGGCTCTTCTTGCTCTTCGGTTCGTCGTCGATCGAGTCCTCGAGGTCCTCGGATTGCGACGCTTTTTGGGCGGATGACTTTCCGCGCGCAGGTTTTGCCGCCACGCCTTTGGCTTTTCGAGCCGAGCCCCTCGCTGGAGACTCGTCGTCGCCCGAATCGGACAGCAAATCATCATCCTCATCGTCGTCGAGAGCGGCCAGTTCTTTGGCCGACAAACGATTCGCTTTGCCACCATGACTCGATTTTGGCGACGAAAGCACCGGTATTTCCTCGTCGTCCGCGAGCATGTCCGGCAGGTCCATGTCATCCAGTTCAGACTCGTGCGTCTTGGCCAGCCGAGCCGCCTCGCGCGCCGCTGCTTTGGCCTCGCGCGCCTCTTTCGCCTTGGCCTTTCCATCGGCCCGCGCCCGCGCCTCGGCTTCCTGCCTTTGCCTTTGCACCACATGCAGCGGCAGAAGCCGACGATTGTGGATGAGGATGCGCTTGTCGTTTTGAAACGTGACTTCGATCTTGTTCTGGCCAATCAGTTCAGAGACAAAACCGATGCCAAACACCGCGTGCGCAATGACATCCAGTTCGCAAAAAACCTCGTCGGGCCCCCACGAGCGCGGCGAGCTTTTCCGTTTGCTGATCATCTGCTCCCAGGTGGGTTTTGCCTTGGTGAGCTTTTTGCGGACCGGCTGTTCCGCGGGCTCCTCGCCGTCCTCCCCGCGAGGCCGCCTGAACGCATGCACGTCGTCGCAGGTGTTGCACCGAACCCGACGAATTTCCTCGTCGTAACGGCTCACAACCGTGTGTGGAGTATCCGTCTTACATCGGGCACAGAAAGAGTCGATTTCCTGCCCGCCATCATCGGCTTCATCATCGAACATCGAGAAGTCCATCGCGTACCGTTTCGGCCAAAGAGATCAGTTGCAGCCATGCCGCCCACTCCCCCGACCACAAGGGACCACCCTGGCACACCCAGGACAGAGGACGTGGATGACACACCATCGTGCCCGGTTTCCTATCACGTTTTGAATGCAGGGAGCAAACAAAATTCTTCGCTTCCCGAAAACCAACGAGGCTGCAAACGCCACGAAATCCTTGAGGAAACGGCAACCGAAAACGTCTGCCGAAACGCGTGATATAGGTGAGCCATGTGGCGAGCTTGTTTCGCTGGCTGCGCAAAGCGGCCTTGGGGGTTCAGAACATTCGAGCGCGCGTGTCTGCCAAGGCTACAAAGAGTCGCGGCGTACCTAAGCGCCGGTCTGGCCTTGCTGCAAGAAGGTTGTTTTGCCGCGCACTATGTGGGACAGCAGGCGGTGGGACAAGTGCGCCTTCTGCGGATTCGTCGGCATGTCAGTGATGTGCTGGCAGATCCGACCACCGATGACGCGCTGCGCAACCGCCTGGCAAAAGTCATGGCGGCTCGCGCGTTCGGCATTGAAGTGCTCGGTCTGCGCGGCGGTGCCGAATTTACCCGCTACGTCGATCCAGGTGGTCCAGTCGCGTACAACTTGACCGTCTCACCCAAAGATTCCCTGTCGGTCCGATCCTTTCGATTTCCACTCGTCGGAAGCGTGCCGTATTTGGGATTTTTCGATCCGAAAGACGCCAAACGTGCGGCGCAACACTTTGCCGAGGCAGGTTTCGACGTGTATCTGCGTCCCGTCGGGGCGTATTCCACACTTGGGTACCTCATCTCTCCCGTCTATCGGTCGATGTTGGCCCTGTCGGCAGCGCAATCAAAGTCAGCGCCTCGACCGAAAGCCAGAGCCAGCCCAAACGAAACGCCAGACGCCAGCGATGCCGGCGAGCTTCGGGCCGTCGAAACCATCCTGCATGAAATGGCCCATTCGACCGTTTTTTTGCCGGGCGCTTCCGATCTGAACGAGAGCTTTGCAACGATGGTGGGAACACGAGGTGCCGCCCTCTTCTTCGAGCACCAAGGCGATTCTGAAAAGAGCCAACGGGTCTTTTCCCTCGCGAAACAGGCAGACGAGGACGAAAAGGCCTTCTCCGCTTGGCTAAAGCCGCAGCTCGAACGGCTCCAGAAGTTCTATCGCCGCGCTGTGCAGGTCAAACTTCCACGGACCCAAGTCCTTGCGCAACGCGAGAGCATCTTCGAGGACATTCGCCAATCCTACCGGCAAACCTTCCCGGAAGGCCGTCGGTATCGTCGTCTCGCCGACGGGCCACTCTCCAACGCACTGCTTGGTTCGTTTGCTGTCTATCACGAACACAGCGACGTTCAGGAACAACTCCTCGCGCTGTGCAACGGAAATCTGAGAGAATTTGTGAATCTGTATCGGGAAGCACGCGATCGCACCGACGGAACAACTTGGCTCCGCCGCTTGGCAGCCTTACAACGCCGCACCGTTCCCTGAAATCGCAAAACTACGCCGTCGCAGACGCGCGTACAAAAGCCCCGCCCCCAGAAGCCCCAGCGCAAGAAAACCCATCCCACGATGCGGTTGGCGATGGCACGCAGCAAGCCGACCCCTTTCGACTTGAGCCTTGGCTTCCTCCACTGCTGCCAGCGCGTCCACGATTCCAGCGCCGTAATGATCGTCGTGCCTGCCTCGATAGTGACTCGGCTTTCGAGCGGTTTTCTTCAAAATCTGAGCCACCATGTCGGGGTCTTGCACGCCTTGGCTCACCACCAGCGCCGCCACGCCCGCCACATGAGGTGACGCCATCGACGTACCCATAAAAGGCAGATAGTCCTGTCGCGAAATGTCGCCCGGCACGACCGTATTTTGCAAAACACCGTCTGGAACACCGTCTTTGTTTTGATCGACTCGCGTGTTTCCTCCCGGCGCGGCAACAAAAATCTCTTTCCCCCAATTTGAGTAAAACGTCGTCGTCTCATCAAACTGCGTCGCTGCGACGGCCAAGGCACCACGGTTCGCCGCCGGATAGCTCACACGACCGCGACCATCGTTCCCTGACGCACACACCACGACCACACCATGGTCGTGTGCATACCGAACTGCATTTGCCAGCACGGTCGAATTGAGCGCACCACCGAGGCTCATGTTGATGACTTTTGCGCCGTGGTCTGTTGCGAAACGGATGCCCTCTGCAATGCCAGCCACCGAGCCTGAACCCGACGCAGACAAGACCTTAATTGGCATGATGCGCGCATGGCCTGCGACGCCAGCAACGCCAACCCCGTTGTCCGTCGTCTGCGCGATCGTCCCGGCAACATGGGTCCCGTGCCCATGGTCGTCATCCGTATCCGCGCTGTCTGTGACGAAGTTCCACCCCGCCACCAGCTCGGTGCCCGCCAAGTCTTCGACCTTCGTGACACCCGTATCAATGACAGCCACCGTGACGCCCTGTCCTCGGCTGAGCATCCACGCTTCCGGCATCCGAATCTGGTCCAAGTGCCATTGATACCGATATTTGGGGTCGTTGGGCTGAAGCCGAGGTCGTGAATCTTGCTTTTTCGCCGGTTCCTCTTCAGCAACGCGGGGCAAAGAACGGATCGGTTCGTTTGCCGTCAGCGACCCCGGCGCGGTCTCTGGGATGTGAAAAAGAACTTGGAGGTCCGCCGCCTCAACCAGCGGATCTCGACGCAAAAGTTGGAGAAGCGAAAAGAGCTTCTTCGGCGCATCCTCGCCCGAACCGACCGACACACGATAGATGCGGTCCCGCGACGTGAAAGACGATTCTGCGACAAAACGCGCGCCATATCGCCGAGCAAGCAGGCGCACCGTCGTGTCATCCACACGATCGTCCAGGTCCACTGCCAATTCGGGCAATGCCTGATTCCCCGCAATCGCCGCCCGCAGGCTCAGTTCATCGAGCGAACCCATGGGAACCTTTGGGCCTTCCGGCGCGGCTTGAACCCAAGTCGAAAAACCGAACAGGCAGGTCACGAAACAGGAAAAAAACCGTGTCTTGGCCATCTGGAACACTCCATTTCCCGAGAGTCAATCGCAGTGTGCGCACCGCTCTTTGCAAAGTCTAGCAAAACGAACCGAACACGCCCCTACCCCACAAATCGCCCCCAGAGACAAAGTACCCTACCGATCGAGCCCGACCACTTTCCAGCCCTTTTCCGTCGGTTCTAGCAGCAGAATCAGATCCTCGCCGCTCTGTTCAACCCAAGCAAACGCCACGTCATCGCCCTCTGCGCCCCGAGGCTCACGACCCAGCCGACTCTTGACTTCCGACAACGTGTAGAAACTTACTTTCTCGCGCTTCGGTGTGCCCTCCGAGAGCATCTCGTCGAAAAACGCTCGCAGCGCCGGCCCATCATTTGCGACCGTTCTTCCTCCCGACGTAAACGGCAGCGCGCTTCCGGCACTCAGCCGTCGGATGTCGTGATGCTCATACGCATCAACCCACCGCTCGGCGGCCATTTTTGCATCCCCATTCACTTGGACACCGCCCGTGCCTTTCTTTTGGACGGGTGGCTCACCCACGCTGCCGTTCTTTCCCACGGCACCCGCCGACGGTTTCGTCCATTCCGCTTTTTCAGCACGAGTCGGCCCAAAACCGCCGAAAAGTCCTTCTTTCCTAACCGGACTCTGTTTCGCCACTGCCGCCTTGCCCGCTGCATCCGCGACCATCGGTGCCGTTTTGGGCGGTGTTGTCAGAATGTGTGCGTTCACAAAATCCGTCGCACACTGCCGCTCATCTCGGTGAAAGTGCCACGTTACGTACACATTTCCGTCCCGACTCTTGATCGCAGTCGGAGGTTCTCCAAACGGTGCAGCACTCCCGACCGCATCGATCGCCGC
This sequence comes from Pseudomonadota bacterium, assembly GCA_035328405.1. Taxonomy (GTDB): domain Bacteria; phylum Myxococcota_A; class Polyangia; order Palsa-1104; family JAEUJZ01; genus JAEUKA01. The sequence goes on along the minus strand of DAOLIT010000017.1, from coordinate 73,327 downwards.
AGCATCAAACGGCAGCACTCCCGAAGTTTTGGCAATCACCACCTGAGCCAACGTCCCGTCCGGCTTGATCGCGATCTCGAGCACTGCCACCAAGGAACGCGCATACATATCCGCCCCAGTTTTGCGATCCAGATCGGCCAAAAAACCGTCTCCCCAAAACCGGTGTATCTGGCGATGAACTTGAGCGATGTACGCCGCGAACGGATGCGCGCGTGTTCCGAGTTCGCTTTGGTTTCCCACTCGGACGTTCGGCGTGAAGTTCTCCAGCGACGCTCGAAACAACGCTTGCTTTGCCACAATGCGATCCCACCGGCCCATTCCAGACGACCGCTCAGCACGCGCCGCCGCCCGACGTTCCGATTCCGCCACGTCGTACCCAACGATCCGGTCATAGTCATGGTGACGCAACCTCGACGGACTCAGCCCCGGCGCACCCGCCAAACCACGCGCCACATCCCCCTGCCCTTCGCTTTCGTGTGTCTCTTTCCCGCCGCCCGGGGCCAGCCTCAGCGAGCCGTCTCCCTCCATCGGATCGCCGCCCGGCTTGTGATCTGCACCAACACTCTCTGCGGCCTTCGTTTTTTGAAGAGAATTTGGCTGCGCGTCTGTCGCGACAGCCAGATTTGGATTCTGTGCCACCCGCGTCGGTGGTGGCGCAAGCTGAGGCAGCTTCGTCTTGTCCCCAGGCCGGTCTTGAAGTTCCGCTGCCTTCTGCTGCGCCTCGCCAATCTGTTCAGAACGATTCTCTGACGGAGTGCTCGCCTCTTGCTCGCCCGTCATGCGCTGGATCAAATTGCGAACATTCGCCTGAGTATCGACCCCAACCCGGTGATTCTTCTGCGCCAAAAAACGCGCATCCGCATTGTCTTGCTCGTCGGGAAATTGATCCTGATCCACCATTTTCAGATGGGGAATCATCGTTAGGTCGATGGGCTTGTTCTCGGGCGGCTTCTTTTCCGGCGGCAGTTCCTTCCGTCGTTCTGCGATTTCCTCAGGGTCGTCCGGTCGTCGCTCTGGTTTGTCTTTCTCTGCACGAACAGGAGCCTCTGGAGATCGCGAACGTTCTTCGGCGTTCGTCTCTGGCGCCTCCAGCCCCGCAGTCTCGGCCTCGACAAAAGCCACCTCCAGCAACGGCTCAGGCCGTTCAGCCAACCTTTGCACGAGCGGTGGAAGCGCGACCCCATGTCCCACCGCCGAAAACAGCAACGCGCAAAACCAAACCCGCGCACTCTTTCGAGCCGCATGTTTGGACACCGCACGTCGCCAGGTTGTCATCCCTCTACCCTACCAAGGGAACGACGTGCCCGGCAAACCGTCTGTCAATTCACACATCATGGCCGTGGAATCGCAAACCGCCAGACCGCAATAGTTTGTTGAAGTAGATTCAAGAAAAGGAAAGGAGACCGCTGTATTGTGGATTTGTGAGGCTACATTCCGGCATCGCGTTGAAGCTTGTATTTTCCCTTGAAACCGCCCATACCTGAGCCTTCGCCCATCCCAGAACTGCTATGCGAATATGAAAATTCACATCCAACAACGTAGTATTTGCCATTGAATCGCGTTTCTTTCCCGCCCATCTTCAATTCAATGACTTTTCCGGGCTTGATTTGAGAATTACCAAGTCCAGTCGCCTCCGCATTGATGAAGTTCATCTGCCTTTCTTCAAGGATCGACTTTGCAAGCAAATCCCCCTCTTCTTTTGAGCGGAAAGGTATATCAAAGACATGAACTTCTGGACTATCACCAAATGCACTGCTGCCAGACTCAGATCCAAGCGGAGAAGCCCCGCCTTCAGCCTTGCACTCCATCTTCTGCGATTCTCGCGTAGATTGGAATGGGTCCCATCCGTGGCAAACGACCTTCTTCACTTGCGCCGCAGCAGACATTTTCGGCTTGAAATTTTCCAGGGCACCAGTGCCTTCGGTATTCAGATCCAACGTCGCAACGGGTCCTTGGTCTTTTTCACGCTTTGTGTAGAAAAGCGTCTTGTCTTCGCAAAACAAAACACGCCCGGTCCGGGCTGCCCGCATGCGAAGAAACTCAAGATCCGTCATGTTGTTTTGATGCAAATGCTCGTGCAGCAGCGTCGGCGGTTCTCGTCCAAAATCCACGCTCAAACCGGCTTCGCTCACAACCTTTTGAATGATCTGTTGATCGGTTTGATTTGTGAAGGTCCGAGTCTTTCTCCCACGAGTCAGCTTGTGCATGGCGTTCATCCCCTGAAGATCTGTGGATACAGGGGAGTGAGCGTCATAACTTGGATCATCACCATGCACATAACCCTTAAATAGCTCTTGTTCTCCCTCGCCTTCAACCTTGATTTTGACAACCAAGTCCGTTCCTGGCTTGAGCTTCGCAGAGAACTTGCTTCCTCCCGTTGTATCGCCCAAATTCGAGAGAGAGATTTGAACATAATCTGGTTGATCCAAGTCCTTCTTCACAACCAGACTTGAAATATCACTCAAATCAATTTCTGTTCCACCTACCGAGACTTTTGGCAGGCTGACCTTCGGGCTTTTCGATTCCGCCATGGCGATTAGCCTCCTTGTTTGCCTGTAGCCGCCGAGCTGGCCTTCTTCATCTTCACGGTAGACTCGCACCGAACCGGCGTCCCATCACGCAAGAACATTGTAAATTTCTGTTGAACTGACTCCACCACACCCTGAAATACGAACTTGCCCCATACAAATTTACACAAGGGTGGGCGCGGCTTCTCTTTGCTGATGATCAACGCCAATTTCTCAACCGCTGACGTATATTGCATCACGGATGACTTCTTTTCGTAAGTATCGAAATGAAGCGTCACCGTCAAATTTGCCGGCGTGGGTTTTGTGAACTCCTCGGGAGGTTCATCCGTCATCGCTCCCTCTTTTTGAGTCCACTGCACTTGCTTTTCGACCGTAAACTCTTTGGGATTAAAGAGCACCTTCAACACGGAACCACGGTCGCAGTCGTGAAGTTCAGCTTTCTCTAGTTCAGCCATGTGATCCGAACCTTTCCTTGGCAATTCGCTTGGCCTTTTCGAGGGCCTCAGTAGTTAACTCAGCCACTTTTTTGAGTTTTGTCTCGAATCCTTTGGAACTCTCCATCATCTTCTTGTTTGCAGAATTATCGATAGCTTTCTTCAGCGGATGCGTATCTGGAACATGTTCCGCATGCGAAGTTGCGGCTGCCATCTGCCTCTTGCTATCCGCAAACGCTATCAGAGTAAGATCTCCAAGCGATATCTGGTTATCTCCAGCGATGGCTTGTGTAGATGCTTGTTTTCGCACAGCATCAAGCAACCGTGTCGAAACGTCAACAGCCGCTTGCTGGGATTGTGAGTCCAATGTTCCACGATTGAAAGCACGAATGGAGGCAGCGTCAGATTGGCCCGCCAACAGCGTCATCTCTGGGCTTCCAGACCGACCTGAATTGGAATTTTCACGCTGCGACGCAAGATACGCGCCTAGATCCGTTTCAATTGCTGTGACCACAGGCTTCAAATCAGTCTTCGGAAGGTTACTCCATAATGGAGCAACCGTTTCGCGCTTGTCCGCCTGTGAAGAATTCCAGCCAGCCTCAAGAACTGTTTGCGGTTCACCACTTCGTCGATTTGTCTTTGAATGCTTCTGGTCACCAGCGTCACTCATTGTGTTGTTGACCACAGACGCTTCATTGGGCCTATCAAGTTTCCGTGCAACACTCCGAGCCAATGGCACCGATTCAACTCGATTCATCACCGAGTCCAGCATCCGCAGCGACGCAGCGGTTCCGAGCGGCTGAAATATGGGCGTCGTCGAATTTTCTTGTGAATCCGACATGTTTGTTAGCCTTCGTAGGTCAATTCTTCGTGAGCGATTTCGATGCTTTCAACAGATATCTCATTTTTCGTTGCATCGAATTCGGGACCTTCCCATTTGCAAATCCAAGCCTTGCGAAAACGCCATTTGTGAAGTCGCTTGCCGCCGGGACCATAGTGAACAATCAAGCCATCGATCCGTTCCATTGCCTGGCCGGGCTCATCATTCACATATTTCTGTCGCTGGTTCCACAATTCAGAATCAACAAATCCCTGTTTCAGCACAATGTTTGAGTATTTATTGTGCCCCATCAGTTTGATTTCGGTGGTATTGACACCACCTTCTTGAATTGTGACAACCTCAGACTCGGATTTCAACCCAGAACACGAGCGAAAGTAGCCTCGTTGTATGCCTTTGACTTCGACTGTGAAGTAATAGACTGGCAGTGCCTCTCGGCGTGACATGTTTTCGATCCCTCTCTGCTCAGCGTGGTTCAACCCGCTCGCCCATCTGTTGTTCAATCGTAAAATAGATAAACTCAGCAGGTATCGCAGGAGCCACTCGTATTTCAGTGATCAGCCGGCCACTTTCAACAACATCGTCTGGATTCGTTTCGGCATTACAACGTACGATGAATGCCTCTTCCGGCGTATTTCCCGCGAAATATCCTTTTATGTACAAATCACTCAAGAACGAGGAAACTTCCCGTTCAATCAGCGACCACGTTTCAACTGTATTCGGTTCAAATGATATCCACTGAGTTCCTTTTTCAATTGCACGACGCAACATAATAAACAAACGTCGGACATTCAAATAACGCCAATCATCGGATTCGGAACAGCTCCGCGCCCCCCAAATGCGGATTCCCCGGCCCGTCATCGAACGGATCGTGTTGATACCCTCGGAATTGAGCTGTCCAAGGTGATCATCGGACAGCGGCAAGGTAAGTTGCGTGAGCCCGAGGATCTGCTCGTTCGCTGGCGCTTTGTGAACGCCGCTGGCTTGCTCGGTCCGTGCATACACGCCAGCCACAAAGCCTGATGGTGGAACTTTGTGCTGGCTCCCGTTTGCGCCAGCGACGACAACCCATGGAAAATAGAGAGCGGCGTAACTCGTGTTGAGCCGCTGCCGCATCCGTCGGACTTCCTCGATATCCCGCGTGTCGGGCGCGTCGAGAATGGCAAACCGGTCCTGCGCTCGCTCGCAGATCCCGATCATCGCGTCGTGAATGTGCTGAACATAGCTTCGCGCCTCTGGAATCGACATGTGCTTGTACGCCAGCATCGCGTCAGGCGCGCAAATCACACCTACCTCTTCGACGAACTCGAGCGTCATGAGTCCTCGACGATCATCGAGGCCACGGTCGTAGCCGATGAAATCCTCGGCCAAAATGCCTTCCGTCCCGTCCCTTCCGCCCGCCAATTTGTCGAGTGCGGCTTCGACGGGAACATTGTGCGGCCACGGCGAAGTGGAAGCGGCATCTTCGAGCCGAATCAAGTAGGACTCATCGTTGATAATTCGCGGGGCATAGCGTCGAGACAGCGGGTGCATTTGAAGCCCCTTGAAGACCTCTCGACGATCGCGCAGCGACGCATACACTTCAAATTCCATGACCTCCACATACGTCGGTGCCGCAGCAGCATAGCGGCGAACCACAGGCGTCTCCGGCCCCCAGGTCAAGGTCTTGTTTTTTTCGTCCACGTCGGTAACGACGATAAAGTCGCTGTTGTCGCGGTCGAAAATGCGCAGGAGCGCACCTTTTTCGATGCCACGTGTTGACGTAACGCGCGCCTGACCCGCACCGACGGGCAGATCCAGCGTGAGAAGCGTCTTGGCCCCAGTGCTTCTGGTGGTTTTCACCCAAACGCTGTTGCCCCACCGTCCTTCATTGAGTGCCAGCACCCTAAGCGTCGGCTTGTCCCAAGCGTCGCGCAGCACGCGCTCCGCCTGAAGGGCGTGATGCGGTTCAAGGCGCTCATTGTCGCGTGGGCGTCGAGCGACGCGAACCACGTAACAAGATTTGCCGCCATTCAAAAAAAATCCCTCGACGGCGCGCGCCAAGTAGCCTTCGCTGGTAGCCCCATAAACCTCCACGAACTCCGCCCATGACTGAAGCATGACGGGAACATCCAAAGGCCCTCGATTGGCAATCCCAACGAAGCCCGCGATGTGCGTGTCCGCTATGCCTAGTGACGTGAATCGCGATCCCGAGCCAAGTGGATATACGCCTGGGGGTCTTACCTCTCGTGGTGCCATGAGATTGTCCTTTGGCTATCAAAGCTGCCTCGAACCGCTGCATGTTACCGAGGCAACGCAAGAAATACAGATTAGAGCGCTGACATTATACGCGATCAGATTTCTCTATATCCATAGTGAAACTCGCTGCGCAATTGGAATCTGGGACATGGCATATGTATGAAAGAACCCGCCATGTGGTTGTTCTCTCACAAGATATCTCAACGAGAGAGAATTCCGATGAAATGCAGCTATAGAAGAAGCTCTCGATCGCTTTTGGATCGCGTCGCTACCCACGTTTTCGTGCGTCGTTGATTTCTCGGTTGATCCGCGCGATTTCGCGTAACCAAATGTGCCGCTCGTCGTGTTCCATATCAAGAATATGGTCCACTGGCCAGTGAAAGTGATAGGCGATGTAGGCTACCTCCCTGTACAACTGCTCCAGGGGGTAGCTCGTTATCCCCCCTGGCCGACAACGCGGCCATCCCCTCCTCCCAGCAAATCAATGTCAAATTCGTGCTGGCATGACGGGCATTTCGCATGAACGCGAGGCGCACCCTCTTCGTTGATACGACGATAGAACTCTTGCAGATACGCGAGGTCGGTCGAAAACAAATTCTCGATGACCTCGGTATCGACAACGGGCAGTTCGCCGAGCTTTGAAATCACTCGACTCAGCAGCACGATGACCAGATATGCACGATTTGACTGGACTCGATAGTCCTGCAAAGGGACAATTTCATCCTTCGCAGTTGCAAGCCGCATGACGCCATTGCGATGCAGCTTGCCTTCACTATCAATATATCCTTTGGGAAGGGTGAAGGGAAACTCGGTCTTGAATGCCATGCTTTCTCTCTCGGTGCTGTGCTTACTTGTAGGTTGCGTCAGACTTGTAGTCGAACTTCATCTTTTCGCAATACATCTCAACCTTGACATTGCGAATTTTCTCTCCGCCGGACTCGGCTTTGTCGGGCGTGAATTTGATGATGCCCAAGTTCTCAAAATCGAGTGAAAAGAGTGTTGTTGACAGATCGGAACTCAGATATTCGATTCCGCCTTGCTTCTCGCTGGCCGAAAAGCTTTTTCCTTCAACCACAAACTCCTTGTGCCACTTGTACCACTTTTCCGCATCATTTTCTGGAAGGGTCAGGATCACGTTCGGAAAATCGATCTGCGCGGGCTCTTTGTCAAAGATCAATTTTTCTCCGATCGTGTTCTCAACCACTTGCTGTTTGATGCTGATTGCTTCGACCTTTGAGATGCGCTTACAGGCATCATCAAGCCCGTGTATTCTCACGCGAAAATTCGCCGTTGTCCAGCGTTTTTGCTTTGGCGGGTCCATCGGAACCGGATTGACTGATTTTGATCCCTTGCTGTACTCTAATGTACACATTTCTGGTGAAAACTTCACCGTCATCTTGGCCGGTTCTTTGCTTGTTGCGTCCAATGCTGGAAGACCAATTTCAGTAATCAACGCGCGCTGAAAGGTCTGTCTCGATATTTCTTTGAAATCGTAATTGGCATGAATGATTGCGCCATCATGACGCTCATGCTCATATGACATACTCTTCTGAATCCACTCATAAAACTGTTTGGTCATGCCGGTCCCGCACGCAACCGTGATTTCATCGACATGAACATTGCCGGCGTGCTTTCGGACTGGATAACCACCAGCCATCCGTTCGTTTACGGACTCTGTTTGAACATGACCACCGTCAGTAGAAAATAGCCACCCGGATGGATGTTGTTCCAATTCCAGGAAGAAACGACTGTTCATGTAACTGCGAGCATTGGCGTTCACTGGAATCCCTCGTTCAAATAGAAGAAGTCTTTTGCCCTGAAGCGAGACAGGCGACTGAGTTCCCCCAGCCGCCTGTCTCAAACCCTTACACCGGGTGCTCTACACCGTTCATTCCGTATTATCGGACAAACGATGCAGATATTGCGTCTGAGATTACTTCCAAACCGCAGCGCCCGTGTAGTTGAACTTGATCTCTTCGCAGTACATTTCGGCCTTGACGCGGCGGATGGACTCGCCACCGGCTTCGACTTTGTCCGCAGACAGCTTGAACACACCGCAGTGCTCCAAGGTCAGCGTGAAGAGCACCGTGCCCAGATCGGGCGTCAGGTATTCGAGCAGCGCGGTCTTTTCCTGATCGTCGCCGTTCATGCCCTTGATCACGAACTTCTCGTGCCAGTTGTAGAACGGGTCTGCGTGCGATTCCGCGAACGTGATCACCAAGTTCGGGAACTCGATGGAGGCGGGCTCTTGCTGATAATCCCGAAGCTCGCCAATCGCATTCTCAACAACCTTCTGCTTGATCGTGAGCGCCTCGATCTTGTTGACCTTGGCAAGCACGGTGTCAAACGAAGAATCGTTGGTGAAGCGCAGACGGAAGTTCGAGGGCAGCCACTTCTTCTGCACGTCGGGCTTGACGTTGGTGGTCGTCTTCTTGCCGCCGCCCGAGAAGGTCTTGCGGGTCCATTCCGGCTTGAACTTGATGCTCATTTGCGCGGGGTCCTTCGAGGACGCATCAAGCGCGGGCATGCCGAACTCGGTCACGAGGCCCTGGAAGAACGTGAGCCGGCTCAGCTCATTGTAATCGTAGTCATAGTGGACAACCGCGCCGTCCTTGCGACCCGCCGTGTTGTTCGTGAACTTGATGGCCGTATCAATCCAATCATAAAAGTCCTTGGACATACCGGTGCCGCATTTGAACGAAATGTCCTCGTACTTCACGTTGCCCAAGTGTTTGCGCTGAAGAACGTCCGCGCCCATTTTTTCCGTCACCACGTCGGCAACAGCATGGCCACCATCGGCGTCACGAATCCAGCCCGCGTTCAGACCCGGATCGAACTCGAGGTTGTATTTGCCACCAGCATAGGCACGTCCCTGAGCTTGCTTTGTAATCGCCATCGAACTCCTCCCAATTTGACGACGGGGAGCCCTGGTTCACTCGAGCCAGGGTCTCCCCGCCTTTTACAGAACTACTCCTGGACGCCGCCGCCAGCGGGCATCTGGCCGATTCGGAAGATGACGAATTCAGCCGGCTTCACTGGCGCGAGGCCGATTTCGACGATGAGCTGACCCACGTCGATGACCTCTGGCGGGTTGGTTTCCTCGTCGCACTTGACGAAGAACGCCTTCTCTGGCGTCTCGCCCATGAGTGCGCCTTGGCGCCACACCAAGGTGAGGAAACTCGCGATGGTCCGCGTCACACGCTTCCACAGTCGGAAGTCGTTCGGCTCGAACACGACCCACTGCGTGGCGCGCTCGATCGAGGTCTCTACCATGATGAAGAGACGGCGGACGTTGATATAGCGCCACGACGGGTCCGAAGACAGCGTGCGAGCGCCCCAGATACGGATTCCGTTGCCCTGCATCAAGCGAATGCAGTTGATGCCGCGCGGATTCAAAATGTCCTGTTCGCCACGCGAAACTTGGTAGCGCAGACCGAGTGCGCCACGCACGATCTCGTTGGCCGGAGCCTTGTGAACACCACGCTCGTTGTCGGTGCGTGCGTAGACGCCCGCAACGTGGCCCGAAGGCGGAATGTAGACGTTGCCGCGCTCGGGGTCGTACACCTGAATCCACGGGAAGTAGTACGCGCCGTACTTGCTATCCCGAGGACGCGGAAGCTTGTCAACGCCACCTTGAACCACTTCGGGGCTGTCGAGAATCGCGAAGCGATCCTTGCGGTTTTCACAGTGGGTCAAAAGGGCATCCTGAACTGCCGCAGAGGTCACGCCAGGAGCGGAAACGATCGAAATTTCGTCAATTTCCTCAAAGCACTTGAGACCGGTGCGAGCGCCGGGCCCATTGTCCTTGCCAATGTAACGGGCGTCGTTGTCCACCTTGGTGCCGGTAGACGGCGAACCGTCGGCTTTGGCTGCTGCCGCCTTCTCCGCAGCGGCTTTGGTGTCCGCCGGGCTCAGGTCGAGGTTTGCAGGCGCACCGACGTTCACAACGTAGCAGCGAGAGCCGCCATTGTTGAAGAAGCCGTATACGGCATGCGAAAGGAATGTGGACTGGGTGAAGTCGCCAAACGTCTTCACATACTGGGTCCAGTTGGTGACAAGCACCGACTGATTCACAGGACCCATCATGGATTCGCCCAGGAATCCAACTGTGTTGGTTCCGACCGCTTCAATCGGTTTTGAACCGCGGTCAACTTCCTCAACGTATACGCCCGGCGAAAGGTAACTAGTGGCCATGCTGCGCTCTCCTTGCTGATTTGCCTGCCGTCAGATGATCCCCAGGGTTGCCTTCCGCGTTGGTCCAAATGGTTTCGCAGAAGGTTATCGGTACGGCCTGGCGATGGTTGCGTCCAATGGCTCCGTCAATTCCTCATTGACGAAGCCGGTTCAGTTTGTCCAAGTCGAAAAAACGAACTTCGCGTTCCCGAACGCGAGTAAATGTTCGCGATGTCGTCGGGTACAGCGGGATCGTGGTCCAGCACTGCACCGCAGGTTTTAGCGGCTGGTTCAGACTCGACCAGAAGCGCGACAAAACGGTTTCATCGAGCTTTTGGGAGAGCAACAGGGGGACATAATCATCCGGCTCGAAAGAGTCCCCTTTTAGTTGTTCGCCGCGAATCGTCGGGTATTCCATAAATGCGCGGATCGTGGCCCCCAGAAGAAGCTGTTCTTCCTCGGGAGTTTGCGCCCAACACGAGATCAAGTAGTCGAGTCGGAGCCACATCGGAAGGTCTCTCGCGATCTCCCGCGCTTGACCATCCGATCCAAATTCCACATCGATGTACTGACCACTCCGGTTGTTCCCAACACCTTCTTCATCGAGTGTGATGTTGTACAAGTACAAAGACACCGCCGGCATTTTTCCGTCGATGTTTTCCTGTTTGGGGGCCGCTACAACCAGGTGTACGCGCTTGTACCCAATCAGCTTGTACTGCTGCTTGAGGAGTTCCCCAATGGATTGAGAGGTCTCCTTAATGATGTGGTACTGGCCTGGATTCATGGCCTGTCCGACTACCTTTTCCCCCCCTTAGCTAGCTCTGTTTGTGTAAGCCAAGCCCTAGGGTCAGCCCACGTTACTAAATCGGCAGGATTTTTGTCAATCCTTCATTTTCTACACCGAAACAAATTCCTCTTGTCGGAGTTTTTCCGACGAGAAATGGTCTTTCAGAGTCAGATTGGGGGATATGTAGGGGGAACTCAGACGGACACTAGAGGAGGCGCAAAAAAGCATGTCTGCAAACCGCTGAAGTGAACAGAACGCGCTTTAGGAGAACCGTGAGGAGATGTCCAGGAAAACACAATTGAAAGCAGGGTTCGACGATGGGAAAGGACCTGCCCAATTCTGTCTTTCAAAATGCGATGTGTGATGTGCTGTCGATGCTGTTGCGTCCGACGTTGCGCCTTCGCAAAGCAGGCAAGAGACAAGTGAGTGGGACTGCTCAATTGAATGATGACACCCCGATTCGTAGGTCCGTTGGGTGCTTTTCAGGGGTTCATTCGGTTTTTCGGAGTTTTTCTGGGCGAGTTTTCCGGGTGCGTCAGCCAGCAGTGGCTTTGCCGAAACCAAGGACGCTAGGCTGCCTCATCTTCTTCGCCGGAGGCTTCGTCTCCACCGGCATCCGGCAAATCGTTGTCTGCCTGTTCGCTTTGATAGGTGCAAGAAGCACAGCGAAGTTTGGTTCCTGCGCGACCAGCTTTTTTCAAAAGAAACGGAGCGTTGCAATCAGGACAAGGTTCTTTGATCGGACGATCCCACGAGACAAAATCGCAACCCTTCGCGCTGTAGTTTGAGCAGCCAAAAAACGGCGATCCTCGACGAGATCGCTTTTCGGTCAGGAAGCCGCCGCAATCGGGTTTGGGACACGCAATCCCCAAGCTGACAGGCCGTGTCGTCTTGCATTCGGGATACCGCGAACAGGCCCAAAACTCGCCAAACCGCCCGCGACGAAACAACAGTTCTGCCGCGCACTTGGGACACTTCTCATCGGTGGTTGGCTCGGGAACGAGTTCGATCGTCCCGTCCTTTTTTCGCGTGAATTCCTTGGTGTTTTTGCATTCGGGATAACCACTGCACGCAAGAAATTCTCCGTTGCGCCCCCATTTGATGACCATGGGCTGACCGCATTTTTCGCACGAAAGCTCCGTCGGAATTTCGACGCGCTTGAGGTCCTTCATCTCGACGTGAGCTTTTTCGACATCGGTCTTGAAGGGTTCATAGAACGTTTGCAAAAGCCTCAGCATCTCGAGGTGGCCCTCCTCCACCTCGTCGAGATCGCTTTCCATCTGGGCCGTAAAATCGACATTCAAGATGCGCGGGAACGATTGCACCAACAATTCGTTCACTCGCTTGCCCAGATCGGTCGGATGGAAACGCCCTTCTTTCTTCTCGACGTAGCCTCGATCCTGAATGGTCGAGAGAATCGCCGCATAGGTCGAAGGCCGACCGATGCCTTTTTCTTCCAGTTCCTTCACCAGCGACGCCTCTGTAAACCGAGGTGGAGGTGAAGTGAAATGCTGCTCGGCGGTGACATTCTGGGCCGAAAGCACTTCTCCTTGCTGGACGTTTGGCAGCCGATCGCCCTCTGCGCCCGGCTCTTGAGCAGGTGCGTCTTCGTCCTCGGTCTCGGTATAAATCAGCGTGAAACCGGGGGACCGGAGCACCTGTCCGCTGGCGCGAAATTCATAACTGCGCGAGCCATCTTTGACCTCAACCACCAACGTCGTCTGATCAAACACCGCTGGCTTCATTTGAGACGCCACAAAGCGGTTCCAAATGAGTTGATACAGCTTGATCTGGTCGTCGATGTCGCGCGCCCGTTCTGGATTTTTGGTCGCTTCTTCTCGGAGCAGTTTGCGGACCGTTTCGGGATCGTACTTGGTGCTCGTAGGCCGAATGGCCTCGTGCGCATCTTGAACGTTGGTTTTTTTGGATTTGTAGGTCAGCGGCTCGTCGGGAACAGCATCTTTGCCAAACCGTTGCCCGATGTAGTTGCGCACATCAACGAGCGCGTCGGCACTGATCCGCGTCGAATCTGTACGCATGTAGGTGATAAGACCCACGCGACCTTCGGCACCAAGCTCGACACCTTCATAGAGACGCTGCGCAATGCCCATGGTGCGCTTGGCGGTAAACCGCAGCTTCCGAGCCGCCTCTTGCTGAAGTTTGCTCGTAATGAAAGGTGCGGTTGGAAGTTTTCGTCGTTCCTTCCGCTCGACCTGGGCGACCTTGAGCGACGATTTCCGCACCGCCGCCGCGATCTGTTTCGCGGTCGCCTCATCCAGCCGATCGGGCTTTTTGTCATCGATCTTGGCCAGACGAAGCCAGAAACGCGGCGGATTCTTGCCTTCTACCTCGGCTTGGACCGTCCAATACTCTTCGGACCGAAACGCATCGATTTCGGCTTCCCGGTCCACGATGATCCGCACGGCAACCGACTGAACCCGCCCGGCAGACAGACCTCGACGAACCTTCGCCCAAAGAATCGGTGAAATCTGATAGCCGACCAACCGATCGAGCACTCGACGGGTTTGCTGCGCATCGTATTTGTTGTGATCCAAATCCGTGGGATTCGAGATGGCCTCGGTAATGCCGCGTTGGGTGATTTCGTTGAAAAGCACCCGACGGATGTTTGAATTCGCCGAACGAATCTCGTCAGCCAAATGCCAAGCGATCGCCTCCCCTTCTCGATCAGGGTCAGGCGCAAGGTAAACAACGTCGCTGTGCTTTGCCGCTTTGCACAAGTCCGACAGGATCTTTCCCTTGCCGCGAATCACGACGTACTCGGGCGCGAAGTCGTTTTCCACATCCACGCCGATTTTCGACTTGGGCAAATCTTTGACGTGTCCCACCGAGGCCATGACCTTGGCGCTTCCACCCAAGTACTTCTCGATCGTCTTCGCCTTCGCCGGAGACTCGACCACGACCAGCATCGAGCCGACGTTGTTTCCACTGGTCTTGGCCGCGCCTTTTTTGGCAACTGCAACCTTCTTTTTGGAAACCGCGCTTTTTCCAGAGGACGCCTTTCCGGTTTTTGAAGCTGGGGAAGACGTTTTTTTGGCTTTTGTGGCGGCAGCGGCTTTCTCGCTACCAGATTTGGCCGATTTTCCCGCCGAAGTTTTGGACTTCGCGCGAGACGACGGTTTCTTCTCGTCCGAGCTTTTCGTTTTGGAAGCAACCTTGTTTGGTGTCGAGGACTTGGCTTTGGCCATGGTTTTCCTAGCTAAGCGGAGCATGCACGATGTACCGCCCACCCGCCAAGCGGGTACAGCGTTCCGCGAGTTCCAAATCGACGAGCGCCGCCGCACATTCGGCTGCATTGAGACCGGTGCGAGCGCACAGCTCACCTACATCTGCGCTTTTGCAGTTCTTGAGCACATCGAACACTCGATGCGCCGTTTCAGAGACAAAACAGGTTTCGTCGGCAGCCCCTTTTTCGCGTTCGTGGCTCGCAGAAAACGCCGGGCCGCAATCTTGGCCCTTTCGGTATGGGGTCGGCATCTCGTCGGATTCATTTTCCGCACACGCGCACCCAGCCGAATTGCCGGACAGAACCCAATCCGCAACGTCGTCTACGGAATGAAAGGCTGGCACGCCCTCTTGCGCCAAACACGCCACGCCCAACGAGCCCGAAAAACCGCAAATCCGGCGACCGTGTTTCCGAGCATGCCGAGCCGTAATCAGCGAACCGGACCGTGCTTGAGCCTCGACCAGCACAACCGAATCCGCAAGCAACGTCATGCTCTCGTTCCGTCTTGGAAAATGGCCTCGCTTTGGAGGCGAACCGGGCGGAAAAGTCGAGAGAAGCAGTCCCCGCTTCGCAATCTCTTCAAGGAGAGGGCGATTTTGCGAAGGGTAGAGAACATCGATCCCAGTCCCCAGCACCGCGCACGTCAGCCCGCCCACCGATAGAGCCCCTCGATGTGCTGCTGCATCTACACCCAGCGCACCGCCGGACATCACGACCACGCCGTTTTCCGCAAGCTTCCGAGCCAACGAAAAAGCCCGGTCCTCGGCCACCTGACTACACGCACGGGAACCCACAACCACACACACGGGCCGCCCATCCAGCAAGTCGGCCTGCCCACGCAACCACACCGCAGACAACTTCCGCCATGTCAGAAGCCGAGCCGGACAACCAAGCTGGCCTGGAAAGACCTCTCGTACGGGCGGCATGTCGGACAAAGTGGGCAACCTTTCTGGTGCGGCCTGATTGGACCGGGCCCGGGTGGAAAAGTGGGATCGCAACAAGGCATCCACGAATAGGCACTTGCTGGCAAGCCGTCAAGGATCATCCACTTGCAGGCCGACTCGTCCGCTATCTATCAAGAAAGATTTTGTATTCTGACTTCCAATTTTCGTGCATCATGATGTCCTCGTTTCAGGTCGTGACCAGCCCGAGAGGTCGCCGCACGCTGGCTGCCGGGGGACCCGCGCAAGCGGTGGAGGACGCCGCAGAGCCTTGCTGCGATCGGGGGGGCGGGCTGGTCACGTCTGGCGAGTTCAAAAAACCAACCGCCACTGAAAATTTCCTGTTGACTTGAAAGGAGAGAGCGATAGACTCCCCTCCGCCTCTCGCGGGAGTAACTCAGTGGTAGAGTGCCACCTTGCCAAGGTGGACGTCGAGGGTTCAAGTCCCTTCTCCCGCTCTTTCGTTTTTTTGGTGCCTTTGGGGGTTCTCTGTTTGTTGTTGGGCCGCTCGCATTGAGCGGCTTTTTTTTTGCCTCCATTGTGGGTTTGGGGGTGGTAAAGGACGGTCATGGAACGAGCTTTTTGCTTCCGTCGTCTCGACCGAGAATTTGCCCGCATCGCTGTCTTGGGACAGGACCGCGTGCGCTTTCTTTCGGGAATGCTGTCGTGCGACGTAAAAGGTCTGTCTGTAGGACAAGCGGCCTACGGAGCACTTCTGTCCGTCAAGGGCAAGGTCATTTCCGATCTTCTTCTCCTGCAACGGGGCGACGCAGGTTTGCTTGCGCTCGTTCCTGTCGCATCCCAAAAACAGTTCTGCGAAACGCTCGACCGCTATCTCATCTGCGATGATGTGACGTTGCAAAATGACAGCGCAGAACTGGCGCACTTGGGTGTGTACGGACGAAAGGCCGCAGAATATCTGTTTCCTTCCCAAACACCTCCCCTGCCCTACCAACATATAGACCTGAACGGACTTTTGTTTCTCTGTTGCCGGGATTTGGGAGAAAACAGTTTCCACGTTCTGGGTTCGCCTCTGTCTGTGGAAAACATGGAAAGAGATCTTCTTTCCGCAGGTGCGGTCGGCCTGTCTGAACAAGAAGCAGAGGTTCTCCGCGTCGAGTCTGGAAGACCCAAGTGGGGCATCGATTTCGACGAGAACAACCTTCCACAAGAGGCCTCTTTGGATGAAGCTTTGTGCTTCACGAAAGGTTGCTTTTTGGGACAAGAGGTTGTCGTCCGTTTGCGCGACCGAGGGCATGTGAATCGGAAACTTCTGTTTCTCCGTTTGTCTGGAACAGAGATTCCTCCTTCAAGATCCCTTCTTTCACATCCAACGCGCTCCCAGGCTGGAGAATTGACCTCCTCTGTGCATTCCCCACGTTTCGGAGTCATCGCGCTCGGCTATGTCCAGCGCGGTCTGTGGGATATAGGAACCACGCTGCAAGTTACCAACGCCGCAGGTGAAAAAACAGGCCAGACAGCCGTGGTTTCGCACACTCCCGCTGCACCGCTCGCGACACAAAAGGAGCCTGCATAAAGACGGCCTTTTCGCGCAACCAAGGGTGCGGAAACCCCTATCCTGTAGCCATACCAAAAACGCAAAGAATGGAGGTCGGTTTCGTTCGTGGTTTCCTCTCTTTTCCTCGCACAGATCGAGGGTTCTCCGAGCGAGTTCTTCCCATCCCGCACCGAAGCCATTGCGGCCTCCATGCATCGCTTGGGAATCCATCTTCCCCTGTTTGTGATTTCGGATTTTGCACACCTGTTTTGTCTGCCTTCCGCGAGGCTCACACAGGACATAGTTGCTGCCGTCCCCGTCGGTCAACAAACGGCTTTGTCGCGATACCGATCGCTTCTGCTTTGGCTGCTGCAAGACGCGCACAGACTCCGCTTTGCAACGTTGCCCTTGTCTGATGACTGGGTCGCGATTCTTGTGTCGAAACTGCTGGGTCCCGTGCTTCAACTTTTGCCGTCACATTCCAAACTTCCCGTCGAAACGCTCCCTTCCTCAGAAACTCCGCTGCGTGTCGCGTCTTTGGGACAGACAGAACGGGCCGCCATGTTTTCTTGGCTGGCTGATTTCTGCGAACATTCGACGGTGGTTGAGTTGCGAATGGCGCTTTTGGACCCGGAAATCGTGCGCTTTTTGCACCTCGCAAAAGCAAATGCAAGTGCATTTGTCGATGAGGCCGATCGCGTTGATCTGCTGGATTTGCAAGCTTTGTTCGAGATGCCGGATGTGCGCGACTTGGTGCGTTTTTCACTCGATCTGCTGCCGCAAATTCTGGAAGCGAAACACGTCAGCGGAATCCAAAACGTACCCGCATCGGGATACGCCGGACTGTCTCACAAAGGGTCGCTCGATTCGCTGTTGCCGAGTGAAATGGCTCAGGACGAAGATTTTTTTTCGACACGTTTTGCGCTGTCGGAACTGTTGTATTGGGGACGGGAAAGACAGACCGATGCCCCACCGTCCTTGCACATGATCCTCATCGATAGCTCTCCGTCGATGCGCGGTCTGCGACAAGTGTTCGCAAGAGGCCTGGGTCTTTCGTTGTGCCAGCGCCTTCTGCGCGAAGGCTTGCCGGTGAGCGTGCGTTTTTTCGACGGGCGTTTGCATGAAGAGGTTCGCGCAGATCGTTTTCCGCAACGACTTTGGCATCTTGTGCTGGGTTTTCGCGGACAGCGGGGTCGATGTGCACGTCGGGTGTTTTCGGACCTCGAACGCGAAATTGCGACGCTGACGCGCGACAAAAAAACCCGCGTGACCGTGCATATCCTGACGCACGCGGAGTGTCACATCCCCAAAGAGCTGGTCCTTTCGCTGTCCCGCCACGCTCAGCTTTACGCGGTGTTTGTCCGGCCCTCCCAGGACCTCGCGCTCGACTACTTGCCGCTTTTGCGCGGCTATCACGTTGTGTCGGATGAAGTGCTCGACAAGGAATCAGCCAGAAAACAGCAGGCCCTGTCGATTGTGGAAAAAACGACTCAACAGTCGGCAAACCGGTCTTTGGACTCACAGAGAATCCAAGCGACCTGAAAAAGCCGTTGTCCACTCTCTGACTGATTGATTTTGCGAGCGGTCTTTGCGGAAATGGGACCCATGTTTCGTACTGTTTCTGCCGAGGAAGCACTCGGTCTGGTTCGATCGGGAATGCGTGTGTTTGTGCAAACGGCGGCGGCGGCTCCAAAGAGTTTGGTCGCCGCCCTGGTCGGTCGCGCGCCTGAGTTGCGCGGCGTCGAAATCGTGCATCTTCACACCGAGGGCACAGCGGCTTATGTCGAATCGCAATACCGCGATAGCTTTCACGCCAGCGCGCTGTTCGTCGGCCACAACCTGCGCGAGGCAGTCAATGATGGGCGCGCGGATTACATCCCCGTTTTTCTCTCGGAAGTGCCGCGCTTGTTTCGGAAAGGGATTTTGCCCCTCGACGTGGCGCTGCTGCATGTTTCGCCTCCCGATCGGCACGGTTTCTGCTCCTTGGGTGTGTCCGTCGATGTCGCACGCGCGGCCAGCGAATGCGCCCGGATTCTCATCGCCCAAGTCAACCCAAACATGCCCAGAACGCACGGCGACGGACTGATTCATGTGAGCCGGCTGACCGCGATCGTGGAATGCAACGACCCGATCCACGAATGCGAACCCAAACCGCTCACTTCCGTCGAGAAAGCCATCGGTCGGCAAGTCGCCGCGCTGATCGAAGACGGCGCGACGCTTCAAATGGGCATCGGGGCCATCCCCGACGCTGTGTTGGCCGCGCTCGATTCGCACCGACGACTTGGCGTTCACACCGAGATGTTCTCCGACGGAATCATCGACCTCGTGCAGCGAGGCATCATTACGAACGAAATGAAAAAAGTTCATCCCGGAGCAATCGTGGCCAGCTTTGCCGTCGGAAGCCGACGTTTGTACGACTTCATGGATGACAACCCACAAGTGAAAATGCTCGATGTCGGTTATGTGAACGACACCGACGTGATTCGCCGAAATCCGCGCGTCACGGCCATCAACAGTGCGCTCGAGGTCGATCTGACGGGACAAGTTTGCGCGGACACAATCGGAACACGGCAGTTTTCTGGCGTCGGTGGACAAATGGATTTTATTCGCGGTGCGGCCCTGTCGGAAGAAGGCCGACCGATCATCGCCCTCCCGTCGGTAACGAGCAAAGGAGAATCACGCATCGCGGCATGCCTGAAAACCGGTGCAGGCGTCACAACGACCCGAGCTCACGTCCATTACGTCGTGACCGAATACGGCGTCGCAAACCTGTATGGTGCGACGCTCCGGCAACGGGCCCAACGGCTGACGGACATCGCACACCCCGATCACCGCGAGGCACTCGCCCAAGCGGCGAGAACCCGCTTTTTGTAGCCGGTACACACACCAGCCACCTCGCGAAACCGCAGACGCAACCAGGTTTCGCGCGCCTTTCAGCAGAGCGACAGGTGCTCGTCGTCGTCAGGCAGGTAAGCAAAGGTGCGCACGAGACGCCCCAACAGGTCTTTCTGCGCATCGCTCAGATCCACGAACTGGATGCCCATTCCAGGCTGACGGCTCTTGTCGTCGTCGTCGCGAGGTGGATTGACCCAAATCACTTCGCCTTCCAAATCCATCGACGGCCCGCCCGGAGGGCTGAAGCGCAAATTGAGGCGCGTTCCCGAGGGCTCAGGCGAGCGCGTGCGCACAAAAATGCCCATCGCGCTGATGTCCGAAATGTAGGCAAACAAGAAGGTCTCGCTCGAACGATAATCGACGGCCCAATCGACCACGATTCGTTCGTGAACGCGCCGATCCGCGCCGCTGCGACGTTCGAGAATTTCGCCGGTCTCGTTGGAACGATTGGCGTCGCGGCGATCTTTGGCTGGCTGGGGAGTTTTGCTCATGTCGGTTTGGGGTCCTCGAAAAGGAAAAGTCCGCTTTCCATACAGCGAGCAGCCAAAGTGCGGAAATTTTTTTTGAAGAGAACGGCAAAACGAATTGGCTAAGCTGCCACACATGTCGCATTCCCGTCGTCGAGCCACGTTGGAAGAAGCTAGCGAACCGACCTCCACGAAAACCGCCGTTGAGCTGACCAGCGATACGACGCCGGTTCCCGCTGTCGATCGAGCAATGGCAATGGCAACGGCAACCCCAGTGCAACGCAGAGGCCGACGACGAGAAATTCCGATTTTGACCGAGGACGATTTGCTCGTCAGGCCCTCGATCGCTGAGCTTTTGTCCAAAATTCCGACTGAACCCGGCGTCTACCTGATGAAGGACAAGCGCAATCGGGTCATCTACATCGGAAAAGCCAAGAATCTCCGCAACCGCGTGCGCAGTTATTTTCGGCGGTCGGGCGACGATCGGCCTTTTGTCAAATTGCTCGATCGAATCCTGTCCGACATTGAGACCGTGATCACGAGCAGCGAAAAAGAGGCGCTGCTCCTCGAAAACAACCTGATCAAGCAACACAAACCGCGTTTCAACGTGCGGCTCGTCGATGACAAAAACTACTTGGTGCTGCGCATCGATCCGACTGCGCGCTATCCCCGTCTGGAAGTCACGCGCCAAATTCGCGATGACGGTGCGCGCTATTTTGGTCCGTATCATTCGGCGCGAGCCTGTCGGCAAACCCTCGAGGTGATTGGTCGGCATTTTCGGCTGCGGACCTGCACGGACCAAGTGATGAACAGCCGTCGCAGGCCGTGTCTTGAATACCAAATCAAGCGTTGCGACGCGCCGTGTGTGTTGCCCGTTTCTCCGACGGCGTATGCCGAGCAGGTGCGCGATGTGGCGCTGTTTTTGGATCACAAGTCCAAAGAATTGGTGGATAGCCTGCGCGACCGAATGCAGACGGCCTCGGAACAACTCGAGTTTGAAACGGCTGCGGCTTTGCGCGACCAATTGGGTGCGATCGAAACAACGCTGGAACGCCAACACGCCGTGGCGACGCAGTTTGTCGATCAAGATGTCGTCGGCTTTTACCGCGAAGGCGACGTGCTCGAATTTGCGGTGCTGCTCATCCGCGAGGGAAAACTCATCGGCAGGCGAACTTTTCGCTGCACCGATCAAGAGTTTCCCGACGAGGAATCGGTATCGAGCTTTGTCAGTCAGTATTACGACCGGCCCGGAATCGATATCCCCGATGAAGTGCTGTTGCCGCTCGACCCGGAAGACGCGGCAGCCAAAACCGAGTGGTTGCGCGATCGCTCCGTCGCGATCGGAGGCCGACCGCGCAAAGTCAGCCTGCTCCATCCCAAGCGTGGGCCGAAACAAAAACTGGTCGATTTGGCGATGAAAAATGCGGCGGCAGCGTATGCAAGTCGGCGAAATCGGAATACCGACACTCACGCAGCACTTCAAAAATTGCAGCGTCGTCTCGGGCTGAAAAAACTGCCTCTGCGCATCGAGTGCTTTGACATTTCACATTGGCAAGGAACGGACACGGTTGCGTCGCGCGTCGTATTTCTAGACGGTGAGCCAGCAAAGCATCTTTACCGTACGTTCAAAGTACGCTCGGTGGAAAACGATGATTTCGCTGCGATGTATGAAGTGGTGTCACGTCGCTTTCGTCGGGCACGTGAACTTCCTTTGCCCATCGAGCCGCCTGCGGACACCGCCACCGCTTCCCCAGCCGAAGAAGTGGGCTTTTCCGCAGCCACCGTCGCTCGCCGTCGTTCTGCGGCCCTTTTGCCGCTCAAAACACTTCCTTCTGAACACGCCGCCGCACAGGTGACCGAAGACGATGTGCTCGAGACCGAGGACGCGGAAGTCGCCGACGCACAACTCGAAGCGGCTTTCGGAGAAGCACTGGCCGACGGCGAAACGCACAAAAGCGCAGCCGATCCGTGGGCGCTTCCCGATCTGCTGGTCATCGACGGAGGCAAAGGGCAACTGGCCTCGGCTCTCGCGGCACTGAAAGACGTAGGCATTCCGTATGCGCAAAAAATGGATGTCGTGGCGCTGGCCAAAGAACGCGAAGACGTTTCGTCTGAGAAAAAACCAGACCGCGTATTTTTGCCGCGAACCAAAGAGCCGATTCGCCTGCGCGACAACACCGCCGAATTGTTCGTTCTGTCGAGAATCCGCGACGAAGCGCACCGGTTTGCTGTGAGTTTCCACGAGAAATTGCGCGAAAAACGAACGATCCGCTCCCGGCTGGAGGAAATTCCAGGGATCGGGAAAAAACGACAACGTGCGTTGCTCAAAGCCCTGGGCAGTGTCAGGCGGATTCGGACGGCGACGCGCGAAGAACTGGCGCAAGTCAAAGGCATGAGCGATGCCTCCGTCGAACAAGTGCTGCTCTTCTTTCGCGACACGACCACGCCTCACTGCCGTGGAGCATCCGCTACTACCCTGTCGGGAAACGAAACCGTGTCGCGGCCTGTATCGCCAAAATTGCCGAGCGAAACCGACGTCGTGGAATCGGCGGCGTCCGTCGAACTTCGCGCACTCGGTCCACACGATATCGAAGAAGAAGAAACGCTGTCCGAATCGGTTGAAAAACTGCTTTCCTCAAACCCCGAGGCACCGGCCAAAACAGGCCCGTAGGCAGACCCATTGGTCGGGCGTTTCAGCGTTTGAAAAACCATGCAGTTCTCGTCGGAAAAACGCGGTTTTTTGTGTGCGGCTTTTTGAAGAATTGCACTGCGTTACCCTACATGGTAAGTAGCGTTCCTCTTGGCGTTGCGGCTCTTTGCTTTTTCGGAGTCGTTTTTTCGTCGCTGCGCTGAGAGCAAAGCAACACCTGAACCGGCAACACAACCATTTCAGCTCGTCGGGGACGCGAGTTTGAGCACTTGGCCTGCAACTGGCCGTGTGGGCATCCTATTGCCCGACGACGGACCACAGGCCGAGTCACTATGAAGGAATGAACGAATGCTCGAAAAATCTGAGACGGCGGTCATTGTGGCAAAGGCCCAACCATTTGGAAGCGGGAGTCGAAAAGTGAGCAAAGCCAAAGCAGACAGCGAGGCGAAAGCGACCAAAAAACGTGCCGCCAGCCGCGAGAAGTCGGTGAGCACGGGCGGCTCGCGCAAAAAAGGCATGAAAATCGAGCGTCGGTTCACCCTCGCTTCCCATGACCCCTATTCCGAAGTCGAATGGGAACTGCGCACCGCCAGCATCATCGGAGAAAACGGCAGAGTCGTTTTTGAACAAAAAGAAGTCGAATTTCCCAAAAGTTGGTCCCAACTCGCCACGAATGTCGTCGTCCAAAAGTACTTTCGCGGTGCGCTCGGTTCCGAGACGCGCGAACGCTCGATGCGGCAACTCATCGACCGCGTGGTTTCCACCATCACCGGCTGGGGACAAAAAGACGGCTACTTCCGCACGGACTCTGACGCGGAGAATTTCCGCTGCGAACTGACCCACCTTCTGCTTCATCAAAAGATGGCGTTTAACTCGCCCGTTTGGTTCAACGTCGGCGTCGAAACGCAGCCGCAGTGTTCGGCGTGTTTCATCAACAGCGTCCAGGACACGATGGACAGCATTTTGTCCCTCGCAAAGACCGAGGGCATGTTGTTCAAATTCGGGTCTGGCACCGGCACGAACTTTTCGTCGATCCGCAGTTCTCGAGAGTCGTTGCAAGGCGGAGGCGGTGCGTCTGGTCCCGTGTCGTTTATGAAGGGCTTTGACGCTTTCGCCGGAGTCATCAAGTCCGGCGGCAAAACCCGTCGAGCAGCCAAGATGGTCATCCTGAACGCGGACCATCCCGACATCGTTGAATACATCCACTGCAAAGCGACCGAGGAAAAGAAAGCTTGGGCGCTCATCGAAGCCGGCTACGACGGCAGTTTCAATGGAGAAGCCTACAACTCCATCTTCTTCCAAAACAGCAACAATTCGGTGCGTGTGACCGACGGTTTCATGGAGTCGGTCGTCCACGACAAGCCCTGGCACACGCGCGGCGTGACGACAGGCAAAGTCGTGGACAGCTACCGAGCCCGCGAACTTTGGCGACAAATCGCCGAGGCTGCGCACCAATGCGGCGATCCGGGTTTGCAGTTCGACACGACCATCAATGCCTGGCATCCGTGTCCCGAATCGGGTCGAATCAATGCATCCAATCCGTGCTCGGAATACATGTTTCTCGACGACAGTGCCTGCAACTTGGCCAGTTTGAACCTGCGCAAGTTCCAGCATCCCGTTGGACATCCCCAGGCCGGCGATTTCGACATCGAATCGTTTGAGCACGCCGTCGATCTGACGATTTTGGCGCAAGAAATCATCGTGGATAATGCTCGCTATCCGACGGAAAAGATCGCTGAGAACAGCCGATTGTTCAGGCCGCTCGGCCTTGGGTATGCAAACTTGGGTGCGTTGCTCATGTCACGCGGGCTGCCCTACGATTCCGACGCGGGGCGAGCCTACGCCGGTGCCATCACTGCGCTCATGGGCGGGCGCGCCTATCGGATGAGCGCAGAGATCGCGAAACACCACAGCGGTCCCTTCGCCGCTTTTGACAAAAACCGAGCGCCGTTCCTGTCAGTCATGCGCAAGCACCGGCAGTATGTCGATCAGATCGATTCAGCGTCTTGTCCCTACGAAATGCTCCAAGCCGCACGTTCTGCCTGGGACGAAGCGATTTTCGTCGGGGAGCTTCACGGTTTCCGCAACGCACAAGCGACCGTGCTCGCACCGACCGGAACCATCGGCTTCATGATGGATTGCGACACCACGGGCGTTGAACCTGACATCGCGCTCGTGAAATACAAGCGTCTCGTCGGTGGCGGCATGCTCAAAATCACAAACCAAAGCGTGACCGAAGCCCTTTCGCAGCTTCAATATGACGGTGCCGCACAAAAGCAGATCCTCGATCACATCAGCAGCCACGACACGATCGAAGGTGCCCAAAGCCTTCTGCCGGAACATTTGCCCGTATTCGACTGTGCATTCCGCGCACAACACGGTACCCGTTCGATTCATCCCGTCGGGCACATCAAAATGATGGCCGCCGTCCAGCCCTTCCTCTCGGGGGCCATCAGCAAGACAGTGAACCTGCCGAGTGATGCCACCGTTGCGGACATCGAAGCCGCCTACATGCAGGCCTGGCAACTTGGTTTGAAGGCGATTGCGATCTACCGCGACGGCTGCAAACGCAGCCAGCCCGTCTCCACGTCCAAAACCCAAAATCCGAGCGGTACCAGTACCGAGTTTCCCAAGCCGCTCCAGACGCTCTTCCACCTTTTGCCGGCGCATGTGCAGCAGCAGCTTGTGAACGGAACCGAATTGTCTCTCGAGGATTTTTTGCAAAAGGTCGCTGCGCTCACGAATCCGAAAGGTCCGCCGATGGCTGTCCGTCGGAAACTCCCCGCCGAGCGTCGCTCGATCACGCACAAGTTTGCGATTGCCGGTCACGACGGCTACCTACATGTCGGCATGTACGACGACGGTTCCCCCGGTGAGATTTTTGTACGCATGGCCAAAGAAGGTTCAACCATTTCGGGTCTTATGGATTCATTTGCGACGGCGGTTTCGCTCGCGCTTCAGCACGGCGTGCCGCTCGGTCTGCTCGTGGACAAGTTCAGCCGCACCCGCTTTGAGCCGTCTGGCTGGACCGGAAATCCCGAAATCCCGAGGGCCAGTTCGATCATGGATTACTTGTTCCGCTGGCTCGAAGCGAAGTTTTTGCCCGAACAAGTGCAAGCCGAGCAGCTTGAAATGAACCTTCCCACGCCCGCGCCCTCGACGCAGGCTGTGCCCGCGCCTTCTGCGACATCGTTGCCGCATTTGGGTGCGCTTCTCGCGACTGAGACCAGCCGCGCCTTTCGAGCCGAAACCGACGCGCCCACATGTCACGAATGTGGAACCATCATGGTTCGCTCGGGCGCATGCCACAAATGCTTGAATTGTGGCTCAACGTCCGGCTGTTCCTGAGGCGCTGGTCGCACTACTTCGCGGTCGCGCGACCTTTGACGCCTTTTAGTTTCAGCCGAGCCGTCGTTTCCGCGACGTGTTCGCGCCATGCTCGGTTCTTGCCGACTGCGCGCCGCAACGCTTCCAACACCTGCGAATAGCCTTCTTTTTCACCCAGCTTCGGATCGTCGATCACCCGAATCGTCGTCCGGCAGACATTGATGAGTTCCTCGACGCTTTGTCGGTATTCCTCGGCGAGCTGTTTGACCGCAGGTGTTTTGGCCGCCGCAACGGGCCCATCCGCCACTTTCCGCAGCCGCACGAGAGCAGGCATGAGTTCGTCCGAAAGTTGTTTTCGCGCCGCCTCGGGACGCTGCGTTTTGTCCCGCAAAAGAAGGTCAATCTGCGACAGGATCGGTGCCTCGTGATATTCGACCGCAGGAATGTTCACTTCCACGTAGCGAACCATCTCTTCTTGCTCGTCGGTCAATTGGTTCCATCGCGCCACGTAAACGCCTGTGACGATCAGCATCACGACAATGCCGACGCGCATGGACCAAAGCAGCAACGAATTGACCCAGTGCGAGCGGTGGGTCAAAGAAGGTTCTTCCGGCGGCAGCGTCGGGTTCGTCACGGCGGAAAAGCCCGCTCAGAAAGAAACTTCTCGACCACCTGAGTCACCTCCGCCGGTCGTTCGATCGGCGCAGTGTGTGTTCCCTCTTCCACCACGTAGAGTTCCGACGAAGGAATTTTGTCGCGCATCTCTTGCGAGAGTGCCATCGGCGTAAACGAATCGCGCCGCGCGGTCAAAATCAGCGTTGGAACCGCGATCAGCGGCAACAAGTCTTGCGCATCGTGTTGCGCGGCTGCCGCCATCGTCGCAACAAACATGCGCGGGTCCATCCGCGACAGGCCTTCCAAATACGGCACAAAGTCTTCGCGGTGAATGAGCTCGCCGTTCAGTTCGACGCGCTGCGCAATTTGAAACGACAAGTCGAGCGGCAGAAGCCGTTTCCAAAACGCTCCCACCAGCCGGGGCACATGCCCCACCGCCGCCTGCAACGCCGGCAAAAGTTTCGCGAGCGTCTCTTTGCCTTTGAACGTCTTGAGCGGATTGCGGTAGCTGCCGCACACAAGGACAAGCCCTGCGCACCGACACGGACTCTGACGGTAGGTTTCCAAACAAACCTGCACACCCATCGAGTGCCCACACAACACCGCTGTTTCCGTCTCGGTCGCATCCATTACCGCCAGTACATCGGCGGCAAAGTCATCCATCGAAACGTGTCCAAAATCAGTCGGCAACGGTGTGCGCCCGTGCCCCCGATACTGCAAATGAACCAAACGAAAACGATCCGAAAGCGCCCACTGCAAATACTTCCAAACGTATCCATCGCAGCCGAGACCGTCGCAAAGCACCAACGTCTTTGCCGGTAGCGGCTGCCCGACGACCTCAAAAAAAATAGCGGCACCGTCCCGACTTTCTGCAAAGCCGGAGTGCCGCTTTCCTCGACGGCGGGACAAAGGGTCCCGCGAGTCGCCGCTATTCTTTGCTGCCGCGCTCGTCGTCGTCTCCTCCCTCGATTTCATTCACCGAGGGATACCTGCGAATTTCGTTGCGAGCAATTTTCCACGCTTTTTGAACAATCCACGACAGAGAACGGTCCTGGCGGGTCGCCTCTTCTTGGATTTCCTTCAGCATGTCCTCGGGGAAGTACAGACTTTGTTTTCTTTTATCCGAACCAGCCATCTTGGCCTCCATGTGAGGGTCTTGCCCCTCGTGTGTGTGTTTCTACAACCAATTTTGATTTTGCGCGAAAAACTCGCTGTTTCCCTGTCCTTGCACGGGCCCTTCAACTGCCTTGGAACCAGTGAGCCACTTCACAAGAAATATGTTCTCTCATGCGCCCAAGGATTGTCAAGCAGTATCGCTAGGTTATTCGATTACTTTGTGCGGAGCAGCCGTTCTCAGGCGGACAGACCGGCCTCGCTGCGACACAAGCGACAAAAAAAACCAAAAGTGCTGATAGCATGCGCCCCGTGTCCAAGACCGAAACCGAGCCAGCCACGACCTCTCCAGCATCGCTTTCGCCGCTGCCCTGTCCGACGAGCCATCCCAACGAGCCCACAGACGAAGCGTTCCCAACCGAGCCACTCGATGGACGAGTCGCCCGCGCCCAAAGGTTGCGTCACGAACGTTCCGCACAGCTTCTTTCCGTCGCCCGGACGCTCTTTGCCCAGCACGGCTACCACAACACCGCCATCCAGGACATTTTGGATACAGCCGGCGTCGCACGCGGCACCTTGTACCTGCATTTCGACGGAAAACGCGCCATGTTCGACGCCTTGGTCGATCGCTTTCTCCACAGCATTCAGGAAGTCGTCACCCTCGTCGATATGCGCCCTCAGGCACCGCCGCCCCTGGAACAAATCGAAGCCAACCTGCGCCGCGTCATGGCCGTCTTGTCCGAAAACCGCGACGTGACCCGCATCGTCCTTCTTGTCGCCGACGGCATCGACGCAGAAGCCGACGCCAAAATGGCCGACTTCTACGAACGCCTCCGCTTGCTCCTCCAAGGCGCACTTGTCAAAGGACAGGCCATGGGTTTGCTCGGTTCGTTCGATCCAGAAATTGTGTCCCAGGCTGCACTTGGTGGACTCAAAGAAGTCGCTTTGCAGTGGATCGTTCGCCGTACAAGCGATGAGGCCACCCTTCATCGCGTGTGCCACGAGATCCTTTCCTACACCCTTTGCGGAATGCTATTGCGTCCCTAGCCGGACCCGAGCCTGCCGCCAAGCTCCGTCTGCTCAACCTGAACAAAGAGAGAAACATGGCTGCTCAATACATCTTCACGATGCAGGACCTGCGCAAGGTCGTGCCACCTTCGCGAGAAATCCTCAAAGGCATTTGGTTGTCGTTTCTGCCCGGCGCAAAAATCGGCGTCATCGGTGGAAACGGCGCGGGCAAAAGCACCCTGTTGCGCATCATGGCCGGCGTCGAGAAAGACTTTTTGGGCGAGGCCCGCCCCGCCGATGGCATCCGCGTCGGTTATTTGCCACAGGAACCCAAGCTCGATCCTGACAAAACGGTCTACGGCAACGTCGCACTCGCCGTCAAAGACCAGCTCGATCTCCTCAAGCATTACGAGGAATTGTCGATGCGCCTCGGCGAAGACCTGCCGCAAGACGAAATGGACAAACTCATCGCCGAACATGGCCGCGTCCAAGACCAAATCGAGGCCCAAGGCGCGTGGGACGTGGAACGCCAGCTTGAGATCGCCATGGACGCCCTCCGCCTGCCTCCGCCCGACCAAGACGTGACCGTTTTGTCCGGCGGTGAGCGTCGCCGCGTCGCGCTTTGTCGCGTGCTCCTCGAAAAGCCGGACCTGCTCCTCCTCGACGAACCGACCAACCACCTCGACTCCGATTCTGTGTTCTGGCTCGAACGTCATTTGGCCGAATTTCCCGGCACTGTCGTCGCCATCACCCACGATCGATACTTCCTCGACAACGTGGCCGGTTGGATTTTGGAACTCGATCGCGGCCAAGGCATCCCCTGGCAAGGCAACTATTCGTCTTGGCTGGAGCAAAAGAAAAAACGGCTCGCCGTCGAAGAAAAGCAGGAATCAGCCCGCCAAAAAACCCTCGAGCGCGAACTCGAATGGGTCCGCGCCGCTCCCAAGGCCCGCCAGGCCAAAAGCAAAGCCCGCCTCACCGCATACGAAGAGCTCCTCAAGCAGTCCCAAGAGGCCCGCCAAGAGGTCGCCGAAATCTCCATCCCGCCCGCGCCCCGTTTGGGAGACATCGTGGTCGTCGCCGAGGGACTTCAGAAAGCCTACGGCGATCGCCTTTTGTTCGACGACATGTCCTTCCGCCTTCCGCGCGGCGGCATCGTCGGCATCATCGGACCCAACGGAGCCGGCAAAACCACCCTTTTTCGCATGCTCGTGGGCCAAGAAAAGCCTGACAAGGGCACCCTCACCATCGGCGAAACCGTCCAGTTTGCCTACGTCGATCAAAGCCGCGACGCCCTGTCCGGCGACAAAACCGTTTGGGAGGAAATCTCGTCCGGCATTGAAACCTTCGAGATGGGCAAGCGCCGCGTCCAAAGCCGCGCCTACGTCGGCCAATTCGGCTTCAAAGGCCAAGACCAGCAAAAGCGCGTCAAAGACCTCTCCGGCGGCGAGCGCAACCGCGTCCATTTGGCCAAGATGCTCCGCACGGGCGGCAACCTCCTGCTCCTCGACGAACCGACCAACGACCTCGATGTAGATACCCTCCGCGCCCTCGAAGAGGCCCTGCTCAACTTTGCCGGGTGCGCCCTCGTCATCAGCCACGACCGTTGGTTCCTCGATCGCATCGCCACCCACATCCTCGCCTTCGAGGGCGACAGCCGCGTCGTCTGGTTTGCCGGCAACTGCCGCGACTACGAACAAGATCGCCGCCGCCGCCTAGGCAAAGACGCCGATCAGCCGCACCGCATCAAATACAAAAAACTCACCCGCTAAGACAGGTTTTCGCCCATGAACACCCCTCTTTACGCCCTCGTCCTCGCTGCTGGCCAGGGCACCCGCATGCGTTCCTCCCGCCCCAAAGTTCTTTTTCCGTTGGGCGGGCGAACCCTCCTCGACCACGTCCTTTCCACGCTTCCACCGTTGGCCGTGTCTGCCGTTTCCATCGTCGTAGGCCATCAAGCCCAAGCCGTCGAGGCCGCCGTCCGAACAAGTCCCCACGCCCTCACCGACCTGCGTTTCGCCCTCCAGCCCGAGCAAAAAGGCACTGCCGACGCCGTTCGTTGCGGCCTTGAAAAGCTCCCCGAACTCGCCGCACGCGGCGGCAAAGTCCTCATTCTGTACGGCGACACTCCCCTTTTGACCACCGAGACCTTGCAGCGCCTGTTGTCCGCCACGACCGGCAAGCTCGGCCTCCTCACCACCACCCTTCTCGATCCAACCGGGTACGGACGCATCGTCCGCCAAGACGGCCACGTCCACCGCATCGTCGAACACAAAGACGCCACCCCCGCCGAGCGCGCTCTGTGCGAGGTCAACGCCGGCATGTACTTGTGCGACGCCCAGTTTCTCTTGTCCGCCCTCCGCCACATCACCCAAAGCCCGGCCACCCGCGAGCTCTACCTCACGCACCTTTTCGAAATTGCCAGAAACCAGGGCGAAACCATCACCGCCGTGACCGCTGCCCCCGACGAAGTCTTTGGCGTAAACGATCGCGCCGACTTGGCCCAAGCGTGCGACAAGCTCCGCGCCCGCACAAACCGCGCCCACATGCTCGCCGGCGTCACTTTTGTCGATCCCGCCACCACCCACGTCGATGTCACCGTCGAGATCGGCCCCGACACCGAGCTGTGGGGCGGCGTTTGTCTGCGCGGCCAGACCCGCATCGGCCCCGGCTGCGTCCTAGAGCAGGGCTGCGTCCTCGAAAACGTCCTTGTCCAAGCTGGCACCCACATCCGCCCTTACACCGTGGCCAAAGACAGCCACATCGGGTCTCGCTGCCACCTGGGCCCCTTTTCCCATTTGCGCCCCGGCAGTGTTCTGTCCGAAGACGCCCACGTCGGCAACTTCGTCGAACTCAAAAAGACCCACCTCGGCCAGGGCAGCAAGGCCAACCACCTCACCTACCTTGGCGACGCCCAGATTGGTGCCAACGTCAACATCGGCTGCGGCACCATCACCTGCAACTACGACGGCTTTGCCAAACACCCCACCCTCATCGAGGACGGCGTCTTCATCGGCTCAGACACCCAACTTGTCGCCCCTGTCCGCGTCGGCAAGGACGCCATCATCGCCGCAGGCACCACCGTGACCCACGACGTGCCCGAGGGTGCCCTCGCCGTCTCCCGAGTCCCCCAAAAGGACAAACCCGGTGCCGCAAAGCTTCTCCGCACCCGCTTCGCCGCCCGCAAAGCCAAAACCCCCTAACCAAACCCCTCGCCTCCTCAAAAGCTGTCCTGTCCCACCCCTGCAAATCGGCAGGAAACACACCGCCACCCCCTTCGTTAGCCGACCCTCCACACCTGTTTGAAACCCACGCGCGGTCTTTTTTCGACCCTCCACACCTGTTTGAAACCCACGCGCGGTCTTTTTTCGACCC
>DAOLIT010000017.1:40991-41096 GCA_035328405.1 Pseudomonadota bacterium | reverse complement strand
TACACACCTGTTTGAAACCCACGCGCGGTCTTTTTTCGACCCTACACACCTGTTTGAAACCCACGCGCGGTCTTTTTTCGACCCTACACACCTGTTTTTAGAGCC
>DAOLIT010000017.1:0-40891 GCA_035328405.1 Pseudomonadota bacterium | reverse complement strand
TTCATCCTCTTCAAACAGACCAGCGACACCGTTTTTTAGAGCCTTCATCCTCTTCAAACAGACCAGCGACACCGTTTTTTAGAGCCTTCATCCTCTTCCGATCGACTAGCGACCCTGTTTGAACAGCCTTCATCCTCTTCAAACAGACCAGCGACCCTGTTTGAACAGCCTTCATCCTCTTCAAACAGACCAGCGACCCTGTTTGAACAGCCTTCATCTAGCGTTCTTCTTGCAGGGTTTTGGAAAAGTTGTTCTGTATTGCGCATGAGCGCGTCTACACCGCTGGTTTTGGCGGATTCTGTTTCCGTGGCCTACGGACAAAAGCTTGCAAATGATCGAGTGTCGTTGGCGATTCCGCCAGGCGAGGTGGTCGCGCTGCTCGGCGAAAATGGGGCGGGAAAGTCCACGCTGCTGCACGCGCTGTATGGGCTGTGTCCGCTGGCCTCGGGAAACGTATTTTATGGTGGGCAGCAAGTCGTTCCGTCGCCAGAACGGGCCATCGCAGCGGGAATTGGGCTGATTCATCAGCATTTCTTGCTCGTGCCGACGCTGACGGTGGCAGAGAACATCGTGCTGGGAAAGGAACCGACGCGGTTTGGCGTGTGGCTTAAAAAAAAGAAAGCCAATGAGGA
Source organism: Pseudomonadota bacterium (assembly GCA_035328405.1). Classification (GTDB taxonomy): domain Bacteria; phylum Myxococcota_A; class Polyangia; order Palsa-1104; family JAEUJZ01; genus JAEUKA01. Next base: position 40,259 of record DAOLIT010000017.1, on the reverse strand, counting down.
AGTGGCCGCGCTGGCGGAAAAGCATGGTCTTTCGGTGGACCCGACTCGAGTGGTGGAAAAACTATCGGTGGGAGAGGCACAAAGGGTCGAAATTCTGAAAGCACTGTATCGGGGGGCGAGGGTGCTTTTGCTGGACGAACCGACGGCTGTGTTGACACCGAAAGAGGCGGAACGGTTGCTGGCTTCGCTGCGCGGTTTGCTTGCACAAAACGACGGAATCGCGCGGGCGATGGTGCTTGTGACCCACAAACTGGATGAGGTGTTGCACACCGCAGATCGCGCCGTGGTCATGCGTGGGGGTCGAGTCGTGACAGAACTAGAGCAGCGTGATTTTTCGGTGTCCAAGATGGCGCACGCCATGGTGGGTCGCGCCTTGAAACCAGTCGTGCGCACTCATTCTGTGACGGGACAATGGAACGGAGGGACACAGGCGCCTGGGTCCGCCGCAGTTCCCCCAGCACTTTCGATACGGAATCTTTGCGTCGAACGGGATGGGGTGACATGGGTGAGGGGGGTGTCTCTGAATGTGGCCCCCTTTCGGATCGTGGGCATCGCGGGCGTGTTGGGGAACGGTCAACGGGAGCTGATCGAAGCGATTGCGGGGCTTCTTCCTTGCAAGTCTGGAACGATCTGTCTTGGGTCGCGGGATGTGACAACGGCACCGACGGATGCGCGCCTCAAGCTTGGTCTTGCGCTCGTACCGGAAGACCGACACAAACATGGTTTGGTCCTTTTGGGAACGCTGGCGGAAAACCTGCTGCTCGGACACGAAGAACGATTCTGCAAGGGGCCGTTTGGGATGTTTTTGGATGCACAAAAACTTCATAGACAGGCGGAAAAGGTCCTGGAAGATGCGGACGTACGACCCGCGCAACCTGAAGCGGTGGCGCAGTCTTTGTCCGGCGGAAATCAACAAAAATTGTTGCTCGCGCGTGCGTTGAACATGGGGGACTCTGTTCCGAAAGTGTTGTTGGCGGCACAACCTACGCGGGGTGTGGATTTGGGCGCCATTGAGGCGATTTCTGAGGCGCTTCTCGCCGCGCGCGACAAAGGCTGCGCGATTCTGCTCGTGTCTTCGGAATTGTCGGAACTACAAGCGTTGGCGGACGAGTTGTATGTGATGTATCGCGGCGAACTTGTGACGCACATTGAAAACGATCCAGAACGGCCCGTGTCTCGAGAACAGTTGGGAGAATGGATGGCTGGCGTTGGAACTGCGGTGGCTTCGTAGACGCTATCCGCGCGAACGGACGGACAGTTCTGCAACCAAATCCAGGATCAACTTTCGCCTAAGCTGAAGCAGGAGTTGACCCATCAAATAGATCGCAGCATGGAGCATTTTTTCGGGATTTACAGACAACGTGGAACCACGCAACCGCTTGGCCAAAAGGGGGACCTCCTCTCCGAGAAGACGTGACAAAGCGTGTTGGTAAAGCGCGAGGTCACTCGCTGGAAACAGGTTGCGCGAAAACCCCATTTTCCGAGCGTGCGCAATCGTTTCCACAATCGCGACATCCACAGGAGAAAAGGACTCCTTTGCGCCTGCTACTGCTTCAGTCGTTCCCTCTGTTATGGGGGTCAGGATTCCCATTTTGATCAAATCTGTCAGGTCGTCCGGTTCAATTCCTGTTTGAGACAGGAGCGCAGATCTCGTGAGCGTTTCACCCCGGATTTCGCGATCCATCGACGGCAACGCAAGTGTTTCAAGCTGCATCAGACTTGGATACAGAGCTTCATCCCCCGAACCTTCGCCCGACAGCAGAGAGTGGATGACTTTGAGCGGTAGGTGTCTCTGTTCTTGCAAACGCCGGATGAACCGGATTCGTTCGACAAGCGATTCATCGTAATACGCCATGTTTCGAGAAGTTTTGCAGGTGGGGCGCGGAAGCAAACCTTCTCGAATGTAGAAGTGAACGGTCGCGACCGAGACTCCTGACCGGCGCGCAAGTTCGCTGACTTTGATGCCTTTGGGTTGCATTGCCCCTATCTAAGAGGCGGAATCATCACAGGTCAATGAGAAGGTGTACCCAAACAGGTCAATGAGAAGGTGTACCCAATCCCTGACCAGCACGGCCCAGCACAGGATGTTGGGCTGGAACATCGGAGCTTTCCTCATGACTCCGTTTTTTCGGGATGTGATACATCTTGTACATGCTGCTTTTTGGCGTTGAATCTGGTCATCGGAAGCTACGAAGAGCGGTCATCGCTGCTTTGGCTCTGGGCCTCTGCCTCGGCCACTCGTGTAGCAACATCACAACCTCGACGTTCTTGTGCGAAGACGCCGCAGCAAAGATCTACAGCTGCTGCCCGACACACGCCGCCATCAACTGCTACGAAAGCGGTTGCGAGCACAAGTATCCCAGCTTTTCGCCTGCCATTGCCCATTGCATCCGCGAACGCAGTTGCGAGGAAGTTCGGCAAGCAGGAATTTGTGATGTGGTGGAATGGAGTTTTCCATCGGGCAGCACGTGCGAAGGGGGCGTGCTCACTTGCGCAGCCGATGGGGGAACCTGTTACGCGGTTGACCGGGAAGCCTGTCAAGCACTCGGGAGGCTGCAATGTCCATAATTCGCCTGTTGTGTACGGTGATGTTTCCAGTCCTTTTGTCGTCCCAGAACGTCTACGGACAGAGTGGTGCTCCTGCACCGTCAGGTGATGTGTCACAGCCAGCCACAGGAGCCGCTACTACAACCGAAACGACAACAGGAATGACAACTTCGGGGGTGTCTGTTGCCCCTCATTCTGAAGCTCCTCCGGTACCACAACCTTCCGTGCAATCGGGCCGATCCAAGCGGTCGCTGGCGGTAGTGGGAGGCGGATCATTTCAATACCTGTTTGAGACCCCTTTTCTATCCGGTGGCGTCGAAATGCGGGCAGGTGTCCTGACACGGTGGATGGACATCACGGTGCGGCTGCGGATCGAGGGGGGAAGTACGCTATCTGGTCTGCCGTTGTTCAAACCATCGCTTGCTTTGGGACTGTTGTTTCCCATCGGTTCGCGGGTACGTCTGGGCGTCGATCTGACGGTCCCTCCGTTTGTGCGTGCGATGTTGATTCGGTACGCGACGCGGGACATGTGGGGGTTCGCACTTCTATCGGGACTTGGGGCGGAAATGAGCATTGATCTCGTCAAGTGGGAGGGCGACCGAGCTCTGTTCTTGGTGGGAACCATCGGAATCGATTTGACCTCCGTGCGACCGGATGAACACAGCCAGAACACTGTCACGGTCGGGCCGAATGTGTGGGTCGGCCTCGGCTATCGCTTTTAGTCCATTCCCAATCCAAACAGAGTGCGATCAGGACCTTGGATGTTCCTGATGAATTAGGGGACGGCGATGAGGGCGAAGGCTTCTTCGGCCACGTCGGTGCGGGCGGCAAATTCGACGAACGCGGGGTATTGGTCGGGCAGGATTCTTTTCCGCAAAAGCTCGGTTTGGACGCGCAACGTAACTTTGTCCGTTTCTGCTCGGGCACTGCGGTTGTAACGACCAAACCCTTGCAATTCCACAGGTTCCGCAAGCTGCACGACCCGCGCACCCTTGGGCAACGCGATGTGGGCTTCGAGCGTGCTCGGGGTCACGTACCCGATGAGCAAAGGGAGCTTTCGTTGGGGCACGGTGACATAGCGCCGACCCAGCAAAAGCGGATACGGAACGGGCAACACGAGTTCCTTTTGCCCACTTTGGGACACCCTCTGTCGCGCAAGCTGAGGCACGCTGAAGCGGTACTCGATCACCAATTCGTCATCTTCGCGGTCGAGCGGCCCGTAGTTGAGCGACGCCAGGCTTGCGCCCGGAAAATAGAAACCGAGCGCGCGTTGTTCGAGCATTTTTCGCAATTTGTCCTCGGCAACGTGTTCGACCTGATCACGCCATTCGCTGGCCAACACGCCGGTCAGGCTTTCGCGAACCCGGACCTGGGCGGCACCTGTCGCCTCAAGCTCGGCAAAAAACTCGACTTTCCGGCGGTCCGACAGCATCGGCAAAAGCGACTGGCCGGGCGTTCCCGAGGACAGTGCTGAAAGCAACCGGGGCGGCACGCCTCCTGTGGGCGAAAGGGGGACCGTGACTTGCTGCACAGCATCGATTTTGGGCAGCGATGGATCGTTTTTTACGCGCAACGCCTGCGCCCCACGCAAAAGCGGCCTGATGAGACCGGTCGGACTGTGGCGATACACCGGATCGATGAAAAAGAGGGGCTGGCCTTGTTCATCGGGCGCGACGGCGATGAGCGGTTCGGAATACGCGAGCACATCGGGCAGGGGACCTTCGAGCTTGGGGTTGTTTTCGGGCCGAACAAGCCACGTTTCCGCCGGAATGCCCGCAGTAGCCAAAAGCGCAAGCAGCAGCACCTCTCGCCGACCTTCTCGCCGCGCCAGGATCGAGCTGGCGGGTTCATCGAAACTGCCGCCCGAATGAATGTTCTTGCGAACCCAGGCATCCAGCGCCTTCGCTCGCGCAAACTGGCTTTTCGGCGTCTCGGGCGACGCATCGGGAGAACCGCCAACTTTGAGGGCCAGCTCTTTCAATTCATGGTTTTGCCGCAACGACCGATAGCGACGCTCGCGAAACTGGTTCACATAGCCCGACAGCATCACACCCGAACCCACCCGAACCGAGGGCGTAAAGTCATCGACTTGGCCTTGGTCCACCGGCTGTTCGGGCTGCGTGCGCGCAATCTGTGTGCGTTGCCAAAACAGCAGCGAAAGGTCACCTTCCTCACGCTTGTTTACCGTCGGTACAGTCCGATTTCCTTTTTCATCGAGCGGCCCGCGCAAATCGATTTGCAACGGCATGTTTTTGGGCGTGATGAGCAAATACTCGCTGCGGTCGAGCGGCGCATCTGCAGACGCGAAATAAAACCGTTCCCCCAAAAAGCCATTCGGCGCGATCGCTGAAGAACTGTCGCGATCCAAGTATTCGTATTCGACGTAATCGCCGACTTCCAAAGACGGCGCGGACACCGTGTCTTTTTCAGGAATTTCCTCGGGTTCGCGAATGGTTCCATCGGCCTTGATGGTTCTCAGTTTCAGTACCTCGGCACCGTCAGGAATATGAACTTCGCCGTAGCGGTCGATGCCTTCCTTGGTCAGCACCCGGATGATGTTGTGCGTCAGGCTCAGGCGCTCACCACGCGGAAAAACGCGCATCACGGTTCGATCCAGAACCAGCACCGCAGATTCGCCGCTATACACCCCTCGTCGTGCCTCGAACGCGCGAACGATATCTTTGCCGTCGAGCCGATAGGGATCGAGCACGTCCTTTTGGGTCACCGCTTTGTTCGCCTTCGCGAGTTCTGGACTATCGGGCAGTTCAGAAAGCCCCGTTTGGAGCTCTCGCAGCGCGTTTTCCGGCTGGTTTCTTTCGACGAACAAGTTGGCCAAGTCGAGGAAATGCTGCGAACGGGCAGGGGCAAGCTCGCGCAGTCTCAGCAATGTCGCCACCGCCGGACCCAGTGCCTTTCGAGCGACCTGGACGCGCACAAGACCCCGCAACACCGCCTGGTTTTCGGGTTCGAGCTCCCTCAGCCTCTCAAATTCCGCCTGCGCTTCTTCCAAACGACCCGCCGAGAGCAGCGACTCGGCAAAGCGATCCGCGTATGGATTGCACGACGAAAACGCCTGCGCCGCTTGCAGATACCCTCGATCGTCCTGCTCTTCCCGTCGGAAATCGGCCACATGGTCCAGAAGCGAGCACGACGACGGACCGAGTTTTTGCGCCGCATCGAGCGCCGCCCGTGCCTCGACCAAAAAACCGCGCGCTTTCAAAATGCGGTGACGCAAAAGTTCGGTCTGCCAAATCGGGGCGACTTCTTGGGGATTCGCATCCAAGACTTCCTGTGCGAGCGCGGCCTTTTCGTCTTGCAACAGCAACCGCGCATACGCCAGCCGAGCCGTCAGAAGGTTCGGATTGTGCAAAAGCGCCACTTTGAGCTGCGAACGCGCTCGGTCTCGAGCCAAACGATCCGGGCGGTTCGGGTCCGCCAAGAGCAGGTTTGCATACACCGTGCGCAGCGCCGAAAAACGCGGTGTTTCCGAAACATGCGCCTCAGCCAGTGCCAAGCCTTCATCGGTGTCACCGGAAAAATACGCCTGCTGCATTCCGAGCAATGCACGCAACGCACCCTGGACGCGGGTCTGCGCGACCGGCAAAGGCGCGAGCTTGCGTTCTTCCAGGGAAACCGACCCCGGAGCAGGCCGCGGCGCTTGTCGGGGCTCTCCTTCGTAAAACGAGACGCCCGGCAGCGCCACCTGCACATGGTTTGAACCCGCAACGCCCAGTTTCACGCTGACCGTGTGCCAACCAGGAGACAGCCGCAGCGAAAAATACCGCCGACTCACGGGCGCAGTGTCATGGAATGTGCGTTCACCGTCTACATGAAGCGCCCACGGCGTACCTCCCGTTTCGACCGTCAGCGGCACAGGCCTCTCGTCGCTCACGCGGAAAAACGTGTGGACCGAAAAGACACCGGGCCGACTCGGCAGCCCTTGCACTTGCAAGCTACAACCCAGGCCCGACCGCACCTTGTACGAGGCCAACGACGGATCGGCTGCAGGTTTGTCACTTGGCCACGGCGTCCGCACATCCAGTTGCGGAAAATGACCGTGTGGGCCGCTGACATACAGTGTGGGCGGACACCCCCGTTCCACGTCCACTTTTCGCGCCGCGCTTTCCTCTCCCGAAAGCCGCAGCGATTGGCCCAAAAGCGCACCCAAAAATTGTTGCGCTTCCAACGGCAGTTGCGCGCGTTTTTCCCACAGTTGCGCAAGCCGCTTTTGCCTGAGTTTGTCCTCGGCAGCACCCAAGCCCAGCGGCCCCTGAGCAAGCAGCCTGTGCGTGGCCAGCTCGGCCACCGCTGGCGACCACGGATCGGTCGGCTCGCGCTTTACCGCTTGCTCCAAAAACGCAAGCAGCCGCTCGTGCGAAAGGCCGACCGCCCCCGCTTCCTGCGCCGCGAGCGCCGCCCCCAGCATCGTCAAACTGTCCGTCTGGCCTTGCGAAACGGCTGCGTCGAGCCGTTTTTGCGCCGGTTGTCCTTGACCCGAAACCAGCAGCAAAAGACCCAATTCGGACACCTGCTCTGGTGTGGGATTCGGCGTGTGTTCGATGGTTTTGGAAAGCTCAGCGACCTGCGCTTCCAATGGCGGACTCTTTTCAAAAGAGCCCGTCCCCGACGAGACCTTGGCGCAGCCCAGACCCAGCAACAGAAGAAAAAACAGTTGGTTTTGTTTACTCACGGCCCACCAAGAGTTCTTGCGCCAGCGCGCGATCGACGCCCGACAAAAACGTACGGAACGACGGGTAGTCCATCGCAGAAAGGCGATGCCGGTCGATGCGCAGCTCGCTTTTTACGATGACATCGATCCCGTTTTTGCCAGGCCGTTGTTCAAACCGAAGGCTGAAGCGACCAAACGGCGATTCCAATTCCGACGAGGCGGGCAATCGCTGGACCGCAAAACGCGGCGGCAAATGCACGGTAATTTCCTCTTGGCTGACCCACGCAAAACCCAAAATCAGATCGTATTGCCGATGCGACAAACGCGCATAGCTGCGCAGCAAGTCCGGTTCGCGCCCCAGTGGCAACAGCGCCAGCGCCTTTTGCGCACTTCCACTCGGAGGCCGACCCCACTTTGGCACCGAAAGCTCGGCCCGCACCGTCACAGCTTTTTCCAAATTCAGCACATCCGGGATCTCGATCTCTCGAACTTGCGCGCCGGGAAACGTCTCGTTCCACGCTTTTTCATGCCGTTCTTTTTGCGACGACGGATTTTGAAATTGGTCTCGCATGCGGCTCGCGTTTTGGCCCGAGACTGAAAGCTGCTCGCTCACTTTGGCTTTGCCTGATTCGTCGAGCAGCACCGACAAAACGCGCTTCGTCACGCTCTGCGACGACGGCAGGACAGGTGTGCGTGCCAGATGACCTTTGCCCAGATACGGCGGCCTCGGATCGCTCACCACCAGCACGATCGTGTCCTGATCCATGCTCGGCAGTTCCATCGAGCCCGAAAATTCGGCGGTGCCGTCGAGATACAAGTTGTACTTGGGCACGAACACAATCGCGTGGTCGAACACCGACAAGGAAGCCGGCTCAGCGTCGATGTTCCCGCCTTTCGTCGTTCGCGCGAGCACCATCGAACTTTCGATGCCCACTTCTTTCAGCATCACATGCAGAAGCGCCGCCTTGTCTTTGCAATCGCCAAACTTCCGTTCCCACACCTGTGCGACTTTGTAGGGTTTGTACCCATGTATTCCGAACTCGAGGCCGACGTATCGCGTGCGCCGCACGACCTCGTTGTACAAGGCGCGGATGCGACCGAGTTCGTCTGACGCTGGAATTTTGGCGATGACAACCTGCGCAGCCTTGGTCACTTCGGGAGATGCCACAAGCGATTCAGCGACGAGCCCCTTGTACCAAGTCGCCACGTCGTCCCATGTTTTGTACGTCGAAACATGGATGTACGCCGACAGTTCCGCGTATCCCGGACGCCCGGCCTCGTCGTGGATTTTCGGAAGGTTCTGCGCGACAAAACGAATGATGTGTTCTTGTCCGACCACCTCGTCGGTGCGTGTCAGCGTTGCGCCTTCCAACAGGTGAGGCTTGTTAAAATAAAGCGGCCTCCGCTTCAAATCCTCCTCGGGCAGCGTCAGGACATACCGCGCTTCCAGCACCGGAATGCTCTCTTGCAAATACGTCACGTCGCCGAAGTAATCCGAAAACAAATTCCGCCGGCCCACGTCCGAACGGGTGTGCTCGACGACCACCACGTCGCCGGGCCGCAACCCATCAAAACGCACCGACACCGCGTGCAAGTCGTAATACAAGCCGTACCAAGGCTCCGACGCATTCGTTTCGCTTTGAGACACGCTCTCGACGACATCGCCGTTGGGTTTGATGACTTTGGCCGTCTTGAACTGCACCGACTGCGTGTCCGGAGTAAACGTGACGCCTACCTCGTCGTACTCGCGCGCACCCGCGTCATCCAGAATCTCGACGACGCGCTGGTTGTATTCCTCGGACAGACCATTGCTGTGAATCCGAACGACCTTTTGGTCAAACAGCACGCGCGCACTGTCTCCGACGGTCGGTTTTGGACGCGGTTTTTTCAGCAGCGCGTCGAGATCCTGCTGAAACTTGCGTTGCAAATCCTCTGCCGAGCGCGCGGCAGGATCGATTGCTTGCAAATACTCTCGCAGCGACGGATTTTGCGGTTTGAGTTCGAGGGACCGACGGAACGACGCGACCGCCAACTCGGTTCGTTTCAGTTTGAGCAAAAGCCGCCCCCGCCGTTCGAGCCACTCCGCATCTCCGACGAACTGAGGCGCAGCCGCAAGGACTTTTTGCAACGCCGCTTCCAGTTGACCCGCTCCCTCCAGAAGGTCGATTGCCTCGCGCACAGGCCATTGGGCATCGGGACGCAACGCCGCACACTTGCCGAGCAATTCGAGCGCCTCTTCGACTTGACCTGCGGCTCTTTTCCGCGCGATCAAAAAGCGAAACGATTCTTCGTCGCTGGGCTGGATTTGAAGAATGTTTTGATACACCGCGTGTGCTTCGCGATCCCGACCCACCTTCGACAGTTCATCCGCGTAGGCCCGCAACGCCGCCACCGACGGCACGCCTTCGGCCAGTGCTCGGAGTTTTTGGACCGCCAAACCCGGCATCCCGCGCGCCTGCAAAAGCCGAGCCATTCCCAGCGTGGCCGTGTAGAGCTTGGGTTCAAGCCGCGCAGCCTCGGAAAAAGCCTGATTGGCTTGCTCGATTCGGCTGGCCCGCTCGTTCATGAGACCTACCTCGACCCACATGCGCGCTTTTTCGGTCAACTGTTTCTGATCATCGCCGGGCAATGCCAAACCCGCCTCGAGCGCCAGCCGCTTCTTGTTGTCGTCATCCGTCGCTTCCGCAAGGATTCGATAGCCTTGGTGCGACGGTGCGAGCACAACCGCCTCTGCAAGCACGGTTTCGGCTTCGTGTTGTTCGGGATTTCCAGGCTCGGCGTGATGCAGATACAGCCCCAAGTCGGTGAGCTGCGCCGCACGCTCGGCAGCCTGGGGCGTGTTTGGTTTGGCGTTTTTCAGTCGTCCGCGCAGCGCCGAAAGAAGCGTGGCCGGTTTTTGCCCAATGGCTGGAACAGCAACGGGAATTTTCCAGTTTTCCGCAGGAGGTGCCGCCGTATGTGTCACACCCACAAGGGGTTTTCCATCGGGCGTCGTAAAACGCAACACGAATGCCCACCGGCTGTTGTGCGACGAAATTTTCACCAAAATGCGATTCCAGCCCGGCAGAAGCGTGGCCAGGTTCGCCTCTTGGTCCAAGTGCAATTTGCGATAAACATCCGCATCTATCGTCGGCGCGCCGAGATTGACGAACACTTTGACTGCACCGCTGGCACCGACGCGGACAGCCACGGTTTGCCGCTGCTCCGAACGCACATACGTCACTGCATAAGCCGTTCCGTCGGTTTCGGGCCGCATCCACGCATCAAGAGGAACGCTTCCGTCGCGACTGAGCCCCGACGAGGGCACAAGCCGATACGACAGAGGCAGCGACGGATTTTTTCCCGAATAACGAGCCGACGGACTCGGCGCGGTGGTTTCAGTTTCCGGCGGATACGCGGTCGAGTGGCCTTTTTGTCCGTCGTTGTCAAACGGCCCCACGATGGAAAAAGCCGTCAGAAGCCCGAGTTTTTGCAGGCCGTCTGCGACACTGGCCTTGTCTGCCAACTGATGTCGCAGCGACAGGTCGTGCCAAAGAGCCTCTGCGCGTACAAGCTCTGACAACTTCGCCACGCCGCCGCTTGCCTGTTTCGACAGGTCTTGCAAGGTCTTGCGATCGACCACGTTTTCCGACAAATCGGACAAACCCAACAAAGGAATCACAGCGACGACAGAACCCGGCGTTCCGGCTTCTTTGGAAAAACGCTGATTCCGCTCTTGGACCTCTTGATCAAATGGAGTTTGTGCCCACGACGCGCTGACAAAAGCGAAAAGAAATGCGAGGCCGCAAAGACAGTTTGTCGGCATGTTCCCTACTTTGGCGATGAAACGGAAAAGGGCTGATCAGAGCTTGCCGGATTGGGCCTGGGTCCAAGCGATTTGGGCCGGCGCAACAGCATCACGGCGACGGCAAAAAGCGCCCCAACCACAGCGGCAAGGAACACCGTTGCAAAAAAAGCGCGCCAAGTGACCAGCACAGAACCTGGCGGGTATTCCGGAACGATGGACGAGCGGGAAGAAACGACCGACGCGGATTCAGACGAGGATATCCCGCTATTGGCGGGGCTTTTCGCAGCGGGCGACGGTTGCGACTCGATGGGTTCAGTTTGCGCGGGCGTCGAAGCACCTACATCAGAATGGAGCGTTTTTTCCATCTCTCCAACGAGTGCGGCAATCGATGCGGGCCGTAGTGCAGGGTCGGACGCCATGGCACGATGCAAGACACCGACGAGCGGTGGGTTGTTTTCTTGAATCAGAGACCAGTTGTCTCCAAGTTCCAGAAGCGACTGCATCACCCTGGCCAACCCAAACACATCGGTGCGAATGTCTGCGGGCCGGGCCGCGTGGATTTCCGGCGCGACAGCTTCCATCTGACCCACCGAGCCAAGCTGCAAAAGGTACGGTTCCCGAGGCAGGCCCATTCCCAAGCCCACGTCGCAGAGCCGAATCCCATCCGTTTTCAAAAGCACGGAATCCAGTCGCACATCGCCATGACAGCGCCCCTGTTCGTGCAAAAAAGTCAGCGCCTCGGCGAGCTGATCGACGATTTGCAACACATCGGACAGCGGCAAGCCCTCTTTTTGGCGAAAAGCGGCCATGCGATCCAAAAGCACACCTTGCCCACCTTGTCCTACTTGGGCGGCCTCGGCGACTGCGACGGTGTTGTGTTCGGGCAGCAGAAGGACATCGACGATAGGTGACAAAAAGGGATGCGAGAGTTCTTTGTTCGACTGAAGATGCCGAAGCAGGCGTTCCGGTGCCCCAGGCGCATCGAGCAGTTCGGGACGAACGATTTTGATCTGCAAGTCGGGTTCGGGAACCTCGCCTCGCTCGGCGGTGGCTTTTTGCGTCTCGACGCTGCACGCCAAAAAACCAACCCACAATGCGGTCTCCCCGCTCTTGGTGAGGACGTAATACTTTTCGCCGATTACGTCGCCGCGACGGAACAGGGAAACTGCCATGGTCACCTCCGTCCCGTGTGGCCAAAACCGCCCGCGCCTCTTTGCGTCTCATCGAGTTGTTCGACGGACACCGGCATGACTCTCGACACGGGCGCAATCACGAGCTGAGCGATCCGGTCTCCGTGGCGAATGTGTACGGGCTGCGTTGAAAGGTTCACAACGATGACACCCACCTCGCCGCGATAATCGCTGTCGATCGTTCCGGGGCTGTTGAGCAGCGTGACGCCTTCCTTCAGCGCCCAGCCCGAGCGAGGCCGTACTTGACCCTCGAAACCAACCGGTATTGCCAACGCAAGCCCCGTCGGTACCAACCGGCGGTCGAGAGAACCGAGCGTGATCACCTCACCCTCGTCGAGGCACGCCGAAAGATCCATTCCAGCAGCCTCGGCACTTTTGTATTCCGGCAGTTGAGCGCGCGGTTTGAGTTTGACCACCGGCAAAGGCAACCGATCCGTCAAATGGTGCCCGGTCGCGGCGGAAAGTTCATTGGCAGCAAGGTGTTGGGCGTGCGTGGTCAAGAGAAACTCCCTTTCATGTTAACCGGAAACGGCGGTTTCAGGCCGCGTGTTCTTCGCGCAGCCTGCCCAGCGAAAACCGGAGGCTTTTATGCCGTTTTTCGGGCGTGTTGTGAGGTTTTTGGGCAAAACACAGCGCGTCAAATCGGGGGCATCGAGACAGGATGGCCTGGACCCTGCGGACGTTCCAGGTAGCAGTCATCGGCGATGGTTTTCATGAGCTCGTCGTCGTTTTGGCCAAACCGCCTGAGCGTCTCGGCAATGCGCGAGGCCGCTTTGCCGCAAAACGCCGCACAAAGCCGAAGTTGCCGTTCGCCGCTGTCCAATTTTCCCGCTGCCTCGCTGTAGGCCCGCTTGGCGTGTTGTTCGTCTCGGGCCGTCAACATCGACGAAGTACGAGATACGCAAGCACACATCGCAAAAAGGTCCATCGCCACGTCGGAGACACGTTTTTGCACGTATTGCATTTCGGGCAAAAGTTGTCCGTGACGGCGCACCACGCGATCCACCTCTTTGGCGAAAGCGTCCGTCGCGTCTTCGATCAGCACGGCTTCACGTTTGAGCTGTGGATGGTGTCGCGACAGCATCGCGCGTCCGTAAGCCGCCGTTCGCACTTTTTCGATGAGCGAATCGACCACCAAACCGTATCCACGCAGCGGCCGCTTGAGGACATTGGACAGCCGCGCGACTTGTTCGCCGGGCTGTTGCATGCCCAAAAGCGCGATGTAGGCGCGCAGCACCTCATGTGTGCCTGGGAACACCAAATAGACTTGGCTTTCGCGCAAAAAACGCTCGTGGGGCAGGGTTTGCAACAGGCCTTGCGCGCCAGACAGACGCATCGTGGACACCGCAGCGAAGTGTGCAGTCTCAGCCGTCAGTACTTTGCACATCGCGGCTTCGAGCGACCCATCGAGCGCAAGGTCTTTGCGCCGCTCAGCCAAATCGTAAAGACCCGTCGTCAAATGCACCGCCGATTCGCTCGCAAACAACCGGACAGCCGTTTCCGCCACTTGGTCCTTCACCATGCCGAGCGTTCCGATCACGCGACCAAATTGCCGACGAGACGTGACTTGCTGGACTTGGTGACGCAACATTTCTCTCGTCGCGCCCACAAATGCTGAAGTCATCAGCAGGCGGCCTTGCTGGCGGGTTTCCATCGCAACCTTGAAGCCGCCTCCGATCGTTCCCAGCACCCGATTTGACGGAACAAAAACATCCTCGAGGTAGATCGCGGGCGTTGAACTTCCCCGCAAACCGAGTTTTCGTTCGTCTGTTCCGACGATCACACCTGGGCCTTTTTCGACCAAAAAACCTGTAATCCGATCCACGTCGTTTCCATCGCGGTGTACGGTTGTTTGCGCGAAAACGACAAACAGGTCGCACAAAAGACCGTTTTGCACCCACGTTTTGGTCCCGGTCAGCCGAAAACCGCCCGGGCACGGTTCTGCTCGAGTGCGACTCGATCCAGCGTCGCTCCCAGCCAAAGGTTCGGTCATCGCAAAAGCCCCGAGGCTCTTTCCAGAACACAGGTCGGGCAGATAGCGCATTTTTTGTTCGTGCGTGCCAAACCGCAGAATCGCTTGCGCCGCAAAACCCACATGCGCGACCACGAGCATCGCCACCGACCCATCGAACGAACCGAGCAAATCAATCAATCGACTCGTGGCAGACAGCGACAGACCCAGCCCGCCGTATTGTGACGGAACGTGAAGACCGAACACGCCGAGCTTGGCCAACCCAGAAATGACTTCGAGCGGAATGCGCTGTTCTACATCGATTGCACGCGCATCGATGTGGTCGCGTCCAAAATCCCGCACCTGTTGAAGGAGCTGCGCAAGCTTCCGTTGTTCAGCGTCAGCAAGTTCGGGAAAGGGAAAAATCAAGTCTTCCCGCAGGTCTCCAAGAAAAAGACTCTTCGCAAAGCTCAAGGTTCGTTTGTCGTCCACTCGCAGAACATACGGCAAGTTTTTCCGAACCAAAAACTCCGGGTTTCAGTTTCGAGAAAATCCGATATTTACCGTCGGTGAACAGAAACTTGCGCGACCAGATTGCGCTTTGCACCACGTTCCGGCTAGGCTCCGCGCCGCCATGACAGCCGATCGTCAATACCAATCCGTCCACTATCGTCCTTGTGAGTTCGATCATCGCTACGGCTCGTCGGTACACATCTTGCGCGACCCGTTGGCACTTTCACTTTTGGCCAAGCTTTGCCACTGCGATGTGGTGCAGCCAGAAGTCAGCCGTCTCATCGTCGAGCTATATCGCATGCTCGTGCATGAAGTCGTCGCCGCCGAATTTCCTCGGCAGGTCGCGAGCATTCCCACTCGCATGATTCAATACGTCAAAGAAGGCATTTACGACGGTGAGGTCATCGCGCAAGACACCAAAGCAGTGGTCGTTGCACTGGCTCGCGCGGGACTTTTGCCATCGCAGGTCAGCTACGATTTTTTGAACCAAGTGCTGTCTCCTGCGGGCGTGCGGCAGGATCATTTGGCGCTTGGACGAACCCTTGATTCTGCGGGGCAAGTCACGGGGGCCGGTCTTTACGCTTCCAAAGTCGGCGGGCCCGTCGAAAACGCGATGATGCTCATTCCCGACCCGATGGGTGCCACGGGATCGACCGTGAGCCGCGTGCTACGCCACTACGAACAGGAAGTGACGGGCCGGCCCAACAAGGTCATCGCGGTACACCTCATCGTGACGCCCGAGTATCTGCGCCACGTCACGCAGAACCATCCCGAGGTCATTGTGTATGCTCTGCGGCTCGATCGCGGCCTGTCTGACCCAGAAGTGCTGGAAACGGTGCCTGGAACGCTGTGGGAACGAGAGCGCGGCCTCACCGACCACCAGTACATCGTTCCAGGAGGCGGCGGGCTCGGAGAAGTTTTGAACAACTCGTTTGTTTGAGGCCTGAAAAACCGCTCGTTACCGCTCGTCTTTTGGCGGAGACGCCATGACGGGAACCACAGGCGCAGAGACTGGCCCAGGTCCCGCAGGCGCAGTCGTCGTCACTTTTGGCTTCACCACGTTCGACGGTTTGGGGCCGATGATCATCAGCATTCGTCGCCCTTCCATCATCGCGGGCTGTTCCACTGCGCCGATGTCTTGGCACGCTTCAACAACCCGGCGGAGCACGTTTTGTCCGACTTCCGGGTGAACAATCTCGCGGCCTCGGAACTGGATCACCAGCTTCGCTTTGTTTCCCTCCGAGAGAAACTCGCGGATGTGTTTCACCTTAAAGTCGAAATCGTGACCGTCGGTCTTGGGGCGAAACTTCATCTCCTTGACTTCAATCACGGTTCGTTTTTGCCGCTCCTCGCGTTCCTTTTTGGCCGTTTCGTACTTGAAACGCCCGTAATCCATGATCTTGCAGACGGGCGGCACGGCTTTGGGCGAAATCTCGACCAAATCGAGACCCTCCTCGCGGGCTTGGCGAAGCGCGTCGGGTGTCTCTAGTATGCCGATCTGTTGTCCGTCGCTGCCGATCACTCGGACGCGGGGAATGCGGATGCGGTGGTTGACTCGATACTGTTCAGCGGGAGAAGGGCGGCTATCTGGTCTCAGGGTCGTGGCTCCAATTGGATTGGTTTTTCAAAGGCCACCAGCAAACTCATCGACCGATTGCCGACGGACCGGCAGCCAAAGGTAGTAGTAACCCGTAGTGCGACCAAGAAGCAAGAGCGTTGCACAGCAACTTGTTAGGAATGACCTGTATGGGTCGAAGCTGCGGCACGTTGTTTCACTTGATCATGGTCAACATCCGACGATCGCGAGTCAGAATGCGCCGGCGTTCCATGCAGGTTGTCGATCGGGGATTTTTCCTTGTCTATCGCATGCAGTGCTTCCACGACAGAGGTCCGCACAGCCAAAAGAGGTGCGGGCACAAGGCCTCCGACCAGCAACATTCCGAACAGCGCGACCGCCACAAAACGCTCGCGGGGCAACAAATCCAAAAAAGCGTGCGGACGGGAAAATGTCGCCACGGCCTCACCCAAAAACACGCGCGAAAACGCCTGAAACAACACGATTCCGTTGAGCGCCGTCGTCAGAAGCACCACAAGCGCCGCAATTTCGTGATGTTCGAGCAAACCCTGCGTCAACAAGTCCTCCGACACAAAACCGAGCGTGGCAGGTGCTCCGACCGCCGCCACCGACAACAGCAAAAAGCCCGCCGCCATTTGCGGTGCAGTCCGAACCAGTCCGCCAAGTCTCCGCATGTCCGTCGTGCCCGCGCGCAAAAGAATCGACCCAATCAACAGCGCAAGACCCGTACGAACCACCACCGTGCCCAGCGCGTGAATCAGCGCACCGCTGACCCCCGGCGCATTCAACGCCGCGATTCCCGCCAACAGAAAACCTTGTTGGCTCATCCAGAAGTACCCAAGCAACCGCCGCAGGTCCGTTTGAACCAGCGCCAGCGCCGCCCCATACGTCGCGGAAATCAGCCCCAGCCACAGCAAAAGCGGCACCGCTCGCACAAACAAACCGGGAAACAGCGGCATCGGAATCCGCGTCATCACAAACAGACCCAGCGGCGTCGCAAACGCCGTCAGCGTGAGCGGCGTCGGAGCACGTTCGGACAAAGACAGAAACCACAAATGAAACGGAAAACTCCCCATCCGAATCAGCGCCCCGGCGATCACGAGCCCTCCCAGCACATCCGGCAAAGGATCGGCAAGCTGTCTTTGCGCAAGCGCCGCCAAATCGAACGGAGTTTCTGACGCAGCACCGGTTTTCGCTTTTTGCACCCACAACAGCACCAGCAAAATCACCATCGGCAGCGAACTGAGCCCTCCCATGAGCCCCATCATGCGCGCCGCACCGTATTCTTTTCGCTTTCGCAACTCCCGAAAAAGCGGCCACAGCGACGTAATCCAGAACAGCGTCAGGATGCTCAAATCCAGCGACAACAGCACGCCCAGAAGCAGGCTCTCCGTCAGCAAAATCTGTCGGCACAGCGAGTTTGTGAGCACTTTGCGCGGCGAAGCACACAGCACAGCCAGAACCACCACCGCTGCGACGGGCAAAACCACCGCGCTCAGACCATCGATGCCCAAGTGATACCGAATCCCGAGCAACGTTGGTGCCCACATCGCTTCCGTGCGAGAAAACGTATGCGTCACAACGTCCTTCGCCAGCGCCCACGACGACAAAAACAGTACCGTCGCCGCTGTTGCAACCGCCAAACCGCGCGCCACCTTTTCGGAACGGACCACGCCCAACACCAGAGACATCAATAGCGGCAACACCCAAATCGAGGAAAACAGCACAAGGTTCGCGTTCATCGCGTCTGCTCCTGGTTGTCGTCTTGGGACCCCTGCGAGCCAGAAAGAAACGCCCCCAACCGCGTCTCGTAAGCCTCGATTGTTTTCGCCAAAGACAACACAGGCCGAGCGATCCACCGGTCCAGCGACGAATCCACCGCAAAACGCTCAATCGCCAGCCGATACAAGAAACCGCTGCCCAAAAACGTCCGCGACTCAAGCTCAGGAGCGATTCCCGCTTGCCGACGCAGGAGTGCATCCTGAAGCGTCGAGGGCGTGCGCAGAAATTGGTAGTACCTCAGCACAGAATGTGTGACCAAGTGCAAAAGGGCCAGCTTGGGAAATCCCAAACCGACTTCAACAAACATGAGCCCGACTTGGCTGATCGTCGCGTAGGCCAGATTCGTTTTCGCGTCCGCGCATACCTGTCCTGAAAGCCCCGCCATCACCGCCGTTGTCCCACCCACAACCACCACCGCCGCTTGCAGCAAAACCGACTGTTGCAGAAGCGGCTCCGCTCGAATGAGCAGGTAGATGCCCATGTGTACCGACAAACCACCGTAAAAGACTGCGCTCGACGCTGTTGGCCCTTCCATCGCGCGCGGCAACCATCCGCCCACCGGAAACTGCGCCGATTTGCCCATCGCGGCCACCAAGAAAGCCAGACCGATGAACAAGATGCGACTGTGGCTCGAAAACGCCGCGAGGTGAGGCATCACGTCCAGATACTCCGTGCTGTGCATGGCACCGTGAAGCGCAACCGCACCCACCAACAGACCCACGTCGCACAGCCGATACGTCACCAGCACACGCGACGCAGCCCGCACCGGCCCGGTTCGTTCGTGAAAGAAGCCCACGAGCAACACCGACGTCCAACCCACGACTTCCCAGCCCGCCAGCAAAAGGTCAAAACTCCCGCCAAGCAGCAGCATCATCACGCCCGCTGCAAACGTCAGCATCAGCGCGAAAAACCGCAAAAAGCCCGCCTCTCGATGCAGGTATCGTTCCGCAAATCGGCTTGTCGCCAAAATCAGCACCGCAGCGACCACCGAAATGGGCACGCTCGCGAAATCGAAGTACAGCCGCAGTGTCAGCGAATAGTCGCCGCTTTGGTACAGATCCAGCACGCGCAAATCGACAGGTTTGCCGCCCTCGAAAAACCACAAACCGCTGCCGACCAACACCGACAACAACAGAAGCCACAGCGCCGTTTGCGAAATCCAGACAACGTGTTTCTCCTCTGTTTTTTTGCAAACAAGCGACAGTCCACCGACGAGCAGCGCACCTGCCGCTGGCCAAGCAGGCGACAGCGCAGCAAAGGACCACAAGGCTTGGCTGGTCGTCATGTCGCACGCTCCGACATCTTGCCGTCGTGTCCGTCCAACAAAGCAGGAGGCAAAAACGTGCGACTCGCATGAAACCAATCCGCCCACCTCTTGGCGCGAGGCAATGTTTGCGACACCGACTCATCCACTCGCCGCCACGGCACAAAACCCCGCTGCGGATCGAACTCCTGCAAGGCACCTGTTTCCGGGTCGAGCGACATCACCGCCACCCATTCGTTTTTCACAAACGCCGCGATGTTGGGCTGCCGCTCCAGCACCGCCTGCAACAGACTCGGTCGCTGCTCAATCACAATTTGCAAGCGCACCGGCTCGTGAATTTCGATCATTTGCGACGGCAAACCCGTCCTCAAATCGCTGCACGCCCCGTTCATCACCCCGAAGAGCCCCGTTACGTTGTGCGGCAATTTCGTTCCAGCACCCAAACGCTCGTTGTCCACCGCCGAAAAAAAGTATTCCAAGTTGATGCCCGCCCCGACCGGCAACGCCGCCAGCAGCAAGCGTTCCAAAATCGCGCCCGACGCATCGATCGTCGGGTCGTAAGAAATCAAGAAAACCCGCCGGTCCAAAAATAGACCTTTCGACGCTGAGCGCCGTCCCACCACAGCCGCAGCAATCGTCGCATGTCCAAGTTCAGGGCGCGCTTGGCTCAGGTCAGCCGCGCGTTCTTCGACGTGATGCTTTGCCTCGTTTGCACGGATGCTGAGCGGTGCCGTCTCAAAACGCCGAACCCGTTCTTTCGCATTTTCCGAAAGCGCCTTTGAAAAGTGAGGCCGTTGCTCGTGAAGAAGACGCCTGGTCTCGTGCGGAAACTGGTCCACGTCGAAAAAAGTCACTTCGTCATCGCACGTATCGTGAACCCCACCGACAAACTGCGTGCTGTCTGGGATGTCGATGCCACGTTTGCGCAAAAGAGCGCGCACCTCCCTCCGGTTCGCCATTCGCGCAAACAGGCGTGCATTCGGACCTCCGCTGCGCCCGCCGCACGCGCCGCACGCATACGCCGCAAAATGCGGATTGTTCACACTGTGCGAATCGTGCCCGAGCAACACCACAAGGTCCGCAAAGTTCCGCGTGAGCCCCACATTTTCGAGCAAAGTCCCCACTCGTTCCGCCTTTTCCTCGATGGTAAAGCCTTGCCAAAGCCCCGCATCGCCGCGCGCGTCGTTTGTGCGCACCGAAAGCTGCGTTTTGACCTGCGGCAACATCGTCTTTTTCGCTTCTCTCCTCAGCCACGCCCAAAAGCCTGGAGCAAACACCGTTAGCAAAAGAGGCACAGCCGTCCACAAACCGCTCGCCGCCGTCACAAGCGAGCCCCACACAAGCGATCTCGTGCCCGTTTTGTACGCAAGCGTCATCTTGTGCCACCGAGCTCGACGCTGTTTCCTTTTCGCCAGCGCCGTTTCGCCTCCGTCAATCGCCTGTTCCACCACTTTGTGTTTCGGCGTGACCACGACCGGACACAGCGGAAAGGTCGTCGGATCGTCCAGTCCCTGATACGCCATCGCCAGGTTGAAAAAACCCGCAGTTCCCAGCGTTTCGATGTCCTCTGAGGTTGCTTCCAAATGCCGTCGAAAAGACTCCTCACGGTCGTCAAAACAACACAGGACTTGCATCTTTTTGGGCTGTTTTTCCGTCGGGCCGCACTTTTCTCTCTGTTCCGCTTTGTATTCCACAAGACCCGACAGACCGCCCAGCAGCTCGTCTCGATAGTGCCGTTCATACGCGACCTGCCAGATCGGAAGCCGCTCTTTTTCCGAAAAACCCGCCACAAACGACAACACCGCCCGCGCCTCGTCGTTGCTCAGTGTCTTCAACTCGTCCGGCCTGATTCCTGCCACTTGAACAAGCTGAAACAGAGCCCACATCAGCGGTTCTTTCTCGAGCTTCGTTGGTTTGGTCTGGACCTTGCTGCGCAGCCACCCCAAAAGACCTTTCGCCGTGCCGGAATATCCGTTTTGCCGCGCCACATCCAAAAACGACATCGCCTCGAGTTCCAAAAGCACCGCCAAAAAATCGACCAGCCGTACCGACGCCACCTCGTGCAGCACCGGATCTTGCGACTGCTCCAGCCGCGCAAACATGCCTGCCCACCCTCGAAGATGCAGCAGTGTATGCGTTAGGTATTCCTCGATTTCGTCGTCCTCGATACCCAGCTCGTCCAACAGCGACAACACCTCGTGTTCCGCATCGAAATGCTCCCGAAGGTGTTGCTTGATCCGTGTCCCAAGCTCGCGCCCCCACGCTGGCCGCACGACAAGCCCCGTCGTCACCACAGACTCAAAGCACAGGTAGAAGCCGCGCATCCTGTCCGACATCGACCACTGCGCCTCTCCTCGATCCAAAAAGGCTGCCGCAAAAGGAATCAGCGTTTGATGAGCCAAAAAACACGGGTCCGAACCAGTCAACGTCGTCAAAAGCACCCGAAAAAACGCCGGTCGCGCGTTTGTCGTCGTCGGCAAATCCAGAGCCGCAAAAGACTGCGCCACAAGCCCCGCACACGTTTCCCACAGCGACCTTGCCACTGCGCGTTCACGTTCGCTGTTGTGCGCCGCACCACCTGCGCCGCCGTCTGCTAAAAGCCGTTCCCGAGCCGATGCGGGCACATCGCGGCGAAGCATCTCGAGGGCATCCGTCTCGTGAACCAGAAACGACGCACCCGCCGCCGTTGTTTCGCGCAAACTGTGTCGCATCATCAGGTATGCGAGCGCCTCTTTCCTCACAAGCTGCTCGGGCCAGTTTTTGTCCTGACCCAAAACACCTGCGTTCGACAACGCCCACTCCACCTCCGCTTTCGTGATCCGGCCCCGTTTCAACGCATCCCGGTACGTTCGTTCTGGGAGCAGCGTTTTCACAGACAGCCGTTCTTCCGCATCCGCGAGTGCCTCGAAAAACGGTTTCCCCTCAAAAGCGTGCAGCGTGTTGTGGTGAACGAACACTTCCAACGGAGCCTGGCTCGGCAGAAGATGCGCTGCGTGCCGGACTGCTTTGCGCACACGGCCTAGTCGGTCTGTGTGGCCATGTGCGTTTCGTTCGTCGCCCTCGTCCCCATCGTCGCCATGATCGTCTGTCGTTTCCATCGCCCAAAATTGCCTAATCTGCCACTAGAGCCAAAAAACGTTTCTTGATTTTCTCCGCAACCAGGTCTCCCGCGCGCAGTCTTTCCGACTGGTCACTGTACGGAACGATCTCGACCGCGCTGTCCAGCACATCGCCCTCTCGCAGAGAGGTAATCCGTGTGGTCACACGCAACAGGTTCCCCTGCTTCTCAAACGAACCCTGCACGATCACTTCCGCACCGATGATTTTCCCAATCTCCACAGCCGCGTATGGGTCCATGTAGTCCGCTTTGCCGCGCAAAAGTTCAACCAGGTTCTGTTCATCAAACTGGTTTCGTTCCAACACCCTGAGTTTTTGCTTCAGCGACGGTTCGTGGATGATCGCATCCATCAGCGCCTCGCCCAATCCTTCTTGAAGCACCGTTATTTCGGGATTCTGCGCCAGATTTTTGAATTTGAGCACCGCCACCCGCAGCGGCCCTTGGTTTGGACGCCGTTTTAATTTTCCAGGTGGAGGCGTTGGGTTTGCCGTCACTGTCACCTGAGGTTGCGGCGTCCCGGCAGGAATCGGCGGATTTGGCCGATGCTCTGCATGGTGAGGCGGCCCCGGATCAGGCGTTTCCGTCTTGACAACGTCTTGCCCGGCCCGCGCCGTGTGGGCGTTGCGCTTCCCTTTTCCCACCACCATCATGAGCACCGCCGCGACCACAATCCCGCACCCAGCCGCTCCCCACAAGATCCCGCGCGAACCCCGCCCACCTTTCGGAGGATGCGACGGAGACGTGTGCCCGACAATCAGTTCGTGTGCAATCAGCGACGCCTCTTTGACCACTTCCTGACACGTTTGCGCCCGCGATTCAGGACGTTTTTCCGTCATCCGCTCGATCAATCGTCGCAACGAACTCGGCACCCCCGGCACTTCGTCTCGCAAATCCGGCAACGGCTCGTTGATTTGCTTCATCGCCACCGCGACTGCGCTAGGCCCCGTAAACGGCGGTTTGCCCGCCAGCAAATGAAACCCCACGAGTCCCAGCGCATAAATATCCGCCCGCGCATCCGCCGGTTGCCCCGACAACACCTCCGGTGCCATGTAGTGAAGTGTCCCCGGTGTCGCCTGGGTCGAAGTCAATTCATCCGTCGAGCCTGTGTCCCGTGCGATGCCAAAATCCACGATTTTCACATTCCCGCTGTCATCAAGCATCAGGTTGTGCGGCTTGATGTCTCGGTGAATGATGCCCACCGCGTGCGCCGCTTGCAGTCCGTCTGCCGCCTGCCGCAACACATCCACCACTTTCACAGGTGGCAACGGCCCTTTTTCCTTCAGCAAACTGTCCAGCGAACGCCCCGGCAGAAGTTCCATCACGAAAAACGGGTTGTTCTGTTCGTCTCGGCCAAAGTCGTACACCTGCACCACATTGGGATGAGACAGCCTCGCCACCGCCCGGGCTTCTCGCTCGAAACGCGCCAGGAACTCCGGGTTTTGGCCCAGCATCACTTTGATCGCCACAGTCCGTTGCAGAGACGGGTCATGACCGCGATACACCGCCCCCATTCCGCCCTGCCCCAGAAGTTGCAAATTTTCATAGCGACCAAGCTGCATGGGTTTGCCCTGGCTCATCGTACACTCCAGTCGGAAAATGCAGCGAGTCTACCACGCCGCTCTGCGACGAACCCACGGGCCCCGGCCCAAACACTCGGGCGCGACCGAACCGTTTGACATTGCTTGCAGTCTACAAGGAACGAAAAGACCTACAGCGTGAGGAAGATACAGACAGGGTGGGGAAAAAAGCGGCGGGGGTGTGTCTTACACCGAGAAGCTCGACCCGCAGCCGCAGGTCGATTTGACATTCGGATTGTGGAATTTGAAGCCTGCGCCTTGAAGTCCCTCCACGTAGTCGATTTCCGTCCCACGCAGGTATTGCAGACTCATTTGATCGACGATGAGTTCGATGTCGTGCGATGTGAGTTTCTTGTCGAGCGGCCCCACCGTATCAAAGTACAGGTCATAGCTGAAACCCGAGCAGCCTCCACCGACGATGCGGACCCGAAGAAACATGCTTTCTTCGATCCCTTCGGCGCTGCGGATTTCTTTGACTTTTTCTGCGGCGATCGCGGTGAGCGAAATGGGAGCTGTCATCGCAGCAGGCGCACTTTCGGGTGCGGCCTCGACGGTGTTGGTGGCAATGGCGGACATGTTTTCCTCCGAAGAACCTGTTTTTTGTGTGTGCGCCGGTCGGTTTTTTCGCGCCTAGCACGACAGCACATGGGTAAGAATTGAGGGCCAAATGTAGCAGCGTGTACTTTTCGCTTCGACGAAAAGTGCCCACGCCCGCAAAATCTAACCTAACGTCAGATTAGGCCGCGCCCAAAACCGCGTCAAGAAGTGAAACCGCATGTCCACTTACGAACATTATTTGCGACAAGTTCTGCGCTCCGTTGCCGAAGTTTCCGTCTCTGAATTGCTCGCTGCTCGCGCTTCGGCGACACCTCTTTTGCTGCTCGATGTCCGTGAACCCGACGAACACGAGCAAGGCGTGATACCCGGCGCGAGGCTTGTGCCGCGTGGCCTGCTCGAGGGACGCATCGAACAACTCGCAAAAGATCCCGAAGCCCGCATCGTCGTCTACTGCCACAGCGGAAAGCGGTCTGCGTTTGCCGCACATAGTCTCTCGTTGATGGGCTATGTCAACGTCTCGTCGCTGTCTGGAGGCATTGTTGCTTGGCGGGCAGCGGGCGGGTCCGTCACCAAACCCGAGTTGCTGTCTGCTAGTCAGCGCGCTCGCTACTCTCGGCATGTGCTTTTGCCCGAGGTCGGTGAAGCAGGTCAACTTCAGCTTTTGAAAAGTCGCGTGCTCCTTTTGGGGGCTGGCGGCCTGGGCTGTCCGGCGGCGTACTATCTTGCGGCGGCTGGCGTCGGGACGCTTGGAATCATCGACGACGACAACGTCGATGAAAGCAATCTTCAAAGGCAAATTCTCCACAACAGCCGCCGCATCGGCCAAAAAAAGGTTGCATCCGCCGAACAGACCCTTCGCGAACTAAATCCCGATGTCAAAGTGATCGCTCATCCCGTTCGCCTCGGCGCTGACAACGCTCTCGATTTGCTGTCGGGATACGACGTGATTGTGGATGGAGCAGACAACTTCCCCACCCGCTATCTGCTCAACGATGCTTCCGTGATTCTGAACATCCCGGTTGTGCATGCGTCCGTGTATCGATTTGAGGCACAGCTTACGACTTTTATCCCAACAAAAGGCCCTTGCTACCGTTGTCTCTACCCAGAACCGCCGCCGCCCGAGCTTGCGCCCTCGTGCGAACAGGCGGGCGTCCTCGGCGTTTTGCCCGGCGTCCTCGGCGTTTTGCAAGCAACAGAGACCCTCAAATTGCTGTTGAATGTGGGTGAGTCCCTCGTCGGACGTTTGCTGCTTTATGATGCTCTGTTGGCGACGTTCAACTACATCAAAGTAAGGAGCAAGCCCGATTGTCCCGCATGTGGCCTCCATGCGACGCCGCCTGTGCTCACCGATTGGCCCGCAATCTGTAAGCAAACGTCCCCGCGTTGATTTTGTAGTTTGTATTCCTGTTTTGCCGGGCGAAGGCGAGCAAATCGGATATCTTGGTGTGAATGGATCAAGCCCAAAACGTGTCGGCGTCAGCCGGTTCCGATTCGAGCGAGGGCGCAAAGCGTCTATTGGGCACCACCATCGGGGGACGGTACAAGGTCCTGTCTCTGCTCGGCGAGGGAGGTATGGGTGCCGTTTACCTTGTAGAACACGCGCTCATGCGGAAGCGGATGGCCCTCAAAGTTCTCAATGCTGAGCTTTCCAAAAACCGCGAAATGGTCGCCCGCTTCGAGCGTGAGGCCATGGCTGCCGCGCACTTGGAACATCCCAACGTCGTCGCCGCCACCGACCTTGGGAGGACCGACGAAGGTTCTCTGTTTCTCGTCCTGGAATTCATCGACGGCAAGTCTCTGCGCGAGCACCTAGCCTTTGGTCCACTGAGTCCCCAAAGAGTCATTCACATCGCCCGCCAAATCACCTCCGCCCTCCACCGAGCCCACTCCGTCGGAATCATTCACAGGGATTTAAAGCCGGAGAATGTGATGGTTTTGAATCGGGAGGGGGACCCGGATTTTGTGAAGGTGTTGGATTTTGGTTTGGCGAAGGTTCGGATCGAGGCGTTGGTGGAAGACGTGAGCCATCGGTCTGAAACACTGACGAAATACGGAACGATTTTTGGTACTCCAGCTTACATGGCACCGGAGCAGGCAGCGGGTGGGGAAGTGGACGGGCGGACGGATTTGTATGCGCTCGGCGCGTTGATGTACGAACTCTTGACGGGGTGGGTGCCGTTTGACGCAGATGATCCAGCGACGATCTTGCGACAGCAAATTTTGGCACCGGTGCCACCGATGTCGCAAAAAGCACCGTCGGTGAAGGTGCCCGCATCACTCGAAGCGATGGTCATGAAGTTGCTCGAGAAGAATCCAGACAACAGATACAAAGATGCGCGGGACCTTTTGGATGCAC
The DNA here is from genome assembly GCA_035328405.1 of Pseudomonadota bacterium. Taxonomy (GTDB): domain Bacteria; phylum Myxococcota_A; class Polyangia; order Palsa-1104; family JAEUJZ01; genus JAEUKA01. The sequence continues at coordinate 13,371 of DAOLIT010000017.1, read as the reverse complement.
TGACTGAAGTCGCAACAGCGGAAGGGCTGCGATATGAGCCCTCGATGCCGCTGGCTCGTCTGAACATTCCTTCGTCGGGCTTGGTTCATCTGGACAAAGCTACGGTGCCTGGCGACAAAGACTACAAAGCACTGGCCGCAGCAACGGGAGGAGAGTCGGTCGCTCAAATCGAAATCGTGGCTTCCAGCGCCGCTGGCCTCCCAGCAGCGACGGGCACACAACCGTCTCCGAAAGCGTCGGGCGCGGTCGCGGCCACGACGAAGAATCCTTCATCTGGCAAGACCGCCTCGCACGACGACCTGGGCGACGCAAAGATGGTCGGACATGCGGCAACGGTTCCGGCCATGGCGTCTGCACGCCATGAAATTGCGAAAGCTCCCGAAAGTTCAGGGGTCGCGGTCGCAAAAGAAAAATGGGCGAAATTTCGAGTGGTGGCCGAGCAGAATTGGTCAAAGCTTCTGTCGCGAGTGCGAAGCAAATTGCCGGAAAAACACCGCCATGTTTCGCAGTGGGCGTTGGGAACAGGGGTCGCAGCGGCGTTGCTCCTTCCGCTGTTCTTTGTGCTGGGGATTTTGTGGAGCGGGGACGACGATGAGAGCGACGCGGCTCCGGTGGGAATCGTGGGCTACGCGACGGAAGCCGAGATGCAAAAGGCGGTGGAAAAGGGGCCTGCGGCGCTGCTCAAACTCAAGAACAAATATCCGACGGATTCGCGAGCGCACCGAGCACTGGTGAAGGCGTATGGAAAAACGGGCGAGCTGGGCTTGGCGCTGCAAGCAATGACGCCGCTATTAACAGTGGACCCGGCGGCTGCGTACGACGATGCGATTCTTCGACTGGTTGCCGACGCGGCGCTCCAACCGCAGACCTCTGAACAGGCGATGCAGCTCCTGGAGCAGGGCATGGGTGAATACGGCGTGGACACGCTGATCGAGTTGGCTGAGCGCACGTCGATGGAACCGTATCGAGGTCGGCTGGCCGCAGCACTATCGAAGGACTCGGTGCGCAAATTGGCGTCGCAAGATGGTTTGATGGCGCTCGATCTACGGAACGCGACGGCCTGCGAAACGAAACGGGGTTTGCTGTCGAAGGCGAGCAAAGTAGGCGGAAAACGCACCTGCGACATGCTCAGGAAGCTCCAGCAGACGACTGGATGTGGTCCAGGCGCACAAACAGATTGCTGGCCGTGCTTGCGAAAAGGCAACGCTCTGCAAAGCGCAATCCAAGCCTGTCGGTATTGACGTTCGATTCCGCGCCGACGTTTAGGGGTGAGGAGGGGTGAGGAGGGGTGAGGAGGGGTGGGTTAGTCTTCGGAGGGACTACGGCAGCGTGGGCGAAACGACCAGCTTGTCTGCCAGCGGGCCCGCGTCGTACAGCGTTCGGAGCGCGGCCAAAATGGCGACGCTATGGACGGCGACCGCACGCGCTCCTTGTTCATCGGGAACGTAGTAGTACCGGTTGGCCAGTTTCTCCAGGTTGCTGTCGAAATTGAGCCCGACGACTTTCCCATCGCGATCCACAACCGGGCTCCCAGAGTTCCCCCCAATCGTGTCTGATGTAAAGACAAAGTTCATGGGAGTCCATAGGGGGAGACGATATAGACCTCTCCTCAATTGCGTTGGTAAATCGAAGGGGGATTTCTCTGCTTGGCTCAACGAACGCTCCAGGAGTCCATAGAACAATGTCTGGTGCGGAACGGGGCGCGTGTCTTTCATGTACCCCTTTACTTCCCCCAAAGAAAACCGGAGCGTGTAGGTTGCATCAGGATAGATGTCTGTTCCAAAGACAGAAAATCGAGCCTGCGCAATCTGTGCATTGGCGATGTTTTCAACCGCTTGGACTTGTTGTTCGTGTTCCAAGCGAGCTTTTCTCAAAAGGGGTTCGATTTTCTTTGCGAGCACCATCAACGGATCAGTGCTTGCCTGTACGGCCACAGCGCCTCCCTGAAACAAGGCAGTCCGTTCAGGTGACAAAGACAGTTTGCTATCCCCAATCCACTTGCGGGCTGCATTCGCCGGTGTCTGCCCATTCAAGAGTGCTTGAACAAAGGGGTCCGCATTCCCAAGCGCAGTCTGTACTTGGGCAAACCAGTCTGCAAGTACCGCTTCTTCCAGGTCTGCGTAGATGGGAGCGGTCGAAAGGAGTTCGCGATGAAGAGCAGGAATGCGCGATTCTCGGTACTCCTCAAGTCGCTCTCCGTTCGGCTTTTTCATCTCCTCTGGAAGACGGACAAGGTGTACGGCCATGGTCAAGAGCTTCGACGGTGAAATGCTCACATACGCATGACGTTTCCCAAGCGGCGCAAGTTTTGCGTACAGCGTTTGGAGTTTGAACCAAGCATCCCCAAACTTGGCCAGAAGCTCGGGCCGTTTTCGCACCTCGGCGCGCAACGCATCCTCTTCAGTCTTCAGCTTCTGCATTTGCGCGAGATCGAGAAGACCCGCCTGTTGTCCCACCAGCCGTTTGTACCGGTTCTCCAAATGCCGCAACAGGGTTCCCCCGCGACGTGTCTGTTCGCTCCCTTGCGCCATGTACGTCGTGACCGCAGCGATCTGCTTTTTCAAGACATCCAGTTGCAGAGGGTTTTGGGTGTCTCTGTGATACTGGCGCTGGGCGACAGTCAGACCTCTCTGTGTCGAAGCAGGATGTCCGACGGTGACGACCAAATCGCCAGACTCGGGAGGCTTGTCAGACAAACGAAGGAAATGTTCGGGACGAAGGGGTTGTCCGTCTTCATAAACGCGCAAAATCGCAAAATCGAGCGCGTAACGGGGGTAGGTAAAATTGTCGAAATCTCCCCCAAAAATCGCGGCCTGCTCCTCGGGCGCAAAAACCATACGGATGTCTTGATACGTCTTGTACCGATACAGCACGTACTGCCCGCCCGAATGAAGCGCGACCACATCGGAACGCAAACCTGTCTTGTCGCTCGACTCCTTTTCAAGCTCTGCGATGATTTTTTTGCGTTGCCCATTCTGTTTTTCAGGAGGGGCTTTCCCATCGATGGCGTTCCGCACGCGCTCGGTCACGTCCTCGTGCGACCACAGAATCCGAATTTCCAAATCGGGACAGCGCAGCTCATCAGCCAACGTCCTGGCATAAAAGCCGTCGCGCAAAAGGTCCCGCTCGGGAGTGGACAGTTTGTGCAGTTGACCGCGCGCGACGTGGTGGTTGGTCAAAAGCAGACCGTCATCAGACACGAGCGATCCAGAACCACCGTCCGACAAGCGAACCGCTGCTCGCTGGTTGTGCAAAAGCCACTCGTCCGACGGTGCAAAATTGTGTCGTTTTTGCCACGCAGCCTTGGGCAATTGGTGAATGGGCCACATTCCCTCGTCCGCCGAGGCGAGCCCACAGAACAAAAAACCCCCCAAAAGGACCGAGCGGCCCCAGATGTTCCCCATGGCAACATCTTCGTCGGTCGAGCCTGTTTACTCAATAAAATTTTGTAATCTGAATTACTTACCTTGACCCAGAATTAGGGCCAGAAGGTGGTATGGCGGGACGTGTTGGCTTGGCGTTTTTTGCATCCAGTCGGGGCTGCGTCGGTGCGCCCTTTTCCAAATACGCGCCGGCCATCTCGAACTCGAAAAAGCCGAACATGTTGCTTTGTAGGACTTTGTTCCACAGCTCGCGCGCGGTTTTGGCGTCGCCTCGTCTCAGCGCTGCCTGCGCCAGATAAAAATGTGCCTCCGCGAGTTTGCCTTGCGTGTCTGCTCTCGATACGAGCTCTTGCGCATCCAAGCGACCACTCTGAAAGTGGGCCAAGGTCGCATGCCATTTTCCGCCTTGCACCGACTGAAGAAACGCGGTCGCGAGCGGATCGCGAACTTGGCCCGCGCGCTCGGCCAAATCGAGCAACCACATCGAACAATAGACTTTCAGGGGCTCTCCCAAATGCGGCGACAACAGCGCGCGGTGATAAATGTCGAGTGACAAACTCAGCTCCCCACGCTGCACCAAAAAAGCCAACATGTCGGCATAGAGCTGCCCTGCCCCTTTGTTCGTCTCCTCTGCACTTGGAATCTGGTCGGTGGCCAAACGAAATGCCAGAAGGGATTGCTCGCGCTCCCCGAGGGAATAGAACATTTTGCCGCGCTCGATTTCAGCCTCGGCCCGTCGCTCTGGCCGCAATCTTTGCTCACTCTGGAGACGGTTCAAAAGGCCAAGACTCTGCTTCCGTAGCTCTGCCCCCGAACCCTCCTTTCGCAGGTCTTGCGCGTCCGCCATCAACCGACCCAGCCGCCCCGAATACAAGGTCTGGGTGAGGACATCTACCTTCGACTGTGCAGCATGGCTGCTCAACGCTTTCTCGAACATGCGAATCGCTTCATCCGCATGTTTCCGTCGAAAATGAATCATTCCAAGGAGTTCATACGGCTGTGCAGTCGGCGACGCCTGGACAGAGCGAGAAAAATAGTGTTCAGCGTCGGTGATTGAACCGACATTGAAGTAACCGCGCCCCACCTCGAACAGAGCCATCGCCATGTTCATCTCAGGGGTCGTGTCGGAAAATCGCTGTTTCATCGCGGCGTAATGGCTTTCGATTTCGCGCAACGCCGCGTTCATTTCGCCTGTTCTCTCTTCGCTGACCAGCGTCGAGAGCTGTTCCAAATACAGAAGTCCAAGTTTTTGCCACACCGTTCGATCCGTGGGTGCCAGTTTTTGCGCCTGCAAAAAAGCCCACATCGCGAGTCCTTTTCGGTCCTGCGCATGAGCCAATTCTCCGATGCAGATCGCGGCATCCACAAAGTCGGGTGCCATCGCAAAAACATCTCGGCAAACTTGCAAACCCACATCCAAGTCCTCTGGGGAATGCACAAATTCCTTGGCCAGCGTGAGGGATTGACGAAGCTGCCCGGAACTCAGCGGTCGCGCCGGGCTGGCCAGCGTGTCTCGCAACAGATCCCCGAGTAGCGTTTCGCCGTCGCTCAGGCGGCCCAATTTTTCGATTTCAGCGAGCGCCTCTTTCGGCAACGACGCCCGCAAGTACACCTGCGCCAACTTGTACGCGAGCAGCTCTTTCGAGCCGCGTCGCTTTTTTTCCCGCATGAGCGAACGCAAAAAATCGTGCGGATTGCGCGCATCGCCGGGCTGAGACTCCCGGCGGTACTGCTCGACCAGGCGCTTTCGCAAAAACGTCGTCGGCCAAACGCGATAAGCGTGCTCCATGTCCGACGTGAACGACGCCGGAGCTTCCTGCAACCACTGCTCCAGCGACGCACGACGATTCCGAAAAGCATGTTGCGCCGGATTGCCTGGTCCTTTCAGCCATGCCGCCAGTTGTTCAAACCGATTCACCGGCCTCATTTCCGCTGGCGACAGGGCAATCTGCACTGCGAGCGCCAACATCGCCTCTGCATGTGCTCCTCGTCGGGAAAAAGCCTGGTCGATTCGCCGCGCCGCACCCAAAAGCCGAGGCTGCGTAGGAGGCCGACTCGGGTCCACAAGTTCCGCAGCTTCAAACAGCGTCACCGTTTTGGTCAAAAGCTGAAAGGCGTCTTCAAAGTGCCCCCGATCCAGGACTTGTTCCATCGCGGTGCAATAAAATTCGACCAGCGCCTGCCTGCGTCCCAACCAACTAGTGTCGTCGGTCGCGAGGGTGTCGAGTCTGTACCGACCGCGCTCCGCCTCTTCTTCACTCGTGGGAATCGGCCCAAGCGGCGCGACCGCAGGCAAAGGCACAACCGCCACGGAAACGCCTGCTTGCGGAGCGTTCGTTGCACCGGCTGCCGAAGTCGCGGAAATCGCGGAAGTCGCGGAAGTCGTCGTCGGCGTGGACAAAGAACCCGCGTTTTTTCCCGTGTGTGCGCAACCGAGCAAAGGAAGACCCAAAAGGCAAGCCAACCCACCCAAGCGCGTCGGCCAAAAAGAAGAACCGCTGTGTTTGCGCAAAAGCAAAACCCCGTTTTCGAGATGAAAACCAGTCTACTACGCGACCTTTCCCGACGACCAGAATCCCTGACTTTCGTGATTTCTGTGAAAAAGCCTTGACGATTCAACTGGGAATATGATTTTCGTTTTCAAAATTCGGTCTCGCATCATTCTCTTCCTGAACACACAACATGCGCCGCATTCATGAACCCTTCCGAACGCGGTCTTCCCTGTGGCTCCGTGACCGGCTTTCGCCGCACCGAGCACGATGAAAACGATAGGTGATTCTCTTGTTGAACCTTCTTGTGCCCCGAATGAAACCGCACCACCGCCGTCTCGCAGCTTTTTTGGGCCTGTGCCTTGGTTGGATGACGCTTTCTGCCGCTTCTGCGCAAACCCCTGCGACTCCAAATCCCCCGGACGCACCCGCCGCGCCGCGAAATCCCATCGACCCCCAAAGTTCTGTGCGCGCCCTTCCGAGCCCCCCCGATGCGCCTGCACCGGCCTCTGCGTCTGATTCCGCCCCATCACCTGCCGCCACACAGACTCCTGTTTCGGCTGCCCAAGGGCCTGCTATCCAGCTCGCCCCCGAGGACGATGACGTGCCCATGCAGTCCCCCATCCTCCTTGGCGATTCCCCCAAAAGCGCCGCACGCAAAGGAGGCGCGGTCAGTTTGCCTCGGCAGTCCCAGATTGATGTCGCCCTCGATGCTCGCACCAAAAAGCTACGCGGGGCCGCCGTCGGCGGTTACGGCGAAGCCATCCTCACCGCACCCATCGGAGGCAACAATCCCGCCGTCATTGACCTGCGTCGCACCGTGTTGTTTTTCGGCTACAACTTCACCGACCACATCCGTTTCTTCTCGGAAGTCGAATACGAGCACGCGCTGACCAGCGGAGATGCCGGGGGCGAGGTCGCCATCGAACAAGCGATGCTCGACTTTATGTTTCGCCGCTACTTCAACATCCGCGTCGGCATGGGCGTTCTTCCCGTCAGCTTGATCAACATCTATCACGAGCCCTCGACCTTCAACGGCGCAGAACGCCCCGACGTGGACCTGCGCATTGTCCCGAGCACCTGGCAGCAAATGCTCGCCGGTTTCTACGGTGCCGTCGGGCCTGTGCGCTACCAGATTTTCGTGACGCCGGGTCTGTCTGCCTCCGGTTTTTCCGCAGACACAGGCATTCGCGGAGGCCGTCAAGAGAACATCGTGAAAACACGCGACGTCGGCATCGTCGGTCGCCTGGATTATTCGCCCTTTCTGGGCGGCAACATCGGCGTCTCGGGGTATTGGGCGCGAGCCGGTCAAGGCGATGTCAGCCTGGGAGATGTCGCCGTCACCATGGCCGCTCTCGATACGAAACTATCGCGCTTTGGCCTCACCCTGCGCGGTCAGTTCTCGTACGTCTACGTAAGCGAAGTTGAGGGGCTCAACCGCGCCCTCGCCCTGTCCACACCGAGTGCCGGCCCCATCTCCCGCCACCTCCTGGGCGGCTACGTCGAGCTGTCCTACGACCTTCTGCGCCTCGTCCCGCACAACCTCGGTTTCCAGCTCCTCGCCTTTGGTCGCTACGAGCGCACCGACACCCAGCTTTCCGTCCCCGATTCTGGCGTCGGCTTTGTCCGCAAGCCTGGCAACGACCGCACCGTCTACACCGCCGGCTTGACCTTCCGCCCCATCTTGGAGGTCGCCGTCAAACTCGACTACCAGCGCCGCCACACCGAGGTCGCAGACAGCGCCACCGACCAACTCAACGCCGCCATCGCCTACCAGTTCTAACCCGTTCCCGCCGCCACTGCGGCTCGGGCGTCCCTTTGAGCGACAGGCGTTTTTGGCGGTTATTCCAAGAGGGAGCGGAGCATCCACGCGGTTTTTTCGTGGACCTGTAGGCGTTGGGTCAGGAGATCGCAGGTGGGTTGGTCGCTGACGGTGTTGGCGATCTTGAACACGCCACGGGCCGTGCGGGCGACGGTCTCGTGTCCTTCCACCAGTTTTTGGATCATGTCTTTCGCAGCGGGGACACCGGCCTCTTCGGAGATAGCAGAGAGGGCCATGAATTGGGTGTAGCTGCCCGGAGCCGGAAAACCCAGGGCGCGGATGCGTTCAGCCACAAGGTCCACAGCGAGCGCAAGGTCGTTGTATTGGGCTTCAAACATCAAATGGAGGGTCTGGAACATCGGCCCCGTGACATTCCAATGAAAGTTGTGGGTCTTGAGGTAAAGGGTGTACGAATCCGCGAGAACGCGAGAGAGTCCAGCGGCGATTTCCTGACGCTTGTTGGCTTCGATGCCGATGTCGATGTTCATGAGGGTCTCCTTGTCTTGGTCTTTCTGTTGTTTGGAGTCGGTTGTTGCAGGGTTTCAGGCGTTTAGATGCTGCAAGGCCGCAGAATACATCCATCGCCGTTGACCGCTTTTTTTTCTGGTCGGATGGAACTGTTGCGCCGCTTCAACTTGTGAACGGTCGCGTGATATAAGAGCGGCATGTCTTCACACAAACACCTGCGCGATCTGGTCAGCCACCGGGTCACGTTCGACTATGACAATGGGTGCCACATCACCGGCTACGTCGCGACCGTTCGACCAGCGGAGGGTGACGTGCTCACAATCGTTCTTACGCATGTCGAAGTGGCCACAAGCGCCGGCGACATCATCGAGCGCCACCGCGAAATGGTCATCGTCCCGTCCGTCCTCGTCAACTACCGGCAGACCGAGGGTCCGTCCGCACGCCAGAAGTGAAGGCTCGCAAAAGACGCCCCACGCCTGTCTCAACACCACGATTCATCATGATGCACCCGGTCGATTTGCGGTTGGTTCAGTTTGGGCACGTCCTGTGCCGAAACGGAGCCGATCTGGACCTCGCGCAGGCCGCGCTGTTCCTGGCGGAACCCGAATATCCCGGCCTCGACATCGTGCGCTATACACAACAATTGGATGTGCTTGCGGGGCAGGTTCGGTCGGCTCTTGTCGCGGAAACGCGGCCTCAGTATCAGGCGCTCACGGTCTTGCGGGTGCTTGCGCAGAACGGTTTTCACAACGAACCGTGCGACTATGACGACCCGCAGGCTTGTTTCTTAAACCATGTGATGGACGTGAAACACGGGCTGCCTTTGCTGCTCGGAATCATCGCGATCGAAGTGGCGCGGCGATGCGGGGTGCCTCTCCAAGGTGTCGCATTCCCAGGTCAGTTTTTGCTGTGTACTGAGGGCTCTTCCAATCGGCACTTTTTCTATTTTGACCCCGCCACCTTCCGGTCGCTGTCTGCCGAGGATTTGCAAACCCTCCTTCATCGCTCCACGGGCAAAAAGCGGCCTTTGCAACGACGAGACTTGGCGCATGCCGACAAATACACGATTTTGGCGCGCCTGCTTTCGCACCTGCGCAGTCTGTATCTAAGGCAGGACGACTATCCCCGGTTTGAGTTTGCCGCCGTGCGCCTGCGTCTTTTGGAGAACCATGTTCCCGCGCTCGCAGGCGAACAAAGCACACAGTTGGTTCATTGATATGCGCGCCTGCGTTCGTTCCCTGCTTTTTCCTTCGCTCATGTCTTGCCTGCTCACGGACACTGCTTGTCAAAAAGCCTCGGCCCCCGTTCGCCTTCCCACACCGCGCGAGGTCTCGGAAGAGAAAGTCATCGCCAACTATCTGCCGACTTTCCTTCACGCGCTTCCGGCCGAAAACGATGCGCACTACGTCCTGTGGACCAGCGAACGCCCCGAGCTGTCCGCTGCATTTCGGCCACTCGCCACAACCGAGCAATTGGGCCCACCGGGTTTTGCCCCGCGCGCCGAACATGTCGCCTTTGTGGGAGGCCGCTTGGTCGAAGCCCCTGTTCTGCCAAGTCCAAAGGCCCTTCCCGGCACGGCGAAGCCGACGCCCACGCTGACTCTTCTGTCCTACGACCGAGACGCCAAGACCGCGCAGCCCGTGTCTGTCCCCTTGCCCGGTCCCTGCACCCTGACCCAGCGCGCTTTGCTCACGAGCAATGGGCAAGCGTTGTTTGTCCTTGCGCGGTGCAACGCCGAACAGGCGGCACAGCTGTTGACGCTGGATGCGTCCTTGTCCGTCGTGTCGGTCAAAACCATCGAAGGGGCCGCCCAAGCCGAATTGTTCCTGCACCACGGAGACTCCGACTACCTTGTGTCTGCGCGCCAGGTCATGCGGATTCCTCCGCAAGGTCTGCCCGTCATCGGGACCGTTCAGCCCCCCCTCGGCAATGCCGAAACCCGCGATTGCGTCGTGACAGGGAAACACCTGTGGGTCATCGACGGCGGGGCCGGTCGCGTCACTGGCATGGACAGCCTGTCCATGGGATGGGTCATCGAGAAGCGTTTTCACACCGAGGGCACCGTGACCCGTTTGCGCGCAGCGGCCACCTCAAGCAGGCTCCACATCGTTTGGTCCGAACAACTCACAACAGGACAGCAGAGACTCCTGGGTGCGGGTTTTTCTTTGGAAACAAAGACCCCCGAAAGCACGCCCCCCGACCGTCTACACCTGGGCCAAGTAGACCAACGCAATGACCACGACCTTTTGCCGCTCGCATCCGGTTCCGAAACACTCCTTTTCCGCACCCACAAAAGCAACACCGGCCCCAGCGTAGTCATGCAGCCTCTTTCGTTGTAGTGCAGTCCTCAGCGCATGATCAGCGCCTATGCAGAGCGAGTGTGGTATGCAGAGGGACGGTCAACCCAGGAAGACAAAAGACATGGCCCACATTCAATTCACGCTCAACGGGGAAACCCGCCAGGCCGACGTACCCGAAGGCATGACTCTGCTTGCGTTTTTGCGAAAGGAATGCGGACTCACAGCGGCAAAAGATGCCTGTTCTCCGTCCGGGCAATGTGGGGCGTGCGCCGTGATTGTGGACGGCGACAAGAAAACGTCGTGCGCGTTTCCGGCCTCGAAGATCGATGGACGCAGCGTGCAGACGTTGGAAGGGTTTTCCGACCGAGAAAAACAGGCGTTTGGCCAAGCCTTCGCAGAGCACGCCGCCGTTCAATGCGGTTTCTGCATTCCCGGCATGGTCGTGTGCGGCAAGCACCTGGTCGACAAAAACCCCAAGCCGACGCAAGAAGACATCCGCCGGTCGCTGTCTGGTCATCTGTGCCGCTGCACCGGGTACGTCAAAATCGCCCTCGCAATCGAAACCGCTGCTGCGGTGTTGCGCGGCGAACCGGACCACCCGCGTTGCGCCAAAACCGATCCAAGCGGCCAAGTGGGCACCGGGCTGCCGCGCTATCAGGGCGTCGAAATGGCGCTGGGTCAGCATCGTTATATAGATGATTTGACCGCGCCTGGGATGCTGTACGGGGCGCTCGTGCTGTCCCCGCATCCGCGGGCTCGCGTGCTGGAGGTTGACATCCTGCGCGCCGATCAGCAGCCCGGTGTGTGCGCCGTCCTGACCGCCAAGGACGTGCCTGGGAAGAGATACCAAGGGCTCATTTACCCCGATTGGCCGGTGTTTGTGGCCGTCGGAGAGGAAACCCGTTACGCGGGCGATGTGATTGCAGCGGTCGCCGCCGAAACCTACGAGCAGGCGGTCCATGCAGCCCAGTGCGTCTCCGTGTCCTATGAAGTCCTGCCCCCCCTTGCGTCTCCCGAAGAGGCGCTGGCGGACGGTGCGCCGCTGGTCCATCCCGAAAACGGCCACACCACCAACCTGCTGTCCACGTCCAAGATCGCGCGAGGCAACGTCGCCCAAGGAGAAGCCGAAAGCGCCTACATTGTCGAGGAAACCTTCCGCACCCAATTCATCGAACACGCCTTTCTCGAACCCGAAAGTTGCCTCGCCGTGCCCGCCGGAACCACCGATTTGGACGGCACCACCGCCGACAGGCTCCATGTCTACTCGCAAGGCCAAGGCGTCTATGAAGACTTGCGACAAATCGCGTCCGTCCTCGCCCTCCCCGAGCACCAATTGCGCGTGACGCTGGTCGCGACCGGCGGTGCCTTCGGCGGCAAAGAAGACCTGTCCATCCAAGCCCAGACCGCGCTTTTGGCCCAACTCACCGGTCGTCCCGTCAAAATCACCCTGACCCGCGCCGAGTCCATCCGCATCCACCCCAAACGCCACCCCCTGACCATGCACTACCGCGTCGGCTGCACCCAGGAGGGCCGACTCACGTTCGTCAAAGCCCGCATGGTCGGCGACAAAGGGGCCTACGCTTCCGTCGGAACCAAAGTCATCGAACGCGCGTGCGGCCACGCAACCGGCGCGTACAACGTCCCCCACATCGATGTCGAGGGCCTCGCTGTCTATACCCACAATCCCCCGTGCGGCGCGATGCGTGGCTTCGGTGCCAACCAGGCCAACTTCGCGATGGAGAGCCTGCTCGACATGCTCGCCGAGCGGGTTGGCCTCGACGCCTGGGACATCCGTTACCAAAACGCGCTGGAAACCGGTTCCGTGTTCTGTTCCGGCCAGACCCTGCGCGCGGTCGGTTTGCAAAAGACCCTCCTCGCCGTCAAACCCCAGTATCTCGAAGCCAAGGCCCAAGGTCTTGCCGTCGGCCTCGCGTGCGGCATCAAGAACGTCGGCATCGGCAACGGCATGGCTGACGTGGGACGCGCCGTCCTCATCGTCAAACCCGACGGAACGGTCGTCATCAGCAACGGCTACACCGAAATGGGCCAGGGCCTTTACACCGTCCTCATCCAAATCGCCGCCACCGTAACCGGCCTGCCCGTGTCCCTGTTTTCCGCCACCGTGGACACAGAAGACCAAGTTCCCTCCGGCATGACCACCGCCTCGCGCGCCACCGTTTGCGCGGGCCGAGCCGTCGAGATTGCCGCCCACAAACTCAAGGCCGCCCTTTCCACCGCGTCTTTGTCCGACCTGAGCGGCCAGCGTTTCTTGGGCGAGTTCATCTTCGACAAGACCTCGCAGCTTGGGGCTGACGTGCAAGATCCCATCACGCACCTGTCCTTTGGATACGCGACGCAGCTTTGCATCCTCGACGCCGAGGGCCGACTCCAGCGCATGGTCGCCGCACACGACGTGGGCCGCGCGCTCAATCCCCTTTTGCTCGAAGGGCAGCTTGAGGGGTCTGTCTACATGGGCCTGGGCTACGCGCTGACCGAGGAACTCCTGGTCAAGAACTGCGAGATCCAGAATCCGACCCTGCGCGGCGTCGGCTTGCTACGCGCGGACGCGCTGTCCCAGATCGAGGTCATCTTGATCGAAGAACCCGAACCCGAGGGCCCCTTTGGTGCCAAAGGAGTCGGCGAAATCGGCCTCGTTCCCACCGCGCCTGCCGTGGCCAACGCCCTCTATCGCTTCGACGGCATCCGCCGGTTCTCCCTCCCCATGCGAGACAGCCCCGCCGCACGCCCCCTACGCCCCGCCCAAAAAGCCAAACGCTGACCTCCCCACCCAAACCAACAACCACCTACTCTAGGTCCGCCGACCACCTCAACGTGCGCCACTGACCACCTCAACGTGCGCCACTGACCACCTCAACGTGCGCCACTGACCACCTCAACGTGCGCCACTG
>DAOLIT010000016.1:0-80599 GCA_035328405.1 Pseudomonadota bacterium | reverse complement strand
TCAGGCAAAGTCAGGCAAAGACATATATGGTCAGGGGAGTTCCAAGTCTTGCGCTTTGATCCACGCCACGCGGTGATTGAAGTGGACTTGGTAGTATTCCGTGTTGTCTTTGACGACGATTTGCTTTTTGGGGTCGTGCGCGGGGACAAATTCTTTCGCGTAGTAGTAGTCCCCCAAAGCACGTACACCCAGGACGTAAGTTTGCCCGGCGGGCAGGTCGTAGATTTTCTCGGGAGTCAAAGGAACGGTGGGCGGAAAAAAGGACGTTTCGTTCGGATAGGCGACTCCATACACCGGCGCAGAGGGTTTCGCGGACACAGGTCTACCCCGGACTGCCACCGCCGTCCGCGTCAGACTCCGATTCGGGTTGTGAAAGTACGCCAGCTTGCCGTCAAAGAAAATCCCATCAAAGTCACCGACTCTCTGCGCCCGAACATACATCGGGCCCGTCCCGATTTTCGTGCCCCAATTGTTCATGCGGTCGCCAGGGACTCCTTTTAGGTACTGATTTTCAATCAGCGCAGCCGTCAGCGATGGACCTGTCCGCAGCAGCGCAAAATTCGATGGGGCAGGGGGAACATCGCGGCAATCGGGAGGCGTGCCCGCATAACAATACGAGCCCGGTTGGGTGTTTTGTGCAAACGGGGGCACAAACAGAATCGGTTGTCCTTCATGACCGGGGTCCTCTGTATCAGAAAGGGGTGCGGACAGAAGACGCATGTAGCGTTCCCAATCCCAATAGGGGCCTGGGTCCCAGTGCATTCCTGCTTGTCTTGCCGCCGTGACGCCAGGCATCTCATCGTGTCCCAAAATGTGCTGTCGATCGAGGGGAACTCCATACGTCTTGGCCAAGTGCCGGACCAGTTTTGCAGACGCTGCATACATCGCGTCTGTGAACCATTTGTGACCCTCGATCGCGATGGCTTCGTGCTCGATGCCGATCGAGTGCATGTTGAAATACCAATTCCCTGCATGCCACGCGACATGACGAGGGGACACAAACTTCGCCACCCGACCGTTTTCCGAGCCCACCAAGTAGTGTGCAGAGGCGCTTGCACGCGGATTTTGAAAGTGGGAGACCACTCCGTTCCAAGCCCCCTCCGTTGTGTGAATCACGATGTAGCGGATGTCCAGACCGTCGCTTGGTCGATTCGCCAGGTCGTAGTTTCCATAGTCCCCCATTTTTTCAGATCGGGCTTCGTATGCGGCGGGAATGTCCTCACACACAAGGTCTTCCGGGCAATCGAGAAAGACTTTTTCATCCGGCTGCGTGGGCACTTTGGGTGGGTCTTGCGAAACCTCTGTTTCTGCTGGATCGCATCCCGTCGACCCCAAACCCCCAAGACCCATGACAAGAACCAGCACAGGAAACAACGAGGGACGATGGGGCGGCATCCACAGACATCGCACGAGATGGCCCGGCAGACCTCGGAGACCGTGTGAAAAGAGAGTTTTGCGATTGGACATGAAGTACCTCCGTTTCCGCGAAACAAGACGACGGCGGCTACTTTGTCACACCCACTTGTCTTTTCAAATCAAATGATTTCGATCTGTTCAACCTATTCAACGCGCCAAACTTTGATCTCTTTTTTCTGTTTTCCGGTGTCTGCTTCGGGCTTGTCCTTTTCTGGTTTGGCTTCTGATTTTGTCTCTGCGTTCCCCGATTGGCCGAGCCCTTGTTTTTCTCCAGAACCTTGTTTGGGAGGTTTCTTTTTTCGCCCCCTTTTTCCCACTTCAGGCTCGGCAGAATCCTTCGCTTTCTCGTTCTCTTTGACCCGAGCAGACGCACTCTCTTGGGCGTTCTGAGGGTCGCTTTTCCCATGGACCACAGTGGTACCCATTGGAGTAGGATTCGATGTCTCTGTCGTCTCTGTTCTGGGTGTGGTTGATATTGTTGTCGCTGGATGTTGCTGTTTTTGCTGTTTTTGCTTTTTCTGTTCACGAGGCGGCATCGCCAAAATTACCCACAACAGGACCAAACTCAGCAGGGCAATCGTTCCGAGCAGCATCGGAATGAATCGATGCAATTTCCCCTTTTCCGGCGTGGTTTTCGCTAAGGGGTCCGGTATTCCTGATGCAGATTGGTTGGATGAGGCTTTGCCCGTATGAAACAGCGATCCCGATCCGGCCTCTGTTTTTCGGACAACTCTCTGAGGCGCGTTCCCGGTAGAAAGGGGGGCATTGTTTCCCGTGACCTGCGGAATCAGTGCAGAGAGCCTTTGTGCGACCACAGAAATCGTAGGCCGTTCTGCCGGGTCCTTCTTCAGCATCTCTGCGATGAGTTCATCCAGCTCGGCCGGTGCTGTCGGTGCAAACTCCCTCAGTCGAGGAGCGGCCTTGAACATATGCTGCCGCATCATCGCTGCCGCCGTATCGGCCAGAAACGGCAACCTCCCGGTCAACATCTCAAACAACATCGCCCCAAACGCATAAACATCCACCTGTGCCCCCAAATCCTCCCTCCCCTCACACTGCTCCGGTGCCATGTATAGGGGTGTCCCCATGATCATTCCTACAGTGGTTTTGCGAATGGGGCCGTCTAGGAGTTTGGCGATTCCGAAGTCTAGGAGTTTGATTCGTTCGCCAAGGGGGGCCACAGGGTCGGGGACGACAAAGAGGTTTTCGGGCTTGAGGTCTCTGTGAACGATGTTTTTTTGGTGGATGACTTCGAGGGCAACGGCGGTTTGGCGCGCCAGTTCGACGGTCATGTGGAGGCCGAGACTTTCGCCCTGTTGCTGTGCGCGTTCGATGCGGGTCAAAAGGGGTTCCCCTTCCAGGAACTCCATCATGATGTAGGCGGTGCCATCGTCGAGCTGGCCGTAGTCCATGATCTTGACGATGCTGGAGTGTTGGGCACGGCTGATGGCGTCCGCTTCGTTGAAGAAGCGTTGAACTACTTTTTCATCTTGAGAAAGCTCGGTGTGTAGGACCTTGACTGCAACGCGCTGTTTGATCTTGTCGTGTGTGGCCTGGTACACGACGCCCATGCCTCCCTGGCCGATGCGGGATGTGATTTTGTAGTGGCCGATGTTGCGGCCCACCATGCGATCCGTATTTTGGGAGGGATTCCCTTGGGCAACCATCACGCGAGATGTCCTTGTTCCGAATCATTGGACGCGGAGTGCGCACAGTTGGTTCCCCCATCGAATGCACGTCCGATCCCAACCCATCATGATACGCCCGAACAGGACGGGCTACCAAGTTCACAGAATGGGTGCAATCAGCCGGCGGTCTGTCCTTGGGTACAAAGTCCTGTAGGCTTTCCCGAAAGGCTCTTAGTGAGTCGCCCAGCGCGTGATTTTTTTCGGACTGATGTCCATGCGGAGCGGTTGAAAGGTACCCTCATCCCCTACCTTCCACTCAAAGGAGAGCTGTGCTACCCCTCCTGACACGAGCTTGGGCATCTCTGCTTCTGGGATTTCGCCAAGGAGCAGACTCGCCGACCATCGCCCCTTTCCTTCATCGCGATCGGTCACAGCCGAAAGCTCTTTTGGAAAGGAGTGGCGGACCGCGCCTCCGGCGCTTTGCAGCACGGCTTGTCGTACAGAGACCTTCTTTTTGGATGTGGCATAGGGAGCGATCCACACAAAGAAGACATTTTGGTTGTTGGAATGTCTGGACCTGACCACTACCGTCGCGACGACATCATCCACGCGGAACGGAGCAAGTTGCGATTTGCTCAAAGACAGCCCATCGTGGACCTCTTCAGTCGGGGTATGTAAATAGACGGTTTCGTCTGACAGATTGCACCCGCACAGGGCAAGCACGGACACGACCCAACGGCTCAAACCGGACCGGATGGTACTCATGTGAAAAAGCACTCCTTGCGTCCGGTTCTAACACGAAGTGTGTGGCACTCTCTACGCTCTATTCCGCCTGTTGTTCGGTTCTCTGTTGTTCTTCGTCTTTGCCGCCAAACCAGCCGGATACTGTGTCCCAACCGGCGGACAGTTTCTTGCCGGCTGCGGACGCCTTGTCGCTCACAAAACCTTTGGCACCTTGCCACGCATCCGATGCTTTTTCATATTTTTCGGGGCCGAGTACTCGTTGTCCGAAGGTCGTTCCTTCGTCGCCCCGCACGGTGCCGCCAAACCAGTACGGAACGACATCAAGGGCAAAATGCCCAAGGTTCCGACCGATCCCTTCGAGGCTGAGATCTTTGATGCCTCCCTTGGCGGGGTTTACGTAGTTGTAGGTAGCTTGGTAGGGGCCCCGTTCCATTGTCTGGCCGGTGTCGCCATCGAATACGGCTTCTTGACCCCCAAGCCCCAGGAAACTGTTGGGATTCTCTTTGACGTACTTTCGTTCGGGGGTGCCGTGGTGGTTGTCGTGGTAGATCGTCTCTGCTGCTCCCATTTGACGCCACGCGGGGTCCTGTTTGATGGTCTCTTCTGGGAGCGCGGGGCCGTTGCGCGCGTCGCGGCCTTCAAAGTTCCATGAGGTCAAACCGTGATAGGCTTTTTGGCCCAGATTTTTTGCGCCCGACCACAGTGAGGATAGGAGACCGGGGCTCTCCTCCGATTTTGTGGGAGTCTCTGGGATGGGGGCCGCTTGGGGAGGCTCGGGTTTGCGGCCCTCCCATGGTGTCGGAGTCTTCTGATGAACCGGTGGATGCACAAAGGGAGAGTGCTTTTCGGGATGATGTGGGTGTCGCTTCTCGAACGCCATGGGACAACTCCTTGCGATCTAGATTTCGGCTAGGTCGTGATGAAGTTGACCGTCTATACAAGACTTCTGCGTCTAAAAAGAGGTTCTACCTAACTGGGGGAGGCGGGAGTGTTGAGGAGGCGCAACATGTGGGGCCGGGCTCTCCGTACACGTACACGAACCTGACCTGCATCGACATGAGCCGGAAATAGCACGAGCAGCAACGCCCGATGCCCAAGTGGTGCCGCGCCAAGCTGCATTGCACCAAGAGACGGATTGTCTTTGGGCACTCGCAGCGCGACGTAGCGATCTTCCACGGGAATTTCCAAATGGCTGGCTTGCTGGGTTTCCAAAATCAAGTCTGCCGCTACATCGGCCACTTCATTCACCAGCGTGCCGTACAAAACGCTTCGCTCACCTGCGTGGGCAACCACTGCGCCCTCCAAACTGCACACCAACACTTTGCAGGCCGCAGTAGAGCGCAGAAGCCGGTCACACAGACTGTCCAGCGAAGCGGACGAACCGACTTGCATAGTGCAATTTTGGCACATTTCCTTCGCTGCCTTCCAGTTCAAAACGCTCGTTTTTTCAGGCAGTACCGTCTGCAAAAGAACCGAGAAAAAAGGAGGCTAGGGAAGGCCGACTACTCGGTTGCGTCCTTGCTTTTTGCCTCGCTGGAGCACTTCTTGACTCTGACGAAGAAACTGCACGAGATCGGTGCCAGGTTGCAGGGGCAGAACGCCGATTGTGACGGTGATGGAAAGTTGATCACCCTCGAATGCGAAGGTTTCGGCACTCGCCGCTTTGCGAATTTCTTCGGCTCGGTCCTGGGCGGTGGGAAGATCTGTTTCGGGCAGCAACAGCAGGAACTGGGTGCCCTCGTACCGACACAGGAGTTCATACCGCTCGCATTTTCTCCGAATGCGTCGGGCCAGCTCGCGAATGACGAAATCGCCGGAAAGTTGGCCGTAGTGGTCGTTGATTTGTTTGACGTGATCGATGTCTACCACCAGCAGTGACAACGCTTTTGACAACTTCTGTGCGCGAGCGACCTCGCGATCCGCAGCTTCAACGAACGCTCGACGGCTGAGGGCGTGCGTCAAGCCATCGCGTACAGCGATTTGATAGAGCTCGTCGAGCAGAAGAGTGTCCAAGTTTCCGCCAGCGAGATAACGAAAAATGGCGCTGCCAATTTTCAGTTGATCTCCTGGGGCTAGCTTGTGTTCTCGAATGGGCACGTCATTGACGTAGCTCCCATTTGTGGATTGCAGGTCTTGAACGGTCCAGCAACCATCGGCTTTCGCGAGTCGAGCATGCCGACGAGACACTGAGTCGCGATCAATCTGGATATTCGCATCGCCGCTGCGACCAATGATGATCTCGTCGCCCTCCAGCGAAAAGCGTCGGCCTGTTTCGGGGGCCTCAAGTGCTCCGCCATACGTGAGGAGCAAAAGACCACTCCGCAGAGGGGTGTCCGTGCGATGTTTCTGGGACTTGTCGTGGTCCATGGTGCCTGGCCTGTCGCCCGCGTTCATTGCAGCGTGACATTCATTTCGACGGACCGCTGAGGAGAAACAGGTGTACCCGGTGAGTCGTTATAGAACAGCTTGAATACCAGTCGCTTGCTTCCTGCCGCCAAGTACTTGTCCACGCTGCTCACAACCGTCTTGTCTGGGATTTCCCAAGGCTGAGAGGACGAAGGGACAGCGAACGCGCGAGCCACGTAGTTTACGCCGTCGATGTAGGCGCGAACTTGGCCGCGACCACATTCTTTTGTGTCCGAGCCGTTCAGCTTGAAGGCATAGCCCGTTTCGCATCCAGCGCTGCTGTCCGTGCCGGAAATCTCAAACAGGACTTGAATCGGTTTGCCCGCCGGCAGGATGTCCCCTGCGTTGGGTGCCGTGATGCGGATGGCAGGCGAATTGTCGGGAGGTTGCTCGCAACCGAGTGCAGCAAACAGACACAAGCCGAAAGCCGAGGTGCCGAGGACAGCCCGACGCAGAACAGCAGATGTTCTCATATTCATGAAGAGGTCCTTTCAGAAGGAAATGGCAAGGGTCAATGAGGGCGCATCTCCGACGGAAACACGAGCGTGTCTTACATACCACAGAGGGGGTCGTCGGCGTTTTTGCAGCGTTCCAGTTTCGCTTTGCGATCGCGTTCCTTCGAGGCTGCGCGCTGGGTTGCTGCCTCGTGAGCTGCCCGAGCGGCTGCTGCCGCTGCGGCCTTGGCGCGATCGGCGAGTTCCAGGCGTTCTTTTTCGCTCTTGGCAGCATTGACTTGGTCTTCAAGCTGCCTGGCCTCGGTGAGGCGATCAGCAAGCGCCTTTTGCAAACGGGATTGTTCGTCTTGGTCTTTTTTGCGCTCCGCCTCGATGCGTGCCTTGGCTTGCTCGATGGCGTCTCTTTTGGCCTGTTCCTGAGCGCGCTTCACAAAAATGACGACGACGATGCTGATCATGATGAACACCGCCGAGACAGCGGCGATCAGCTTGACGGGAAGGGGCTTCGATTTGATCGCTTCCGTTGCGGCGCGCAAGTTCGCCTCTTCAATGCGAGCCTGTGCTTCGATGCGAGCTCTCCGCTCGGCTTCCTCCAGACGGATGCGATCTTCGCGTTCCTTGCGCTCTTTTTCCTCTTGTTCGCGACGGATCGCTTCTTCAGCGGCGCGAATCTTGGCCTCTTCTTCGTCTTTGGCGCGGCGGATCGCGTCCTCTTTTGCTCGTTTCTCTGCCTCGACGGCAGCAACGCGAGCGTCTTCTTCTTCCTTCAGGCGATCCTGAAGTGTGTTGGCGACTTCCTTGAGTGAAAACAGTAGCGAGTTCTCTTCGCGGGCCATGGGAACTGCGTCTCCTTGTCAGATCGGCCCCGGCAAAAAGTCGCCAGCGAGCCATTCTTCGACGGAAAAACTGCTTGACACTATACCACCTGCATTTCTGTGTTCGCGTGAGTTTTTGCAGGCGTGCGATTTGAAACGAATTTTCGAGGCGCGAGCCTTCCGCAGACCCAGCGCGAAGCCTTGACGGACGCGGTTGTGAGGGGTAGGACAAGCCATGACTTTTCGAGCACTGTGTTTATCCTGTTTCCGCCTCGGTGTCACGCTGGGTGTCGTGGTTGGTTTTCTGGCAACGGCAACGGCTGCAACCCCAACTCTCTCCCCGTCTGAGAAGCATTTACGCAATTTGCGGCAACTGACATTCGGCGGCGAAAACGCCGAGGCCTATTTTTCTGCGGACGGAAGACAGCTCAGCTTGCAGGCCACCACCAGTGTTGACCGCTGTGACCAGATCTATCGGTTGGAGGTACCTGCGACCTCTGGCCTCATGCCGAAACTTCTGCCCGTCAGTCACGGAAAAGGTCGGCACACATGCAGCTACTTTTCCCCCGATGCAAGCCGAATCCTGTTTTCTTCGACGCGCCACGTGAGCAACGACTGTCCTACACCACCCGACAGGAGCAAAGGTTATGTGTGGCCCCTGTTTCACTACCAGATTTATTCGTCGAAACCTGATGGCAGCGACGCGGTGCGTTTGACGAATACATCGAGCTACGACGCAGAAGCGACGGTATGCAAAGACGGCAGCGTCATTTTTACGTCGGATCGAGATGGTGATTTGGAGCTTTACCGAATGAACCTTGATGGCACTGGCGTGAAGCGTTTGACGCAGGCACCAGGCTACGACGGGGGCGCGTTTTTCTCTGAGGATTGCAAATCCATTGTGTGGCGGGCTGCTCGACCCCGAAACGATGCGGATGCGAAAGAGATGAAGGCACTTTTGGCGGAACATTTGGTGCGACCGTCTCGGATGGAACTCTGGGTGGCGGACGCGGATGGAAAAAATGCACATCAAGTGACGGATTTGGGTGTTGCCTCGTTTGCGCCGTTTTTCTTTCCTGCGAGCCTTGCGGGAGCGTCGAATCGCCGAATCATCTTCTCGTCGAATTTCAGCGGTTCGCATGGACGCGAATTTGATTTGTGGGCCATCGATTCCGACGGCGGGCGGCTCGAGCGAATTACCTACGAGCCGGATTTTGATGGTTTTCCGATGTTTTCCCCGGATGGGAAAACCCTCGCGTTTTCTTCCAATCGAGGCGGGAAGGTGCAAGGCGAAACGAATGTGTTTTTGGCCGATTGGGTCAAATTCGATCCCAAACCGAGCCATTCGGTGCCGGCGGATGTGGTTTCTCGGCGGGTTGCGTGGCTGGCTGCTCCCGAACGCGAAGGACGTGGCGTCGGAACGAATGGGATCAAGGCCGCTGCGCAGGAAATCGCGGCGTGGATGCAGGCCGCAGAGCTAAAACCTGTCGGAGATGCGCCCTCGTCGTATTTTCAGGCCGTTGAGGTTGTCGTCGGGGTTCGGGATGCAGGATCTTGGTTTCGTTTGCCGTCTTCCCAAGCGCAACCGGTAACCGCAAACGAAGCGAGTGCGGCGGCGATGTCGTCGAGCGGTTCGTTTTCTGGATCGGTTCGTTTTGCGGGATATGGAATCACTGCTCCCGAGGCTGGATGGGATGATCTGCACGGCGTCGATGTCAAAGGTCGAGTCGTTCTGGTTTTACGCGGAATTCCCGACGGGAAAATCCCGTCGTCGTCGTCGCGGTCCTATTCAGACCTGCGATACAAGGCTTGGAATTTGCGGGAGCACGGCGCAAAAGCGGTGTTGTTCGTCGATCCGAAAAACGATGCGGTGCCGAAGTTGACGTTGGATGGTCCCGAGGGTGGCGCGGGGCTTCCGGTTGCGTTTGTGAGTCGTTCGCTCGTCGCACGTCTTTTGCCGGCGGACAAGGTTTCCATGACGCAGGACCCGCATGTGGCCCAGCCGAAAGTTGAGGGGCCTCTGTCGCACCTTCTTTGGGCGGCGCAGCTTGGTCAAGCCAGCACGGTCACGGCTTCGTTTGATTGCTCGGGAGAGGTCAAGCTCACACGAGAAACGAGGCAAGAACGAAACGTGGTCGGTTTGCTCGCGGCGAATCGGCCTGTCGTCGGTGAAGTGCCCGCTTTTGTTGTTGGAGCGCACTACGACCATTTGGGCTTCGGCGGTCGCTCGTCGATGGCGCCAGGTGTCAAAGCGGTTCATCCAGGTGCGGATGACAACGGATCGGGGACGGTGGCTCTGATGGCCACGGCAGATGCGCTTGCGAAAAAAGAACGTGCTTTCGATGTGTATTTTGCGGCCTTTACCGGCGAGGAATTGGGCCTTGTGGGCAGCAGCAAATTTGTTGCGAATCTGCCTGCCGGGCTCAAGAAAGAACGGCTCCGAGCCATGTTCAATTTCGACATGGTGGGACGGCTTGGTGGGGCGTCGGATGCGACGGTTTCGACGGTCAACGTGCAGGGCTCGGATTCTGCGAGGGAATGGAAGGACTTGGTGTTGCCTCTGTGTCAGCAGGCCGGGCTTGCGTGCCGGTTGGGTGGCGATGGATACGGACCAAGCGACATGACACCGTTTTATGCGGCAGGGGTGCCTGTGCTCTTTTTCTTTACAGGTGCGCACGTTGACTACCATCGACCCAGCGACACGGCAGACAAGATCAATGCGCTCGGGATCGTGCAAATTAGCCGTTTGGCTTCGGAAGTCGTGCGAACCGTGGGCGAAAAATCGGGTGGAACTGCGCCGACACTGACGTACACGAAGCCCAAAGGTCCGGCACCCAGGACAGGCGACTTGGGCGGATATGGTGCCTATTTGGGGACCATTCCTGACTACACCGCGATGCAAGGCGCACAGGGTGGCGTCAAACTTTCGGGCTGTCGCCCAGGAAGTCCGGCGGACAAAGCGGGGATCACGGCGGGGGACATTCTGGTTCAGCTTGGCGAAAACCGTGTTTCGACGCTGGAAGACATGACGTTCGCGCTGCGCAAATACAAGGCGGGAGAAACGGTAGATGTGGTGGTTCGTCGCGGTGGGGATCAAGTGGTCAAATTGCGAGCCACCCTCGAGCAACGCAAATAGCCGATTCACTTTCAGAAACGACGCTGGTTCGCGTTCAGAGAAAACAAAGAATTAGTTTTTTGAGAGAAGGAAGAACAACAACACGAGGCTGACCAGGAAAAAACCGATCGCTGCGCTTCCGAGCAGCGGCAGCCATACCGGACTCCCGGCTTGCGGCGCAGGTTCTGGTTTGGCCGGTGCGGGCGGCGCAGGTTGTTCCAAGCTCAGCGGAGGATCGCTGTGATCGAGCGTCTTGAGCATGGTTGCGAGCCGCTCTTCGACCTGTTTCATCGTGGGGCGCTCGCTGGCCGTTTTGATCAGCATGTCTTCAATCAAACGAACCAAGTCTTTGGGCGTGTCCGGCGCTTTGTCTGGGAGCGGCGGAGGCGGAGTGTACAGATGCAAAGAACGCAACCGAGAGCCCTCGCTCGACGGAAACGGTGGAGCACCTGCGATGGTTTCATACAGCACCACGCCCAGGGAATACACATCCGCTTTCCCGTCGACTTTGCTGGCTCCAAGCCATTGTTCCGGGGCCATGTATTCGGGCGTTCCGAGGGCGACACCATCTCGGGTTTTGACCGCTTCGGCGCCTTCGTGTTGATGTTCCGCAGCCAGTTTCGCGAGCCCAAAGTCCAAAATCTTGACGCGCTGGCCCCCAGGCACCGTGTCGTCGCGGATGACCATGACGTTGTCGGGCTTGAGGTCGCGGTGGACGATTTTCTTGTCATGTGCCGCTCGCAATCCCGACGCGACTTGCCATGCCAGCCGGACGACTTGTAGCGGTTGAAGCGTTCCCCGAAAACGCCGCAACGAGTGGCCTTCCAGAAACTCCATAATCAAGAACGGCATGCCGTCGGGAAATTTGCCGTGGTCATGGATTTCGACCATCGCGGGATGGCGAATCAGATTGGTCGCCAACGCTTCATTGAAGAACCGTTTGACGAGATCCGGGTTTTTGCACCAATCGGGATGGAGAACTTTGACTGCGACACGCCTTTGCAACGAGACGTGGGCTGCCTCATAGACTTCACCCATACCGCCGTGGCCGATTCTTCTTCCGATTCGGTGGCTGCGAACAATCTGACCTTCGGTAAGCAGCGGCGGCATGGGTCCAGGGTACAACACCAGACGCGCATTTCGGCACCTTAGAAGCACAAACCACGTCGGTTCTTGCCAAGGATTTTCGAGCAAGATACCGTGCCCGCCGTGCCATGGGTTTCACGACATCTCCGAGGCGTCAGGGTGTTTGCGGCGTGCGACGAACACGGCGTGCTGGCGGTGGGTGAAGACGCTCGCGTCGAGGTGCGGTATCAAAAGGGCGGCAAGCCATACCGAGCTGCGGTCCACAACCTCTCGACGAGCGAAAACGACACCTGCCTACATTCCGATGAACAGATTGTCGGGCCAGCGGAGGGAGACCCATCGAACGGTCCTCGCACCAAAGCCTCGTCGAGCAAGTCCAAGACAACATTGGGAAAGATGCCAAAGCACGCCTCGCTCAATGCGGCCAGCCATGTCTACACCGACGGTGCTTGCGTTGGAAATCCGGGGCCCATGGGCATCGGCGTGGTCCTTTTTCAGCCCGTCACCGACGGGGAAACGCCTGTCCGCATCGAACATTCAGAGTACCTGGGTCAAGGGACCAACAACATCGCCGAGCTGACCGCCATTCGGCGGGCGCTTGAGCTTGCCGACAAGCGACATCCCGTCGTGATTTACAGCGACTCGAGCTATTCCATTGGCGTGTTGTCGCTTGGGTGGAAGGCCAAAGCGAACCAAGAACTTGTCGCGCAAATTCGGGCGCTTCTACCGCTGTTTCCCGCCGTCGAATTTGTCAAAGTGCTGGGTCATTCTGGCGTTCCAGAAAACGAGCGCTGCGACGAACTCGCGCGGATGGCAATTGAAAAACGACGGTGAAGGTCTTTGCGTCAGCAGAAATGGGCCATCGACGTGAAGCTGCTTGCGAGCACTGCTGTTCAGCCGATAAGAAGGCCTCCGTTTACGCGCACGACTTGTCCGGTGATGTAGCTTGCCCGAGGAGAAGCCAGGAACGCGACCGTTTCGGCGACATCTTCGGCGCTTCCAATTCGACCTAGCGGAATTTGGGCGATGAGTTTCTGACGAGCTTCTCCCTGGACATGCTGTGCGGTCATGTCGGTTTCGATAAAGCCCGGCGAAACAGCGTTGACCGTGACGCCTCGCGACGCAAGCTCGCGAGCCAGTGTGCGCGTGATTCCGATGAGACCTGCTTTCGCGGCGACATAACTCACCTGACCGGCATTTCCCATTTCACCAACGACGGACGTGAGATTGATGATCCGACCGGATTCCTTGGCTTTCAGCAAAAGACGCGAAGCAGCGCGACTCAAATAAAAGGCAGATGAAAGATTGGTTTCTAGAACTTTGTGCCAATCCTCCGTTTTCGTTCTCAAAAGCAATCCATCGATCGCAACGGCTGCGTTATGTACCAATATATCCAATCGCCCATAGGTTTCGCCGATCGACTTTATTGCTGAATCCACAGCACTTTCATTTGATACGTCGAACTTGGAGAGAGCGGCGTTTTCCGTGCCCAATTCCGCCAAGGTTTGCTCAGCCGCTTGGTCATTTGAAACGTAGTTTGCTACGACAAAGAGACCGTCGCGTACCAGGGTTTTGGCGATTGCTCGCCCAATTCCACGGGATGCGCCGGTGACGAGAGCGATTCGGCGGGTGTGAGGGAGTGTGCTCATGGATGCCTCGCTGGATGTTAGGCAGATTGTACGCGGAGAAAGTCCGCAACAGAGGAGAGTTGGCTTGGCTCAAAAAAACCAGACAGTGCAATGGAAGGCACAATTCTTTTGAGCAAACCCTGCAATACTTTTCCTGGTCCGACTTCTAGAACGGCAGTGGCACCCATCGAGACCAATTTATGAACACAGCTTTCCCATAGAACGGTGCCGGCAACTTGGCGAACCAATCGATCTCGCACGCTATCTGAATCGCTATGTGGGTATGGATAGGGCTCTGCGTCTACGTTGGCGACCACAGGACACCGCAGGGGTCGCATGGAAAGTGTGGCCAAGTGGCTCGCGAGCTGTTCGGCAGCAGGCTTCATTAGTGCGGAATGAAACGGTGCAGAAACGGGCAGTTCCTTGACAAGTTTGCAACCGCGTGTTTTCGCGAGCGCCATCGCGCGCAAAACGGCGGGCCTGTGACCGGAAATGACAACTTGCCCGGCCCCGTTTTCGTTGGCCGACTGCACGGCCTCATCGCTCGTCGAGGCCTCCTCGCACAGTGCCTTAACCTCGGGTCCACTCAAACCCACCAGCGCCGCCATCGCACCCTGTCCCACAGGAACGGCTTGTTGCATGAAACGACCCCGCAGGTGGACCAACCTCACCGCGTCGCGAAACGACAGGCCATCCGCCATGACGAGCGCGGTGTATTCGCCGAGCGAATGCCCAGCGCACAAGTCAGGCAAAAGGCCCAGTTCTTTGCGCAGAACCTCTGCCGCGATAACCGAGCAGGTCAGCAGCGCCGGTTGCGTGTTTTCAGTGCGAACCAGATCGCTATCGGGTCCTTCAAAGCACAGCTTGGTGATCGAATAGCCCAACGCCTCGTCAGCTTGAGCAAAGCGTTCGCGTACATACGGGAAGGCATCGCACAAGGTCTTACCCATACCCACCTGCTGCGAACCCTGTCCAGGAAAAACGAAAGCCACTTTGTGCATCGGGAAAGCTCCTAAAACCGCACGACGGTCGCGCCCCACGCCAAACCGGCACCGAGCGCACAAAACAGCAACCTGTCGCCGCGTTTGACTTTGCCCAGGCGCACGGCCTCGTCGAGAGCAATCGGCACCGAAGCACTCGACGTGTTGCCATATCGATCGATGTTGATGAAGAACTTTTCCATCGGGACATCGAGGCGCTGGGCCACCGCTTCGACGATGCGCAAGTTTGCTTGGTGAGCGATCACGAGGTCGATGTCTTTCGACGACAGTCCATGGTGCGCAAGAGCGGTTTGACAAGCCGACGACAAGTTTCTGACTGCGTGCGTGAAAATCACCTTGCCGTTCATGTGGATAAAGTGTTTGCCTTGCGCCAAGGTTTCCGTCGAGGTTGGGAACAAAGAACCTCCACCCGGAATCCTGAGAGCCTCGGCGTGGGCACCGTCGGCAAACAAGTGTACCGACTGCACACCAAGGCCTGCGACCTGTTCCTCTTCCGTACACAGCCGCAAGACTGCAGCACCAGAGCCATCGCCAAACAACACACAAGTGTTGCGATCCTGCCAGTTCACGTAACCAGACAGAACCTCGACGCCGCACAGCAAGATGTGGCGATACAGACCGCTTCGCAAAAGACCTTCGGCGACGGCAAGGCCGTAAATAAAGCCCCCACATGCGGCGGCCAAATCAAACGCTGGCCCATGGGGTGCGGCACCGACTTTTCGTTGGACAAACACCGCACAGGACGGAAGTGGCATGTCGGCGCTGATGGTCGAGCAAATCACAGCGTCGATCTGGCTGGGCAAAATGCCGGCAGCCTCGCAAGCCGCTTTGCCAGCACGGGAGGCCAAATCGGAGGCGGCTTCTTCCCCGCGTCTGACGGTGTGTCGGGTACGTATTCCGGTGCGTTCGCGAATCCAGGCGTCGGACGTGTCAACCATTTTGCTCAGATCGTCGTTGGTGAGCACGCGCTCAGGAACGGCGTGCCCAGTTCCAACGATGCGAATGCGACGCAGGCTCGGGTTTGTTGCAAGCGGGGTGGTCGTTTGAGGGTCGTCGTTCATTCAGTCTCCGATGGATGCGTGTGCGATGAGATGTCACTGTCGTCAGAAAAAAGGTGGTTGCCAACCGCCGTGCGGGTGGCTTCGACGAGGCCCGAACGCGCATGTTCTTGGGCAACCTCGACCGCTTTGGCGATCGCTCGTCCGCTTGCTGCACCATGGCAGATGATCGCGACGCCGTTTACACCAAGCAAGGGGGCTCCGCCTCGGCTTTCAACATCGACGACACGGCGCAACGATTCAAGCGCGGGTTTCATCAGAACCGCACCAAAGATGGAGGACCACGATTGTTTGACCTCGGACCGCAATAGATCGGCCAAAAAGCGCCCGGCACCTTCGGCTGTTTTGAGCACGATGTTTCCGGTGAAACCGTCGGTCACGGCGACGTCAAGTCCGCCCCCGTGCGGCATTTCGTTGGCAGCGCGTCGGAACTGAAACAGGTCTCGGCCTTCGATGTAGCCAACGAACTCAAACAGGCCGCTGTTTTGCGCAGACAAAAGCGCATGGGCCTCGCGAAGCAAAGTTGTCCCCTTGCTGGCTTCCTCTCCGTTGGACAACAAGCCGACACGCGGACGAACCGGTGCGTGGTCGAGTCGCAGCTTTGCAAATTGAGCTCCCAGTACGGCAAATTGGGCCAGCGTTTTGGGCTTCACATCGACGTTGGCACCGGTGTCCAAAAGCACACACTGACCTACGCGCATGGGCTTCCCGAACAAGCCTGGTAACAGTGTGGGCAACGCCACTGCAAGGGCGGGACGTTCGACGCCGGGAAGGCGACCAAGTACGAACAAACCGCACGCCAACATGGCACCGGAATTGCCCGCTGAGACGATCGCGCTCGCATCTCCGTGCTTGACCATTTCAAAGCCAACGCGCATCGACGAGCGGCGCTTTTTCCGCACCGCCTGCCCTGGGTGATCATCCATTGCGATGACTTCCGGGCAGTGACGAATCGGAATGCGCAAGTGCTCGGCCCCTTGGCGTCGCAACTCCTCACGCAGGCACGACTCATCCCCCAGCAGGACAACATGCGCGCCGCGCACGGTGACAGCCTCAACGGCACCGGCCACTTCTGGAACGGGCGCAAAGTCCCCGCCCATGGCGTCAATCGCGATGACAGGAGCCATCGGGACCGCCATAGGAGCACTACTCTTTCTCTGCTGCTTCCTCGCCCTTCTTCCGAGGCGGAATCACCACTCGACCTTCTTCGGCGCTTCCGTAATAACCGCAAGCGGCGCACATGCGATGAGGCATTCTTGCCGCATTGCATTTGGGGCAGGTCGCCGATGCCGGCGTTGCAATTTTCATCCATTGAGCCCGACGCGAATCGCGCCGCGCGCTCGATTGTCTTCTTTTCTGAACGGCCATGTTGCTGTGTTCTCCCAGGCTGTGTGAGCTTGCGTCAAAGTTTCATGTCACGGAGCGTCGCGAAAGGCGACATTTTCGGGGCGGGTTGGCACGAACAATCGCCAAGATTGCGATCCGCGCCGCAAGAGGGACACAAACCACGACAGTCCTCCTTGCAATACACCGTGATGGGAATCGCCAAAACCAGGTACTCGCGCAAAATCGGCGTTAAATCCACCACCTCGCCGTCGTGGTGCGCGTAATCCAAATCGTCTTCGTCGGAAAAATCTTCGTCGGTGCCCGCCTTGTCATCCTGATCGATGGCTGCGGACGGTGGAACAAAAACAGTGTGAAGAGGTTGTTGCACGAAGACTTCCGCAGGCCCAAGGCAACGCTGACAGGGGATTCGGATCACTCCTGTCAGTTGGCCCGTGCAAAGCGCCGTGACGTTGTGGCAACTCACGTCCGCAGTCAGGCGCACCAACGAATTCGCCAAGTCCACATCCATGTCGGACAGAGCGGACTCAACAAGAGACCTGTCGAGCTGGCAATCCATGTGCCGCTCCTTGTTCTCTAAGTCCTTGAGTCGATAGCAAAGCTCGTCCATACCCTCTGCGCCTTGGAAAGCGCATCATAGAAAGTCGAGTCGTTCTGTCAAGATGAGCGTCGCCCTCATTTTCGGTTTCGGGCTGAAATGGGCTGATGGAACCTGGCACCACGCTCCTTGCATTCGAGCGGCAAGCCGATAGGATGCGCCGCATGTTGGAGTTTACGTTGGGCAAAGAGGAAGACGGTCAGACGCTCGCGGCGGTGTTGCGGAAGCGTTTGTCGCTCTCGTGGTCTACCGCTCGAACCCTGTGCGAAACGCGAAAAGTTCGCGTGGATGCCAACGCCGAACGGGCTGCTGATCCGGCTCGGCGAGTGCGCGCTGGACAGACCATTGTCGTCGATCACGCGGCAAAAAAACCTCTTCACAAAGAGGTGATTCGTGCCAAAGAGGCCATCGTATTTGAGGACGCTCAGCTTCTCATCGTGTCCAAGCCGGTTGGCCTGTCGAGCGTTCCGTACGAGCGCACCGAGTCCAATACAGCAATGGATTTGGTTCGCAAGGCGTGGCGAGCCTCGGGCAAGAAAGCCACGGAACAACCTCTTTTCGTCGTGCATCGTATCGACAAGGACACCTCGGGCTTGCTCATGTTTGCCAAAACACGCACAGCCGAACGAACTCTCTCACAAAACTTCCGATACCACGACATCCGCCGTCGGTACTTGTGCGTGGTTCACGGCTATTTTTTGAGTCGCACGATCGAGAGCTACATGGTCAAGGATCGCGGAGACGGCCTGCGCGGCTCGCTGTCGCCGTGGAAAGTCGAGCAAGGGCTGCCCGGGCGTTTGGCGCTGACTCATGTTGAAGTGCTCGAACACATCGGCAATCTGGCGACGGTGTGTGCGGTCCAAATCGAAACGGGCAAAACGCATCAAATCCGCATACACCTGGCCGAGGCTGGGCATCCCATCATCGGTGAGCGCGTCTACATTCGGGACTTTGTGCGCAACGGACAAACGCCCCTAGAAAGCTCGCGGCTGCTTTTGCACGCCGAGACACTCGGGTTTGTCCACCCGCACACACAAGAGGACATGCTGTTTCAGGAACCGCCGCCCGCCGATTTTGAGCAGGCGGTTGTAAGGCTCCGTGCAGCGGCTCGGCTCAGCGTCGCAGATCAATCGCCACCGTTGGGCCGTCGAGATCGACGATCGCACCCACGTCCGCATCCAGAAGTTCCCCTTCGACCAACGTTGAAAGCGTCTCGCCCGCAATAAAATCCGCCAAATTTGCGATCGCCTTTTTGGCGATGTCGTCATCTGTGCGATAGCTGACTCGAACGCGATCCGAAACTTTGCAGCCTGCCTTCTTGCGTAGCTCGCCTATGCTCCGCACGAGTTCTCTGGCGATGCCTCGGTCTCGAAGTTCGGGCGTGATTTCGGTTGTGATTCCGACGACAAGTCCTGCATCGGTACGCGCCGCCAAGCCTGCCGCCGACTGCGCCGTCAGCAGAATCTCATCTGCGGCCAACTCGATCGGCCCCTCGGAAGTCAAGAGGACACTCGTTTGCTCTGCAAGCACACGTTGCGCACATTCTCGAACAGCCTCGACCGACAACGCGGCCAGGCCGTCTTGCACAAGCTTCACTTTTTTGCCGAGCCGCTTCCCCAGTTTCGGCAAGTTTGGACGCAACGTGTAGCGAACCAGCTCCTCGCCCTCTCCGGCGAACAAAAGCTGCTCGACGTTAAGTTCCTCACAAACTTCGGTTTGAAAACGCAAAAGTGCTCGTCGCACCATCGCTGAAGGAACCTGCACAAGTGCTGCCCTCAAAGGTTGCCTCGTTTTCAGGTTCTGGTCCTGTCGAGCCGCACGGCCCAGCGAAACAGCCCGCAGCGCAACATCCATGTCTTGGCGAAGTTCCTCGGTGTGCGTGAGTTTTTCCGCATTCACCGTCGGCCATTTTGACAAATGAACCGAAACGGGTGCAGCAGGATCAAGCTTTCGTGCAAGGTTTTGCCAAAGTTCCTCGGCGACAAACGGCGCAAACGGAGCAAGAAGCTGCGCGACGGTGACAAGACAGAAATGGAGTGTTTGATACGCAGCCCGCTTGTCATGCTCGACGGAGCCATCGATTTCTCCGCTCGGCCCGTCCAAACTCGACCAGAAGCGATCGCGAGATCGTCGCACGTACCAGTTCGACAAAACATCGACGAAATCTGCAATGCCGCGAGCCGCCTGAGTCAAATCGTATTGTTCGAGTAGTACCGTTGTTTTCTCGACGAGTTTCTCGACCAGCCCCAAAATCCACTGGTCGATCTGAGGTCGCTCGGCAAATGGGATCGGTGCCGAGCCCAAACGGTGATATTCGACCTCGGCATACGTAACGAAAAAGCTGTAGCAATTCCACAACGTCAGCAAAAACTGACGCAGCGTTTTTTGAACCAATGCCTGTGAAAATCGTCGAGGCTGTCCCGGCGGAGACGCGGTATATAGATAAAACCGCAGCGCGTCGGCACCTTCCTCTCGCAGCACCGTCCACGGGTCAACGATGTTGCCCAGGCGTTTGGACATTTTCCGGCCTTGGTCGTCCAGAATGTGACCGAGCACGATGCAGTTTTGAAACGCGGGTTCGCCTCGCAAAAGCACGCCAAGAACGTGCAGCGTATAAAACCAACCTCGCGTCTGATCGACGCCTTCCGAAATGAAGGCTGCCGGAAAAAGCCGGTCGAAGTCATCCTTGTGTGCAAACGGAAAATGGTGCTGCGCAAACGGCATCGCGCCCGAGTCAAACCAGCAGTCGATCACCTCGCGAACGCGCCGACAAACACCCGCATCGCACTTCCGGCAACCGAAAGTCAGTTCATCGACGTAAGGGCGATGCAAATCGAATGCTTCGTCGGTGTTGATGTCTCTGCCAACGCGCAACGACAAATCCGCGACGCTGCCGATGCACTCGATTTCGCCACAGCCGTCGCAAACCCAGAGCGGCATCGGGGTTCCAAAGTACCGTTCTCGAGAAATCGCCCAATCCACGTTGTTGCGCAGCCAGTCACCGAACCGTCCGTCGCGGATGTGCTCTGGGTGCCAACCGATGCGCTGATTTTGCGCAAGCAATTCGTCTTTGATTGCCGTCGTGCGGATGTACCAACTCGTCTTCGCGAAATAGAGCAGCGGCGTGTCGCAGCGCCAACAAAACGGATAGCTGTGGTGCGTGCGGCCCGCCGACCACAGAAGCCCGCGTTCCTTCAAATCGCGGATGATGAGCGGGTCAGCCTCTTTGAAGAACTTTCCGGCGAACTTTGGCAGCGACGGCAAGACCATTCCGTCGAGGCCAACCGAAAACATCACGGGCAGGTCGTGACGACGACCAACCTCCAAATCGCCGTAGGCCGGAGCGATGTGGACAATGCCGGTTCCCTCGCCTGCTTCGACCGTCGGGTCAGCGATGGTGCGATAGGCATTGTGAGAATCCACCGGCTGGCCAAGCAAATTGACCGAATGGTCAAAAAGCGGTTTGTAACGCAGACCGACGAACTTTTCTCCCGCAATTCCAGACGCAACACATTCCGCGTGGCTGCCTTTGAGCACAGTGTCGGCTTGTGTCTGCAAAAGGATCACATATTCCGTCGGGCGCTTGTCGTCGCCCGAAATTTTGTAGCAGCCGTAAAGGGCTTTTTCAGAGAGTGCGCAAGCGACGTTTGCAGGCAGCGTCCACGGTGTCGTCGTCCAAATCATCATCGAGACGTTTCCGTCGCCTGTCACATCGGGCGGGCAGGGCAAAGGTTGACCGGGCAACAGACGCAACCTCACGAAAACCGAGGGGTCCTCGACGTTTTCTTTCATGCCTTGCCCTGCTTCAGCTTCGGCCAGAGAGGTTCCGCATCGAGGGCAGTGCTTGGTCACTTTGTAGTCGCGAACCAGGAGTTTCTTGTTCCACAGCGTCTTGAGCAGCGCCCAACAACTTTCGATGTAGTCGTTGTCGAGCGTGCGGTACGGGTGCTTCGTGTCCACCCAAAAACCGATGCGTTCGGTCAACTGGTTCCAGTCGTCGATGTAACGAAAGACGCTCTCTTTGCATTGCTTGTTAAATTCCGCGATGCCAAGCTCTTCGATTTGCTTTTTTCCACGCAGGCCCAGCCGTTTTTCGACTTCGACCTCGACGGGAAGACCGTGGCAATCCCACCCCGCCTTTCTTGGCACCACATATCCCTGCATCGTCCGAAAGCGCGGAACGACATCCTTGAAAGCGCGTGCAAGCACATGGTGAATGCCTGGTTTTCCGTTTGCCGTCGGAGGGCCTTCGTAAAAAACGAACGTTGGCTTGGCCTTGCCGGTCGATGGGTCGCATTCGGCCAAGCACTGCTCGAACACGTTGTTTCGTTTCCAAAACGAGAGGATTTTCTCCTCGAGACTCGGGAAGTTTTGTCTTGTGTCGACGGGGTCGAATGGCGAACTCATAGTGGCGCGCAGCATATCAGTTTGTTGCGAAAAATTTGCGGTAGAGGTCCCGACGCGGAGCGTGATTTGCCGTCGTTGACACAGGGGTGCCTCGTGGGTAGTCTCGCTGCGCAAGTGATGTCTCCTGCTGAAAAAACGTCGTCTCAAGTCGCTGCTTTTCCGTCGCCCAGTTTTTCTCGCTTCACCGGCCATTTGCTCGACCGTCGCCTGCTCGTGTTCGCGGGCAAAGGTGGAGTGGGCCGAACGACAGCCGCGTCTGCGTTGGCACTTTTGGCCGCTCGACAGGGCAAGCGTGTGCTGCTGGCCCAAACGCGAGGGCGAAGTCGCTTGCAGGAAATTTTTTCCGTCGAACGCGATTTTTCCGAAGTCGCGCCAGTGCAAGACAATCTGTGGGCCGTCAACATGACGCCCGAGAACGCGCTCAGAGAGTACGGCGTGATGGTGCTTCACTCGGCATTTTTGTTCCGGCAGGTGTTTGAACGAGATGTCGTCCGCGCGTTCATGCGTGCCGTCCCAGGTCTGCACGACTACTCGATGCTGGGCAAAGTCTGGTACCACACGACCGAACAGGTGAGTGGGCGGCCCCGGTTTGATTTGGTCATTCTCGACGGACCAGCTACGGGGCACATTTTGACGCTATTGCGCATTCCCAAGATCATTCTCGATACGGTGCCTGAGGGGCCTCTGACTGGACCTGCCCGTGACAACTGGGGACTGCTCACCGACCCGAAGCGTTGTTTGATGGTGCTGACGACGCTCGCCGAAGATCTACCCGTTTCCGAGACACTTCAGCTCGCCAAAGGTCTTGCTGAACTGCGCCTCTGCATGGGCCCGCTCATTGTGAATCGGCTGTATCCGCCGCGTCTCTCGAGCGGTTTGCCTAAGGTTGGTTTTGATGCCTTGCTTCAATCGGGCGATGCGATGTCTGATTCGTCGCTGGGCCCGCTTTTGCGAGCGGCGCGACTTCATCGGCAGCGCGCCCGCCTGAATGAGCATCACGTCGAGCGCCTGAGTCGCGCGCTTCCTTTGCCACAACTCCATCTCCCGCACTTGTTCGAGCAACGTGTGTCCAAGAAAGAAATCGAAGATTTGGCCGATCGTCTCGAAGGACAAGTTGAAGCCCTGATTTCGACGAGCCCACAAGCCTGACCGCACACGAACCCAGTCCAAGCTTCAGCCCATTCACCCTTTTCTCCGGCAAGCCCCCTGCCCATCAGGCAAAAACGCAAAAATTTGGCGCGGTTGCTGCAAATAAACCGCAAGCGCGGATGGTTTTTTGGTCTGGAAATACGAGGTCAGTTCAAAGTACGCTATCCCGCATGGGATCTCGGTCGCTGGCGTGCTTGCTCCCGAAGGAGCTGGTGCCGCAGATGCGTGCGCTTGCTGAAACAGTTTTCCGTTTGGTTCGTCGGGACAAGAGCCAGACAGCCGTTCATTTGATCAGTCGAATGCTGAGCGAGCTGGATCTTCAGCATCGAGATGGCGGCGAAAGTGAACGCGAACAACGCGCCTATCTTTTGAATTTGCGCGGTGTGATTTATGCCCAACGCAACCAGGAGCAGACGGCGTTTTCCGATTTGGAACTGGCTCAAAAACAGTCTCCGAACTGGGCAGTGCCGCTCTATAACCTTGGTCTTTGCTACAAGCGGGCGCGTCGCTGGACTGAGATGGCTGACGTGCTCACTCAGGCGCTGGCGGGGCTTCGTCGGCAGGCCGGCCAACTGACCAGTACGACGGCCCTCGCGCAAACCAGCGGCCTCAGTCGGCAAGTGTTGTGGAACTTGGGTTTGGCGCAAACCGCTCTTGGAAAGCTCGACGATGCGCGCAATTGTTGGCAGGCTTGCGGGTTGCTCGTCGGTCGGTCCCAAGCGGCGGGGGATCTTGGTCTTGCGCAGCTTTCGTTGCCGACGACCGGGCCGTATTCCGTCGAGAGAGTTTGGGTGCAGCGCGTCGATCCGGTGCGTGCTCGAATTCTGTCTGTAGTTCGTTATGGGGCCGCAGTGCAGTTTGGCGACATTGTGCTGTGCGACACGCAAGGACAAGGCAATTTCTGCGACGGTCTCACTGGTCTGGATGGCGAAGATCCTGTTTCCGAGGACAACTCGAACGGGCTTTTGTTTCTACAGCCGATAGAACCCGCAAACTATGCGCTACATGTCGTTCAAGGTCCGTCGGCTACGCCTTCGCAAGCCATGTCGTTGACCGATCGTCTGCGAGAGCACGGGTTGCACATCGAAGTGTGGTCGTTGACCATGCGGCTGCCCGGTGCCTCGACGCCAGTGGAGGGAGAGGATCGAACGGTGCCTCTTTGCGCTGGGCTGGTGATTCCGGCAGGGCCGACTCGTGAGGCTGTGCCGCTTGGGCCCATTCGGATGTCAGACGCGGATGTGGCACCCGATACGATTCCGAATGACGTGCAGCGAATGGCTGAAAAAGCGGTGGGCGTGCTCAACACTGCGGCGCGAGATTTTGGGATCGCGCTCTATTTTCCGACGCTGATGGCTGCAGCTGGAGATGAACTCGGCGCTGTTCGCCACCGTCGTGGCCTTCGTCGCTGACATTTTTTTGAACGCCGTCGCTTTCTTTGCGCCGCTTTCCGCTTTTTTCTGACTTCTCAAACAGGTTGTTCGCAACGGCTTCTCGAGGGAGTTACCATCAGGCCGTGCGCTGGCCTGCTTTCCTTCATCGAGTGCGTCTGGCTCGTGCTCTGCGCGTGCTTCTGCTCGCGTCGGTCGTGTTGTTTTTGCTTGGGGTTCTGCTGAGGCTGTGGCCCAAACAGCCGTTGTGTGCCGATGTACCCTTTTCGCGGTCAGTGTACGACCGTGAGAACCGGTTGCTTCGCCTGACGCTGGCCGAAGATGAGCAGTACCGTCAGTTCGTTCCTCTTTCCGAGATGTCGCCGCAACTGGTCGAGGCGGTGTTGCTGCACGAAGATCGCCATTTCTTTCGGCACTTCGCAGTGAATCCGTGGTCGCTCGCCCGTGCGGTTTGGACCACCTACGTTCGGAAAGAACGCCGCGTCGGTGGCTCGACGATCTCCATGCAGGTCGCGCGGATGAAATACCATTTGCATTCTCGAAGTGCCGTCGGAAAACTCCGGCAAATCGGGCGAGCGGTTTGGCTTGAACTGAGGTACAGCAAAGCGGAAATTTTGGAGGCGTATCTCAATCTCGTTCCCGTCGGAAAAAACATCCAGGGCGTCGGTGCGGCTAGCCATATTTACTTCGGAAAACCGGCCAGCAAAGTGCAACTGGTCGAGGCTCTGACGCTGGCAGTGATTCCGCAAAGTCCCGCCCGTCGAGC
This sequence comes from Pseudomonadota bacterium, assembly GCA_035328405.1. Lineage (GTDB taxonomy): Bacteria > Myxococcota_A > Polyangia > Palsa-1104 > JAEUJZ01 > JAEUKA01. The sequence continues at coordinate 55,595 of DAOLIT010000016.1, read as the reverse complement.
CCCAACGGGAGAAGACGACGCCGCCCTGTCGGTTGCTCGGCAGGCGCTTTTCAAAAAATGGGTCGCGCGTCATCCGTCGGCCAGACGAGACCAAGACCTGCTCAAACTCAAGTTGCGGTTGCGAGGTCCCCAAGACCTGCCTTTTCGAGCGCCGCACCTCGTGGACAGCCTGCTTGGCCAAACGAACGCCTCGCGCGAACTGGTGAGCACCATCGACCTGTCTTTGCAAACTATCGTCGAGCGGCAGATCACCAGTTACTTGGAAAAACAGAAGCGGTTTGGCGTCGAAAACGCCGTGGCTTTGCTCGTGGATTCGCGCGACATGTCTGTGCGGGCAGCCGTCGGGAGCGCAGGTTATTTCAACGCGCGCATTTTCGGGCAAGTGAACGGCACTCAGGCGAAACGGTCGCCGGGCTCGACGCTAAAGCCGTTTATATATGCGCTGGGCATTGACGAAGGCGTGATTCACCCGCAAACGATGCTCAAAGACAGTCCGCTCACGTTCGGGTCGTATAGCCCCGAAAATTTCGATGGGAAGTTCGCAGGGCCGGTTTCGGCGCAGGAGGCGCTGATTCGGTCTCGCAACGTGCCCGCGCTGTTTGTGGCCGCAAAGCTTAGCAATCCGGGCCTGTATGACTTTTTGAAAAGCGCGGGTGTGACGCGCCTCAAACCCGAAAGCCATTACGGTTTGGCTCTGGTGCTCGGCGGCGCAGAGGTGACGATGGAGGAACTGGCCACGCTGTACGCCATGTTGCCGAATCAGGGCTTTGTGCGGCCTTTGCGGTTTTTGAAAGGTGATCCTCTGTCGGCAGGTGTGCGTTTGCTGTCCGCTGAGGCAAGTTTTGCGACGCTGTCCATGTTGAGGGAAAACCCGCGCCCCGAGGACACCTTGCTTACGCGCTCGCTTTTGCACATCGACAAAATCGCTTGGAAAACGGGCACATCCTACGGTTTTCGAGATGCGTGGACTGCCGGTGTGATGGGGCCGTATGTGCTTGTGGTCTGGCTCGGACATTTCAACGGCGAAAGCAATCCCGCTCTCGTCGGTGTGACGTTGGCTGCGCCGCTTTTTTTCTCGATTGCAGATGCGCTTCGACCTCGATTGCCGGACCTGAGCGAGGCTCCGCAAAAAGAGCGCGGTTTGAATTTGCGCCGTGTGCCGGTGTGCGCCGTGTCGGGGCAAATGCCGAGCATGTTTTGCAAGCACAAGAAACAGACGTGGTTTGTGCCCGGACGGTCGCCGATCGAGCCTTGCGAGGTGCATCGACCCGTCGAAATCGACAACCGCACGGGTTTGCGAGCGTGCCCATCGTCCGCCGGTGATTTTCGCACCGAGGTCTACGAGTTTTGGCCGTCTGACATGTTGCGCTTGTTTCGCATCGCGGGTTTTCCACGGAAAATTCCGCCGCCGTTTGTGCCAGGTTGCAAACTTGCGAACCTCGCCAGCCACGGCGTGCCCCCGAAAATCTCGTCGCCGCTCAAAGGCGTCACGTACACGCTTCGGCCCGGCCAAGACGAACACGACACGGTGGGACTTTCCGCAACCACCGACGGAGATGTCGCCGAAGTGTTCTGGTTTGCAAACGAAAAGCTGCTTGGAAAAAGCCGGCCGCATGTGCCTTTTTTGTGGAAACCTGCGGCGGGGCAATATGTGATTCGCGTCGTCGATGACCACGGGCGGGCCGATTCACGGCAGGTGGTCGTCCGGATCTCCGGCTGAGGTTCCCGAACGGGGCATGCGCACCTCTCCGCTGGTTTCCTGAGCGTGGCGTTTGTGTCGTCGCTCCAACGCCTTCCGTTCCAAGCCCAAAATGCGCGCGGCCCGCGATTGGTTGTGTCCCGCGACCTCCATCGCAATGCGCACCATCGTTCGTTCCATCAAGTCGAGCTTGTTTTCCCCTGGCAAATCCCTGGCCAGAAACTGCCGTGCAAGTTTCTCCAACTCTTCGTTGTCCACCGTCGAAGACGAGCGCAGCGGGACGATTTTTTGAAGTTCCGCTTCGGTGATGTCGTTCGTTTCACACAGCAGTGCGAGCCGCTCGATGGCGTTGCGCAGCTCTCGGACGTTGCCGGGCCACGGACGCTCGGTCAGCAACGACAACGCTTCCTTTGAAAAACGCAAAGGCCGGCCAAATTGCGAGACGAAGTGGTTGCACAAAATCGCGATGTCTTCGCGGCGATCCGCCAACGAGGGCACGTCGATCGTCACCACGTTCAGGCGGTAGTACAAATCCACGCGCAATCGGCCCTCGCGCATCCTTTGTTCCAAATCCTGGTGCGTGGCAGCGACGACGCGAGCCCGAAATGGTAGGACTTCGTTTCCGCCCACCCGCGTGAACCGCCGCGCCTCCAACACACGCAGGAGCTTGGCCTGAAGGTCGGGCGCAAGCTCGGCAATTTCGTCGAGGAAAACCATGCCCATGCCTGCTTCCTCAAGGACGCCAATTCGTCTCGACAACGCGCTCGTAAACGCGCCGCGCTCATGCCCAAAAAGTTCCGATTCGATGAGCGTCGGCGCAATCGCCGCGCAGTTGATCGTGACCAGCGGCTCATGTGCGCGTTTGCCACACTGATGCAGTGCTTGTGCGACAAGCTCCTTCCCGGTCCCACTTTCGCCGCGTACCAGCACCGTCGCATCCGCATCAGCGAGCCGCCGGATCAGCGATCGAACCTGCTCGATTTTCGCTGAGGTTCCGACGATGGCCCCCAAGCCAAATTGCTGTTCCAGCCTTTGCCCAAGCTGCTGCACGCGCTTTCGCAGGTCTCGCTTTTCCAGAATTTCGCGCAGGATCGGCACGATCAATTCCGGCGAAAGCTGGTCTTTGAGCACGTAGTCCACAGCCCCGGCCCTCATCGCCTCCCGCAGGTCTTGGATTTCGACCGATGCAGTTACGACGACGGACGGCACCGCCTGGATGTCGCGAACCTGCTTGATAAATTCGATCCCGCCGCGCTCCAGCCGATTGTCCGTCAGGTGGATGTCCACCAAGTACGCGTCAAACCGCTGCTCGCGACACAGCGCAAGCGCCTGTTCGACTGTGCCCGCCTCGGAAAATTCCGCATCGTCGAGGCCGTCGAGCATCTGCCGCAGAACCCGCCGCGCCGCACGCTGGTCATCCAGGATCAGGATGCGAGCATTCGTCATAACCCCCGATCGTACAACAGCAAACCGCCCTTCCAAACGACAGAGCGCAAGCCCCCCAAATCGCTTTTTAGCGACGAATCAGTTGCGCGAAACGCTCAAATGCGGCACGGGCTTCCGGCGACAGTTCTTTGGGTACGTCGATGTGTACAACCGCAAACAAGTCTCCGCGTCCGCCTTTTCGATCCGAGGCACCGAAACCGCGCAACCGAATTTTCAAACCAGAGTTCGTTCCTGCCGGGACGCGGATTTCTTTGGTTCCGCCCTCGACCAAAGGCACTTCGATCGCGCCTCCCAAGATGGCTTTCTCGACGGGAATGCGCACGTCGCGTTCCAAATCGACCCCTTTGCGTCGAAGCTCCGAATCGGGCAAAACGCCCACTTTGATGAGCAAATTGCCCGCAGGTCCACCCGCCGGGCCCGGTCTGCCCTGGCCAGCCAAACGAATGGTCTCGCCATCCTCGACGCCCGCCGGAATGCGCATCGTCAACTTGCGTTCCTCGTTGGTGCCGGGTGCGAGCGTGAAGCTCTTTTCAACACCCAGAACAGCCTCGGGCAACGTGATCGTGATCGACGTTTGAATGTCGCTGCCGCGCAACGGTTCGCGCGAACGTCGGCCACCCCGTGCGGTGCCCTCCCGCCCGAAAATGTCGCCGAACCCACCACCCAGGATGTCGCCCAGATCGATGTCGATTCCTCCGGCTTCCGTGCGCACCCTCGTTCGTCCACCCGGAAAACCGCCGGGAAAGCCGCCTGGAAAACCACCTGGAAAACCGCCGGTGCCACCCACGCCGCCACCGAACGGATGTTTGCGAAACTCGTCGTATTCCTTGCGTTTCGTGGTGTCGGAGAGAACTTCGTAAGCCTCGGAGATTTCCTTGAATTTCGCCTCTTTGGCTTTGTCTCCTCCCGTCGCATCCGGGTGGTATTTTTTGGCAAGCTTTCGGTAGGATTTTTTGATCTCCTCCGCGCTTGCTCCCTCAGCAACTCCAAGGGTTTTGTAATGGTCCGGTTGAGCCATTGTCTGCTTCCCCAAATGTATGCTTGTCACACCGTCGTATCCGGTGTGGTCTGCCTAGGACAGCTTCGCAGACTTCTTCCCTTGTGAAAACGTCACCTGTCCCACGATCAGTTTGTCCCCGTCGCGTTCCACGGAAATTGTGTCGCCCGGTTTGAACTGGCCCGTGAGAATTTTCTGTGCGAGCAGATCTTGCAGAAGCCGCTGGATCGCTCGTTTGAGCGGCCTCGCCCCAAACTGCGGGTCGTATCCCACCTCACAGAGCAAATCCATCGCCGCATCCGACAGTTCTAACGACAGCTTTTGTTCTGCCAGCAAGCGCCGCAGCCGTTCGAGTTGAATCTTGACGATCGAGCCAAGATGCTGGCGGCTCAGACGGTGGAAGACGATGATGTCGTCGATGCGATTCAGAAATTCTGGCCGGAATTGTGCGCGGAGCGCCGCGTCGATGTTCCGTCGCACACCTTCCTCTTCCAAATCCGCAGCGTCTTGAATGAACTGCGAACCCAAGTTCGAGGTCATCAAAATCACCGTGTTCCTGAAACTCACGACACGTCCCTGCCCGTCGGTGAGTCGTCCGTCATCCAAAATCTGAAGCAACACATTGAACACGTCGGGGTGCGCTTTTTCGATTTCATCGAACAGGACGACTGAGTAGGGACGACGACGAACCGCCTCGGTCAATTGGCCGCCCTCGTCGTAGCCGACATAACCCGGAGGCGCACCGATGAGACGAGCCACCGTGTGTTTTTCCATGTACTCGCTCATGTCGATCCGAACCATGTTTGTTTCGTCGTCGAACAGAAATTCCGCGAGAGCCCGAGCGAGTTCCGTTTTTCCGACGCCCGTCGGTCCCAAGAAAATGAACGAGCCGATGGGCCGATTCGGATCTTGCAAACCGGCTCGCGCCCGACGCACTGCACTCGAGACGGCTGCAATCGGTTGTTCTTGTCCGATCACTCGCGCCGCAAGCCGCTCTTCCATGTGGACCAAGCGTTCCATTTCGCCCTCGAGCATTTTTTCGACGGGAATGCCGGTCCATTTCGCGATGATGCTGGCGATGTCTTCCTCGGTCACTTCTTCGCGCAAATACGCGCCGTCTTTTTGGATCTCTCCGAGCCGTTTGTTTTCGGCAGCGAGTTTTTGTTCGAGTTCAGGCAATTTTCCGTATCGCAACTCCGCCGCACGATTCAGATCGCCCCGACGCTGAGCAAGCTCTGTTTCCGTCTTGTTCTTGTCGATTTCTGCGTTCAGCGACCTCAGTTTTGCAATCACGTCGCGTTCTTGTTGCCACCGGACTTTCATCGCCGATGACTGTTCTCGCAGATTCGCAATTTCGCGCGACACTTCCGCCAGGCGTTCTTTCGACGCTGCGTCTTTTTCTTTTGTCAGCGCTTGTTCTTCGATCTGCAAGCTCACGATGCGTCGCTCGAGTTTGTCTATCGGGGCTGGTCTCGAATCGATTTCCATCTTCAGACGAGCCGCCGCCTCGTCGATGAGGTCAATGGCCTTGTCCGGCAAAAAGCGATCCGCGATGTACCGGTCCGAAAGTCGCGCCGCCGCGAGGATGGCCGCGTCTTTGATGCGTATTCCGTGGTGAACCTCATATTTTTCTTTGATACCGCGCAGAATCGAAACCGTGTCTTCGACCGACGGTTCACCGACGAGCACAGGTTGAAAACGCCGCTCAAGCGCCTTGTCTTTTTCGATGTGTTTTCGATACTCGTCGAGCGTCGTCGCTCCCACGCAGCGCAGCTCTCCCCGAGCCAGGGCAGGCTTGAGCATGTTGGCCGCATCTTGCGCACCTTCTGCGGCACCCGCGCCAACGAGCGTATGCAGCTCGTCGATAAACAAAACCACCTGGCCTGCCGCTTGGCCCATTTCTTTCAGAAGAGCCTTGAGGCGATCCTCGAACTCGCCTCGATATTTCGTTCCCGCGACGAGAGCGCCCAAATCCAACGACAAGATCCGTTTGTCCCGCAGACTTTCGGGCACGTCTCCGCTCACGATGCGTTGCGCAATTCCCTCGACAATCGCGGTCTTTCCGACGCCCGGTTCCCCAATCAGCACCGGGTTGTTTTTTGTTCGCCGAGACAGCACTTGGATCGACCGCCGAATTTCCTCGTCGCGGCCAATCACCGGGTCCAATTTGCCCTTGCGAGCCAAATCGGTCAGGTCGCGTGTATAGCGTTCGAGTGCTTGGTATTTCCCCTCGGGATCTTGGTCTGTTACTCGTTGACCGCCTCGGACTTCCGACAACGCCTGCATCAACTTGTCGAAGGTGACACCCGCCTCGCGCAAAAGCTTCGATGCAAAGCCAAAGTCCTTTTCGCACACCGCCAGCAGCACATGCTCCGTCGATGTGTACTCATCTTTGATTTTCTGAGCCTCTTTTTCCGCCGTTTCGAGCAGATCTTTGGCCCGTCGAGACAAGCCGATGTCCATGGAACCGGCAGCGCGAGGCTGTTGATCGATATAGCGCAACACCTCGTCGGCCAATCGTTTGGCGTCGAGCAAACCACCTTCCCGAACCGCCAACTTCTGAAGAAGTGCTGGTACGACACCGCCTTCCTGTGTGAGCAAAGCCCACACAATGTGTTCCGGCAGAAGCTCAGCCTGGCCTTTTTCGGCAGTCAACTGCTGAGCACTTTGCAGCACCTCGCGTGTCTTGTTTGTGAATTTGTCGACGCGCATGTCGATTTCGCTCCTTGTTTTGAGCAGGTCGTTTTGGCTCAAAACTTTCATAAGCACGCGCCTTGCTTGCGCAAGCACTTGCGTTTTTCCCGACATGACCTTACGAAGCCTGCCTGCTCATGCAAACACCCATTTCGTCCATGCCCCGTGTGGGCAAAAGTTCAGCGTCGCTTCCCGTGCTGCGTTTGTCGCGCCCGCTTCGGAGTGCAATTTACCGAGGCCATCCGTGGATTTACCGTCAGGCGCTTCAGACCGTTCCTGATCTTCCGACGGGAACGGCGGTCGAAATCCACGATCGCGATGGTTTTTTGGCCAAAGGGCTTTTTGACCGTCAATCGCCGCTGGCTGTGCGCGTTTACACACTCGATCCAGCCCAGTCCATCGACGAGAATTTCATTGCGCTGCGCCTGCTGTCGGCCTATCGCTGTCGGCTGCGCACCGTCTGCGGACTTGGAAAAACCACCACCGGTTTTCGTTTGTGTAACGGGGAAGGCGACGGTTTGCCCGGCGTGATTGTTGATGTGTATGGACCGGTTGCTGTCGTGGTTTTCGATGGAGATGCGGCGGCCAGTTTGCGTCCTTCCGTCGTGAGGGCGTTGCAGAAACACGCTGAAATGTTCGGCATTTCCACGATTTACGAACGCTATCAGCGACGACAGGGACATGGTGGAAAGTTGCTGTTTGGCGATCCACCTGTGCTACCTGAAAACGACCGAGGTTTGCACCCGTTTGAGTTCGTGTTTTTGGAGCACGGAATGCGGCTTCTCGTCGATATCGAACACGGCCAAAAAACCGGCATGTTTTTGGATCAACGAGAGAACCGCTTGCTCGTGCGTCGGTGTTCCAACGGGCTTTCCGTTTGGAATGGTTTTGCGTACACCGGCGGTTTTTCCGTCGCGGCGGCCCTGGGTGGTGCCACTCGAGTCGTTTCTGTCGATCGGGCCGAGGCGGCAATCGAGACGGCAAAACGCAACGTACAACTGGCGGGTTTGCCGCTTGATCAGCACGAATTTGTCGTCGATGACGTGTTTTCCGTGCTTCAGCAGACCCAAGCCAGAGGTGAGCGGTTCGATCTGGTCATCGTCGATCCGCCGAGTTTCGCACCGACGGCACAGGCCGTTTCAAGCGCGATTTCTGCGTACACGAAACTACATGAACAGGCTCTCGATTTGGTGGCACCGGGAGGCTTGTTTGCGGCGGCGTCTTGCAGCAGCCACATCGACGAGAAAATGTTCCTCGAGACGATTTGCGATGCCGCGCTGTTTCGACGAAAAACGCTGAGGTTCCTCGAGGTCCACGGCCAGCCAGCCGATCATCCGACGCTCCCCGCCTTTCCCGAGGGGCGTTACCTCAAATTCGCTTTGTGCGTCGTGGGCTAAGGGATGCGGCCTTCCGCTGTGAACCTGTCGTGTTCGGATGAAACCGCATTCGCGGAGGATGTCTTTTCCGACGGAGAAGAGGACGAAACGGATGAGATCGATCGTGAGTCGAATCAATCCGAAAAAGATGTGCAGAAAACGGCGGTTCTTGTCGATGCGCAGGGCCACAAACTGATCGAACAGCGTTTTGTCGTCGAGGCCGAGTGTGACGGGTTTCGCCTCGATCGTTTTTTGCAAAAAAAAATTCGCCGCTTGTCTCGAGCGCGTATCCAGCGCGTCATTTCGGGCGATTGCGATGTCGAGGGGCGGTTGGCGCGGAAAAACATGCGTGTGTTTGCGGGTCAACGTGTCAGTTTTCGTCGCCCAGCGCCGCAAGAACCCGAGGTGCCGCGCAACATTTCGGTGGTTCACGAAGATCCCGATTTCTACGTCATCGACAAACCCGCCGGCCTGCCGATTCATCCGACTGCGCGGTATCATTTTTCGACGCTGACGGCGGTTTTGAGAGAGCGTTTTCCTGGCCAGACCCTACAGGTGTGTCACAGGCTCGACCGAGAGACTTCCGGCCTGATGTTGGTGGCACGAAATGCAGGTGCAGCATCGGTTCTGAAAACGGCGTTTCAACGTCGGCTCGTCGAGAAACGTTATCTGGCCATTGTCCATGGAGAACTCGATCTTCCCGACGGAGAGGCATGGATCATCGACCAGCCCATGGGTCCTGCGGGACAGCTTGTGCGCGTCAAAATGGCCGTTTGCGACGAGACGCAGGGCGGTGTGCCGGCCCAAACCGTCGTGCGTGTGTTGCGTCGTTTTTACGGCCACACGCTCGTCGAATGTCGGCCTCGAACTGGACGGCAACATCAAATTCGGGTTCACCTGTGCCACGCAGGTTTTCCCATCGTCGGTGACAAACTGTATCCCGACGAAAAGCTGTTTTTGGAATGGTCAGAACACGGAGATGAGGCTGTCGCACATCGTCTCACCCTCGGTCGTCACGCACTCCATGCGGCAGGTCTTGCCTTTCCACACCCTCGCACACACGCGGTTGTCCGGTTCGAGACCGATTTGCCGGACGATTTGTCGCACTTTCTCTCTCGACTAACCGGGCCAGCGTGAGCCGTTGAGGAGGAAATACAGCAGCCCTCCCAAAGCTGTCACGGCCAAAAGTGCTGCTGCCGCCAATGTCCACAGCGTCGAGAAAAAGGTTCTTTGGTCTGCCGATCTTCTTTCTCCGTCGAGAATTGCGAGGCGTGTTTCAACTTTGCAAATCCCGGCTCGCAGCGCACCGAGAAGCGAATAGAGCATCTCAAAGCGCGCCTGCTTGTTTTCGGTTTGAGGCGGTTGCACACGCAACGTCACCGCACCCAACAGCAAAAGATGCGGCGCTCGACCTGCGGACGCAGCATGTTCGAGGCTGAGCACATAGGACAACTGCCGCTTGCGAGCTTGAATGTTGTGGCCGTGTCTATGCAAAAGGCGCAAATCCGCGCGCGCCTCCCCCAGACGCACGGCGATGTTGTGGCGCTCGCTTTCGAGGGAGGACAGCTCGTTGCCGATCGAGTAGCGCGCATCGCTGCTTGACTCTGAACAGTTCGGGTCTCTCGCCACGGCCAAAAGACGTTGATACAAATCATCTCGGCGACGGTCGAGGACGCGGAGCTCAGACGACAGGAGCGCCTGCTTTCGCGCAAGGGCCCGACGCTCTTTTTGCACGCGCGCAACATATTGCTCCGTCGCTGGCTGAGTCAACCGCTTCTGGTCGAACAGGTCGCTGGCCAGCTTGGGATTGTCGACGAGGAAAGGTGCCAGTTCGACGCCTTCAGCATAGGAAAGCTCCCCAAGCTGTATCAATGCGCGCTCATACGCTGCGATTCGATCGGCCAGTTCCCGGCGCAAACGTCCAAGCTGTTTGTTCCTGCGCCAGACCGAGCGCAGCCCCGACGCAGCATAGGAAATGCGTCCGAAAAACGTATCAGAGGATGAGAGCAACGGCAGAGGCGGCAAACTGTCTTCGCTTGGCGGCGGCAGGCTGATTCTTGGAATCGATTTGGTGCCAGAAGAGAAATGGCGCGCATCCTTGGAATCTGAAATCACGACCGGGACTTCGAGCGTTTCCGCTGAGCGAAGAGCCGCCGCTGCAAACTCGGCTGTGTCGGCAAAAGACGCCGGATCGACGACCGGATTTTGCGCCGTTGCATCGGGCGACTGTTCGACACGGTTGGCTGCGACGGAAGGAGTCGAGTCTGTCGAAACGCGATTGAGTCGTGCAACCGTCGGAAAACGCTGCGTCAGGTCGTGCGAAACTGGCGCGAGTTTGACGGTTTCATGATTTGTCGGCTGTGGATTGGGCAACGGCACAGACGGCAGCACCGCTGGAAATCGCATCGTGTGGGACAGCGGCACCGGTGCGATTTCGACCGTCGCTGCGGGATCGAGGCCGCAAGGTTCATGTACGACAACGTGCGCGTCTGTGGGGTGAACCTCGGACGTGCTTGCCGTCGCAGCACCCAATCCCAGAATAGAAATCCGCTCGGTGCGAATCACGGGAAGTTCGGCGAGCACTCGAGACATCGCCTCGTGGTTTTCGGCTACTTCACCGTCTGAAACCGTCGCCGAGGACGCTGTTTCAGGCTCTGCCAAAGAGGGAATCTCCGGGGAGGGCATAGGCCATTCCGCGTGCTCAACGGCATCAAGCGAATCTTGCGACCACGCGGGCAGCTCGGGCCGTACAAGACCGGGGGCTGGCGGCGGCAGCAGCGTGTCTTCCTCGAAATCAGCAGGAGGAGATTCCGCTGAAACACAAACGGGCTTTTTCACCATGCGACACGTCCTCGCCCGTTTACGGGCTCAGAAGCCAAAGGGGCCGCATGGTAGTACGAGTTGCTTGCTTCCCGGAAGACGGGACCTACAAACCGCAACAAAGTGTGAGTTCAAACACATCTTTCGACGGGAAAAATGACGGCAACCGCTCTGTGAGGTCTATCTGCTGGAAGTATTTTTGTCATCTAAATCACTCTATAATTGAACGGCAATCGAAAGTTTCGTAAGGTGATTCCGGTGACTACTGCACGAAGACCACGATCAGAGGGGCGCTTGGCGAAGTTTCTTCGCCGGTGTGAACGGGACTTCATTTTGAAAGCACTGAGAATGCATCGAGGCCACAACAGCCAGACGGCAGCGTGGCTCGGCGTTTCTCGGCGCGCTTTGTACGACAAGATGCGCGACTATGGTTTGGACGGTGAAGCGTCGGCGATGCGCACGGAAGCCGGAATCATGGGTCCTCGCAAGGTCGATTTGGGCAGCAAAGACGAGGACTAGGGACAAGGCTTGCGGGTGGTGCGGCGACGAGGGACGGAGGCGCTCCGTGCGGCGGCTTTCGCTGGGATGGCTCGCCTCTTCTGCGCCCGAAAGCGACTCAGGAGACGATTCGCAGCTTTCGCAGCGATGCTGGAGCCGGTTCGACGATGCCCGTCACTTGCGCAACAAGGTCGTAGTCAGCGCCACGCACGATCTGAGCCGACACGAGCGTGCCCTTGGGCAGCGGTCCGTCTGGGCTCCTTTCCCCGAGCGTGAGATAGACATGCCCGTCTATTTCGGGCGCTTGTCCTTTGTGCCGGCCCTGCAACAGAAAGTCGCTTTCTTCGGACGGGCCTTCCACGAGCACCTCCAAGCTGCGACCCAGCAGGCTTTTCCGCTTTTTTTGGACCACGCGCCGCTGGATGCGCAAAAGCTCACGCTGCCTTTGTTGCGCGACGTTTGGTGGCACCTGATCCGGCAGTTCCGCTGACGGCGTGCCTTCCTCTTGGGAATAGGGAAACACGCCAACATGGTCGAGTTCGGCGTCTTCCACAAACTGGCACAGCGCCGTAAAAGCCTCCTCGCTTTCGCCAGGGTGGCCGACGATGAACGCCGTCCGAAAAAACACATTCGGCAAAAGCCGCCGCGTTCTTTCAAGCAACCGCAGCACCGTTTTTTCCGTATGTCCGCGCCGCATCAGCTTGAGCACTTTGTCGTCGATGTGTTGCAGCGGACAATCCAGGTACGGCACCACCAGCTCGCTTTGAGCCATCACTTTGAGCAGCTCATCGGTGACCGCAGTTGGATACGCATAGTGCAGCCGAACCCAACGCAGTGCGCCGGGAGCGTTCGGCGTTCTGTGTCCGATGCGCCGCAACAGATTCGGCAGGGAGGCGGGCGCTTCAGTAGGAGACGGTAGGTCTTTGCCGTACAGCGTCAAATCCTGCGCCACGAGATTGATTTCGACTGTGCCCTGTCGCGACAGCGTTGCAATCTCTTGTTCGATCGAATCCATCGAGCGGCTGCGTTGCGAACCTCGCAGCGCCGGAATGATGCAAAAGCCGCACGGCCTGTCGCAGCCCTCGGCGATTTTGACGTATCGCGAAAAACTGACCTGGGAAGCCGGGCGCGGCGTGTCGTGGTCGTACAAATACTGCGGCGTTTTCCCCACATCGATCACAGCGACGCTGCCGTGGATGGCCTCAGCGATCTTATCCACTTCGCCAGAACCCAAGATGTGATCGATTTCAGGAATTTCGTGGTGCAGTTCCGTCGGATATCGTTGAGACAAGCAACCCGTCACCACCAACCGCTGACACCGACCGCTTTTCTTGTACGCCGCCATTTCCAGGATTGTGTCCACCGATTCCTCTTTGGCAGCGCCGATGAAGCCGCAGGTGTTCACAACGATGACATCCGCTTCGTCGGGTTTTTCGGTCAAGCGATGGCCAGCCCGAGAAGAAAGGCCCAGCATGACCTCGGTGTCCACGCGATTTTTGGGACAACCGAGGCTTACAAAATAGACGGATGGAAAGGCTGAAGGGACCGAAGACACGGCGGCAGCATGGTGAGCTTCTGTAGGTGCTGTCAAGCCTTGCTCACACCGCGCAGTCCGGGCTCGGTTGCGCGCTGGGTTCGTGCTGGGTTCTGGCGGCGATGATTCGGGGTTTTGCTTCCGGGTTGCCGTGGGGCTCGATACCATTTGTGCGTTTCGTCTTTTGTGTTGCGCCGTTTTTCCGTTTCCAGTTTTCCGTTGTGCCAAAAGGAAGCACCAACATGACACGTCATTTTCGAGAGATACACTTGGCCAAGTTGCGCCGTTTGACTGCCGGATTGTCACACCACCTTCTTCCGTCGCTGTCTCCTGACGCGAGGCTTGTGGCTCACACGGTGATGGATGGACAAGACGCCCATCTCGCGCTCACCGATCGCAAAGGCCGAATTGCTCGCGTGATTTCCGGGCCGGTTTCGGGCCGCGCAAGCATTTCTTGTGACGGTACGGTGGCGTTTACCCGGCTCGTTGGTGCAACTTGCGAAATTTGGTCGCTGGCCGATGGCGATTCCGAGCCCAGGCGTTTGCTCGGGGGCGATGGCCGCTTGTATCGCGAGCCGACGTTTTCTCCCGATGGGACCAAGCTTGCGTTCCTGGCCGACGACGGTGGAGGTGCCGCGCAACTTCGTTTGTGGGTACACGACCGCACAAGCGACCACAAGGAGGCGCTCCTGCACGAAATTCCCGACCAGCCGGATGCGCGCTTGTTGCAGGCCGTGTGGAGTCCGTTTGGCGATAGCGTGTTTGTGACTGCCCAAACTCGCGACGGAGACGCGGTGTTTGAAGTTTCTGCGTCGGGCGGTCAGGTCGTGCAGAGATCTCCCTTCGGTTGCAGTTCCCCCGCGCCGCTCGTGCCGGGATTGTTGTGCGTTGCTCATCGCTCCGCCGAACAAGACAGCGAACTTTTGCTTTTGGCGTGTCCGCCCTGCGCGGACAAACCGAGGCAGGCCATTTTGCTCGACCGCAAACACGGTGCCGACGAGCCCGCAGTCGCTTTGGACAAAAAGGGACAGGCCATCGTCGCATTTGCCATGCCTGACAAGCCTCGCGAGGGCGAGCCGCCTCGGAATGACGTTCATTTGGCTGTGATAGCGGGGCTGCCTCGACGGTTTTTCAAACGCGGTGATGCAACGAGCCACGCCGATAACGACACGCAGTCGGATTCGTCGTCGGATTCATCGTCCGAATCCCAATGTTTGGGCGCGGCGCAAAATTGGCCTCCTTTCCACGACATGTGGATGAGCATGGAGCGGGGCGCATGAAAATCGCGGCCATTGACTGTGGCACCAATTCCTTTCATCTCATGATCGGCGCGCTCAATGCACTTGGGCACGTCGAGGTCATCGATCGCCAAAAAGACATGGTGCGCCTCGGCGACGCGACTTTCCGAACCGGAATCATCCCGCCCGAGGCATTTGCGCGTGCCAAAGATACGCTCCAAGGCTTCCGCCTCCTGTGCGAAAGCCACCACGTCGATGCACTCCTCGCCGTCGCCACAAGCGCCACCCGCGAGGCGCTCAACGGCGGTGAATTTGTCCGGGCCATGCGCGACGAGGTGGGCATCGGCCTACATGTGATTACCGGCGACGAAGAGGCCCGGCTCATCTACATCGGGGCACGCTCGGTCCTGCCGCTTGGAAATCGCCGCGTTCTTTTGTTCGACATCGGCGGTGGTTCCGTCGAGGTACTCGTTGGAGATGCCCGCGAACTTTACTTTCAGCGCAGCCTCAAGCTTGGCGTGCTGCGGCTGCTGCCATTTTTCACGAGTGAAACACCATCTGCCGACGAGCGAGCCCAACTGGCCGAGCACTGCCAGAAAGCACTGTCTGCCATTGCCGCACCCATTTTGCGCATTGGCTTTGATTTCGTCGCTGTGTCGGCGGGAACGGGCCGCGCACTGGGAGAACTGGCCTCGTCGCTGGTTTCTCGTGGTGAAGGTTCGACAAGCCGAGACAAAACCGAGCGTGGAAAGCGCGTGCTTTTTTCCGACGTGTTTGCTCTCGAGCAAAAGTTGTTTTCCTTGTCTTCGCAAGAACGGCAACGCTTGCCAGGCCTTGATCCTCGACGGTTCGATTCCATTTTGCCCGGCGTCGTGCTGGTCCGTTCGCTTCTCGAGGTCTTTCACGCCGACGAGTACGTTTTGTGCGAGGCCGGACTTCGCGAAGGATTGATCTACGACTACGCCCAGAAACATCGCCCTGATCTCCGGCTCTTCGACGAATTTCCAGACATTCGCCGACGGTCTGTCGTCAGCATGATGCGCCGATTTGCCGCCCGCGAAGCCCACGCCAAACATGTCGCCCGCCTCGCCCTCGATTTGTTCCGTGGCCTTAGGCCTTTACACAACCTTCCCAATTCAGACGGAGAGCTTCTCGAATTCGCATCGTTGCTTCACGATATTGGCTTTCATATCGCGGAATCCAAACATCACAAACACGGGCAATATCTAATTGACCACGTTGGGCTTCCCGGTTTTTCCGAAATCGAATTACGCATTTTGAGTTTTTGCGTTCGTTATCATCGAAAATCTACGCCGAAAGACGGCCACGAGGGATTTTGCGATTTGCCGCAACCTATCAAGCAAAAAATACGCATCTTAGCAGCGTTGCTGCGCGTTGCGGATGGTTTGGATCGAACCAACCGGCAAGCCATTCAATCCTTGCAAATTCGGATCGAGAGCAAAAGCATAGAAATGTCTCTTACTGCGAAAGAAGGCTCGGATTTGGAATTGGAGATGTGGGCCAGCCGACGCAAAGCCGATCTTTTGGAAGAGGTCTTCAAGCGGAAACCCCGATTTTCTGTCACGCCAGCCTCCACTATTAGCGAAACTTTCGACTGAAACTGACGCGGGCTGATGGATTTCCAAACCATGATGTCCCGGCTTTTCCGCCGGATTGCTCGCCCGGCCTTGTGTTTGCCGATACTTCTTTTGGCAGTATTTTGGTCCGGGACAGTTTCCCGACCGGCGACGCTTTGTCTGGCCTTTCTATGTGCTTTTATTGGATTTGTATTATCGCTATCGCGGAAACGCATTCCTGTTACGTGGTTTTCGGTCGCATTTTTGTTGCTTTGCGGCGCAATGGCGTTGCAGTGTATTCCGCTTCAGGCATCGTTACGACAATTTTTCGGCATTGAAGCTGAGCCAACTTTGCGTCTTGTGCTAAGCGATATTCAAATTTATCCAGCACAATGGTTGGCATTCTCGCTCGACCCAGCCGAAACCACAAATGAGCTTGTTCGTTTTCTCTCCTATTCATGCCTACTGGGATTTCTTCCTCTTCTGCGAGCAAGACAAGGCGATACGCTCCGCCTGGTGTTCTTGATATTCCTTACAGGATTGCTTGTCGCACTTCTGTCTTGGATGTCTGCTACCGGCATCAAACTTCCTGCACTGTTCTTGGCCCCCACGGTTGGACAAACTCGCGCTATGTGGCCTGCTGTATTGCAAAATGCAAATCACATGGCGGCACTCTTGTCCGTATCAGCTACATTGTGCATGGGCCTTCTTCTTGACCTCTCAAATGATGAGAAACCGGTTCTCAGAATTTTTCTTTCTATTTCAATTATATTGATTGATATTGCTCTGTTTTCTACTCTGTCCCGTGCTGGAATTTTGATCGGAATTTTTGGTCAATTGTGTGTATTTATATATGTAAATGCACAAGAGAATTTTACAAAAAAAGTAAAATGGATCTACCTTTTGGTCGCTGCGGTTTTATTGTCTGTGTTGTTGTTTGTATTGAATCTAGGCGGTCCGTTTTTGGCGCGAATTTTGGATCTAAAGCAAGGAATTGTTGGAGAAGAAAGCAAGTTTTCGATCATTCGCGCTGCATGGCCGCTGTTTCAAGGTCATGCTTGGTTCGGAATTGGCCGTGGAGCTATGGAAACGGCAATCCAAGTTCCAGAATCAATTGCCGTGCAGGTTCGATTTACACATTTAGAAAACGAATGGCTCCAACTGTTTCTCGATTTCGGTGTTCCAGTTACAATTCTATTTTGCGGAATCGTTTGTCTGGCGATGTTTCAGTCGTGGAAAGAAGTAAAACAGGAAAAGTCACTGATCAAATATGCTGCGTTTGTTTGTCTGTGTCAATTGGCGATACACAACTGCTTTGACTTCAATTTATCGACGGGTGCCTTGGCGGTTTTCAGTATCGTTTTGATTGCAGTTGTCCAAAAGCCTCTGCGATCTCTCTCAAGTTTGTGGATGTCTCCACTGTGCGTATTTGTGATGTTTTTCTCGATCTGGGTTTGGTACCGGTTTCCCAGCCACGAGGAAGATGGAGAGACTCTGAAAAAGCTTGCGGCAGATCCGGCGGTGTCTGTGGACAGCTTGCTTGACGAGGCAAGAAAGTGCTTGCAGCGCCATCCGCTCGATTCCTACTTGTCCGCTTTGGTCGCAGCGCGTCTTGTGTCTGAGGACCATCCTCAAGCGATGTTATGGATCAACAGAGCCTTGAATCAAAATAAAAATGATATGCTGGCGAACGCATCGGCTGCTACATTGCTTTGTAAACATGGGCATAAAAAGCAAGGTTTGTGGATGCTCGGGCCAATGATTTCAAGAGCCGATGCTGAAAAGCGGATCTGGCTATTTGATAGATTGGTGAACTGTACGAAAAATCCAGAAGAATTGATTGATTCGTTACAAAATAGTGAGATCGTTCACATTTCTTTTCTAGAATATCTTGGAACACATTTGCAGAAAGATCATATGCTGTTGCAAAAAGTGTCAGCGTTGCTGGCAGGGCGGGGCATCGCAGGTGCGTGGATTTGGTTCGCTCGATCGTCCTTAGCCCTGTCTGATCCAGAGGCATCGGAAGCGTGTTTGGCGATCTTGGCCTCAAAATCAGAAGAAGACACTTTGTTGCTGAGTGGATTGATTGGGGTACTCATCCGGCACGGGAATGCACAATCCGCTCTTCGATATTCAGAAGAAGCACTTGGCAAAAAGCGTGCGCCTGAACTCTATCTTGCACATGCAGAGACCTTGTTGGCCCTAGGTCAATTGGAGCGAGCGAAACAAGCGATCGCAGACGGCCTGGCCAGCACGAGTGAGCGTTATTTGTTGGCGCGATTGCATGAAGTAGCGGCCAACGTGGAAGAACGGTTAGGAAACATCCACCGCGCTGCAAATGAACGGGCGCTGGCTCGTGAGCTGTTGCAATAGATCGTGGAGTTTGGTTACTTGCTTTTCGAGTAGGAGTCTTCGAGTTTTCCACTGGCGTCATAGAACTGAAAGCGCATGGTGTTTCCGTCCAGTACGACATATACAAAACCGAGTGCACTCATTTGAAAATGGAACAGGTTTTTGCCTTTTAGTTCTGTCGTGGAAGCACCGGCACCTGAAACGATAAGACCGGTTCCAGAGCAGGTTTCAGTCAAATACTGTCGGCTGTGATCGTGGCCTGAGAAGTAAAAGTGGACTTTTCCGCAGACATTGGCCTCAAAGAAGTTCTTGATGTGGTTGCCGAGCAGTGGCACGCCATCATACATGCCTGCATTCCCATGTGGGCCATTGGATTTTAGCGGATGGTGTCCGAACGCAAATTTCCATTTTGTGCCAGAGTCTTTCAGCCAGCCTTCGAGCGAGGTTTTCTGCGTGTCGAGTTCCTTCCCAAACATCATAAGATTCGTGTCTAAGACGAAGAAATCGGCGTGCTCGACTTGGAATCGATAATGGTTGGCTGGCATTTTCCATTTGGTCGAGGCTGCGGTATATAGGATCTCCCACTTCGCCTTGCCAAAATCTGTCCCTGCTCCGTTTGCACCGTAATCGTGGTTTCCAAGTGCTGCATAAAATGGCAAAGCAATGTCTTTGTATGGGATTTCAAATTTGGTTTGCCATTGTGGGTCAGTGACACTCGAAACACCACTGTCGTATATGTTGTCGCCGAGCAATTGGATGAAATCGCAGCCATCTTTTTTGCATTTGTTGGCAACCGCGTCGGCCACCATTTTCTGGCCTGAGTTGCCTTTGCCGGTGTCTCCTATGGCCACAAACGTCACGTAGTCTTTTCGATGCGCAAGGTCCGATGTGTTACCGACGAGATCGACGGCTTCGCTCAAGTCGTCGGTAGAAGCATCCACGCTGGCATCGACGCCTGCGTCAAAGGGGTCGGGGTCTGGGTCGTCGCAGGAAGACAAACACGCACAAGCCAGCAAGCCAGACACGGCCAAACGAGAAAACACCGCAAACGACGTTTTACGCATGAGGCAGAATGTGCAAAAAAACGCTCGATTTGTATAGACACGAAAAAAGCAAACCCATGACAAAAACCCACGATTCGCTCGCTTTTCAAAGACTGGGACTGGCACAAGTGCCCAAAGTGCTGCTGCTCGAGAACATTCATCAGACGGCCATCGACACGTTTGTGCGGGCCGGCTTTTCGGTCGATTTGTTGCCCAAGGCGCTGTCTCCGCCGGCACTGACAGAGCAGTTGGCCGGCGTGCAGATTCTTGGGATTCGCAGCAAGACGAAACTCACGGCGGACGTGCTGCGTGCGTCGAAGGATGTGCTGGCGATAGGGTGTTTTTGCATCGGAACGAACCAAGTTGATTTGAATGCGGCCAACGGCCTGGGGATTCCGGTGTGGAATGCGCCGTTTTCAAACACGCGCTCCGTCGCTGAGTTGATT
This sequence comes from Pseudomonadota bacterium, assembly GCA_035328405.1. GTDB lineage: Bacteria > Myxococcota_A > Polyangia > Palsa-1104 > JAEUJZ01 > JAEUKA01. The sequence goes on along the minus strand of DAOLIT010000016.1, from coordinate 35,875 downwards.
GTTGCCGAGATCATTGCGCTCAGTCGGCAACTGGGCGACCGGGTTCGCGAAATGCACACGGGAACGTGGCGAAAGGTGGCTGAGAACTGTTTTGAAGTCCGAGGCAAAACGCTGGGGATTGTGGGGTACGGTCACATCGGTTCGCAGGTGTCGGTGTTGGCGGAGTCTTTGGGAATGCACGTCGTTTTCTTTGACATCGTGCAGAAACTTGCCATCGGGAACAGCCAGCCGGTCGAGGAACTTTCGCAACTTTTGCGAACGGCGGATTTTGTGACGCTGCATGTACCAGCGACGCCACAAACGCAATGGATGATCGGCGAACGCGAATTTGGGATGATGAAAAAGGGAAGTTATCTGCTCAACGCGAGTCGGGGTTCGGTTGTGCGGATTCCAGATCTGGCGAAGGCACTTCGAGAAGGGCCTTTGGCGGGTGCGGCGATTGATGTGTTTCCCGAGGAACCCGAAGAAAACACCAACAAATTTGTGTCGGAGATTTGCGGTTTGAGGAACGTCATTTTGACGCCGCACATTGGGGGTTCGACGCAAGAAGCGCAGGCCAGCATCGGAAGGGAAGTGGCGCAGAGTCTTTGCAGGTATGTGGTTTCGGGGGCGACGCAGGGTGCCGTGAATTTCCCCCAGGTCGAACTTGCCGCCGTCGCTGGCACGTATCGCATCATACACATTCACCACAACGTGCCGGGCGTGCTTTCGGAAGTGAATCGCGTGGTTTCGGAACACCGGGCCAACATCCACAGCCAAATTCTGTCCACCGACGAGCGAATTGGATATCTCATCATGGATTTGGATCAGAATGTCGCGCGGGAAGTGTGTGAGAAAATCCAGAGCCTCCCGACGAGCATTCGCACGCGAATGGTTTAGGCGCTTAGGGGTTCGGTGTTTGGGAATGTGGGGGAGGAGGAAGAGGGGAGCGGGTTTCTGAACCGTCCTCGTTGCGAACCAGAAGCTCAATGCGCTGTTCTGTGGCATCAAGGATGGCGTTGCCACGGCGGGAGAGGCGAACGCCTTCCTCGAACAGGGACAGTGCTTGTTCTAGGGGGAGGTTGCCTTGCTCGATTCGCGTGACGATGCGATGCAAGCGATCAAGCACCTGTTCAAAACCGGGTTCGCGGTCGTCTTTGGTTGGGGGCGCGGTCTGTTCTTCGGGCATGAGGTTTCCAAAGTTAGCGATTCAGGCTGAATTTGTAGGAAAAGCGGGCGGTTTTTCCGTTTTTGGGAGGCGGAAAAGTCCACGCCTTGGCTTTGGCGAGGGCGCACGTCGTAAACGCAGCGTCGCGAAAGTCGTCTGCGGTGGGCTTGAGCGAAAGCACGTCGCCTTTGCCGCCGATTTCAAAGGAAAGCTCCAGCGTGCCGCGCACGTTGGGATTGCGCGACGCGGCTTCCTGGAGACAGAGGCGAAAATCGGGCTCGTTTTTTCGCACTGTTTCGATACCGGCGTCGGTGTAGGTGTGACACGAAGCAAGAAGCGCGACCGAGAGCAATGCGTTTCGCGAGGTCATCTTGTCCGACTTTGCCCAGAGACTTTTGCGCACGTCAAGCCGCGCGTGCGGCCCTGTGGGTGGACAGCTTTGCCGCAATGGACGGCAAAAAGACCAGCACGAACACTGCGACCTGGGCCAGCAAGACCTGCCGCGTGGGATAGATACCCAGCATCGGCACCGAGAACGCGCGCTCGGCCCAGGACGCAATCGGTGTTGCATCGAGCACACCCGCCTCTTGCAGCGCGTGAACGCCATTTCCAGTCATGGCCAGAGCGAGGCCCAGAAGCAAAAGACCCGATGCCAGCATCACTGGTCGCGGGTTCAGCCTTTTTCCGATTTTTCCCACCACGAACACGACCACAAAAATCACGCCAACCCCGAGCGTTGCGCCCCACAGAACCTCGCCTTTGGCCGACGGGCCGGCGGAAAGCAGCAGCGTTCGATAAAAAAGGACCACCTCGACCGCCTCACGATAGACCGCGAGGAAAGACAGGCTGACGAGCAAAAATTTTTGGAACGCGCCGGTCTGGCCGCTCGCGGTTTCAATTTTCCGTCGCAAAAAACCGAGCCATTGTTGCGCTTCTTTTGCGCCGATGATCCAGTGCGTCATCGTGATCAGGATGACGGCGGCAAGAAGCGACATGATGCCCTCCGCCAACTCGCGCTGCGCGCCGGTCAGAAGCGCACCCACGGCAAGAAACGTCAACACGCCCGCCGGTATCGAAAGAAGCCATCCGACATGCACATACTGGGTCATGTGGGCTTGGCCGCTTTTGCGCAAATACGCGAGCAGCGCGGCGATGAGCAGCGCGATTTCGAGTCCTTCGCGCACGGCGATGGTAAAAGACGCCAGAAACGCGGCGACCGTCCCCGTCGAGCCTTCTTCCGCTTGAGCCAAGAGGGCCAAGGCCTTGGTCATGTGCTTCTCGATGGCCTGGGTATCTTCTGCGGTCGGAGGTTCGGGAGGAATGGCCTGCCGCAGCGCCAAAAACACCGCTTCAATCTCACGGAGCCGCTCCGGCTGTTCGACGCGCAACCGAGCCTCGTTGGGTTCGACGCCATCGAGATACGCTGAAATGGCCAAACGCTTTGCCGTCGCTGCATCTCCTTTGGCGAGCGCGGTTTTGACTTCTTGAAGGAGCGCCCGGGCATCGTCGAAACGCAACGCTCCGGCGTGTTCGGTCGCAAACGGGGCTTGCGTGCGCAAAAAAGACAGTGCTGCCGCACACTCGTTTGGCTTCAACGAATCATCGACAAGCGTTTTGCACAAAGCCTCGTCGGATTGCTCGGCCAAATCTGCGAGGGACACGCGAGACACGATGGGATGTCTGCCCAGGACCGCATCGGTTTTTTGACCGGGTGAGCCGTGCCGCAACCCGACCACATAAAACGAAAGTGCCCAGCGTTGTTCTGCCGAAAGGTGGTCAAAACTCGGCATGCCCGTGCCCGAAATGCCAAACGTCAGCACATGAAAAGCAAGCTGCGGTGCCAGTTTGGGCATCTTTTCCGCGTCGAAAAACGACAAAGGAGGAGGCGTCAGGTTCTTGGCTGCCTCAGTTTTCGCCCGACCGTCGGCACCGTGGCAAACCGAACACTGAGTTTGGTACAGCGACTGCGCCTGAGCGACGGAAACCCTGTGTTTTGGAACCATTTTCAGGTGAAACGAATCTTTCAGTATCCGACGGACCGCCTGGCATCGGCTGAGCACTTCGGCTGCCGGTTCCTTGTTCTCGAGCGCCGCGCGCACCGCCTGAATCGCCGCGACAAGACGAGGTTTTTCCGCGTCTGCACCAGTTACGTCAGCGGCAAGTTTGGCCGCCTCGTCGAGCAGGTTTTTTTGTTCCGTGTATTCGCTTTCATCGACGACGCGCCCGTCTTGCACGGCGGCTGGATAATCCGTGGCTACATAGTCCACCATGTAGTCCACGAGCGCTGCCGGGTCTTGCGCGGGTTTTCCCGTCTCGGTTTCGTTTTTGATCGCGGTCGCGTTTCGGGGAAACAGCGCAGCCAACAACAGCACCAGCCCAATTTTGAAAACCGTTTTCAACATCTACTTGCATGTTTCTGCCGCAGTGTGTGTGCTGTCAAGCGGTTCATCGGGCAGCTTGGGCGCTTGTCGGAAGGACGCATCGCAAAAAGACCAGTCTTGTCCAAGCAGTCGGGGCTGCCGTATCGTGAAGGACGAATAGGAGAGGTCGATGTCCCGACTCCTTGTCCTCCGTGGTAGCGAGCCTTTGCGTGTGCGTGGTTTGCTTTCGCAGTTTGCAAGCCTGTTTCCCGATGCAGCCCTGTTCGACGCAGCGCCCCAGGGTGAAGAAATGCCGACCAAAACAGGCAAACCGGTGTCGCATGACTTGGGCTTTTTTATCGATGGAGAGCCTCTCATCCAACGTGGAAAAACCGATGAAGTCTCTGCGCACCGAGCGTTGTTTTCGTTGCGAACCGACCACCTGATGTCCGTGACGGGCGGGCCTGCGGTGTTGCAGGGCGTGTTTCGGTTTGGGTCTTTTCTGTGCGCGGTTGCGGGCCAGCTCCATTCGAATTCGTCGATTGTGCAACACACGGCAGATTTGCCGCTTTCGGTTCGAAGCAACTTGCGCGGGCGCAGCGAAGTGGAACTGTTTTTTCATCACTTCCTCAGTCGGCTTCACGACGCTGACCCGGCATACCTATCCCTTGTGGAACTGCCTGCCGAAGTTGTGGTCGCGTCCCTTTGCAAAACGCTGCGACACGCTTCGCCTGTCGAGCAGGCTGCCGGCATTTTGGCTGCGGTGAGTCATGGCGATAGCGTGGTGTTGGCGTCGGTCGGGCGAGCGAGCCTTTGCTACAAACAGAATGCGCCGGACGCAGGCGCAGTTGGGCCTTCCACGCTTGTGGTTGGTGAAACGGAGAATGTCGCTGCCTGTGAGGGGTTTTCTGTCGTGCCAGAAGGCAGAGTGCTCTTGCTCGCCAATCGAGGCAGCAAAGTCAGCGTGCTTCCGTTCGGGTGACGTTCGCTGTTTCAAAAACGCGACGACCGGTTGCCAACGAAGACTAAAAAGAACTTTTTCGTTTGGTGGATTCGAGAATGCCGAGCTGTTCGCGGTATTTGGCGACGGTGCGGCGGGCGATTTCAATCCCGTGCTTTTGTTTCAAAATCTCGACGATTTTCTGGTCCGAGAACGGCTTTTTGGGATTTTCGGAACCGATGACTTGCTTGATAAAACCTTTCACTGCTTGCGACGCGATGTCTTCTTGGCCGCCTTCGCGGTTGATGCCAGTGTTGAAGAAGTACTTGAGTTCCACGAGACCCTGCGGCGAGTGTAGGTATTTGTTCGCCGTCGCTCGGCTGATGGTGGATTCGTGCATGCCGATGTCGTTGGCCACGTCGCGCAAAATGAGCGGCTTCAAAAAGCCAGCGCCCTTTTCAAAATAGTCGCGCTGAAACTTGAGGATGGACTCGGCGACGCGCTTGATGGTTCGCTGCCGCTGCTCGATGCTGTCGAGAAGCCACCTGGCCGAGCGCAGGCGGTCTTGGACGTAATCTCGCGCGGCTTTGTTGGTCTTGTCTTTCATCCGTTCCAGGTAGTAGCGACTGATGCGGAGTTTGGGCAGGCCATCGTCATTGACCGTCACGAAATACTTGTCACCAACCTTGTTGATGTAGACATCCGGCGTGATGTACTGCGGTGGTTCAGAGGAATACTCGCGCCCCGGACGTGGATCGAGCTTCTGGATCTCTTTCGCGAGCAGGTGGATTTCTTCCAAATCAACCTTGAGCTTTTTCGCTAACCGGTCCCAATTCCGCTTTTCTACGTCGGTGAGGTGTTCCGTGAGCACCTGGACCATCAAATCATCGTCGATTCCGAGCACTTCGGCTTGCACGAGCAGACATTCACTCAAGGTCCGCGCTCCGCAGCCGCAAGGATCGAAGCGTTGCACACGGTTTAGAGCCGCTTCGGCTACCTCGACGGACGTTTCGCATTCTTCGGCCACTTCCCGGATCGGCGGGTCCTTGAAATAGCCGTCTGCGTCTAGGTTTCCGATGATGAACACAGCGCACGCTTCCTCCTCTTTGCATAGGCGCGCCATGCGAAGTTGCTCGAGCAAATGGGTTTCGAGCGTTTCGTTGTTGCGCAGCGTTTGTGCCGCCGATGGGAGGTCATCGCTATCGGGCCGTTCCGTCGCAGGCAAACTGGGGGCGGTCGCAGAGTTCTCGAGGTAGGTCGTCCAGTCCACGTCAGACGCCGGTTGTGTATCGACGGGCACTTCCTTTTCTGCGTCGATTTGTTCCTTGGCCGTCGGTGGTGTTATGGGCTCTTCGGTTTCACCAATCGTTTCGATGGGATCGGCAGGCTCGTCGCGCTGATGCTCGGTTTCGGTGTCGTCGCCGTTTTCCAGGAGAGGATTCTCTTTTAGCTCTTCTTGGATCTGTTCGATCACCTCGGCTCGCGCCATCTGCAACAGCTTGATCGCCATTTGCAGTTGCGGAGTCATCACCATCGACAATTGCTGCCGAATGTTCAGTTCCACCTTCATGGACATGGGATGTTTGACCTCCGACTTTCTTGGGTCAGCCTACATGGAGAAACCCGACGATACCAGCACGTTTTTTTGTGTTCGGTACGCATCTTGCATGCAAGTCAATCCGCGCCTTTGCAAGAAGGCATTGACAAGTCGGTTTGGAGAGAGAAGTGAAAGGCTGAAACAGCGAGTGAAAACGAAGAAACCGGTGCTACTCAGCCTGGAACGAGACGTTTTCGATGAAGAACCGGTTCTGCTTGGTAAACACCCAGAAGGCGTAAATTCCGAACGTGAGCGGGATAAGAAGCCCCTGCAATGCAATCACGAACAAGTCAAAACCCTTGCCCGAAAAGTCCCCACGATACCGACGAGAGCCCACGTAAATGCCGGTGTTGCGTCGGAAGAACCTTTCCATGTTGCACTGGAACCACGAGTTGTAGATTCCGAAGGTGAACATGGTCAGGACCATGCCGATCAAGAACTCCCCGATGAGACCCCCGCCCGTTCCAACGAAGTCGAATTTGCCGATTTCTTGTTCGGATTTCAGGATGCGCGTTTTCGCCATAACCCGCTTCTGCAAATCGCAGACCATCCACGGCGTGTAAATTCCAAACGTAACGCACGTAAGAAGCATGTTCACCAGAATGGGAACGAACAGTTCACCACCCGTGCCGGTGTAGTCCAGTCGGTAGCGCGTTCCATCGGGGCCAACCGCATGGCTGTTGTTCGTGACGAAGCGAATCACGTTCGCGACGTACCAAGGCATGTAGATGCCAAACGTGAGTCCGACCAGGAAGTACGACAGCAAGACCTGCACGAAACAAAGAAAACCCGTGCCGGTAAATTCGGGGGTCAGCGGACCGGCGCTCGTGTGGATGCGGATGCGGGAGTAGACGTAGCGTTGAATCCCGACGATGACCCACGGGAAGGCGAAGCCGAACGTGACCATGGTGAGCAAGATGGCCAAAATGCCCTTCCCGATGATTTCTGTCGCGGTGCCGGTGTACTCGAAGCGCACCCGATCGGAAACTGTGGCTTGCGGCGAGCCTCCTGCGCCGGGTGCAAGCTGAGCTTTGATATCCTGAGGCAATCCGTTTTCCGTCTGCATGAAATCCTCCTGAAATGTCGTGTTGACACAGCCAAGCTGTGATTGAGTTGCAACAGTATCCTGCCAAAACCCGTTTCGGACCTAGCGCCTTTTGTGAAAGCTATTCTTCCTCGTCTCCGGCAGCGTCTTCGTCTGCGGCCAGACAGAAATTCGGTCGCTTTTTGGCAATCTGGCCAGGTTTGGGCGGACCCAAAAGGAGTTTCCGCTGTTTTTGGACCTCGGTTCGCTTTTCCAAAAGCAGTTTGCCGAGCCGGCCCTGCGAAGCCTTGTCGAGCCGTTCCAAAAACTTCTTCCAAGCTGGTTTGGGAGACGACGGCTCGGGCAGCTCGGCCAACATGGCGACAAACATCTCCGTCTTTCCGTTGTCCGGTTTCGGTGCCTGAATTTCACGGTCGAGCGTCGGCACGAGGATGTCGTCGCGAATGGTTTCCGCATCGCCCGGATCAAATTGGCAAAATTGGAGCCGCGTCGCCAAACGCACGAGCAACGGTTCGATTTTTGCGCGAGGTTTTTCAAGCTCGGCGCGCAAAACTCTCTCGAACATTCCATGGCTCTTGGACAAATTGGTCAGCAAGAAAGCAAAGACTTTCACTCGACATTCCGTTTCGCAACCTGAGCCATCGACGTAACTTTGGACTTGGCTTTCCAATCGATGCGCAAACGCCTTGTCGGCTTCCGTTTCGGTCCCGCTATCGTTATTTGAAATTGCCAAGGCGAGCGTTCCAACCAACTTTGCGCCCTGGCTATTTGCGCAAAACTTCTCAATCTGCGCCCACATTCGACGTTCGTAGAGGTCCTGCAAAAAAGGTCCAAAGAGCCCAACCAGCGATAGAAACGCGGTTTGAACTTGCCGTTCGTCTTTGAGCAAACACATTGGAGAATTGGGTCCGTCGAGCGGGTTTTGATCCTCCAACACATCAAAAAAAGTGGACGCGAGTGCCGACGACCGCTCGGCCCATTTGTCGGGGTTGCACTGCGAAACATTTGGTGCGGAAATGCCGTACTTTTGCTCACAAGTTGGGTAATACGCCGTCAGAAGCCGCTGGTAGTGCTGCTCGTCGCGCCGGTCGATGTTCGCAAGCACACTGCGCATATAGTCCGGGTTGTCTCGACCCAGTTCCAGCGCGTACGAGACCGCCACGTCCGGTTCCAAAATGCTCCCGCGCAAAAGTGAGAGCAGAACTCCGTAACGCTGCTCGACGGTATCGCCGCCCCTTGCGGTCAGCGTCTTCAGGTTTTCCGACAGAATCTTGGCTCGCTCGATGCGCCAACTGTTGTCCGCTTGTTGCCGAGCGATTTTCATCTGCGCTTCCGCTTGCCGTCGCTGAAGTTCACCTTGATTGCATTGATAGATCGCCGTCACAGACAAGCCCGCGATGCCGATGACGAAACTCGAAACGACGTTCGTATTTTCGGAAACAAATCGACCGATGACGCCACGCGGTTTCGCCGGGGTTCCGTTTTGTGCCGTTGTCGTTTGCGCAGAAGGCTGAGCTGGATTGGCCGAGGGAACGACCGGAGTGGGGGCTTTCTCTGCGACGGGACTGTCGGCTTTTTCTTGCGGCTCGGCTGCCCCTTGTCCGTGAGCCTCGGAACGTTGGCTTGGCGGGAATGTGTGCTGACGGTTTCTGGCCCTACCCATGGCCACCAGTATCCCCCAACCGACTTACCCTGCGGCAATCGATATTGTTCGTTCCCCTCCAGAAAGGACTGCGGTGGGCGCGGCGGTGTCGGTCGTGCTCACAGCCCCAAGGCTGTTCTGCTCGCCCGCCTACGCCGTCCCCCATCCTCATTTCGCTTCTGGATGGGAACTTAGATCTCGCTGGGGGGTGAGGCTGGGGTCTTTTTCGTCGCAGCGGCTGACGCTCGTCGAGGCCACTTTGCGGCCAGTTTCAACGCCAAGAGCGCGGACAGAAAAGCCACACCCGACACGATGACAACCGCGCCTGTGTTTCCCTCCATCCGGCCCAGAACTACTACCGGAACCACCGTCGTCAGACAGATAGCAAAGCCCAATTCCAGAATGGGTGGCCGTTTCGTGCGCAGTTGTCCTGCATACGCACCGAGTCCTGCTGCCCCGACGGAGAGCAACAGCAATAGCTGCCAACTTGCTGAAAATGTTGCTGATTCGCTGAGCAGTTGTTCGCCTCGATGGAGCAAGACGGAAAACAGCGATTGCGCTCCGATCGGCAAGACAGTTCCGACGAACAACACAATTGCGTGCAGCACAAATGAACCGCTCAAAATAAGGCCGAAACGCAGCGGCATTCCACCCCGCTGCCGAGCAAGCGCAAGGAGAGAAAGCACGATCACGAGGCAGGACAAACCGAAAGTTTCGCCGAGGCGCTGGTAATAGCCTCCAGGCGGAAGCAGCGCCATATCGTCGAGCAGCGTGAGCGGCAAAGCATCTGGTTGAAGCTGCGGATCGACAGACGGGCCTTTTTGATAGATCCGCCCCGCTGCATCCACAAACGCCGAAACACCTGTGTTCACGGCTCGCACAAGTTCCACGCGATGCTCTACAGCGCGATACACGGAAAGAGCCAAATGTTCATATGGTTCAGACGTTGCGCCAAACCACGCATCGTTGGTGATATTCACCATTAGATTGGGCGGATTTTGGTGTGCAAAAAGTCTTCGTCCAAAAGCCGGAATAATGTCTTCATAGCAAATCATTGGGCCAATGGAATACTGTTTTCCTCGTATATCGATAGGGAAAGTTGTGGTTTCAGTTCCTCGTGAAAAATTTGAAATCGCTGGTATCATTTTACGCAGGAAATCAAGTTGTTGTGCAAACGGCAAGTACTCACCAAAAATCAATAAGAAATTCTTATCGAATGTACCGCTAGGTTTTCCATTTTTGTCAAACAATATCGCTGTATTGTACACAGCAGGTTCCCCATTTTTGCTTGGTTCTGCCGTAAGCGAACCAAACAAGATAGGCGTCGAAAAACCGCGCTGCACTTTCCGAACATCATTTTCGGAATAGTCGCCTTTTACTGGGCGCAAAAAGTAATATGGATAGGATGATTCCGGCCAAACCAAAAGCTCGGCACCACGGCTCGCCAAATCTTGGCTGAGCGACAGATGCAGTGCGTGTTGTTTTTCTCGCAAACCTGGCACGAATTTCTCGCGAATTCCGACGTTCGCCTGGACGACACCGACACGGATTTTTTCGGCTTGTGCGCGAGCCGCATCGACCTGCTGAATGCGAACCTTTCCGTACGCCAGACAAATCAAGATCGTGATCGCAGCAAACGCTGGAGCACCGAAAAAGGCACGCATCCTGCGTCCGGGTTTGGCTCTCAAAAGTGCGTGAAGCACATCGAAGAGTGCTCCGTTTGACAGAACCAACAGAAAACTCACACCAAGCGGGCCGGTGATATCAGCGATTTGGATCACGGTCGGAACCCAGGCTTGTGTAATAGACAAATACCATGGAAATACATAAGGGACACATAACTCACATGAAACCCATACGAGAGGCGCGAGCCATGTGATTTTGATGCCGATGTGCATGCGCAATCTGCAAATCAGTGTTGCAAACAAACCAAATGTAATAGCTTGATATCCAATCAATAGCAAAAATAGTGGAAATGCAGCAACGAATGGTAGACCGCCAAAACGCTGCAAAAGACCGACGATCCAATAAAAACCACCACCGTTTGCAAAGAGCCCTGTAAACATGCCATATAAAAAGGCGTGTTTTGTGCGGGGTTGTCCATCTGAATCCAGCAAAACCAAAAACAGTGGAATCATCCCAATCCACGCAAGTGGCCAAATGTCGAAATCAGCACAAGCCAAGAACAAAAGCGTTCCCGACAGCGCACACAGACCCAAGCGCCCCCATGTTTTTTCCACAAGAGGAACCAAGAAAGCGGGCATTGACCGCGAGCGTCGGCTGGCCAGGGGCGGAACGGAACTGGGCTCAGGGGTCGGGATCGATACCGATTCGACGCTTGTTTGAGAGGGCGGTTCGGAGGGAGCGGAATCTTCGGTGGAATGCGAAGCAGACATGGACGGCAGCATATCGAAAGGAACAGGCAAGCGAACCCTGAAGACTGCGCTGCTCGGAAAAAATGCGAAAAGAATGCCTCAAATGTGGTGAGCTGGGAACGGCTCGGGAAGCGGTCAGCGCCCACGCAAGTGCGCAGTGGGCTCGGTGGCGGCTTTGTTGTGCCAGAGCGGGTGCCAGTTTGGGCCGTCTGGTCCGGTCAAGCGGCGCACGCTTTTTCCGTCTGAACCAACCAAAAAAAGACCGCTTTTGTCTGGAAATCCGAGCGTAAAAACAACTTGGGTCCCGTCAGGAGAAAAAGCGGGTTCTGAGACCGGACCCGTCTGGTTTTCGGCCAAGAAAGTGCGTCGAGATCCGGCAACGGAAACCAGAGCCAGTTTCGCTGGTTGCCCAGGCTGTCGGCGGACGTAGAGAACGGATTTTCCGTCGGGTGAAAAGCTTGCGCTTTCCTCAACGACGGTTGGGTCGAGTTCTTCGGTGGTCAAACGCCGCGCGGTGCTTCCGTCTGTGGATTGAAGGTACAGGCGATCTGCGCCGTCTCGATCACTTGCAAACAACAAGAACTTTCCGTCGGGGGACCAGACAGGCTGCCATTCGTCTCGCTCGGTTCGGGTGATCCGTCGAGGGCTTCTGCCGTTTGTATCGGTGAGATATAGCTCGGCGACTTGATCCCGACTGGATACAAAAGCGAGGGTCTTTCCGTCTGGAGACAGGCAAGGTTGAAAATTCCCCTCGCGGTTGCTGGTAAGAGGGCGGGGAGTTTTCCCGTCGAGTGCCATGCGAAAAATTTCGCGGAAACCAGTCGAAGAACCCTCGAAAAACAGGAAACGACCATCACTCGAAAAAACCGGGCTGCGAAGCAAGGAACGAGGTGGACCGAGCGGGCGCGGCGGACGCCCGTCGAGTGGATACAGAAAGAAACGCTGTGGTCTTCCGGCGTCCGACGTTTCTACAGATGTCACCAACAGTTCTTTTCCGTCGGGTGAGAGCGGACCATTGTAGTCCGCTGTGTCCTTGCTTCGCGTGATCCGCCGTTCATTTTTTCCGTTCGCCTCGATGACGTACACCTCTCGGTTGCCATCGCGCTCGGAAATAAACGAAATCAGCGTCGCTGCGCTCAGCAGGCCAAGCCGCACAAAGGCTACTCGACTTTGATGGCGTCAGCGACGACGTAGGCACCGGCAGCCGCCCAGCGAGAGACGGCAACCTGATTCCAGCCGGCGGTGAAGCTGTATCGGCCCAAAGAAACCCAGCGGCTTCCGTCGATCTGCTGGTTCTTGTTGACGGAGCCCAGGCGATTGCCAGCAGCGTCGAAGACGATAAACGGCGTCGCTGTGCTGCGATCCGAGGCGGCGGTCCACCAAGCAAAAACCTCTTTGCTTGCGGCAGCAGGAAGATAGAACTTGAAGTACACAGCGTCGGAAACAGCGGCGGTTTCGGCCACAAAGTAGCCGGTTCCGTAGAAGCCGCTCACATTCGTCGAGGATTTCCAGTTTGCGCTCGGCGGTTCGATTTTTCCGCTCGAGTCGTTGTTGGCTTGGTTGCTGTCCACAACAATCGTGCTACTTCCACCGACACAGGTGTTGATGCGGGTCATGTAGTTGGCCCACGGAAAATCGTAGCCAGGATCGTTGGCTCGGTTGACTGGATCGGGCTGGTAGTGGCCGATGATGTGGTTTCGGTCGCGAACGATTCGATTTCGCTTGACAATGTCGCAGGAAAGTTTTGCCGAGGCTGATACTTGACCCTCGGTCCATTTGTTTGTGCCCGCGTACGAAAAACCGCCGTGCTCGATTCCGACGGAACGGGGGTTCGTCGGGCGACCTTCCCAGGATGACCCGACGTGGTGGGCAGTGTTGCTTTCGTCCACGAGGGCGGCAATTTCTCCGCCGTCTTCCCTGACGACGTAATGGGCAGAGGTCTTGTAAGGGTTTGTGGGATAGGGAGTTGTCAACCAACTGACGCAACCGGAATAACCTCCGGCGCAGGTGTGAATGACCAACAGGTCGATGGCCGCGGAGCGTCCGCTTGAGTAATTCGACGACGGTGCAGGCTTCCAAACGGACCCAGAATAGCGCGCGCCTTCAAACGGCAGCGAATCTTCGATGAGGGAAGGAAACTGAGGGACCAGATCAGGATGCTTTTCGACCGGCAAGCCGTGCGTGTAAGCAATTTCGGCAGGCAAACCTTCGCGCAAGGTTTTGTATAGCTCGCCGTGAACGAAGTGTGCTTGGCCCTGTTCAGACGGAATGTTGGAAAAACGAGCCATGGGTCCGGCCCATGCAGATAGGTCACCTCGATTGGTTCCGGCTTCATCCGCCAGACTTCTGAGGAGGGCAGCCGAGGCACGAACGTGGGCGAGCACTTCGGTCTGGGCCTCTTCGACGGAAACGCTAGCCAGCCGCGCTCCTGCCTCAAGGCTTTTGCTTCGCAGGGCAAACACGCCGAAGACGGGTTCTTCGCCAGAAGCATCTCCGACGGCACCGGGGACGAAATGGAAGCGTGTTGTGGCGTACGCCAAAGACGACAGGACCGCTTGGGGAACGGAAAACTCCTGAGACGCAAGGGCGAACGCGCGACCCAATTCAGAAACTTGAGGCGTTGGGGCGGCTGTTTCTCCGTCGCTCGTTGCACGAACCGTCGTATCGGACGGGTGAGAAGAATCTGCGGGCACGTCTCCGCATCCCGCAACAAGCGCAAGACAGGTTGACCAAGCCAAACCAAAACGAGAAACAAGGGTGTGTCGAGCGTTCATGAGTTCCTCCTGCGGGTGAAATGCAAACAAGGCACTTGTGCGAATTGGGCTGTTTGCTTCGCAAAGCATAACGTGAGGTGCCTTTGCTCGGCACGCTCGTTTTTTTCGTGTTCGGTTTTCGATGCAAAGTAAACTGCCCAAAAAGCAAAGCAGCGTCCCGTGGCTGCGCGCCTTTGGTGAATACAAGCTAGAGCCAGGAGCGACGAATGGCGGCGGGAGAGGAGCAGAAATGAAACGACACGTTTTGGGTTGTGTGCTGGGAGTCGGTCTCTTTTTGAACGTCGTTCCGTCTTTTGTGGCGAGGAACGCTTGCGCGCAAGACTTGGCTAGCTTCGAGAAACGAACTGCGGTGAAGCAGCTGGCCAACGGTCTGACGGTGATTGTGGTCGAACGTCCGGAAGCGCCGGTGTTCTCCTATTTTACGCATGTCAACGTCGGTGCTGCGCAGGAAGCCATGGGCCAAACGGGTCTTGCCCACATGTTTGAACACATGGCGTTCAAGGGGACGGACCGGATCGGGACGAAGAATTTTACTGTCGAGAAAACGCTCCTTGAAAAAGTAGAAAAAGCGTATTTGGCTTTCGACGCGGAACGCCGGAAAAGACCCAGCAGCGACGCGCAAAAGGTGGCAGCACTGGAAAAAACCTGGCGTGACGCAATGGCTGAGGCAGGCAAGCAAGTCGTCGCGAATGAATTTGGGGAAATCGTCGATCGAAACGGCGGTGTTTCGCTCAATGCGTTCACGAACGCCGACGAGACTGGGTATTTCTACTCGATGCCGTCGAATCGGCTCGAACTGTGGGCCTATCTGGAGTCGGAACGAGCCAAACGCCCGATCATGCGAGAGTTTTACACCGAGCGGGACGTGGTGATGGAAGAGCGACGAATGCGGACGGACAGTCGTCCGATCGGTCGCTTGATCGAACAGCTTTTGGCGGCAGCATTTACGGCGCATCCGTATGGACGGCCCGTCGTGGGTTGGCCGTCGGATTTGAAGACTTTTTCAGCGACGGATGCACAGAAGTTTTGGGAGACGCACTACACGCCGGCCAATCTCACGGTGGCGGTGGTTGGGGATGTGAAGGCGTCTGAGGCGATGCCTACTCTGGAAGCCTACTTTGGTCGTTTGCCGAAAGGTCCGAAACCGCCTGAGATCTCGACGGACGAACCGGCGCAGTTTGGCGAACGCACAATCGTGGTTCGAGAGACGGCGCAACCGATCTATGCCGAGGGTTATCACCGACCCGATGTGCTGGACAAAGATGACGCGGTGTATGACGCGATTTCGGATCTCATGTCGACGGGAAGAACGGCTCGGTTGTATCGAGCGTTGGTTCGGGACAAGAAACTGGCGGCGACTTCAGGCGGGTTTACGGGGATGCCGGGACGGAAGTATCCGCACTTGTTTGTGTTCTATGCGATTCCGACGCCGGACATCAAACCTCAACAACTTCGCGTCGCGATCCACGAGGAAATTGAAAAGCTGAAAAATTCAGTTGTCACCGACGATGAACTTCAGATGATTCGAGCGCGGGCGAAAATGCGTCTCCTCGGGAGCCTGGGCAGCAACCAGTCCTTGGCCATTTCAATGGCGACAGCGCAACAGCGTTACGGAGATTGGCGTGAGATTTTCCGTCGCGTCGAGCGGATCGACAAGGTGAGCAAGGAAGACATCCAGCGGGTTGCTCGGAACGTGTTTGTCGAGAGCAATCGCACCGCTGCGTGGATTGAAAACTCGGCCAAAGGAGGGAAATAACCATGCGGCGTTCTGTTTTCCTATCGTCGCTCACTTTGTTTCTGCTCGCAGTTTGTGTGTGGACAGAACCTGTTCATGCTGCGCCGGTGTTTGTGAAAAATGACTGGCGACAGATCAAACCCCCGCCGCTGCACGCGATAAAGCCGCAGCGACCCACGCGGCTCGTGTTGGACAACGGAATCGTGCTGTTTTTGCAGCAAGACAAGGAATTGCCGCTGGTGACGATGAACGCGGTTGTGCGCGGAGGTGTGAAAGATGAGCCATTTGGCAAGACGGGCCTCGCGGACGTGTTTGCCGAATCGTGGCGGACCGGTGGTACGCGGACGCGAACCGGCGACCAGTTGGATGATTTTTTGGCGATGCGGGCGGCCTCGATCGAAACAAACAGCGACGCGACATCGATTTCTCTGTCGGCGCACAGTTTGAAAAAAGATTTTCCCGATGTGTTGGCGGTGGCGGTTGAGGTCTTGCGCGAACCTGAGTTTCGACAGGAAAAAATCGATCTGTCGAAACGGCAGCTTTTGACGGCGATCAGCCGTCGCAACGACGAATCAGGCGAAATCGCTGGACGAGAATCGACCAAGCTCGCGTTTGGCAAGGATCATCCGCTTGCGCGCCAGCCTGAATATGCGACGGTGGCGGCGATCTCGCGCGACGACTTGCAGTTGTGGCACCGTCGGTTTGTGCATTCCGGCAATATGCTGGTCGGTGTCACTGGCGATTTCGAGCCCGAGGAGATGATCGCGCTGCTCAAGCGGCACTTGGGCACGCTTCCGACGGGCCAGAAAGTCGTTTTGCCGGAAGTGGGTTTTGTTCCGACGCGACCGGGGCTCTTTTTCATCGGCAAAAATGACATCAACCAAAGTTCGATTCACTTGGTGCAGGTTGGTACGACGCGCAAAAACCCCGACCACTACGCGATCGAGGTGATGAACGAAATTCTGGGAGGCGGTTTTTGGGCGCGTTTGTTCTCAAACATTCGCACCAAGCAGGGGCTTGCGTACAACGTGCGCGGCGGCGTCGGTCTGGGTTGGGAGCACAACGCGCAATATCGCATCACGATGGGCACAAAAAGCCAGACGACGGCCAAAGCGATCACGGCGTTGTTTGAACAAATCCAGGGAATGTCGATGAATCCACCAACGCAGGATGAACTTCAGAAGGCCAAGGACGCGATTCTGAATTCGTTTGTGTTCAAGTTCGATAGCAAAACGAAAATTCTCGACGATCAGATGAGGCTGGAGTTTGACGGTTATCCGTCGGAATACACGGAAAAGTATGCGGAGCAGATCCAGAAAATCACGCTCGACGACGTGAAGCGTGTGGCGCAAAAGTATCTGAATCCAGGCGGTTTTGCGGTCCTCGTCGTGGGAAACCCTGACGAAATTGGGAACCAGCTCCATCAGCTCAAACACTTGGGCCCAGTGCAGAACATCGACATCACGATTCCACCACCTCCTCCGCGCTCGTCGGCGGCGTCGAAATAGCGACGCACGAGCACTCGACTGGAGTGGGATTTTCGGCCCAGCAAGTTGAGTGGCCGATTTTTCTGTCCTTTACAGCGTCGGTGTTCGCGTTGTAAAGCGAGTCCTACGATGTCAAGTCACGATCCCAACATGGAACAGCTCGTCGCTGAGGTCGCCCGTCGGGTGGCTCAGCGTTTGGGTGGCCCAGAAAAACTTTCACAAATCGGCGTGGGGCCCAAAAACGAAGGGAATTGTTCGTCAGGCCCGTCGGAAAGTTGTTCTGCGTGCGGTCTATGCGCAGTTCGCCGTCCTGACGCGGTTCGGAACATTGTCGAAGAAGGCGCAAGCCGGATCGGTTCGGCTCTTTCGACGGGGCAGACGCCGGGCAATCTGGCATCGATGATCGATCACACTCTTCTTCGAGCAGATGCGACGGCAGCGGACGTGGAGAAGCTGTGTACCGAGGCGCGGACGTATCGGTTCGCGTCGGTGTGTGTGAACACGAGTTTTGTTCCGCTGGCCCAGCGACTTTTGCGAGGATCGGGTGTGATGGTGTGTGCGGTGGTGGGTTTTCCGCTGGGGGCAATGGCACCGAATGCGAAGGCGTTTGAAGCGCGAGAGGCGGTGCGGAATGGCGCAGACGAGATCGACATGGTGCTGAACCAAGGCGCGCTCAAGTCGCGGGATTTTGCGCTTGTCCACGAAGACATCCAAAAAGTGGTCGAGGGGGCGCGTCCCGCGAAAGTGAAAGTGATCTTGGAAACAGGGGCTCTGTCTCAAGAGGAGAAAATTGTCGCGATTTCGCTCGCCAAAGTGGCAGGCGCGCATTTTGTGAAGACTTCGACCGGTTTTGGCCCCGGTGGCGCGACGGTCGAGGATGTGTCTTTGATGCGAAAACTCGTGGGCGCGGACATGGGCGTGAAGGCGTCGGGAGGCGTCCGCACGAGTGAGGATGCACTGAAAATGAAAGCGGCGGGCGCGGATCGAATCGGCGCAAGTGCGTCGGTGGCGATCGTGAGGGGGAATACGGACGCACCGCCTCCGCCGAAATATCCGCACAGGCCGTGGCTTCAAAAAAGCGCAGCCAAAGCGACCGGCGCGTCTGCTCCGTCGAGTTCGGGAAAAGCATCGGCTTACTAGGCGCAGCGTTTTTTAGCGAGGGCTTGGGTCATGGTTTCTGTTTCAAGGGCTCCGTTCGAGCGTGTGGTGCTCGTCGTGCTCGATTCGTGCGGGTGCGGTTCTGCGAGAGATGCCTCTCGGTACGGCGACGAGGGCGCGAATACACTTGCGCACATTGGCGACCGTGTGGGGGGGCTGTCTTTGCCTCACTTGGAGGCACTGGGTTTGGGAAACATCACGACGATCCCGGGCGTGGCGAAGGTCGAAAGGCCGCTGGGTGGGTATGGTCGGATGTGTGAGAGGTCGATCGGGAAAGACACGACGACGGGACATTGGGAACTCGCGGGGCTTGACGTGCAAAGCGAGTTTCCGACGTTTCCGCACGGTTTCCCGTCGGGCATGATCGAGCAGTTTTCCAAGGCGACGGGCCGAAGCGTGTTGGGGAACAAGCCAGCGTCGGGAACGGCGATTCTCGATGAACTTGGGCCCGAGCATCTGCGGACGGGGGCGCTGATTGTCTACACGTCGGCAGACAGTGTGTTTCAAATCGCGGCGCACGAAGAGGTGGTGCCGATTTCCGAACTTTATGCTGCGTGTGAAGTTGCTCGAGAGCTTTGCGACGAGAAAAAGATCGCTCGCGTGATCGCGCGGCCTTTTGTTGGGCAACCGGGCAAGTTCCGACGGACGTACAACCGGCGGGATTTTGCGATGCCTCCGCCCGACGAAACGGTGTTGTCGCGGATAGCCGCGTCAGGCCGCGAGGTCGTCGGGGTCGGGAAAATTTGGGACATTTTCGCGGGTCACGGTGTCACTCAGAACATCCACACGGAAGGCAATTCAGACGGACTTTCGCTGACATTGGATGTGCTGTCGAGGCTGAAGCAGGGACTTGTGTTCGTGAACCTTGTTGACTTCGACATGTTGTACGGACACAGGCGTGATCCGGTGGGTTACGCTCGGGCGCTTGAGGAATTTGACGCTTTTTTGCCGGCGTTGCGAAAACAGCTTTCTCCGGCGGATTTGGTGATCTTGACGGCGGATCACGGAAACGACCCGACGTGGACAGGCACGGACCACACGCGAGAGGACGTGCCGCTTCTTTTGTTCTCGACGGTGCAACCGGTGGATGGTCGGGCGAATGTGGGTGAGCGGTCCGGCTTTTTCGATGTGGCTCAGACGATGTGCGATGCGTTTGGGTTGCCGGCGTGGCCGCGTGGCGTCAGCGGGTTGCCGGGTCTCTTTCCCGTCTGAGCGACACGAACTTTTGGAGTGTGCAAAGTACTCACATGAACTCATACAACCCCGTAGAAATCATCCGAAAGAAACGCGATGGCCATGTGCTGTCGAGTGAAGAAATTGTCCAGTTTGTGTCCGATTACACGAAGGGCAACGTGCCGGACTACCAGGCTGCGGCGCTGCTGATGGCCATTTTCTTTACTGGAATGTCGGAGGGCGAGCTGCTGGCACTGACGGAAGCGATGCTGCGCTCGGGCGAAGTGATCGGTCTTGCGGATGTGCCGGGCGCAAAAATTGACAAGCACTCGACGGGCGGAATTGGGGACAAGATTTCGCTGCATTTGGCTCCGGCGGTTGCGGCGTGCGGGGTTCGTGTGCCGATGATTTCGGGGCGGGGGCTTGGGCACACGGGCGGGACGCTCGATAAGTTGGAGTCGATTCCGGGGTTTTCGACGAGGCTGTCGGTGCCTGAGTTTCGGACGGTGCTCAGGCGGGCGGGTCTGTCGCTCATTGGGCAGACGGACACGCTCGTACCAGCGGACAAGGCGCTGTATGCGCTTCGGGACGTGACGGCGACGGTCGAGTCCATTCCGCTCATCGCTGCGTCCATCATGTCGAAAAAATTGGCAGAGGGCATCGATGGTCTGGTGTTGGATGTGAAGGTGGGTACAGGTGCGTTCATGAAGACGCGCGATGCGGCGTATCAGTTGGCTTCGACGCTGGTCTCGATTGGGCGACGGGCGGGGAAGCAGGTTACGGCGTTTTTGACGAACATGGATCAGCCGCTGGGGCGATATGTGGGCAACGCGGCGGAAGTGCTGGAATCGCTGCATGTGCTGGAGGGTGCAGGCGAGCCGGATTTGGTCGAGCTTACGGTGGCGTTGGGTGGAGAGATGTTGCGGCTTGGGGGAATGGCTCAGACGGAGGAGGACGGTCGCGCGCGGGTCGCGGAATCGCTGCGCAATGGAGAGGCGCTCGGGCGGCTCCAGCGATGCGCGGCGATGCAGGGGGCGATGATCGACCTGCGCGACCCGCACGAACCTTGGCGGCAAACCTGTTTGCACACCAACCGAGTGGCGATCGTGGCGCAGTCATCGGGTTTTGTGGCGCGCATGGATGCTGAAGCGGTCGGTTGGGCGGGCGTGGCGATCGGTGCAGGCCGAGAGCGCAAAGAAGACACCATCGACCCGGCAGCGTTCATTTTCCTGGATCGCAAAGTGGGCGAGCGTGTCGAGGCGGGTGAGGCACTGTGTCACTTTGCTGTGGCTGCGGATTGGCCCGAGGGTCGCCGCGAACGAGCGAAGACGCTTTTGGAGTCGGCGTATGAAATCTCGACGGAGCCGCCTGCGCAAAAACCGCTGATTTTGGATGTGCTGAAATGACCCACTCAAATTTGGAAGGGGCGCAAGCCCACTACGACGCGATACAGGCTTCGGCTCGGTTGGTTTTGGCGCGATTGCCCGAGGGGGCGGCACCGCGTGTGGCGCTCGTGCTGGGGTCGGGGTTGGGGCGGTACGCGGACTCGCTTTCGGATGCGGTGGTCGTGGATTGCGGCGAAGTGGGTTTTCCGCGCTCGACGGTGGTTGGACATGCGGGTCGGTTGGTGTATGGCCGGGTAGGCAAAACTGGCGATGGCACCGGCCTTGAAGTGCTGCTGTTGCAAGGTCGGATTCATGCGTATGAAGGGCACAGTCCTCAGACGGTGGTGTTTCCGTTGCGAACGTTGATTGCGCTGGGGTGCAAAACGGTGGTGCTGACGAACGCGGCGGGAGGCATCGGTGCGGGGCTTGAGCCGGGCGATTTGGTGCTGATTCGGGATCACTTGAACCTGACGGGAGATTCGCCGCTCAGAGGCCCAAATGATGCGCGCCTGGGTCCGCGTTTTCCCGACATGTCAGAGGTGTACGACAGGTCGCTGTGCGAGCTTGTACAAGGCGTGGCGGCGAAGGCGTTTGGACGGCCGTTAAAGACAGGGGTGTATGCGGGGTTGCTTGGGCCGCAATATGAAACGCCGTCGGAAGTGAGGATGCTAGCGGGGCTCGGAGCGGACTTGGTGGGGATGTCCACGGTGGCTGAAGCGATTGCAGCGCGGCACATGGGGGCCAAGGTGGTAGGGGTCAGCTGCGTAAGCAACCTGGCGGCGGGGATTTCCAAGGTGCCTTTGTCGCACGAAGAAGTCACGGAAACGGGGGCGAGGGTGCAAGGGAAGTTTATTCAGCTCCTCGACGGGATTTTGTCGGCGCTTTCGCAGCGCGACACGCGGAGTGCGTGAACATGGCGCGGGTTTTTCTGGACCACAGGACCGGGCAAACGCTGCCTCCGGGGCTTTGCGAGCTGGCTGAGCAAGCAATTTTGGCGCAAGGGCTTGCGTATGCACCGTATTCGCGTTTTCCGGTGGGTGCTGCGTTGCGTGGGGCAGACGGACGGATTTTTGTGGGCGCAAATGTTGAAAATGCGTCGTATGGCCTGACGGTGTGTGCGGAGCGAACGGCGGTGATAGCAGGCGTTTTGGCGGGCGTTCGCGTTTTTTCAGCGATGGCGATTTGTACGCGGTTGTCGCCTCCTGCCGCACCTTGTGGCATGTGTCGGCAGACCCTTTCGGAGTTTTGCGAGGATCTCGACCTGTTGCTGGTTTCACCTGATGGGGTGGCGGAAAAAACGACACTTGCGGCCCTTTTGCCGCGCGCCTTTCGACCGGGAGCATTGCTCGGATGAGTGCCATGCCGACGGAAAAAAACTGGCTGTTGCGGGGCGGAACGCTGCTGACGATGCGCGAAGACGAGCCGGTGGTATCGGCGGATTTGCTGATCGAGAACGGACGAATTTCGGCGCTCGGGACGTTTCGGGCGGACGATCCTCGGTTGCGCGGCGTTCGCACACACGAGGTCAGCGGGTGCGTGGTGATGCCTGGTCTTGTGCAAGCGCACGTCCATTTGTGCCAAACGCTGGCGCGAGGGCTGGCCGATGATTTGCCGCTGTTGCGCTGGCTGAACGAACGGGTGTTGCCGTATGAGGCTGCGCTGACCGAAAAAACCATTCAGCGAGCGGCGCAAATCGGCGTCGCGGAGCTTTTGCTGTCGGGAACGACCTCGTTTTTGGACATGGGGACGGTGCGCCACCACGACGCGCTGTGTGCTGCGGTGGATGCGACGGGCGTGCGGGCGACGTTGGGCAAAGCGATGATGGATCACCCCGAAACGGTGCCGTCATCCTTGCGCGAAGACACGCGGGCGTCTCTTGCAGAGGCTGAGGCACTTTGTCGTCGCTGGCATGGTCACGGGCGATTGCGATATGCGTATGCGCCGCGTTTTTTGGTGTCGTGTACGGACGAACTTCTGCGAGGCGTTGCGGAGTTGGTTGGGGCACAGACGCTTTCTGGACCGGGCATTCACACCCACGCGAGCGAACAACTGGACGAAATTGCGTTGGTTTTGTCGCGCACGGGGCTGCCGAATGTGATGGCGCTTCGAGAGCGCGGCATTTTTGGTCCTCGCACGGTGCTCGCACACTGTGTCCATGTGAGCGAGAAGGAAATCAGCGCGCTCCGAGCGGATGGGACCCACGTCGCACATTGTCCGTCGAGCAACCTCAAGCTGGGTTCGGGGATTGCGCGGCTTGTGAAGTTTCTTTCGATGGGCGTGAACGTGGGGCTCGGGGCTGATGGCGCGCCGTGCAACAACCGGCTGGATGGGTTTGCCGAGATGCGGTTGTGTTCGCTGCTGCAAAAAGGACTGCATGGTCCAACGGCGCTTTCCGCGTTCCAGGCGCTTCGGTTGGCGACGATGGGTGGTGCGGCGGCGCTGGGTCTTGCGGACCAAATCGGCTCGCTCGAACCGGGCAAATGGGCTGATGTGATCGTGGTGGGGCGCGGCCAGGCCGGACAACTGCCCCGGCACGATCCGCTGTCGATGATGGCGTATGCAACGCAGGGCAGCGACGTGCGCGATGTCTTTGTGGAAGGAGAACTGCTCGTCGAAAACGGGCAGCTCACGGCACGCACAGGCTTGGATTTGTCGGCGCTGGCGGAGCCTATTGGGTAAAGGACGCTGGCGGCGTCGGGGGTATGGGTGAGGTAGGGGATTGGAGGGGCGAAGTGGCCGATGTGGGGGATGTAGGTGGCATGCTTGCCTGGCGAGAACCGGGCACAAATGGTCTTTGTGTGAGCCCGATGATTTTCTGAGGAAGGGGCAGCGGCTTGCGGCCTTTTTCGACGCTGGTCAGGACAAACTCGGCTTTTCCTAGCTCGGTTTCGCCTTCGATTCTGAGGGGAATGCGCGCTTTGTCATCGCTGACCCACACGGTGCCGTATCGAGGGGGTTTGCCGATCTTGTGACCAACGATCGAAATGCGTTCGCCTTTGCAGGCGAGTTTGATGGCTTTCTGAGCACCAAACGGCAAGAGAACTTCCTCGCGGCCCACGACCTGCATGGTGCCTTGATAGAACGCGGACCCATCGAGGAGAACCAAGTCTATTTCGTCGCCATCGTGCAAACGCAGGGCCCGCAGAAGCAACAGAACAGACAGCGGTTCCAGCGGCTCAGACGGCATGAGTGCTTTGTATTGGCTTTCACCCTGTGGTCGCTTGATCGTGAGTGACGCCGTTTTTCCGTCGAGAACAACGTTCGCGCTGCGCACGCGCCAGCCAGTTTCTTCGAGGATGATCGATCGGGGCAAAAAGGTCGCGCTGTCGAGTTCGAGTCGATAGTTTTCGTGAAGACCGGTGAGGGCTTTGGCAAGCCCGAGGGCCTCGGCTTCCGCAGCGATTCGGATGATGTGACTTTGGCCTTTTGGGACGGGCGGCGAGATCGCCAAACGCGCTCGGCCCGCCTCAACAGAGCCGAGGAAACGAAGCGCAAAGGTGTAGGCCTCGCCCTGGCGCTCGGGGCCTTGTTTTGCAGGCGCAAAAGAAGGAATCGCGCACAAGGCAAACGACAGAGCCAACTGGAACTTGGTGTTTGGGCACATATTCCTTGGACGAGACAAGCCTGCCCGTCTCTTCATTGCCTTTGTTGGCTACCCGGCGGGCGCGGTTTTGTGGGTGGTTTTCAGAAAGTGGTTGCTCAGTTCTTCGATCAAGTCGAGGAGCGGTTTGGGATCTGCGGCCAATTCGCGCGTTCGGGCTTGGGCGCGCAACACAAAGGCGACCAGGCGTTGTTTGGTTTGGCCTTCGCCGGACAAGAGCGCGGCGTTGGGTCTCCCGAGTGTCTCGTCCCGTCGGACAGGCTTTCCTGCGATGTCCGGGGAACTGACCGCATCGCACAGATCGTCTGCGAGTTGGTACGCAAGCCCCAAACAATGCCCGACTTCGCCCCATCCCTCTGCGTCGGTGGCACCTGCAGCGACAGCGCCGGCAGAAGCGGCCAGACGAAACAGCGCGGCGGTCTTCATCGCGTGATATCGGTCAAGAATGCTCCCGTCGAGACCGTGCTGTTCGAGGCTTTGGCCCCCGATGATGCCCTCTTTGGAACCGGTCGCCTGACCGAGCAAACCGACAATTCGGAGGGCGCGCCGAGCGAGCCGAGACGGCGCATCGGCAAGCACTTCAAATGCTCGCGTGAGCAGCGCGTCACCAGCGAGAACGGCCATCGGTTCGCCGAACAGTTTGTGAACCGTCGGCTTTCCCCGGCGCACATCGGCATCGTCGAAACACGGCAAATCGTCATGAACCAAAGACGCCGAGTGAATGAACTCAATCGCGCAACCGGCGCGCATCGCCAAGTCCAGCTCTGCATCGTCTGCGGCACATGCGGATGCGACGGTCAGAAGCAACCTGGGCCGAATCCGCTTTCCACCAGAAAAAACCGCATGGTGCATTGCACGATGCAGCGTTTCGGGCGGGTCCTCTTTTTGTGGAAGCAGCGCCAAAAGAGCTTCTTCGACGGGATCAATTTTTTGTGCAGGGCTGACAGCGCCAAACATTCCCATGCTCCTCAAAAAAACACGCAGCCCTAAAGATTCATTTGGAGGGGCTGCGTTGACAAGTATGGCCTCTGCGGATGGAAACTCCCGAGGCCGAAAACGACCCAAAAATCGCTCTTGCGTTCCGATAGATGCCTTCCCACGAAAAACTGTTTCGGGAGCACGAAGTTTTTTCCGATCGCGATTTAGGATGCCCAACGAACGATTGCGTCGTGCAGCGCGGGTCGAAGCACACGCAGCGCGGCTTTTCGCTGTTCTGCTTCGATTGTGGTTTTCGCACACACACGATTGGATACAAGCACTGCACACAAGCGCGTTTTTTGGTCCAACCAAAAAGAACAACCGGTGAAACCCAAGTGTCCAACCCCGTCGCGCGGCCACAGCGTTCCGGCAGAAGAGAGGCAGGGCTCACCGGGGCGAATCGGGTCGGGATGATCAAACCCCAAACCGAATGTTCCTGGCAGGCCCGGCTGTGCGGGAAGACGAAAAAAACGCCGCACCGTCTGGGAACGGAGGCACAGGTGTTTTTGGGTTGGCTTTTCGTCGTGATATCGGTGAAGGAGCGCGTTTGTCAGTCGATACACGGCGGTGCTTGTTCCGAACAAACCCGCGTGTCCGGCGACGCCGAGCATGGCACGGGCAGTATCGTCGTGGACCACGCCTACGAGTTCCTCTCGGTGCGGTGTTTCGCGGCGCGTCGGTGCGATGTCTTGAGGCTTGGGCACGTCGGAAGCAACGCGGTCGAGCGGACGAAAACCGAGGGACAGTTCGAGCGGTGCCAGCAGCTGAGACAGTTGCTCGTCCAGACGGGCCTGGCCTCTGTGTTCCAGCAGATCGCCAAGGACGATGTAACCCAGATCGGAATACACCGAACGTCGTCCGACGGCTTCGCGATCGGCTTGGGCAGCCGATTGGAGAACGGCTTTTCGCGAAAGATCCGATGGGCGTTGAAGGAGGCCCTGTTTTTCAGCCCACAACGGCGGAAAACACGCAGGAAAACCAGCGGTGTGAGACAGAAGATGGACGAGCGTCGCGTCGGGAAGAACGCTCTCATCGAGCTGCACTTTGTTTTGGTCGCAAAGCCTCATGGTCAGAAGCGCGGTCGAAAGGGGTTTGGTCAGGGATGCAAGGTCAAACCACGTTGCTTCATGCGCGTTGCCGACGACAATCGTGCTGGGTATGGCACCTTTTCCAAACGAGAGGGATGCAGCGGAGTAGGCGACACCGACGTTTGCGGAAAGCAGTTTTTCGATGGATACAAGCAATGGATTCATGGCGAAGGGGGCAGGTCCTTTTGTTGCACAGCGACGGAAATTCCGCTTGAAATGGTTTTGAGCCCAAGCCACAAAATCATCATCCTGCCGCTTTCAGCCACTTGGGGTCCGCCGGGAGTTGCGCCTCCGGTTTCAGCCAGAAGGGGGTCGGAAACGGGCAGAAAGGGCTCTGCTGCGGTCCCCGAAAACGAGGACGCGGCCACAAGCGTTGCTTTGCCACCTGCCTCGGCGCGAGCGTACAAATCGAAGCGGTCGCGGCCTGCGGGTGTGCGTACGTTTCGGACAAACACGGCGCTGATTCGCTCTGCGGGAACGGTCTGGCTGCGCGAAAGGGCGACCGAAAAATCCTGGGCGCGCAACAGGGCAGGGCTTTCGGAAAAATCGGCGCTTGTGCCGTGTAGGACGGCTTGTTCGGCTTGACTGGCCTCGGTTTCTGCACAGCGCACGGTTTGATCTTCGCCGACAAAATACAGGCGCAGACGCGACCCGATGAGGACCGGCGAAATCCGTCCGACCGGAGCGGGGGACAATCGACCGGGCAAAAGAAGCGGATGCGGAGCGCGCGACAGCATTCCATCGGCCTCGCGCCACATCACGCCCAGCGCACCGCTTCCGGTTCCGTAGAACAGCAAGGGAGCGGAAAAACGATCGGTTCCGAGTCCCAAGGGCAACCAAACGGGGTCCCTCAAACTCGCACCTTCCCACACAAGCGTCGGGCCTATGGTTTCATCGGGTTCGCCGGGATCGTCCAAGTTCTTTCGAGTCGCCGAGAAAAGCTGCGTTTGATTCGGGAAATTGCGCGGTGCCAGGTGTCCGAACACGCGAAGTTGCGTGGCTTTTTCGAGCGGTTCGAGCGAGGGCATGTCCAAATCGAAACCAGCCTTTTCCAGGAACATCGGCGATTCCAGATTTCGCAAAACGAAACCTCGCAGGGGCGTACGGGGCCATTCGTCCTTTGGTGGGACACCATCCCCCAACGTGCCACACGCTGCCACACCGCAGCCGAGAAGAACCGCGAAGGAAAACACGCGGGGAAATCGACGAGAAGAAACCATGTCGCACCGCTTTCTGTGCGCGGCATTTTGCCCCGAAAAGAAGCGCGCGGATGCCTCAAAAACGGCCAGTTGAGGTTTGTTTGGAACGTGGCTGGCTTCTTTACGGGAAATGGTCAGTCGAGCGGTTCGAGGTCGTCTCCGTCGAATGTCACCGACGTGTCACCGTGTTTGCCAAAGCCTTTTGGGCCGTCCCCTTTGTCGGTGTCCTCGGCAAATTCGCTTTCCAACTCGTGGCCTACATTTTCGATGGACGTGCCTCGGACAGGCGTCGGCTGATCGTCGTCAAGGCCGGAAGGTCCGGATTCCTCGGTCTGCATGGTGTGTTCGAGCGGATCGAACTTTTCCTGTGGAATGGTCTTCAGGTCCATGCGGGAAGGACGTTCAGGGAGCGCACTGCGGGGCAGGACGACCGGCACAGAACTGGCTCTTGCGAGCATTGTGCTGTCCAAGTGCGGCAGTTCTTCCCACTCTTCATCGCCGGGCGGCTGGACTGCCGTGATGCGTTCCATCGCCGGTTTGATTTCTTTCGCGAGCGGAGCGGCTTTCAGGTTCGGAGGCGCAGAAATCGGGCGACCAATCGGTGCAAGCGCGCCTGTGGGACGTTGCGCAGGCGAAGCGGCACGCAAAGACGGAGCCAGCGCAGGCGGGGCGAGCGGCTGGCCCGGACTTGGGGGCGGTACCGGACTCTTGGCCGAGGACGATGCAGACATGGGAGGCAGCGGCAAACCGAGCGGACCTTGCGAAAGGGGTGCTGCCTTCACAAGAGGAGGAGGCGCTTTGGAAGCCGAAAGGGGTGCGGGAATCGGACTCCTTCCCGATGCAACGAGTGGAGGCAGAGGAGATCCAAAAGGAGCCGGATTTGCGGAAGGGGGTGTGGCCGGAGAAGAAAGCGGAGGCTTAGGGGGAACCGACGGAGGCTTCGGCGGCGATGAAACCGGTCGTTTCGCGGAAGCAGGTGTTGTCGGAATGAAAGGCTGGCCACCGGTCGGCGAACGCGGCACGACGATTTGAGGATGTGCAGCGGTGCCCGGACGGAATCCTCCCAAATTTGCAGATGAGGCATCCGCAGAGATGTCTTCGATAGCGGAAGCTTCGATGGGGCTCCAGTCCAAGTATTCGGTCGCAGCATCGTGAAATTCAGCGTCGAGAGGTTGAAGTTGAATCGACGGTGCTCGTGCCTTTCCAGACGGAACGGGGGCCGATGGCGCGGGTTTGGCCGTCCCAGCCAGTTCGGCACCTTTGCGGGCCAGGACTTCTCGCAAATTTGCGGGCAAGTTGCGGGCATCCAGAATTTGGGTGGCTTGTTCGTGAAACTCCATCGGTTTGGAATCGGCCAGGCTTTCCAGAGCAACGGGCGCGTTCTTTTTCGGAAGGAGTTTCAGGAAATCCACCTGCTCGCGGTCGAGGAGTCGCGTTTCCTCTGCGTGAAACTGCTGGTCAAAAACAGGAGGCGGTGCGACGGGGCCAGCGGGTCTTTTTTCGAGCACTGGATCGCGCTGAATGATCACGGTCTCAAAGCCGTTGTCTGTGTCGAAATCGCTGTCCCCCAGTGTGGGAACTTGCGGAACTTGCGGAGTGAGTGGAATTTGCGGGACCGCCGTCGAAGGCCGCATTGCTCGTGGCATGGTCTGGGCGGATGGAGACCATCCGGGCTGACCGGCTTGCGGAGGCGGATAGGGATCTCGCTGCTCGTGCCGCTGCTGTTGCTCCATGGCTTGGAGCATGTCGAAATCCATCGTTCCCGGCAGGCTGACGGCGGCCATCACGCGCATTTGGTTGGGATTTGGTCCCGTCGGCATACTCGGCAACGCCTCAGGCACGTCTTGCTTGCCAAACGCCGCCGTAAATTGCGTGTATTCCGCATTCGGGCCCAGCACGTCGGCCAGCAGGTTCTCTCCGACGTTGTCATCAAAGTGCGAGGTGTCGATGACAAACTCGGCCATCGCGGCTCGTTCTTTTTCAATTTCGCGCGCGAACATGGAATTCATCAGGCGCGCCAGCGACGCGACATTCGTGTTTGGATAGTGATATTGGAGGAAGTTCAGAAGTGCTTCAGAGAACTCCTGCCCGGTTTCCCAGCGCTTTTTCTCTTGGCGCTCCATCGCTTTTTCGATGATGCCTTCGAGTTCCGGGTGAATGTTTGGGCGCAGCTCGCGCAAAGGTCGTTTCCGCGCATCTCGCACGGCAAACAGAAGCTCGATTTCGGTCTGTGCCGTGAACGGGGCTTGCAACGCGAGCATCTCGTACAAAAGCGTCCCAAGCGAAAACAGATCGGACCGATTGTTCAGGGTGCGACCCATTGCCTGTTCCGGCGACATGTACTTGACTTTCCCTTTGATCACCCCGGTTCGCGTTTGTTGTCGCGCGCCTTCCGCTTTTGCGATGCCAAAATCGCACAGTTTCACGTCGCCGGCATACGACAGAAGGACGTTCGAGGGGGACACATCTCGATGCACGATGTGCAGCGGTGTTCCGTCGGGGTCATGTTGCTCGTACGCAACATGCAGCCCGAGCGCGACCTGTGAGCCGATAAGGGCGATGATGTCCTCGGGCAGCCAGTCTTGGTTCTGACGCGCTCGTTCCAAGAGCGCCCGCATGTCTTTGCCTTCGACGTACTCCATCGCGATGAAGTACTCGTGGCCGACTTTGGAAAACTCATAGACGCGCGCAATGTTCGGATGTTTCAGGAGGGCGGTCAGCCGCGCCTCGTCGATGAGCATTTGGATGAACTCGTCGTCTTCGCACAAATGCGCCAGCACTCGCTTGACGGCAACGAGCACCTCTTTGCCCTGCGCATCGCGCGTTTTGGCACGGAAAATCTCGGCCATCCCACCGAATGCCACCCGATCGAGCAGGTAGTAACGGCCCAATTGTTGCGCTTGCTGTGTTGGCATCGACGTAAAGTGGCCTTTCGCGGTGGTCTACATGTTGCCACCGAAGCGCCAAGCTCAGACGGTAACACCGACCTACCAAGCGATGCAATCGGCAAAACCCGCCTGTGACCTTTCGCACATCCGGCACGTGGGTCCCGGCAGCTTGTGGGCTCCCAAGCGGTGCTGTTTCGGTCATCATGGCGAGCGATGAGCAATCACGTCCAGCATGCGCGTTCTTTGCGTGTGGCTTTGAGTCTAAACGACGCTCACGCGCTTCCCGCAGAACAAGTGCTCGCCGCCTTGTCCACCACGGAGCGAGGACTTGATCCACACGAAGCGCATGTGCGCCTGAAGGCGGTCGGCAGAAATGCGCTCCCCCGCAAGGAAACCGCGTCGATTCCGATGATCGCGCTGCGTCAGTTTTTGAATCCCCTTGTGTACATTCTGCTGATTGCTGCGCTTGTTTCGGTGGTGTTAAAGGACCTATCCGATGCCGGCTTTATCGTCGCAGTTCTGGTTGTGAACGCGATCATCGGCACAGTGCAGGAGTACGGCGCGGAACGCAGTGCGGCGGCCCTGCACGCGATGTCTGCGGCTCGTGCGTATGTGGTTCGGAACGGGGAAGACCAAGAGATTGATGCAGAGGAGCTTGTGCCAGGCGACCTCGTGACCGTAGAAGCGGGCAGCAAGTTTCCCGCTGACCTGCGGCTCCTTTCCGGGACGGCAGCGGAAGTGGATGAATCCTTGCTGACGGGGGAATCGCTCGCGGTTCAAAAAACGCCGGATGCGGTGTTGCCAAGTGGAACTGCGCTGGGGGACCGCACCAACCTGGCGTTTGCGGCCACGCTTCTGCAACGCGGCAAGATTCGGGGAGTCGTCGTGGCAACGGGTTTGTTGACGCAGATCGGACGCATTGCCCACACGCTTTCGACCACCGAATCGGGTCGGCCTCCGCTGCTTGTGCGGATGGACCGTTTTACGCGGCGCATTGCGGTGGCGATTGCCGTTTCGGTGTGTCTGCTTGGGTCTATTTCGGTCATGCGTGGCAGCGCGGTGAAGGACGTGTTTCTGCTGGCGGTTGCACTCGCCGTGGCAGCCATTCCCGAAGGTCTTCCCGTGGCGCTCACGGTTGCCCTCAGCATCGGGGCCAAGCGGATGGGTCGGCGCAAAGTGATTGCGCGTCGGCTGGTCGCGGTGGAGTCCCTGGGTTCGTGTACGTTCATCGCGTCGGACAAGACTGGCACGCTGACCATGAATGAACTGACGGCGCGGAAGATCCTTCTGCCCGGCCCGGTGCCTGTCGATGTGTCTGGCGAGGGCATCACGCCCCATGGCCGAATCGAGCAGCAAGCCGAGCAAGCGCCCAACGTCAAACGGCTCTGTACCGCCGCAGCTTTGTGCAACGATGCGTTCTTCGGCCTGCGAGAGGGGGCCTGGGTTCATCACGGGGACGCGGTGGATATCGCGCTGCTCGTGCTCGCGCACAAAGCGGGCCTCGAACATGGCACGTTGACCACGCACTGTCCGCGCCTGGCCGACATTCCGTTCGAGTCCGAACGCCGTTACGCCGCGACGCTGCATCGCGTGGATGGCGTTCCGATGGTCATTGTCAAAGGTGCGGGCGAGGCGGTTCTGCCGATGTGTACCCGCATGGCGACTCCGCAGGGAGATATCGATCTAGACCGCGCGCACCTCGAAGCCGCTGCCGATCGGCTGGCCCAAACCGGACATCGCCTGCTCGCCATTGCGCAAGGACCTCGCCACGATCCTCATGCAGCCGACACCATCCTGACTCCCGATCACCTGTCTGGGCTTGTGTTTTTGGGTTTTGTCGCGATGCTCGACCCTCTGCGACCCGAGGCGCAACACGCGGTGAAGGCTTGCCAAGCTGCTGGCATTCAAGTCGCCATGGTCACAGGAGATCACCCAAGCACCGCGTTGGCCATTGCGCAGGAATTGGGTTTTGCCCACACCCTGGACCAGGTGGTCACGGGCCAAAAGCTCGCTGAGCGTTTGGCGCAAGGGGAACGCGCGCTCGATG
This sequence comes from Pseudomonadota bacterium, assembly GCA_035328405.1. Taxonomy (GTDB): domain Bacteria; phylum Myxococcota_A; class Polyangia; order Palsa-1104; family JAEUJZ01; genus JAEUKA01. The sequence continues at coordinate 3,256 of DAOLIT010000016.1, read as the reverse complement.
ACCTCGTGTCGCAGGCCCGCGTCTTTGCTCGCGTTGAGCCCACACAGAAACTGCAAATCGTCGAATCCCTGAAACGGCAGGGCCATTTTGTGGCGGTGACGGGGGATGGCGCAAACGATGCTCCTGCGATGCGCGCTGCGCACATCGGGATCGCCATGGGTCTGCGCGGCACAGACGTGGCCAAGGAAAGCTCCGACCTCATCCTGACCGATGACAACTTTTCGTCCATTGTCGCAGGCATCGAAGAGGGGCGCATTGCTTATGGCAACGTCCGCAAGGTCATCTATCTGCTTCTGTCTCTGGGGTTGGCCGAGGTGCTTCTGTTTGTCTTCGCTATTGCGTTGGCCATGCCCGTTCCGTTGTGGCCGGTGCAGCTTCTGTGGCTGAACCTGGTTACCAACGGAATCCAGGATGTGGCCCTTGCGTTTGAACCGGGCGAAGGCCGGGAACTGCATCGCCCCCCTCGTCCCCCGCGCGAGCCGATTTTCAACCGCATCATGGTCGAGCGCATGCTCGTGTCAGCCCTGGTGATGTCCGTGGTGTCGTTTGTGGCCTATCGCGCCATGTTGCACACGGGGTTTTCGCTGGGTGCTGCGCAGAACATGGTGCTGCTATTGCTCGTTCTCTTTGGTAGTTTCCAAGCCGGAAACAGCCGCTCTGAAACCGCGTCGTTGTTCCGGCAGAGTCCGTTTCGCAATCGGCCCTTGCTGTTCGGAAACCTCTTTGCGCAGCTTCTGCACCTTGCTGCGATGTACCTTCCCGGACTTCGCGACGTGCTGCACCTTGCACCGATCTCGCTTGTGGAATGGATGGTTGCGCTGGGTCTTGCCAGCTCGCTGCTGTTTGTCTCGGAAGTACACAAGTTCGTGCGGCGCAGGAACAAGCGTTGATCAAACAAGATCAATTGAGCAGAGTACACACAGACAGACCGCTTTGGGGGGCTTTGCTGTCTTCGCAAATCAGGAGTTTGAGGGACAGCGGATCGGGCGGCGACTTGCTCGCGAGCCCAGACAGCATGAGCGAATGCACTGCATCCGCCGAAAACGTCAGCACAGGACCGGTCGTGAGCAGGTCATTTGAGGTTCCAGACGCCCGAACCGACGATGTTCCGTTTGTTTGGGGGCTCACGGTGGCATACACCTGACCTCCCGTGCGTCCCAGGTCCCCGCTCACTGCATCTTTCAAGAGGGGGGTGTACGTGGCCAACGTGCCCAGACCAAAATCCGCGCTTGGGACTTCTTGCGACAGGTTGATGAAGCGGACCCGCGCTTGTCCCCCTTGCGTGTTCGGGTCGTCCTCAAACAGGTGAATCTTGATTTCGAGAGGCTTCGTCAGCGTGCCATACGGGGCCAGCGTATAGACGCGGCCTCCTCCCATCGCTGGCAGAGGCATGTCAGGAATGCCCCCATAGGCGATGGTGCAATCGGTCCGCGCCCCCGGAACCGCCTTCACCGTGTAACTCCCTGCGTCCACAGTCAGATACTGACTGACTGCTTGGTAGTACACCCCGCCCGCGCGTTGCCCGATTGTTCGCCCGATGGGTCCTACCCACGTTGAGGAACCGCTTGCTTTGATGCAGAGGTCCACCGGGCCCGCGCTGGCCACGAAGTTCCCAAAGCGCAGTTTCGAGGTGACAAACGGGATCGTCTGGTCGATGACCACATCCACACCGCTGTCCACTGCACTGATGCTGGGCGGATCGGGCAAGCAACCGCCAAGCAGAACGGCAGCGACAAGGCCCCCAAGCAGGTGCGGTGTCCGTTTCGCGTTTCTGTTTTGCATCGGTCTAGCCTTCCCCCGCTTCCAGCAGCTCATCCAAACCGTCCGCATCGAACGCGAGCGCGGCCAGTTCTTGACACAGGTCTACAAAGTCAGCCACTGCCGATTCCTCAATCTGTCCTGTCGTTTCAAAAAACAGAAAGACCGAACCCACGGGCAGGCCGCAGTTGATGATCCGAGAACCCCGACGTTGCTGCGCCAGTTTTGTTTGGTAGTGCGTCCGCAGCGCCGCCACGTCCGCCAGGCTGCCTTTTGGAGCAGGCCGAAACCACACCCCCAGCCGCGCTTTGCAATCGGGGTTTTCCGCCCGAGCCACCGAGCAACCAAACGACCACCCATCGCGCGCCGCCACCAGTTCTTTGTAGGGCGCTTCGACGACTTCGCTCATCCAATAGCCGTGTTCTGCCCACTGACGCCGACAGTATTTCGCAAACGATTCAGACGACAAGTTCGACATGTGTTGTGCTTCCTTGAAAGGCCAAAAAGGGTCTCTTCATCGTACAGACCGGCAGACCCAAACCCAAGTCCCCAAGGCCACAAAAGCAGCCCGACCTTCTCCCACTGGCAGCCAGGGAACCTGGGGTTGGTTCTTGGGGAACATATGGTTGGTTCTTGGGGAACATATGGTTGGTTCTTGGGGAACATGTGGTTGGTTCTTGGGGAACATATGGTTGGTTCTCGGAGAACATATGGTTGGTTCTCGGAGAACATATGGTTGGTTGTTGGGGAACATATGGTTGGTTCTCGGGGAACATATGGTTGGTTGTTGGAGAACATATGGTTGGTTCTCGGGGAACATATGGTTGGTTCTCGGAGAACCTGTGGTTGGTTCTTGGGGAACCTGTGGTTGGTTCTCGGAGAACATATGGTTGGTTCTCGGAGAACCTGTGGTTGGGCGTGGTTTGGGGTGGACTTTGTTGGTACAGTGGGCGGGCACCTGGTGAAGTGGAACAACGCGGCCCTACACGAGCCTCAAACAGGGAGAACGATCATGGAAAACAAAGTCGGCGACAACGTGCCTTCGAGTGCAGAGTTCGAGAAGCAACTCAAGCAGCTGGAGGATGTGCTTTCGTGGCTTCGGACCTTTTGCGTGAACCTCTCGGACGAGGAACGCGCGGGACTGACACGCGGACGGCGGGGGGCTGAGCCACACGTGTACAGGCTGGCCGAATTGGCCAAGAAGTACGGTTGGTCGGCCCCTGGCGTGACCGCAGATGACGTGCTGGCGGATCTCAACCTCATGTCTGCGATCCAGCCCTTGCGTGAGTCGGCGCGGCAGATCCTCGATCTGCTCGATGACACCCAGCGCGAAGCGGCCAGCGAAGCCAACGAGGGCGGCTACCTGTTCTATGGCATCGCCAAAAGCATCGCCTCCCGCGTCCCCGAAGTGGACTCGGCGGTCCACCCCTTCGCCGAGTTCCTGTCCAAAACCCGCAAACCCCGCACCCCCCGCACCCCCTAACCCAAAACCCCCCTG
>DAOLIT010000015.1:0-81093 GCA_035328405.1 Pseudomonadota bacterium | reverse complement strand
GCGTAAGCCGCTTGCGAACGCATTTTCGCGCCTAGAATGCCTGCGTAAGCCGCTTACGGACGCATGTTTCAAAAAAACATGCCTTCATCTCCCCTTGCAGACCTCACAAACCGATTCAACGCTGTCGCAGGAAGGAAGGCATACACAGATAGAGCTGGCCGGACGGGAGGACTCCGAAGTCGGACAGAGACACCACGTTGGGATGACTTGCTTTCGAGGCGAGCCTGGCCTCCCTCAGAAAACGCTGCTGACTTTCCTCATCATGGGTCGCAAGCAGGACCTTGATGGCCACCGCGCTGTCGAGGATGAGATGACGGGCCTCATAGAGAGCAGACAGTAGACAAGTCCGCAGTCGGTTGCATATGCTCCACAAGTCATCTGAACTTCTCGTTACATTGGATTGGTTCTGAAAAGAGAGCGTCGGATGCCGGATACGGTAGGGAGTCTAGCTTGACACCTGAAACCGAGAAAGAAGCGGTACGTGCTGGTCTGCGCAGGCCACTGCCAGAGGTCTCGCCACACTACTTTTACGATGACGTGGGCAGTGACTTGTTCGAGCGGATCACGCAGCTCGATGTGTACTATCCAACGCGGACAGAGATCTCTATTTTGGAAGCAGAGTCTGCTGCCATTCTGGAGCGCAGCAACTGCCAACACTTGGTGGAGCTTGGCAGCGGAGCAGGACGCAAGATCAGACTCCTTTTGGACGCTTGGGGCACCGCACTGCAGGGCGGCACCTGTACCATGCTCGATATCAACGAACTGTTCCTGCGGCAATCGATAGCACGGCTCGCTTCAGACTATCCTGCCGTTGCATTTCGGAGTGTCGTTGGAAACTTCGTTCATGATCTGGACCGCTTGGGACAGCCTGGCCGTCGCATGATCGTGTTTTTTGCGGGAACCATCGGAAACTTGTATCCACACGAGCGCCATGATTTTCTGTGCCAGGTTGCTGCTTCCATGGATGAGAGCGATCGATTCCTGGTCGGCATTGATCTGGTAAAAGATCCCGCGCGTATCGAAGCCGCATACAACGATCCCGAGGGCATCACGGCAGCCTTCAATCGCAACATCCTCTCGGTCATCAACCGTCGTTTTGCCGGAAACTTCGATCCTTTCGCCTTCGCACATCGTGCCTTTTTCGATGCCGACAACAGCTGGATTGAGATGCGTCTGCGAGCACTGCGGCCCACAGAGATTCGGCTTCACGGACTGGATCTGAACCTCGCTTTTGACGAAGGCAGCGAGATCCGCACTGAGATCAGTTGCAAATTTACCCACGAAGGCTTCGCAAAAGAGGCAGAGGCTGCGGGACTGCGTGTCGATCGATGCTTCACAGATCTGGAAGAACTTTTCTCACTCGTTCTTCTCCGCAAGGGGATTGGAAAATGAAGACTACGCAAGCGTCCTTGCTTGATTCCTTCCGTGCTCGATTTGCAACGGCGTGGCGACGATCGGACGATCTGTTTGCGCTGGTGCCACATACGGCATACCTTGCGCAGCCGATCGATCTGCGTCATCCGGTGTTGTTTTACATAGGCCACTTGCCCGCGTTCGCGTGGAACCAGATTGGCCGCGGAGCACTGGGACTCGGTTCTGTGAATCCTCGTTTTGACGCTCTGTTCGCGCGCGGAATCGATCCCGCTGATACAGACAGTGCGAAAACCCAGCACATCACGAACTGGCCAAGCATCGACGAGACGTTGGCTTATCGGGATGTGGTACGCGCCGACATTTTGCGCTGTATTCCGCGCGTCCTAGAGCGTACGGATGATGTGCTGTGTGAGCATGGTCGCGTCTTGCACATGGTTCTCGAACATGAATGGATGCACCATGAAACACTCCTTTACATGCTCGCGGAAAGTCCACCGGGACTGATTGTGCGACCGGACTGTGTTGAACGACCCCTTGGTGGACCTGGAAAGGCGGCTGAGCCTCGGCGAATCGAGGCAGGAGAAGCAATTCTGGGCGCAAAATGGACAGAGATTCCCTTTGGCTGGGACAACGAGTTTTCGCAAGTCACCCTAGAGGTTCCAGCCTTTACCATCGACTCCCTTCCGGTGCGAAACAGCGATTGGCTGCGCTTTTTTGAAGACAGAAATGGTCAAGAATCGCTTTGGCCGCAGTCATGGGCGCGAGATTCGAGTGGACAACTGGCGGTAAAGACGCTTTTTGGTCTGCTTCCTTTTGAAGAAGGTGCCGGGTTCCCGGTGCAAGTCTCGGGCAACCAAGCGCGTACCTACTGCGAACAGCACGGAGGACGACTGCCCACCGAACCTGAGCTTCATCGGGCCGCGTATCATGCTCCCGATGGATCGGTGCGGGACTATCCATGGGGACATGAAACTCCTTCGGCTGAACACGGAAACTTCGGCTTTCGTCGATTCTAACCGACACCGGTAGGACACTTCCCCGAGGGTCGCAGTGCCTGGGGCGTGGAAGAACTGGTCGGCAATGGTTGGGAATGGACGCAAACTCCTTTTGCGCCGCTTCCGGGTTTTTCAGCGTGGGCTCGTACCTATCCTGGCTACTCTGCAGACTTCTTCGATGGAGAGCACGACATCGTTTTTGGTGCATCCTGGGCCACCGATGATGCGCTTCTGCGACGGAGCTTTCGCAACTGGTACCGCCGGAACTATCCGTTCCCATTCACCAGCTTTCGCGTGGTTCGCTCCTGATGATGCACCGTCCCAAGACACTTCGCCTGGATGCGATTCACTTTACGAAGCATCAGCTTGTGATGCGATGTTCTCTTGATGAGCTGCGGTTCCAGACTGTGTACTGGTATCCCGATACCAATCTGGAAGATCTGGAGCACCGCTTCGGCAAAAGCTTTCTAGAGCGACTGTTTGTTCACGCTGCACTGTTTGAGATAAACAAGATCGTAAGCTTGCGTCCGCAGTGGCTGGATCTGGGCCCCTACGCTCATCATCACACTGTGGCGCTGGAGACGCTGTGGACAACGGTGATTCACCACGTTTGGGCGCAGTGGCGATTTGAAAACAACCTGCCCGATGAACCTGCGCCACAGTGGATGAGCGAGCCATCCACCAACGAAGTTTCGGCTGTCACTTCTGACCGAAGTTCATCATCGGTTCTGCTGTTCTGTGGCGGGGGCAAAGACAGCTTGGTATCCATGAAGCTGCTTGAGCGAGCCCAGATTCCCTTTGCGTCGTTCGCATATACATCAAGCGTGTACGGTCGTTCGCGCATGCAGCAGCAGCTTGTCGATCGGCTGCTCGATCACGGAAAACCGCAAAAGAGACACCGGCAGATTGTCATGGATGACTTCTTCGATGCGCCGGTTCTTGAGCTACTAGGGCCCGAGGCTGGCGTTCATACAGTCACGGCGGCAGAGACTCCTAGTTCCATCTTTGCGGCTCTTCCCATCCTGCTTGCGCATGGCTATTCCCACGCTGTGCTGGGACACGAAGCCAGTGCGAACCGAGGCAACTTGATCTGGTCTGTGACCGGTGAGGAAGTGAATCATCAGTGGGGAAAATCTCTCGCGGCGCAGCAGTTGCTCAACGCATACATTCGCACTCAGCTTGTGTCAGACCTGGGTGTCTTTGGCATCTTGATGCCGATCTTTGACGTGGTGATTTTTGAACTGCTGCGTATGGATGAGACGCTGATTGGCGACACACACTCTTGCAACGTCGCAAAACCTTGGTGTCAGCGTTGTCCCAAGTGCGCATATGTCTGGTTGAGCTACCGCGCACACTTGTCGCGAGAGCCCGTTGATGCCCTGTTTTCCTCCGATCTATTGGAGCGCCCCGAAAACCGAGCTTTCTTTCAAGACATGATGGGGTTGGGAGTGCACACCCCGTTTGAATGCATCGGACAGATAGAGGAGAGCAGGCTGGCGCTTTCCCTGTGTGGCGCACGCGGGTTGCTTGGCCCGTTCGGACTGGATTTGCTGGCAAGTTTGCCTGCTGAGCCGGTGCCGTCGGTGCTGGACCGCTATACGTCCGTAGCCGAGGACGCTGCCGGGATTCCCCTGGCGTTTGCAGAGCTCATCCTTCCGCAGATGAAACGCGCGGCCATGCAGGCTCGCCAGCGGATCACCAACACACTAGGGCAAAATCATCGAGGCTGTCGATGATCGATCTGAACTGCGTGACCAAGCGGTATGGCAATCAGTGCGTGGTGGACAGCGTATCGCTGCGGGTCGAACCAGGAGAACTGCTGGTGCTCCTGGGAGGCTCGGGTTCCGGCAAGACCACCACTTGCAAAATGATCAATCGCTTGGTCGAACCGACCAGCGGAACCATTCGCGTGGCCGGTGAAGATGTGAAGGACCAGCAAGCCCACGCCCTACGTCGTCGGATCGGCTATGTGTTTCAGCGCCTAGGATTGTTCCCACATCTTTCCGTGGCAGAAAACATTGGCATCACACCGCGCCTGCTCGGTTGGGATGCCGCCCGGATTTTGACACGAGTCAAGACGCTGCTCGATCTCGTCGAACTCGATCCTGCGGCGATGATGAATCGGCTTCCAGGCGAGCTGTCCGGAGGCCAGGCGCAGCGCGTGGCTGTTGCCAGGGCACTCGCGGCAGAGCCCCCGGTACTGCTCCTTGACGAACCGTTTGGTGCTCTCGATCCACCCACCAGAGAACGGCTACAGACATCGTTCAATCGGATTCGGCGCTCCCTCGGCCTGACGGCGGTCTTTGTGACGCATGATGTGACGGAAGCAATGGCACTGGCGGATCGGGTGGCCGTTCTCAAAGACGGTCGGCTTCTTCAGTGGGGGACATTCCGGGAGCTTGCGACCTCACCGGCTCATCCGTATGTCGATGAGCTGGTCTCCGCTCCGCGCCGTCAGGCAAAGCTTGTCCAGTCTGTGCTTGGAGGTTCAAGGGAATGAACGAGCAGCTTGCGCTCTTGCCCACGTACCTCACGGCGCACTTGGCGCTCTCGTTGGCGGCGCTGGCGTTGGGTGTGTCCATCAGTGTTCCACTCGGAATACTGGTTCATCGCCATCCCCGACTGGAAGCGCCTGTGCTGGGCCTAGCCAGTGTCCTTCAGACGATTCCCGGCTTGGCGCTGCTTGCCATCATGGTGCCTGCTCTGGCTGCGATAGGTGCCAGCAGCATCGGATATCTGCCCGCATTGCTTGGGCTGTTTCTGTACAGCTTGTTGCCGATTTTGCGCAACACGGTGACTGGACTATCGAGCGTGGACCCCGCACTTCTTGAAGCAGCACGCGGCGTCGGCATGACCGATCGAGAGTCGCTTTTGCAGGTTGAACTGCCCATCGCGTTGCCAGTGATCGCTGCCGGGGTCCGCACTTCTGCGGTATGGACCGTGGGTACCGCAACGCTGTCTACGCCAGTTGGTGCGCCGAGTCTTGGGAACTACATTTTTGGTGGACTTCAGACGCGCAATTATTCGGCTGTGTTGCTTGGTTGTGTGGCATCAGCAGTGCTTGCCCTTTTGGTGGACGTCACCATCCGAACCATCGGGGAAGGAATCGAGCGGCGCAGCCGGGTTCGTCTCCAGATAGGACTGGCGCTAGTCGCACTGCTTTGCATCGCTGCTCTGCGGCCTGTCATTTCCGCCCTGAAAAGTCCCGGACGCGCAAGCGTAACGATTGGTGCCAAGACATTCACAGAGAGCTACACCTTGGCGCACGTACTTGCGCAGACCGTTTCGCGGGACACCGGTCTTCCCACGCGGATGATGGAATCGCTGGGTTCAACGGTGGTCTTCGATGCGCTGGTCGCTGGACAGATCGATGTCTACGTAGACTATTCCGGCACGCTGTGGTCCGCCGTGCTGGGACATAGTGAACCCCGCCCCGCACGCAGCGAGCTGCTCTCTCAGGTTCGCACAGAGCTTTCCCAAAAGTACGGCGTGCTTGTGGTTGCTTCCCTTGGGTTTGAAAACACGTACGCACTCGCGATGCGCAGGGTAGATGCAAACCGATTGGGAATCCATCGACTCAGCGACTTGGCACCGCATGCCAACCGACTTCGCATCGGTGCCGACTACGAGCTGTTCCAACGTAGCGAATGGCGATCGATCACCAGGAACTACGGACTCAGCTTTGCAGAGCAGCGGAGCATGGACCCTTCTTTGCTGTATGAAGCAGCCAAGAGCGGACAAGTGGACATCATTGGTGCCTTCTCTACGGATGGTCGGATCGCCGCGTACGACTTGGTGGTATTGGACGACGACCGGGGTGCCATCCCTCCCTACGATGCGGTGATCTTGGCTGGGGCCCGCGCACAGCGGGAACTGAAATCCGTCATCCAAAGCCTGCACGGACTGGAAGGACGAATCGACGCCAACACGATGCGCAAACTCAACCAAAAGGTGGATGAAGATCACCTAACCCCCGAGGCTGCTGCCAAAACGTTCACAGCACCTGCACCCCCGTAGTGCAGCGGTCCTTTGCGGCATCTCAGACATTCAGTCTGTGGTGGCTGCTGTGCCCCCCTCCCTCACTTGAGAAAACCAGGTACGTCGGGCCTGTCCCCTCAACCCCGCGCGGACGAGTTCGCGGGAAGGGGTGATGTGGGTTTAGTCAAAGAAGGCTTCGGTGCGGATTTGGCGTTTTCGGGGGATGCCTTGGGCGACGAGGGTGGCTTTGGCGTCCTCGATCATGTGGCCGTTGCCGCACAGATAGAAGGTGGCGTGGGACAGAGACGGCAAAAGGGCAAGAAGGGGGGAAAGGACGCGGCCCCTTTGGGTGTCAGGCCAAGGTCCTTGCGGTTTTGAGAGGTAGACGTGAAAGGAGAAGCGGGGGTGCTGGGTTTGCAGGGCGAGGAGCTCGCCTTCCCAAAAGACATCCGCTTCGCAGCGCAGACCCCACAACAGATAGACCCGCGACGCTTCGGGACGAAGGAGGGTCTCGCGGAGCATGGGGAAAATCGCGGCGATTCCGGTGCCGGTGGCGACGTAAACCACATCACCTGGGTGGCTTAGCTCGTTGACGAAAAAACCCATGGGACCGGTGAACATCGCTTCGCCACCGATGGGAAGGGCGGCAAAAAACGCGGACGCTTTGCCGTCCAAGATGGTGCGCAAAATCAAGCGCAGCTCGGGTTCTTCGGGAAGGGAGGCGATGGAATAACTGCGCATCATCGCGTTGCCAAGATCGTCGGTGCCAATGCGAAAAGAGACAAACTGGCCGGGCCGAAACGACAGAGGACCCATGGGAAGGGCGAACACAAGTTCGAGGGTGTTTTGTGCGAGGGGACGTTTGGCCAGCAAACGTGCGTATTGGTTTCTTGGGTTCACGGATGATACGGTATCGCCATGTTTTTGACTCGTCGAGTGGTTGTGTTCACCTGTGTGCTGACTTTTGGTGGTTTTTTGGGGGGGAATGGCTGCAACAAGTCGGAACGGACTGTGCCGCCCCCGCCGCCGAGCTTGCCTCCGCTTCCAGAAGGGAGTGCGAAACCGGTTGGACAGGCTGGGGCTCTGCCGATTCATGGTTTGCCGGTTCAGTCTCCGCACGGGCCGCACGGACCGCACGAAGAACAGGGGCCACAGCAAACGGACTCACCGCACGCAGCTTCTGCACCGCATGTTCATGATAGTCCTTCTGCATGGGAGGGTGAGGGTGCCAAGCAAGAGGGGCCGGTGCTTGTCTCAGGGGTGTTGAAGGTCGTGGATTCCGTGAAGGCGCAAGCCAAGGATGGGGCGACGGTGTTTTTGTCGGCTCGCGGAATGCTTGACAACGGAAAGCCAGGGCCGGTGTTTGCGGCGAAAAAACTGCGGCTCACCGGTCAGGAGATGTTGTTTTCGCTTTCAGAACGCGACCTGATGGGAATGGGAGGAATCCCAAAGGGGCAAGTGCTGCTGCTGGGGCGGGTGGATCAGGACGAAGACGCGAGCACAAGACAACCAGGAGATGTGGAAGGACAATCGGGTCCGTTCCTGTTGCCGGGCAAAGATCGGGTGTTGCTGCTGGACACAGTGCGAAAAGAAGGACAGCAACCGGGATCGGGAATGGGAGCGCCACACGGAATGGGGGGAATGGGCGGAACACACTAGGTCCCCCTATGTGAGTCCCATGCTTTGAACAAGGTGGAGCGTGTTTCGGCGAAACAGCATCGTCGCGGCGTGAAGTGATTTGTCGTTTGGGGGCTTCCCAATGTCGCTGACCAAAGTCCACCCCAAAAGCTCCATCTGGCGCGCAAAAAACTTGGGCTCGTATCGTCTGATGCGGAGCATGGAAAACACGCGCTCGTCCTGTTGCAGGCTTTCTACGATCGCGTTGATGGTGATGAGGTAGCTCCTGGGCAGCGAACGTGTATCGAGATTTGTCTGAAACCGAATGCGCGCAGTGCCGGAAAGGCTGTGACTCAGAGGCCGCTCAAGCCATCTTCTCAGCGACGACGGCAGCGCATCGCGCAACAGCGGATCGTTGTCTGTAATTTCTTTGTCCGTTTTCCCATATGCGAGCAAGACATCGATCAACAAAAAGTCGAGTTCACCGAGCGGACCTCGCAATTTATTCGCCAAAAATTCAAACCCTTGATCCAGTGTTGAAAACGTAAAACCAAGCAACACAACGATTCTTCTTCTTGAATCTGTGCGAAGTGGTTTTGGTGGAAGTGTCTGAAATTGCAGGAAATTTCCTTGCAATGCGACAATGCGAATGCCTGGAATCTTTCCAAGAACCTGCATGGAGTGATGGTATGCCGTCGTGAGAAGCGATTGGCTGATATCGACAAGGATCACATCCAAATCAACCTCTTGCTGGACCTCCGAGAGAATGCGAATGAACTGGACAGCCGTCTGACCATCTCCAGAACCGAGGACCACAATCTCAAAGCGATCGTGTTTTGACATGATTCGCTTCGCCATTTCATGAAAAGACGTTGCCGCTTTGTTTTGAAAACAGGGCAATTTCTTTTTCATTGATATGTAGTCCAGTACGGAAAGTGGATCTAAATATAAATACGTTTGTTCAATATGGCCGCCTGAGCCTTGTAGAAACTGAACAAAATTGAGGAACATCTGTGTGTTATCGTATTCTGGCATCACCAGAAAATTCAGTTCAGGCGCAACATGATGTTCCACAGGCTGAAAAATGGGAGTCATCCGCCCGTTTGTTCGCAAAATTCCTTCCACGTCACTTTGAGACAACTGCAATTTCTTGACGACCAACAAACGCATGAGCGTGTTGCGGGTTGGGCGAGAATGACCCTTCTCTATCAGTTTGAGCGTGGCTTCGGATAGACTGGTGATCCGCGCAAGCGCGACTCGGGTCAATTGGGCTTTGCGTCGCCGTTCCATCAGTTCTCGACCAAATCGAACAAGTGCGCTTCGGTCGTCGGTTGTCGGTGCGTCGTTTTCGCGATGGACCGTTGGCTCACTCTGCATCAAAACAAAGCGCCCGATGTCTTGCATCTGCTGCAAATACAAGCGCGCAACTTCTCCGTCGGGGTTTGTGTCCACCAGTTGTTGGAGTCGATACAAAAGAAACTCGACATGCCTTTGTATCTCAGACGGCTGGAGATCTCCCGGCGTCCATAACATCGCCTCGGTCGGCGTATCAGTCCATGACATTCGCTATCCGTGTTAACGCGCTTGGTGCTCGATTTGCACGGATGAAACTGCATTGTTTTGCACGGAAAGCGCAATTGCAAAGCACTCTTTTTGAAAAAAAGAGAAACCGCGTGAGATAAAAAACAGGGAAATTCCAGGTAGGACTATCTGTCCTTACATTGAATTATCTCCAAACCATTCGGCGAAGCACGCGATGTCTTTGCAAATGCCGTTGGGTCGGTGGACTAAGGCTCAGCTGGCGACCGCAAGCGGCGGCGGGTCATGTCCAGCGCGAGACGGATGGCTTCGGGGCCGGGCGACAGCCGATAGGGAGAAAGGCGCGGCAGAGAGGGCTCGTGGAGCACATGCAGCTTGGGAAGCGCAGGCCACTCGTTCGGCGTGCGAAGGATTTTTCTCCACGGAGAGTGAGTCGGCAGATGGTGAAAAAGAATGCGCGCGCGTGGACTCGCGATCGACAGGCCAGGCCGGTCAGCAATGCCACCGTCGAGAAAGCGGTGGCTTCCGATGCGCACAGGCTGAAACAAGCCGGGAAAACAACACGAAGCGCGGATGGCCAGCGTCAAGTCGCCATCGTCGAGCACTTGGGTTTTGAGTGTGGCCAGATTGAAAGCAGCGATGCGGACGGGCGTTGCGCAATCTGAGAAATCACGGACGGACACACGCGAAAGCAGCTCGCGAAGCAAGTAATCGAACGCCAGGCCACGCAACAAGCCGGGCCCCGTGGCCTCGTCGGCCAGCCGCTCGAAACCCAACCGCTCTGCGAGGCTGCGCAACACGCCGTGCCTCAGAAAAAAAGGAAGACCGGCCAGCGGATCGACATCCCAAAACGCGGCCCGATCGAGTTGCAACAACGTGTCTTTGAGAACGTGGGCGGACAAACCGGCACCCCACAAGCCAGCGACGAGCGCCCCGGCTGAAGAACCGCCGAGCAAAGCGGGCCGCAGCCCGGCTTCCTCCAGGGCAAGGACGACACCTGTGTGGGCATAGAAACCAAAAAAACCCGAGGACAACACCAATTCAAACGGTTCTTGGGCAAGCTGTTCAGCGAGTGTGTGCATGCGAGGCCAACGTGTTCGGGAAAAGAGGTCGGTCGGGGAAGAAGACCCGGCGACGAGGTTATGTTTTTGCATGTCGGCGGGGCAAATCCGCCAAAGCCGCCAGGTAGTCGATCGGCGCGTCGGTGAGCGGTGGTCCCAATTCGACCTCGGCGAGCGGGCCGAGATCGCGCAACCCAAACGCCAACGCCCGCAACAAAGAGCGCGTGCTGGGCAACGTCCCGAGCGCCGGCAACAGATCGTGTTCGCCCGCACCGCCTGCGATCGCTTGACCCAAACTGTTCACGGTTTCTATTTCGATTCGGCGACGGCGCAGCAGGTCTTGCAGCGAATTTCGCAGTGCTTCGATGCTGTAATGATGGCGATCAACCATTTCGACAGCGACGCGAACGACGGATGCGGCGGAGAGTCGGCCATCGCGAAACAGCGTCAGCGCGGCCTGAAAGTAGTTGTAAATCGGGACCATGCGCGTTCCGTATCGATCGAACCGGCTCGTCGGAGAACGGCGATCCAACCGGATGAAAATGCGCTCGACGGCCTCGGAATGCGGCAACGATTCAAACAGCGAAACAGTCCGAGCCGCATCATCGTCGTATGTGCCTGCGGCGCGAAGAATTTGCTCGAGCAGCGCACGATCGACACGACCCGCCAGCAGGTCGCCGTACAGCGAATAAATGAGCGCGTCCGATTCGGCATCGTCGCCAAAACAAACCTCGCGCGTTTCCTGCGCGACGCCCGCTCGGCCCGCGAGCAGCGCGGGAAGTTTGTAGCCGACCTGCTCTCGCAGCGCGCGGAAACGTCCCGTCAGCATGTTGCGAAGGTTTGGCTTCAACACAAACTCGTCAAACTCGATGCCGTCGAGGCGCAATTTCTCGGTGAGCACTTTGCGCATCTGCCTGGGCGACCCGGAAATGAAGCAAACACGCGATTTTCCGACGGCATGTTGGCGAAGTTCACGCAACAACGTCGCTGCACCCGGCACGGTTTGCTTGTCTTCTGCGTCCTCGAACGCGGTGCGCAAAAGTGCGATCAGCGTGTCAAATTCGGTGCGCAAATACGTTTTGTCGAGATCCCAGCGATAAATCACGCTGGGTGTCTGGGGTGTTGCGACGGGTTCCGGCGCGTCGCTCACTTGTCCTCCAACGTCGGCATTGAGAGGCTTTCGACTTCGAGCAAGCCACGTTCGATGTCGGCGAGCAACCCGCTGGAAACTGCTTTTTTCGCAACTTTGATCGCGTTTTGCAGCGCCTGGGATTGGCTGCGACCGTGCGCTTTGATGAGCAACCGATCAAAACCGAGCAGCGGCGCGCCACCGTACTGTTTCCAGTCGGTCAAGTCTTTGAGTCGGCTGATTCCGCCCGAGAGCATCGCCAAGCCGGCTCGCCACATCAAACGCTCTTTGTACGCATAGTGCGCCAGTCGAACGACCGTTTCGGAAACGCCTTCCAGCATTTTGAGCACCACGTTTCCGACGAAGCCCGAACAAACAACCACATCTGCCACACCGCGCGGAATGTCCACACCTTCGACGTTGCCCAAAAAATGCAGGCCTCGAAGTTGTTTGAGCCGCGCGTGTGCCTCGACGACTTCCTTGGGACCTTTGCCAGCCTCGGCACCGTTCGACAACAGAGCCACTTTCGGATGTGGGTTTTTGGAAATGCGCGCCGCATACGCAGCGCCCATCACGGCAAAGCTGACCAAATCGTCTGCGTTGACATCGAGCGTGGCACCTACATCCAGAATCAGGGAAAACGGATCTTCCTTTTCGCCGCGTCGCACCTCAGTCGGATAAACCGCTGCGAGCGCGCACCGTCTGATTCCTTTCAATCGCTTCCAGTGCTTCAAACACGACAGAACCGCCGCACCTGTGTTTCCGGCTGAAACGAGAGCGTGAGCGCGGCCCTCTGCGCACAGACGCGCAGCGACGGAAATGCTGCTGTCTGGTTTTTGCGCCAGGGCTTCTTTGGGATTTTCGTCCATCCCAACCACTTGCGAGGCGTGATGAATCGCAATTCGTTCCGCGTCGTGGCTTTGTCGCACGAGCAGTTCGTGCAGCCTGGAAGCATCTCCGACGAGAAGAATGTGCAGCGGACCCGCGGATTTGTCCTCGCCGACCGATGCCTTTTCCAGGCTGAGCGCGCAAACCGCCTTGACCACTTCCTCGGGGGCTTGGTCTCCGCCCATGGCATCCACGGCAATCGTAAGAGGGATGTGCGAAAAATCCCGAACTTGCCGAGCGCCGCTGCTGTCTCCAACGCTCGCTGCCGGTGCCGCCGCACCGTCCAATGCCGCGTTTGCCAAAGTCGAAGTTGCGGTCGGATTCGCTGCCGCCGCCGTCCTCGGATGCCCCAAGCCTTCTCCGCCTGCGCTTTCTGCACTTTCTACAAAGACAACGTGGTTTTCAGTGTCACGGCCAGACATCGGTTCTCACCATACCATGCAAGGCCAAACCCGAGGCCCAAACCGAAACCGCCGTCCTCGGGAAAGCATAACGGTTGATTTCCTGACTAAAAACGGCATACGATAGCACGCACCGCGCACCTAGACTCTGACGACGAGCCCCTCTTATAGGCACTCGTAAGCTGTGGCAGGTCCGGGACAATTCGGGAGGTCAGTGTGAGCGAGGACGACATCATCTATTGGCAAGATGTCTTGGAATCCGTGCAGGCCGGTCGCATCGCAAACCTTAAATGTCCTTTTTGTCAGCAAGGCGACATCGAGGTGAAAAAGCGCGAGCGTGTGACGATTGTTCGCTGCACCGCAAAAGGCTGTGGCCACTTCATCGAAGGCCGATTTTCCGATGAAGATGTCGCTGAATAACCTACAGGCTGGCATAAGAGATCAAGACCTATTGCATCATCTATAAATGTATGAATCTATGAGACAAATATTCTCTTATTGTGTAACTCATTCGTCTTGATGTAGTAGTATCTGTAGCAACCAGAAAATTCTATCAAAGAACTTCCAGGTGGCTGTGCACTCTTCGCAATTTGAAATCTGCACAGCACTCTTTTGAGGAGAAAAGGGGAACATGGCGCGCAATTTCCTCGGAAAAGGATGGCGCTATCCGGTGATGATTGACCGGCACGGCGGGATGGCGCAAAGCAGTCTCGATGACCTCGTGCGCGAGTCAATCCTGATCATCCTCGGAACTGCGCCTGGCGAGCGCGTGATGCGTCCGTATTTTGGTTGTGACATTCACGAGCTGCTGTTCGCGCCGAACAATACCAATACTGCGGGTCTAGCAGCGCACTATGTCGTTGAAGCGTTGGAAAAATGGGAACCGCGAGTCGAAGATGTCTTCGCCGACGCAAATCCCGATCCAAACGAGCCACACAAACTGATCATTGATATCAAGTACAAAATTCGCGGCCAGAACGTAACGCGAAACCTCGTCTATCCGTTCTATCTGCGCAGGAGCGATCAAGAATGATCCCGACGCCGAAACTGGACGATCGGACGTATGCCGATATTATCGCCGAAGCAATTCGGCTCATTCCCCGATACTGCCCGGAGTGGACAAACCACAATCCCTCCGACCCCGGTGTCACCATCTTGGAGCTTTGCTCTTGGATGACGGAGTTGATTCTTCATCGGCTGAACAAAGTCCCCGAAAAAAACTACCTGACGTTTTTGGATATGTTGGGGATCAAGCTGCAAACGGCGCAGCCGGCGCGGGCGCTGCTCACGTTCAAGTTGTCTGATGGCGTTGAGCGGCAGACGATTCGTCGGGGTTTGCAGGTTTCGACACCGCAGGCCGACGAAGAAGATGCGGTTCTTTTTGAAACGCAGCGCGACCTGACAGTCATCAGCGCGACGCTGGATCGGTGCTTCTCGTATTTCGACGAGTCGTATTCCGACAATTCGCCGTATCTGCAAGGCGAGCGCAACGAAGGTTTCCTGGCGTTTGCTGGGGCTGAGCGCGTCGATCGGTTCATTTATTTGGGCGACGACCGATTGCTCGGAGTGAACGACTCGACGGTGTTGCGCCTGCACCTGACCGCACCCGAGCATGGCGGACGCGATTTGGCCCGCCTCTTGACGTGGGAGTATTGGAACGGCAGACGATGGCGGGAACTTGTGCTGTCGCCTCTGGAAGTCGAACGCGGCGAAGTGATTTTTCAAGGCGTCGTCGATTGGCAAAAAACGTCGGTGAACGGCGTCGATACGTATTGGGTGCGCGGTCGTTTGGCCGAAGTGCCACGTTCGCCAGCCGAGACGGAAGTGGACACGGCCCGCGCGCGAATTGAAGTCAGCGGCGAGGGCATTTTGCCGGACCAGGCTTTTGCGAACCTGGACAACAACGTGTTTATCGCGCTCGACTTGGGCAAAAACGTGCATCCGTTCGGGACGGAGCCGAAACCGGATCACGTTCTGTATCTGGCGTCTCAGGAAGCGTTGTCGCAGGTCGGCGTACAGGTGGAAATCGACTTTGCGCTGAGCGATCCGCAAATCGCACCGCCACCGCGCCCGAGCGACAACTTGATTCTGTCGTGGGAGTATTTCGACGGGAAAAAATGGCGGATTTTGGGCAAAAGCACACCGTCGGGAAAGCCACCGCAGGGTTATGAGCAAAGCGTGCTGGGTTTCGTCGATGGAACGAACGCTTTTACGAAAAGCGGCACGGTTCGTTTCAACCGCCCACCCGATCTGCAACCCGGTGAAGTGACGGGCGAGCCGAATTACTGGATTCGGGTACGGATCGAACTGGGTGATTTCGGTGTGCCCGGCGTGTACATGCTCGACAACGACAAGTGGGTTTGGCGCGACGAGAGGCCGCTAAAACCACCCGCGTTCAAGAGCATCGGCATTCGATACCAAACGGATCTGGACCACCTCAAGTACTTCGTTTCGTACAACGATTTCCGGTATCGCGATCACTCGGAAGAAGAGAAAAACGAGTACCGACCGTTCCAGCCGTTCCAGGCCATCGCCGACGAAGGCGCCGCGCTGTATTTGGGTTTCGATCATCGGCTCCCGAACGAGACGATGAGTTTGTACTTCCAATTTGTCGAGAGCATCGTCGTCGAGCAGGACTTGGCGCACTCGGAACACCTGACGCAGTACTACGAAAAACGGAAGACCGTCTGGGAACCCGAGCAACGGGTCGCGTGGGAGTATTACAACGGTCGCGCCTGGGTCACGCTGGTCGTCGCCGACGGGACCAAGAATTTCACCGAATCGGGCTTTATCGACTTCGTTGGGCCCGACGACATGGAAAAGACGCTCAAGTTTACCGAGGACCGGTTTTGGGTTCGGGCCCGGCTCGAAATGGGCGGATACATCAAACCACCCAGAGTGCGTCGGATTCTGCAAAACACCGTCGAAGCGGCCAACGTGCGCACGGTTCGGGATGAAATTCTCGGATCGTCCGACGGGACACCGTTACAGCACTACACGATGCTGCACGGCCCGCTTTTGGGAGGACAAGTCATCGAAGTGCGCGAACGAGAGGAACCCATCCCCGAGGAAATTTCGGATTTGGGCGAAAACGCGGCGCGCCTGGCCGACGATCGGGAAGGCGGTTTCATGGTCCGCTGGCGCGAAGTCGAAAGCTTCTTCGAGTCAGGACCCAAGTCGCGACACTACATTGTCGATCCGCTGACTCGACAAGTGCTGTTTGGCGACGGGATTCGAGGCATGGTTCCGCCGGTCAGCCGCAATTCGGTGATCGCGGCGGAATATCGCGTGGGCGGCGGCAGCAAAGGCAACGTCAATGCCTTTACGCTCACGTCGCTGACGCGGGCGGTTCCGTACATTGAAAAAGTCTTCAACGTGTTGCCTGCCGTCGGTGGTGCCGATGCGGAAACGGTTGAACAGGCAAAGGAACGTGCGCCGCTTCAAATCAAAAGCCGCGATCGGGCCGTCACCGCAGAAGATTTTGAAACGCTGGCGTTGCGCTCCACGACGAGCATCGCCCGAGCCAAAGCCATGTCGTCGGACGATCAAGCGGGCCATGTGCAACTTGTGATCATCCCGCGCGGCGACGAAAGAAATTTGGATCTGACGCGAAAGCTGATTCCTCCGCCTGAATTGTGTCGGTATGTACGGCACTACTTGGACGAAAGGCGGTTGATTACGACGATTCTCGACGTGACGAAGCCGGATTACGTCGAGATTTCGCTGAAAGTAACGTTGATTCGTCGCACCGTCGGGCAAAGCGAGCGGTTGCGGACGGAAATCGAACAGCGTTTGCGCCGATATTTGCATCCGCTCGTCGGTGGCAAAGATGGCAAAGGTTGGCCGTTTGGCCGCCCGGTCTATCGCACCGATTTGGTTCACATGGTCGAGGACATTCCCGGTGTGGAAGCGATCGAGTCGATCCACATTTACGACGAGGACCGTCGAATCAATGTCGATAGCGTGCGCCTGAAAGAAGACGAGCTGCCGCACGTGATCAACGTCGCCGTCGTCGAGCGTGTTCGACAGGAGATGGTCTGATGCTTTACGAACGCGAGCCGACGCAGCGCCGCTTGGTCCGCGTGCCCGACGTGGTGGGGCTGTCTTTGCAAAAGGCCCTGCTCCTGATGCAACACGTGGGGCTCCGAATCGGCGCGATTTTGTACAAAGAGAGCTACGAAGAAAAAGACACGATCCTCGAACAGAAACCGCTGCGCGGCCAAATGGTCTACGCCTCGGACGAGGTGACGCTGTGGATTTCTCGCGAGAGCTACATCAAGTGGCTGCCGGCGATTTACCAGCGTTCAGACGCGACGGGAAAAAACTACGTTCGCGATCTGCTGTGGATCATCCAGCATTTGTTCGGCTCGATCGAGGCGATGCTCGACGGAATCCACCTGTATTTCAATTCCTACGAGACGCCGGAACAGTTTTTGCCGTGGCTGGCCGCTTGGTCGGCGATGATCTTGGAACCCGACTGGCCCGAGGTCAAAAAGCGCCGCCTGATCAAAAAAGCGATGGAGCTGTATCGGCTGCGCGGCACGGTGCGCGGCTTGAAGCTGTTTATTTCGCTGTTCACCGGATACGAACCGCACCTTGCGGAAAATGAGTGGCCCTTCAATGGTTTCCGCATCGGTGTTTCTTCGACGGTGGGCATCGACACGGTGATTCTGCCTCCGGTGGATAAATCGCACTCGTTTGTGTGCGTCATGCCACACAAATTCAGGGACCTGACGGCGCAATCGATCATTCGGTTGCACGAAATCATCGAGATGGAAAAACCCTCGCACAGCACCTACATGCTGAAGTTCGAGGAACCTCGTCAGTCCGTCGAAGAACGCGAGTTCTATCGAATCGGCGTCTCGTCCGGTGTGAACATTGGCCAGGAAGTCGTGACGCCGCTGCCCATCAGCGAAGAAACCGGCGAGCCCGACTATCCTCAAGAGCCGGTCATGCCACCGCCGCCGCCGAATCCGTCGGTGTACGAGTTGTTTGGAACGAAGAAACGACAACTGCCTCCAGTCGTCGGTGCGAGCAAGGCGGATGGCGCGCCGGTCGAAGGACGCGAAATCACGACGAGCAAGTATGGATTTGAAGGTGCGCGCGAGTTCCGTCTCGACGACATCATGAAAGAACTGTTGGAACGCGCGGGCCTAGACCAAAGCGTCGGCGTGTCAATTGAGTCGGGCGGGTCCGGGGAACCGGGCGGTTTCGCAAAAGAAGACATCAATCCAGGCATCGCGGAACTTGAAAAGCACGATGTGGGAGAAGGTGGGGGCGAAGGCGACGCGGCGCTGGAGTCGGCGCTCGGAACGCCGGGGCTTGAAGAACGGGTTTTGTATTCGACCGACGGACCCAAGTCGGACAAAGCACCTGGCAAACGTTCATCCGATGAAGGCCCAAGTCGCACCCCGGCGGACAAATCGCCAGACGAAATCGAAACGGGTTTGGACGCTGAAGAGAGCGGAAAAACGCCGGTCACGGATTCGGCACCACCGACTCACGACGAAGGCGGCCAAGACGAGGACGGCAACATTCCACGAGCAGGTTTGGGCGCAACCGTCGAAGGCGGTATTTCCGGGCGGAAACCGAAGATCGATCTGGATGTTTCCGTCGAGGAAATCGATGCGGACTCGGTTGAAGAACTCGATCCGGCGGATGCCATTGCGCAAGAAGACGCACCACCACAGACGAAAGCGAATGACGTGCAGGGCTCGGCCCGTGTGGACGGGAACGTGAAGACAGCCGCACCGCGCGTCGAGGTTGAGATCGAAAAACGCGAAGTTTCTAGAGATGCGGGCGACACGTCAACGTTGGACGAAAAGCCCACGGACGGTTCAAAGAAATAGGAAAACCTCTAACCAGGGTTCCCAGCGAGGGGCACGATGGCGACTGAGAGTGAGAGCAAAGTCAAAGGCTTTAAGAGGATCAACTTTTTCAAAGGTTTCCTCACCACCGAGCACGATTGGAACGATGCCGAGCGGTACCACATCGAAAAACGCCGTCTGCACAACAAGATGATGCACGCGCCGGGCGTGGTCTTCGGTTTCAGCGGCGATCTGAAGGTGACGGCCCGTCCGCGCGGCGATCTTTCGATCGAAATCCAGCCGGGCTACGGCGTGGATGGGCAAGGGCGCGATTTGATGTTGTGGGATGCGGAAATCAAGACGCTGGTCCTCGAGGAATATCAGCGTTTGCCGCAGACGATTTACATCGTGTTGCGCTACTACGAACAAGAGACCGATTTCATCGCGTACAAGGAAAACGCCGCCTACAAAGGGCACCGGCGCATCATGGAATCTTGCAAGGTCGAGATTTCTCAGACCACGCCGGACATTCGCGAAGAAGTCGAACTCGGTCGCATTTTGCTTGACAAAAATGCGACGCGTATACGCGACGCGCGCGATCCGAATGATCCGAAAGCGAATGAAATCGACTTGCGGTTTGTGCCTCGAGCCGGTGTTGCGGGCGCTTCGATCGATCCGGTGCTGAAAATCCGGCTTGCGTTGTTGCTGGAACGGTTGCGGCGGTTGCTTTTGGCGATGGCGCGCGACAACAAGGTCGAGACAGCACACGATGCGCTCGCGGGCGTGATTGCGGCGCAAACGCTGCATGTGTCCGATTTGCTCGACAACCGCAACGGCCATGAAGTGCTGAACATGTTGGTTCAGCTTCAAGACGAGCTTGCGAAAGATGTCGAGGTCAACCATCCGCAGCTTGGTCAGAAAAAAGAGTTCGGGAATTACAAAAAGAACCTGGACATCGTAAAAGGCCTGCTCGGCGAGCGTCGGAATACGCCCGAGGCCTTCGACAACATGTTGGTTTACATGGCCAAGGGTGCCGAGGAACTGTCACCTTTGTACGCAGGCGATCTGGTCGAGGCACCACCGACGCCGGGCCCTGTCCAAGCCGTGGGTTCGGACGACGGCAAGACCAAGACGGCAGACGCAGCGGACAAAGACAAGGACAAAAAGCCGCGCGGCACCTATGGTCCAAACGACATTCCGCCCGACGACATGGAGCGCATCAAGGGCATCTCCGAACAGGATCTCCCAATGGAATTGGAGATCAACGGCGAAACGTGGGTGCGCATCGACATGATCAAGGTCATGGACACCGATTCCGAGAGTCAGCACGACCTGAAAATTCAGGAAGCGCGCGACTCGTACAGGTCCAGACAGCGGCTCAAATACCCCGACGGGAAATCGCTGGAAGACGTGGGACGTGCGCACGTTTCAGGCTTTGTCACTTACAAAGTCAAGGGCGTCACGCCCGGCAAGCGGCTGCTGATTGTGCGTCGCATGGACTACGTGTACGGCGATTACTCACTTGAATTCGAGGTGGACGGCAAAAAGGCAGGCGTTTGCGAATGTCCGGGCACCGATCGAATCAACCGCTGGCGCAACTGGCCGCACATCATTCCGGCTGAATTTGTCGTGCGCGCCGAACCGAACGTCAAACAGCTCGCGGTCACGGCGGGTCGTGACATCAACATGTTCCGTTACTGGTTTTACCAACCGAGACAATAAGGTAAGCTGGACGGGTCATGTTTCTCGATGGACTAATAGACCTCATTCTTAGGCCCTTCCGCGAAATCTGGAGCCTCTTTGCTCGGGTCCGTGGCGTCCATGGCGGTGCGTTGGCCGATGTGCGACGAGTGCAGACCCTGGGCGATCAGGCCCGCTCTGAAGTGGGGCACATGAAGAATGCCGTCGTGGCCCCAGGCCAAATGCTTCCGGGCTGGGGACCGTCGCAGCAGGCGGCACCGCCGCCTCCAATGATGCAGCCAAAGGCGGAAAAGAAAAAAATGGGTTGGTCGTTTCCCTGGAGCAAAAAAACGTGTCTCAAGTGCCAGAATAAACTGCAAAAAAGCTGGGACCAGTGCCCCTATTGTGGCCAGGATCAAAACCAGCCTGTGGTTGGGGGTCCGCCGGGCGCGCCGGGGGCACCGGGATATGGAGCACCTCCGGGGGCGCCTCCGGGCTATGGAGCGCCGCAGGGGGCACCGGGTTATGGCGCGCCGCAGGGTGCGCCGGGATACGGTGGACCAATGCCATCGGCGGGAGGACCCGCAAAAACGATTGCGATGGATGCGGCAGCGATTGATGCACCGCTCATGGCGACGGGAGACACGGGGGACAATGTCGCGTGGCTGGTTCCGCTCGAAGGCGCGATGACGGGCGAACTATTGCAAATTCGCACGCGCGCGATCATCGGAACGGCACCGGATTGCGACATCAAGTTGTTCGACGCTGCGATTTCGAGCCGACACGCGGAAATTGTGGTCAGCCATGGAAGTCGTTTTCGGATCAATGACCTTGGTTCTCGCAATGGCTCTTACGTAAATGACAAGGCGATTGCCTCTACCGAGTTGGTGGATGGCGACAACATTCGTCTTGGACGTACCACGTTCCGTTTCAAGACCAAGCACTAAGGGCGAGCCATGCACTGTGTTTCAGATTACAAAATAGCGTCGCAAAGCCGGGCTGGTCGTGGGCTTGTCCGCAGCCTTGCGCTTCTCGCCTTTTTTTCGTCGCTCTTGTGGTCTTCGCTGGCGACGGCGCAACCCAGGATGCGGTTGGAACGGTTTGGTTTTGACAAGCTGCCCGACTTGAAAGTCTATCTGAGCTTCGTCGAGGAAGATGGCACGGTCGTCACGGGCCGCCAGGCCAATGACTTCAAACTGATCATCGGTTCTGCGGATTCGGGCGTCGGTCGCTCGCTCGTCACGTTTGATCAGGCAAACGAGCCGATTTTTGTCGTTGGGGTCGTCCAAGTCGGCGGCATGGTGGACGAAAAAGTCCTGGCCGAAGCCAAATCGGGCATGCGTCGAATCAACGATGCCGTCGGCAAGACTCCAGGCGGGCGCATGGGCCTTCTGGCCTATTCGAGCAAGACCCTGCGGCTGCAAGAATTTGGCACCTCGACCGAAACAGACAGCGCCATCGGTAAGCTCGCGCTCGACACCGAGAGCAGCGAAATGCAAATGCTCGACGCGCTGCGCACGGCCATCGATTTGCTGAAACAACAAGAAAAAAGCCGACGGAAGTTGATCGTCCTCGTTTCGGACGGAATCGACGTCAACAACGAGAAAAAATACTTCACGGAAATCGGGACCCGCGCACAGCAAGGCGGCATCGTCATCGATACGGTTGGGTACAACGCATTCGATGCTTCCAAACTCAAATTTTTGCGTGAGATGACCAACCGTTGCTACGGCACGGACCGCGTTGCGAAAACCCCCGCCGACATCGGCCAGAAGTTCAACGCAATCGTGGATGAGATTGAAAAGCAATACCTCATCACGTTTCCGCTGAGCATTGTCGGGGAAGATCAGGATTTGGTGTTTCAAATCCAGACAGCCAGCGGGAAAGAGGCGTATTCCAACACCATCCAAGAAAAACTGCCATCCAAAGCGAAAATCGCGGTGGCACCTGGGGCCAAAGAGAAAACGAAGTGGTGGCTGTATGCGCTGATTGCGGCTGGTGTGCTTGGCGCAATTCTCATCATTGCGAAATTGCTGAAGAAAAAACCCGTTGAGGCACCTGTGGCCACACCTGCTCCACAACCTGGAAAACCAGATGCGCCTGCGCCCAGAATGAGCAACAAAACCGTTGCGTTGGAAGCCGCCGGAGACATCACGATGGGTTGGGTGATGGGTCTTACAGGCAAATACAAAGATGTGACGTTTAAACTGAAAGATCGTGCCGTCATGGGCACGGCTGCGGATTGCGACATCGTAATTGAAGATGGATTTATGTCGCACAGGCATGCAGAAATCCGAAAAGTAGAAGGCGGATTCAAGTTGGTGGATCTTGGCGCGACAAACGGCGTGATCGTGAATGACAAGCGCGTCAAAGAACACTTCTTAATCGATAACGATAACTTCAGACTTGGCCGCACAGAATTCAAGTTCAAGTCGATTTTGGGCTAGGCCACACACATGGCATCGGTTGCTGCATATCTGCTAATGGCGCTGTCGGGTTTGGCCGGCGGCGCAACCTTGTATTTGTCGATGCAGGGCGCGGGCAGTCGGCCTTGTCCAAAATGCAAAAAAGAAATGATGCCCGATTGGACGCATTGTCTGTTTTGCAAAGCTGTACCCGATTTCGAGGAAGGCAAACCCGCGCTGTTGCACTTTATCAACGGGCCGTTGGCGGAACAGGTTGCGACGCTCGACAAGCAGGTTGTCACCATCGGCAGCGTGCCCGGAAACGACATCGTGATTTCCGATCCTAGTGTTTCGCGAAAACACGTCGGCATACGCAAAGCCGACGGTGGCTATGAAGTGGCAGATTTTGGTTCAACCAATGGTGTGTTTGTCAACGGAGATCGGGTTCCCAAAAAGCGGCTCGCGATTGGGGATGTCATCCGAGTTGGCAACATTGAAATGATTTTCCGTCTGTAAACCGACTTTGGCTTTAGAGAAGAAGCAACGATGCCAGCAAAGCTCCTATATCGAGATGCCCAAGGCCGTGATGCCGCAGTGAATCTCCCCGAAACAGCCTCGTTTCTGGGTCGGGCCGTGGATTGCATCATCCGTACCGACGACGCGATGGTGTCTCGGAAAAATTGCAAAATCAGTTTGGCCAACAGCCGTTGGTTTGTCGAAGACTTGGGGTCGGCCAACGGCACGTTCATCAACGAACGGCGGATCACGCGCGACGAACTCAACCACGGGGATGTCATCCGTTGTGGGTCGTTGCAGGTGCGCTTCGTCGATGCGCCCGAACAGCAAGTCCGCCAGACGATTCCGCAACCGGGCACGCCTTCTGGGCAACAGCCGGACGCGGCTCAGCCACAACCTGCGGTGAATCCGACCCAGCCGGTGCCTCCGCCGGTTCCGCAAACAAAAGCAGCTTCGCAGAGCAACAACCCGGAAACACCCGCAGAGCCCCAAAAAACCGAGGGTGCCAAATCGGGAGAGGCGAACAAGGTTTCCGTTTCCGAAGAGGCGGTCAAAAAAGTTCAAGACGAAGTGAACAAACTGACCACCGATCTGGCCGCTGCGCAGAAGGCTCTCGACGAGGTGAAGGCCGAAAAAGAACAGGCCGTGACCAAGATCGAGAACATGGAAGCAGAGGTCAAAAAGCTGCGTCATGAGGCCGGTGCAGCCAAAGCGACCGCTGAAAAGCTGTCGCGGCAAATGCAGAAAACGGAAAACGAGCTGCGCGAAGAAAGCCGCAACAACGAGGAACTTCGGCAAGACCTCAAGCAAATCAAAGAACAATTTGAGAAAACGAAGACGCACGCCGACGAACTCAAGGTCCAGGTCGAAGCCAAAGAACGCGAGCTTGCGGGTGCGAAAGAAGATGTCCGTCGAAGCAAGCAAGCTGCGGACAACCTGACGCAGAAATTGCAAGAGATGTCCCGATCGCGCGACGAGCAAATGCGGGCGATCAACTCGCAGATCGGCGACGTGGACAAGCTGCGCGACATTTTGCGCGAACGTGAACGCCTGATTGAAGAACAACGGGTCGGGTTGGTGAATCAGGAATCGCAGCTCAAAGACTTGCGCAAACGCAGCGAGGAACAGGAACGCGAGCTGTCCAACATTCGCGGCGAACGCGACAACTTGCGCGAACGGCAAAATCGCTCGCAAGTGCAAGTGGAGGAACTCCGGTCCGAGTTAGACCGGCTGCACAACCTGCTGGCCTCGCAAGTAGAAGGCGGAGAACAGCTTGCCATCCTGAACAAGGACCTGGCAGCGCTGCGCGAGAACCTGACCGACGCGAACTCGGAAGTGGGTCGGCTCAACGATGAGCTTGCGAAGGTGGCTGGGGATTTGGCGGCGGTCAAAAAACAGCGCGATCAACTGGCCGAAGAACGCAAAGGCGGACAGGCAAAAATCCAATCCGCCGTCGAGCAGGCCGTCAACCAAGCTGTCGCCGAATTGCGCGCCAAGTTTGAAAAAGACAAGCAAGAGATCATCGACAAGTACAACGCAAAAGCGCAGGAAGTCGCCGATCTCAAGAATCAGCTCGAGACCGCGACGCCGCAGGAAACGGTGCTTCAAGAATTTGCAGCGACGAAAAACGAGCGGGACCAATACCGATCGCGCGTTGCTGAATTGGAAACGCTGAACAGAGACCTGCAAAAAGCGGCGCAGTCGGCCCCCGCCCAAACCGGAAATCCCGAGGCGGAGCGTGCGCTTGCGGAACTCAAAACGGTTGCAACGACGGCTTATGACGGAATCAATGACTCGCTGTCTGAACTGCGGCTGGCCATCGTGATGGCTCAGGAGATGTGGAACAAAATGGAGCGGACGTATTCGGACCGCGATTCCGCCCGGAAACTGCGCGACGCCATTGATGACACGATGACACGCGCCGACGAGGCCAAGGGCCATGTCCGCTCTCTCCGCAGCCTGATCGAATAGGCGCACAACACGCAGAAACTCCCCACAGGTGAACACATGACACAAGATGCAGCGGCTGCCCCACCCAGTGACAGCGAAGAGCTGAATCGCAGCGAACGAGAGCTTTTGGATCTGATTCGCGCGCGGTATTCGCTCATGTACATCATTTCGTCCGAGGAGCAGCGCGTCGAGGAGTCTCTGCTGAAACTGGCGCGGCGACGGGACATGAAACTCGGCGTTTGGTCGATCACGCGCGGTTTCGTGCAGAAATTCGGAACGCTCAAAGGCGGCGACGCCAAAGATCCGATCAAAGCCCTCGACTACATCGCGGCGTCGGAAGGTCGCGGTCTTTTCGTCCTGCGCGATTTCCATGCGTTCGTGAACGACCCGACGGTGGTGCGGAAACTGCGCGATTTGGCGCACGACCTGCGGAAGACGCAAAAAAACGTCTTCATTCTGTCGGCAGTCACCAAAATTCCGCCCGAACTCGAAAAGGACCTGTGCATCGTCGATTGGGATTTGCCGAATCGGCCCGAATTGACCAAGGTCGTCGAGAGTCTTTTGCACCAATTGCCGCAAGGCTGCGACCCAGGCATTGCCAAAGACAGCGAGGGGCGCGAGCAAATCGTCGATGCCGCGCTCGGCCTGACGCTGACCGAGGCGGAAAACGTCATCGCAAAGTCGATCGTTCGTCACAAGACGTTCGATTTGCCGACGATTTTGGCCGAGAAAAAACACATCATCCGCAAAAGCGGCATCCTCGAATACTACGAGGCCGAGGAAAAGCTCGACGGAATCGGCGGGTTGGAAATCCTGAAACAGTGGCTCGTCAAGCGAAGGCACGCTTTCACGTCGGAAGCGCGCGAATTTGGTTTGCCGATTCCCAAAGGCATTTTGCTGCTCGGCGTGCCCGGTTGCGGCAAGTCGTTGACCGCAAAAGCCGTCGGGGCAGCGTGGCAAATGCCGCTTCTCCGGCTAGATGTCGGGAAGATCTTTGGGGGTTTGGTTGGTGCGTCGGAAGAAAACATGCGCAAGGCGCTGAAAACCGCCGAGGCCGTCGCACCCGCGATCTTGTGGCTCGACGAGATTGAAAAAGGTCTGTCGGGCACCGGTTCGTCGAACATGTCCGACGGTGGAACGACCTCGCGCGTGTTTGGAACTTTCGTGACGTGGATGCAGGAAAAAACCGCGCCCGTGTTCGTCATCGCGACGGCAAACGACGTGCGCAGTTTGCCTCCAGAACTGTTGCGAAAAGGTCGTTTCGACGAAATTTTCTTTGTCGATTTGCCGACGCAGGAAGAGCGCAGCGAAATCATCAAGATTCACCTCAAGAAAAAAGGGCGCGGCATTCAGCACGTCGATATGGCCAAGCTGGTCGATGCGATGGCCGAATTTTCGGGCAGCGAGGTCGAGCAAGTCGTCGTGTCAGCCCTGTACGAGGCGTTCGACGCCGACCCGCACAACCGCGAGCTGTCAAACGACCAGCTTTTGCACTCTGCACGCGAAATCGTGCCGCTGGCCGTCACGATGGCCGAAAAAATCGCGGACATGCGCGAATGGGCCCGCACCCGAGCCCGCACCGCATCTTTGCCCGCGTCGCAGCAGCCGCAGCGCCGGACCAAGGATCGCTTCGCCGTGCCCACTGAACCCGGCGGTCGCATAGAACTGTAAGGAAGGACGCCATGAGCCACTTCACCACCGTCGCAACCAAAATCACCAATCTCACGTGCCTGCTCAAGGCGCTCGAAAAGCTCAAACTCAAGTACACGCACGACGAGCAAGGCGTCGAAGTCCGTGGCTGGCGCGGCCAAAAAAGCCAAGCCGAAGTGTCCATCAACATGGGACGTTACGACATCGGCGTCGTCAAAAACGAAGACGGCACCTATGGTTTGCAGGCGGACTGGTGGGGCGTCGAAACGACCGTCGGCAAAACCGAACAGGAAGTCGTGGACGAAATCAGCCGCGAGTATGCCTATCAAACCGTAGTCGTCGCGTGCGAATCACAGGGCTACAAGATCGAGGAGCAGAACGTCGCTGAAGACGGTACGATCAAGCTCTCTGTTTCCAAATGGGGGTAGGTCCTTTCCACCAAAAGGGGTAGGTCCGCACGGCGAACGGAAAGCAAAAGGAGTCGAACATGGCGCGCAAAGAGCTTGAAATCACCATCTCGCCCTCTGGCGAGGTTTCTGTACAAGTCAAAAACATTCCTGGGCAGTCCTGCGTCGATGAAACGAAATTCCTGGAAGACGCACTGGGAAACCAAGTCAAAGACCGGCAGCTCACTTCGGACTACTACCAACAGGGCAATCAGACCGGCGCGAACCTCTACAACAGGGGCTAGATCATCCATGGAGGTCCGCTTGGGGCCTCTTTGGATTGGTTACAGGGGTTGGTAGTTGTGGGGGTTTGGAACATTTCCAAAGAATTCGGCGGCGGCTTTTAGGTGGAGGGGGAATGCGAAGTCTTGCAGAAGATCATGTGTCCCGAAAACAATGCCGCGTTCGGAAACTTCGTGGTTTGGAACAAAGGGGGGCAGCATCTTGGCATCAAAAGACTCCCCGCGCACAAACAGGAGGATGCGGTTCGGCCGGGGTTCGGTGCTGTCAAAACCGTGAGGTCGCAGCGTCGCGGGATGAATGTCTAGGTTGGCTTCCTCTTTGGCTTCCCGCGCGGCCCCTTCTTGCCAGGTTTCGTGTTCCTCCAAAAAACCACCGATGAGCGCGAGCTTGCCAATTTGGGGCAGGATCGCGCGGCGCACGACCAGCAAACCGGTGCGTCCCTCGTGCAGCACAGGTTGGAGCAGCAGCACGACAGGGATCGGATTCGCAAACGCCTGCGCGCCACAACGCAGATTCGGACACTTGCGCGGATACGTCGGGGGACCGACAAACCGCGTGCCACAATACGAACAATAACGGTCCTTTTGAGCTCTCATGTGTCTTGATCTGGGCGCGGAACAGGCCGCAATCCTTGACCCATTGATTCCATTCGCTTCTTCCAAAAGAGTCCACCAAAAACCTGCACCTCCGCACACGGAAATGCAAAATCCTTGAAAACTACCGAGTTCCACACGGGAAAAACGAAGCGGTCGTAGACGGTGCTTGCGCCGACATGCGATGATGAGCGCGGAGCGTTGTGTCCATGCCGACTTCCGACACGCAGACAAGTTACGATCGCGTCCCCTATCCAAGCGGTGGTTTGTCCCAAACGCATCCCGAACACCTGGCGACTCTGGCTCTGCTGATGGGAATGAATCCCCCCGATGTTTCCGATTGTCGCGTTCTGGAACTCGGATGCGGAGACGGAAGCAACTTGATTCCGCTCGCATTGGCATTGCCGAAAGCGACCTTTGTTGGGATCGATCTGTCTAAAAAACAAATCGAACAGGGAAAGCGGGAAGTCGAGTCCCTCGGGATTGGGAATCTGTCTCTGTTGGCGCAAGACCTCTTGGATTTCGATACCGAGCAACCCCCTTTCGACTACATCCTCGCGCACGGAATTTACTCGTGGGTGCCCAAGGAGGTTCGATCCGGCATTTGGGACATTTTCGAGAAACTTCTCTCGAAAAACGGCGTTGCGTACCTGAGTTACAACACCTTTCCGGGGTGGCATTACCGGCTTGTGGGCCGTGACATGATGCGCTTTCACACGCAACACATCGACTCCCCCGATCGCATAGTTGCGCAAGCGTTGGCGATGATGGACTTTGTGGCAGACGCCATTCCCAATCACCTGAAGGTACATCTTCAGAACACGAAAAACGAACGCGACAGATTGCGTGAACACCCCCCAAACTATCTTCTGCACGACGATTTGGGAGAGATCAACCAACCCTTCTACTTTCACGAGGTGATCGAAACCGCTGCGGTACGGGGTTTCCAATTCCTGTCCGAAACAGAGTTCTTTTCCATGCAGGACCACAGTCTGTCCCAGGATGCTCGCGCCATGTTGCAGCAGTTTGGGGATGCTTTGGTGATGGAGCAGTACCGCGATTTTTTGATGTGCAAGATGTTTCGGCAGACCCTCTTTTGCAGAAGCGAGCACGTTCTGCATCGGAGCTTTTCTCCGTCTTTTCTATCGCGCTTTTTGTTTCGTTCTGCCGTGGCATGCCAAAGCGAAACGCCACAGTTCTCCGAACCCGTTGAAGAGACGTTTTCACTCGGCGCAGTGAGCATTTCGATCGCTGATCCAGTTGCAAAATCAGCACTTCATTTTCTCGCCCAGCAACATCCGCGAGCCGTCCCATTTTCGGAACTTTTTGAGCAAGGACTTTCCCTGTGTACTCGAAACGGACACGCAGACACAGATGAACCAAAGCTCAAGAGAACAAAAAGGAATCTGTGCGAAATGCTCTTGGCGCTCTATGGCGCGGGAGTCGTGTCTGTGCATGTGTTCCAGGCACCCTTTTCGCGAAGGACAGGTTCGACTCCCAACTTGGAACCGTTTACGAGATTGCGGTTGGAAGCCGATCGGGAAGTGGTGACACCCCTTTTGGAAAACATCCGTTTCGAGGAACCTTTCGGCAGGGCAGTGGCTCTGTTGTGCGACGGAAAGCGCACGCTGGACGACTTGGTAGATGCGTTGGTTCCACGCGCCGTGGACGGGGAATTTCCAAACGAAGACATCCCCGCCCCCTCCAAGAATTCGGATGACGCCCCCTTGTTGCACACAGTGCGGAAATATGTGGAAACGCGCGCAAAAGAGTGCCTCGAACGATTGTCTTCCTATGGCGTGTTTGCTCTGGGTTGACGAGGCACAGCGCAATCGGTTTTGATGATGTTCGGAATGAAAGAAGCTGCCTTGTCCATCGACCGGGGAAGCCTGGCCAAACGAGTCATCACGGCGTTTTTGCTGTCCGGCGTGCTTTTTGCGAATGTGTCTTGCGAGCACCGAACAGCGACGGCAAAACCACGCGCACGGAAAGCCAAAACGAGCCAACCGATCCAGCCCATCCAGGTTTTTGCTGGCGCACCGACAGAAGAACCCCCACCGCGTGGCTTTTTGGCTTCAGGGGAACCCGAAGTCGCCGGCCAAAAACCACCGGACGTCCAGGAAACCGCCAAAACCGAGGTGCCGTGTCCCAAAGAACCACCGCCAGGCATGGTGTGCATTCCGGGAGGCCCGTTTGTGCGCGGCGATGACCACGGAAAGCCCGACGAAAAACCGAAGGCGCGCATCACCGTGTCCCCCTTTTTCCTGGATGTCACAGAGGTCACAAACGAGCAGTACTTTCGGTGTGTGGAGCTTGGGAAATGTGAGCCTCCGATCAAGTACTTTGGGTTGTATGTTCGCCCGAAACAGCCTGTGGTCGCAGTGAGCTGGTTTCAGGCCTACGACTTTTGCCGGTACGCAAACAAACGTTTGCCGACGGAAGCAGAATGGGAAAAAGCCGCGCGCGGACCGGATGGGGAAGTGTATCCGTGGGGAAACAAGCCTCCGAATTGCGAGCTGGCGGTGTATGAAGAGCCGCTGGGGGCCAAAGGGTGCGGCACCGGAACGACCGCAGATGTCGGGACGCATGGGACCTTCCGATACGGTTTGCAGGACATGGCCGGCAACAGTTGGGAATGGGTGAACGACTGGAAAACAGACTGCTACAAAGGCTGCAAAAGCGAATGCGGCGCGGCGTGTGACGGACCCGATCCGCTTGGGCCATGTGGTGGGGGTCCCAAGTACTGCAAGGGCTATTCGGAAAAACTGTTAAAAGGGGGTTCGTGGTACTTCACAGGAGACCGCATGCGCGGTTCCGAACGACGCGGCGTTCCCCCATCGAACAGAGGCCCCCACCGCCTCGGCTTCCGCTGCGCCCAAAGCCCCTAAACAACACCCCTAAACAAGATCCTAGTCACTCCTTCGCCTCCGTATCCCAGCGGTGCGACAGGCGTTCAATCCGCCGCAGAATTTCGTTTTCCAAAGTTGGCAAATGGGCGGGCAAGCGCAGGGGGGCATTGCGAAGGGGATCGCTTTCAGGGGTACTTTTGGGGCTTGTGGGTTCGTTCAGGTGAAAGGCTTGTTTAAGCCTGCCGAATTTCAGGCCGTGCGCGGTGCTGACGACGACGACGCGCTGGTGCGGAAGGATGTTTCCGATGCGGACTTGTTTGGCCACGGCGGCCAGCGCGACACCGGTTTGGGGATCGGTCTGCATTCCGTGCCGATCTGACAAAAGCCAGGCTGCGGTGATTTCTTCCTCTGTTGCGGCTTCCACGACGCCGCGCGTGCGCACAAGTTCCGCGATCGCTTTTTCTGCGTTCACGGGATTCCCAATCGCGATGGCCGTGGCTTGGGTGATTCCTGCGACGGTCTTTTTGGGTTTCCATCCATCTCGGAAGGACTCGACCAAAGGCGAAGCTTGTTCGGCTTGTGCGATCAGGGGTCGCGGCTCCCGTTCCAGGACTCCCAAAGTCCGAGCCATCCCAAAACCGCGCATGATTGCGGTCGTATTTCCCAAATTCCCACCAGGAATGACAATCCAATCGGGGGATTCCCAACCCAGTTGATGTGCAACCTCGACGGAAAGGGTCTTTTGTCCTTCGATGCGGAGCGGATTCTGGGAATTGGCCAGGTACACCCCGGTTCGCTCGCAAAATTCTGCGACGAGTTCCATCAAACGATCAAAATCGGCTTCGAGTGCAACCGTGATCGCGCCGTTGCACAGGGGCTGCACAAGTTGTTCGTGGGACAGCTTGCCGACGGGCAAAAACACGATGGCGGGCAATTGCGCGCGGGCACAAAACGCAGCAAGCGCGGCAGATGTATCGCCTGTGGATGCACACGCAACCGCAGGAATGGGAAAGCCCAAACGGCGCAAACGGTGGACCTGCGACACCAAGCCGGTCATTCCCAGGTCTTTGAAGGAACCGGTCGGATTGCTGCCGCACACTTTGATCCACAGGTCGCGAACACCCAACGCCTGGCCAAGCAAAGGCACAGGGACAAGGGGTGTGTTGCCTTCCCCAAGCGAAACGATGTCCTCGTCGGTCAGATCGGGATTGACCCATTCACGCAGACACCACACCCCGCTTGGGTTTGGCCAGAAAAAAGATCGTTTCCGATCCTCGTACAGAGACCTCCACGCAGCCCCTGAAAGCGTGGACAGAGCCGCCAAATCGTGAACCACATCCAGAAGCCCGCCACACAAAGGACAGCGGGTATTCACTTGGGAAAGGGGCCAACATATCTCGCCTTCCTTGGCTTGTTGTGTGCAGCGTTTGGCGCATCGAAACGCAACATGAAAACGCGCGGAAGGAATCGGGGGCGTTGTGGGAGGACTATGGGGCTGCATCGACATTCCGAATGAGTTGCGCGTAAAAACGGATCATCCGCAAGTAATCACTGACCTTGATCCGTTCGTTGTTTCCATGAAAACGGGGCAAGTCCTCTGCGGAAACCACAAAGGGAGCAAAGCGGTATACGGAATCGGACACCTGTGTGAAGTGCCGAGAATCGGATGCTCCCAACATGAGGCCCGGCGCGACCACTGCGTCAGGAAACAGAGACAGGATGGTTTTGGTCACGGTGGAAAACATGGGTGCAGAGACCTCCGAAACCGGAGAAGGTTCTGTCACGGAGCCGGGTTGCAACTGCACTTTCAATCGGTCATCCGCAACGACTTTGCGGACATGTGCAAGGAGGGTTTCCGACGTATCCCCCGGTCGAATTCGATAGTTCACAACCACCTTGACAGACTGGGGCAAGACGTTGGATTTCGGACTCCCAAAGAGCATGGTGGGGGCCTGTGTGGTTTGCAACATCGCTCGGGTTGAATCTTTTGCCGAAAGTTGGGATCGCAAGACCGGCGAAAACAGCCATTGGTTGGTCAAAACTAAACGCAACGGAAAAGACATTTCAGGGGCCAACCACTCAAACATGTCGCTGACAGGAGGCCGGATGCTTTGGGGCATGGTGTTGTCTTCTAGACGGACCATCGCATGCGAAAGTAGCCCGATGGGAGTCTGTTTGGGAGGCATCGAAGCGTGTCCCCCTTGCCCAACAGCCTCGATTTCCAGGTTCGCGTATCCTTTTTCACTCATGCCAATCAAGGCAACTTCGCGCGATAGGCCAGGCATCAACCCTTGGGTAACAGAGAGCCCCTCATCCAGGGTCATTTCCAAACGGATTCCGCGCGATCGCAGAACCTCTGCAACTTGAAAGGCACCTCCTGAAGAGGCTTTTTCCTCGTCGTGGCCAAACGCGATGTAAATCGTGCGTGCGGGTCTGTGACCTTGGCTTAGGAGCCACTCGACCGCTTCCAAAATCGCAAGAACAGAGCTTTTGTCATCCAGCGTTCCCCGGCCCCAAATGAAACCCTTTTGCACTTCGCCAGAAAACGGGGGATATTCCCATTTGGCCTCACTGCCAGGTTCCACGGGCACGACATCTTGATGCGCGAGCAACAGAATCGGGCGGGCCGTCACGTCGCTGCCCTCCCATTTGTAGAGCAGGCTCAGATCGGCAATGTTCTCGCGCGAAAGGGTGGAATGGACCAGGGGAAAGGTTCTTTGCAGGTACTCTTGCAAATGCAAAAGTTCTGCATTTGGAGAAGGCGCTCCGTCAATGGACACGGTTTGAAAGCGCACGGCCTGACCCAGCCGTTGCGCAGCCTCCATGGGCGCGAACGCAGGAACTGTAGGAGGCACCGCACGCGGTTGTTTGGAAGGAGTCAGCACGGCGCGCAAAGACGCAATTCCAAGAAGCAGGAGAAGGGCCAACACGAGGGCTGCAACCGATCGACGGACAAAAGGAATGACACGCATGGTGAGGCTCAGCCTACCGCCCCGAAAATTTGTTCTCTACAGAAAAGCAGAAAACACGCTACCGGCCTGTTAGAGTCCGAATATGACGAAGAAGCGTGCTCGTCGTTGGTTGCGTAGGCCTTCTTTTTTTGGTGCTTTTTGCTGTGTTGCGGTGGTCGGTTGTTCGCCGTCCACGCCGGAGCGGGGTGCCGTTCGCTTTTTGGTGCGCGCAACGCCTGCGCCCGACGACGTGGTGCTGTCGCCCTTGCGCGATCCGAGGGTGACTGCTCTGGAACTGCGGGATGCGCGGTCAGACGATTTGCTGTCGCGGAGCCGGTTTGACCCAAACCCGACGGTGGCTTCGCTTCCGTCTGTGGATGTGGGTCTTGTGAAAGTGTCTGAACCGCGCGATTTGCGTTTGTTGGCGCTCGGCGCTGCGGGGCAGCAAGTGCTCGGGGTGGCACTTTCGCGAGGCGTATCGTGGCGTTTTGGCGAGACACAAGACGTGACGTTGGAACTGCGGCGTCCGCTGTTTTTTTTCGGGGGCAGCGCCAAGTTGGTCGCACCCGTTCTGCCTCCTGATCCGATTTTTGCGCCGTCGCGACAGATCTTTGCGCCGCTCAGCGACGAGACAAAGCTCCGCGTCGTCGATGCAAACTCGGTGCAACCCCTGCTGAGCATTTATGACAGACAGATTGACCCGACGAGTACGGGAGGCGGGGGAACCACAGCGCCTCCGGTCAGCGCAGCGGCGGGAACGTACGACGGACAGTCGCTTTTGCTGGCCCATGCGGCGGGGAAGTTTCACGTCGTCGATACATTGCGGCTAGAAGACCAGAGCAGTTTTGATTTGCCGGATTCTGCGACGCAACCACCGCAGGCGCTCGTCGTGGACCCGCTGGATCGAAGCGCCGTCGTGTTGCAATATCCAAACACGGTTCCTGCGACGGGAATTGTCGGAAAACTGGCGTTTGTTCGCAATCTGCCCGGTTTGCGCAGCCGGATCAGCAAAGACGGGGAGCTCCTTTCGATCGGAATTGAATCCACGGTGACATCCCCAATTGGTTCCCCCCTGGCTGCGGCGTATGCACCGGATGGGAACATTGATGTTGTGTTCGGAAAACCACCCCTTACTCTGTCGGAAAACGAGTGCGCGACGCTTGGGAACGGCGACCAATCGGAATTGCGAAGATACAACGCAGCGACGGGGGAAATGGTCAGTCGGAGGACATTGCCCTACACGACAGGGATTGCCTATACGGCGCTTCTTGAACAAGTTCTTGTGCAACCCTGTACGTCTGTTCCAAGTGCCAACCGAGTAGGCCGGGTCGTTGTGACCCGATCGGGGGGCGACAAAGTGTTGTCGGCGCCGGGTGTGTTGACCGTGAGCACGATCGGTTCGGCGATTGTGGGGGTCGGACGTGATGATTCCGTTGATGCTCCTACTCTCTCTGCAAAAGCACGAACCTACATTCTGGAGGCCGGAGCAGACAAATGGTCTGCGTCGGATTTCGAGTTCGCAGCTTGGCAGATTCCGTACCGCATCACCGTGAGCGCAGATGGGAAACCCTACACAAGCTCTGTGAACATCTCTCTGGCACCCACAGACGTGTCTTCATACGCGCTGGCCGTGACCCCCGATCGAGCCCGCGCGCTGTCTCTTTTGCGTGTGCAACACAAAGTACGCGGGCTGTTTTTGACGCTGCTGGGTTCGTCCAATCAATACCGCTGTTACATCGATTGGGATGGGTATTCCTATCATGTCGCACTCCTGAATTTGCAATCGGGAGCGCGTGAACAGGACTACATCGTGGGCTTCCAAAATCAAACCTGTGCGTCGAGAGTGTACGATTCAGGCAACAACTATTTGGGAACCTGTCTGCCTGCTTGCGATCCCGTCGATCCGAAACCCTATCTGCTCCGCTTTCAGGAAGGCTACGTTCCCAAGGCCGCAGCGGTCTTGTTTGGACGATAGGGAAGGAGCCTCCCATGAAACGAACGGTCGTCTCTGTACTTGCGCTCCTGTTGTTCATTGTGATCAGTCTTGGCGGTCTTTTTGATTTGGTTGGGACCCCTTTGGGTTCGGTTCGGGTATGCAGTGCGAAAGTGCGCGTACCTAAGCCGCCGCAGGTCGCGGCTGCGCCGAAAAACACGACCCCGGAGGACAAAGCGCCGCTTGTGGAAAAAATGGCCCCGACGGACAAAATCGCGTCCTCCGATTTGGCGGTTTTTGAATATCGCAGCGACGCGAAAGCCCTGTCGGATTTGTCCGAACGATTGACGCAGGCGCTGTCCCAAAACACGTCGTTGCGTGTGGTTCATTTGACCGAAGCTCGACGACGACTTGGGCCTCAAATCGATGCGGAAGTGGCTCGCTGTGATGGCGAAACGCGCTGCCTGTCGCAGGTCGGTCAACGGCTGGGTGTCAAAGAATTGCTGTTGATCGCGGTCAGTCAGCTTGGGGATGTTGTGCTCGCGCTGCAACGCATTGACGTGACCGAACAGCGCGTGCTGGGACGGTATGCCGACTCGCTGGTTCCGGGCCAGAACATTGAGGAAGCGCGGATGTTGAGTTGGCTGCAACAACTTTTTCCGCCGGACATTTTCAAGCGATACGGCCAAATCCAAGTCGCGGCGAACATCGAGGGCGCGCAGATCTATGTCAATTCCAAAGCCAGTGGAACCACGCCGCTTGGGACTCCTTTGCAAGTTCTGGCACCAGGGAATTATCGAATCCTCGTCGAGAAAACCAAGTATTTGCCTTTTCAAGCTGCGGTCACGGTCATGCCTGACACGACCGTGGAAGTGTCTGCCTCGCTTTTGCGAGAACAGAAAATCACGCCTTGGTATCGTCGCTGGTATTTGTGGACAGGGATTGTCTTTGGCGTTGCTGCGGTTTCTGCAACTGCGGTGGCCGTAAAGCTCGCGACCGACGTTCCCCCACCCGACACCACCCAAGTTCCAGGAACCATCGTGTTTCGATAGCCAGCGCAATTGACGACTGAGGGAAAGCTGACCTAAGCTGACGCTATTCTTTTGCGCATGCGTCTCTCTCGTTTCCCATGTTGCCGGTTTGCGTTTGTTCTGGCGGTGTTTTCCGTCGGTGGGCCGGTTGTCGTACGGGCAGCGGGCGACACCGCAAGCCCAGCGTCGAAACTCACCAAAGAAGCAAGAGAAACCAAAGACGCAAAGGAAACCAAAGACGCCAAAGACTTGCGGGACGCCAAGGAAGTGAAAGAAGGGGTGGATGTACGACTTGCGTTGACTGAGCAGAAACTGTCGGTGACGCAAGTGACGGCGCTGCGCAAAACAGCGGCGGAAAAGGGCGACAAAGTCAAAGAGCTTTGTTTGTATGACAGGTTGCGCGGGCTTTCGCAGACGTTGGAAAGTACGCAGACGGCGGCGGCGGCATTGGAAAAAGCCACGGCGGTGGGCAACGCAGCGCAAGAAAAGGCCGAACGCGACCGCATTCAGAAAGCCCTCGAACTGTCTCGACAGCTTCGCACCGACGCAGAAAGCTGTGTGGGTGGGGAACTTGTGACTGGATCGAGGGCGACGACCGTCGCGGTTTCGGGCGGTCCGACGGACGATCCCAAGGCCGGCCCAAGCGAGCAACAAACCATAAGACCCGTGCGGCTCGAGCTTCCCAGCCGCCCCAATCCAGCCAGTGCGTTCCGACCTTCTCGCTAAAACGGTTTTCCGGCTTGCGGGGCTCCTTGTGTGCCTGTGGGCGGCCTCGGCGCGTGCGCAGTACGTTCCCTATGGGCCGTTTGAAGTGTATCCGTCGATGCAGCTTCGCGAAGGGCCAGGTTTCAAGGTG
This sequence comes from Pseudomonadota bacterium, assembly GCA_035328405.1. Lineage (GTDB taxonomy): Bacteria > Myxococcota_A > Polyangia > Palsa-1104 > JAEUJZ01 > JAEUKA01. Next base: position 43,201 of record DAOLIT010000015.1, on the reverse strand, counting down.
CTGGGCGACGGACTTGTGATTCACCCTGGTCTTGCGGCGGAACTCGGGTACGACAGCAATGTGCTCATGGCCGCGCAAGCAGGAGGAGCGGGTGTTCTGAGGTTGCGAGCGCATGTGGATTTGGCAACGCGCCCCCCTCAACGGTTGGAACCGGAATCGCGCCCCTTTCTGAAATTCCGTTTTGGCGCAGCGGTGGAATACAGACAGTTTTTTTCGCGCGATCCTCGCGTCGGTTATCCGCAACAAGTCAACGCGCAAAGCGATGCCGACCTGCGCATCAAAGAACACGACCCCCTTTCCTTTCGGATCTACAACCAATTTCTGGTCACCAACGACGCGCGCAATTTGGAGGTCGCGAACACCCAGACTTTTGCCCCGCGCATCTTCGACCGTCTGACGCTGTTGGCGACGTATCGGCCTTACGGAGGGCCCCTGGAAATTGGCCTTTCGGAATCCATCCGTTTGGACCACTACATTCAAAGCGAACTGTCACCCCTTCGTTCGTTTGAAAACCACATTGCGTTGTGGGGCAGTTATCGTCTGCTGCCGCAAACGCTTCTCCGTTTGGAAGTCCGTTCGTCGTTTACCAATTTTTACGGAGACGGTGCCGTTGTTCCCAACTCGGCTCCTTTGCGCATCACGGCGGGTATCCAGAGTCTGTTTCTGTCTTGGCTTGCGGGGTCTGTGTATTTGGGCTACGGAAACAGTTTGCACTACGGTGTCACCGACGCGACGCCCCTTGTGGGGGACAAAACCGACGCGCGGTACAACAATTTTGTTGGGGGCATCGAAGCACGGCTCCTTTTTGTCGAGCGGATGAAACTCCGACTCGGTTGGGCCCGCGATTTTTTCGATTCCATTTACGCAACGTACCTGAAAGACGACCGACTCTACCTGGCGTATGAACACAACCCGTGGAAAGCCCTCCAGCTCACCGCCTCGTTTGAAACGTACTTCCGAACATACGGCCCCCTTGTCGCTCCTTCGACCCTGTATTACCGCGCCTATAAAAACGGTGCCCAGAATCGTTCGGACATCCTTTTGTCTTTGGGAGTCCAGGCCGATTACCGGTTCTTGTCGTGGCTTTCCGCAGGGGTCAGCTACAACCTCCTTGCTGATTTGACCGATTTTGGTTTTGTCGACGGGGCTGGCACGCGCATGGACGCGGGTTTCCAAAAACATGTCGTGCTATTCAAAGCCGACGTGGCCTATTAGGCGATGTCCCCGTTCCGATCGAAACCCTATCTACTGGGAGCTGTCTGGACGGTTTTGCTGTGCGCCTGTCCGGCCCCTCCGGCCCTGCAAGTTCGCGAGGCTGCGCGTCCTCCCATCGTAGACATGAGTCTGGGTCGCGATGATGTATTCGAGGTGCGCGTCTATGGCGAACCTGAATTGACCGGGACATACCGCGTCGCTGCCGACGGTACGATCGACTTTCCCCTGATCGGTCGGGTGTCTGTCCAAGGCCAAACCACCGCGCAAGTCGCCGATGTCCTGAAAGCCAAACTCCTCACTTTTTTGCGGCAACCCCAAGTGACCGTTTTTCTCAAAGAGGTTCACAGCAAAAAAGTCATTTTGATCGGCCAAGTTCGGAATCCGGGCACCATCAACTTTGTGGAAGGAATGACCCTCGAACAGGCCATCAGCATGGTCGGCGGTCTGTCCCCCATGGCGGCGCGCGAAACCGTTCGAGTCACACGCATCAGCGGCGGAAAAGCCGAAACACTCACGGTCAACTTCAAAGCGATTTCCCAGGGCGCACAGACGTTCTACCTACAACCCGGAGACACCGTGTCTGTAGACGAACGCCTCTTCTGACCAACCTTCTACAAAGTATCTACAAAACATCTCTGCGAAGTTCATTCACCGCTGGGTGGAGTGGCGCAGGATCGTCAACAGCATTTTGCGGCCTGCCGCCAGACTCCCTTTTACGTTCTTGCTTTCCCCTGTGATCCGCGGTCTGTAATGAACCGGAACCTCGGTGATGTGCAGTCCTCGGCGCACGGCCTTGACCTGCATTTCGATCGCAAACCCTTGATCGTCATCGCACATGCCCAGCGCGAGCAGAGCCGGATATCGGATGACCCGCAACGGCCCCACATCGGTGTACTGTTGTCCGTACACTGCGCGAATCAGCCGCGTGGCCACCGCACTCCCTACGCGCTGCGCTTTGGACAGAGAACCCGGTTTTGCGATTCCCATCATGCGCGAACCGATGACCAAATCGGCACCGCTTGCAGCCGCATCAATCATCTTGGGAAGGTCTTGCGGATCGTCTGATCCATCCGCATCCATGAAAGCCACCACATCGGGCTTCACGTCGAGTTTGGATAGAAATTCCATTCCCCTCAAACACGCAGAACCGTAGCCCCGTTTGGCCTGTCGAACGACCATCGCGCCGGCCTGTTCTGCCCGCTTTGCAGTCCTATCGGTGGAGTCGTTGTCGATCACCACAACGTGCCGCACGGGATGACCGAGTGCCTTCAATGCCGACACGACATTTCCGACCGCCTCCTCTTCATTCAGAGCCGGTATCAGGACATCCAAAACAAGTCGGTTCTTTTCAAGTGTGTGTACCGCCATGAAACAAATTCCAAAGGTTGAGGAGTATCTCAAACAGAATGAGGAGGACCACCGTGAGTTCCAACCTCCACGCGCTGCGGGAATGATAGAGGTCCGCCAGCAACACCAAGTTCTCTTGAATCATGCGGAGTTTGGCTTCCAGCGCACGGAACCGATCATCGATCTCGAGCTCGACGCGCAAACCCCCGTACAGCCGATCGATCTGCTGGTCTTCCCACGTTGCATCCGGTTTGTCGAACAGAGCCAGTGTTGCAATCATCCCGTTCTTGGTTTCGATGCACGAGCCGATAAATTTCACCAAATTGTGCAGCCGCCCCGGTATCCGACCCTCCGATTGCAGGGCGCGCGTTATCACGTCGGTGCGTTGCTGGATTTCCTGTACATCTTCGTCGTAGTAATCCATCGCCGCAGACTGTGCGAGCACAAGGCTTATCACTTTCAACGCAGGAACTGTCGCCTCTGCCAAAATCACGCGATCAAACTGCACTTCCACCTTGGCCCCCGGACGCACCTCCACCAAAAAATCTTCTGTCAAAGGGGAGTGTGGTTCCGGTCCAATGCGCGAACCAATCGAAACCACCAGCCGCTCCCGTTCATCAGGGGACAGACCAATCGTCACGACCGAACCAAAGTCGAAAAGGACTGCAATCCGAACGGCGTCCCCTTTGTATCGAGCCACCAGACAGTCTTTGTCGTGTTCTGTTTCAGCGTCGGAAAAAACGTCGATGAGCTCCCGCAATCGGAACGTCGTGGCAAACGCATACGCATGTACGTGGAGCGTGTTCCGTACACCTTCGGAGTCCATACCTGTTTCAGCTTTGGCTAGAGTTTTGCCTTCTGCTTGTACAGGTGGATCTGCTTTTCCTGCTCGCATGCCCGCGCAGTAAAGCGCAGTCTTCTCGAAAAAACAACTTCTGTTCGCAGACTCCGATTTCCACTATCCTTTGCCGCCGTGATGGAAACAGACTGCGGAACGTAGCCAATACAGACACACAAGGGAGAACGAACATGCGTCTACTACACACCATGTTGCGCGTTGGGAATCTGGAGCGCGCACTGTCCTTTTACCAAGATGTTTTGGGCATGAAGTTGCTGCGGAAGACAGAGTATCCCGAAGGTCGCTTCACCCTGGCTTTCGTCGGATATGGCGAGGAAAGCGCGCATACGGTGCTCGAACTGACATACAACTGGGACACGCCCGCGTACAACATAGGACAGGGGTTTGGACACCTCGCCATCGAGGTCGATGATGCGTATGCGATGTGTGCCGAAGTGAAGCGGAAAGGGGGGAAAATCACGCGCGAAGCGGGGCCGATGAAACACGGCACAACCGTCATCGCGTTTGCGGAAGACCCCGATGGGTACAAGATCGAGCTCATCCAGAAGCGGAACGGATAACACTGCGGGGCGCGTGTTTGCAAAAATCGACGTTACAAGTTGGTTTTGTCGCAGACCAGCACGCCGGGATCAAACACACCCCCAACCACCAAACGATGGCCGTGGGAAGCAGCCACGCTCGAGGCAGAAAACACGTTGCCTGGATCGCGCAACACCGTCGAGAAATCGGTCGCACTGCCTTCGGGTGTCACGCGGAACTTCAAGACCTCGCTCGGGGCCTTTTCGGTCGCTTTCGTGGCATGCCGCAAAAAGAGGTACGGACTTGGATGAGCCCCCAGCAAGAAGGACCCCTGTTCGTCCTGCGAAAAATTGTCAGGAGTTGTGTCCAGGGATTTCTCGGAAGAAAGCGTCAACTTCCCATCTTGCGCACGGCGAAAAATCTTGATCCGATAGGCCAGCGTCTCTGCCACAAGTACATGTTGTCTGTCGGCTGAAACTTGGACTCCGTTGGCGTACTTGAGACCCTGTGCGACCGTCTGCACCCACGTTCCATCAAAGTACACAAGAGACGCATTCGACAGTCGAGCAAAGTCCTCGACGAGATGTCCTGTGCGTGCTGGTCTTCCGTGGTCATTGGTCACATAAAAAGACTCAAGACCCGCACCGGCCACGTCATTCAAACTCACAAACTGGGGCGCGGACACCTCGCGAAGGAAGACGAGCTTTTCTTCCCCCTGTGTGGCTTCTATCCGAAACAGAACCACCCGCTCACCGCGCAAAGAGTGATGCACAACAAACAAGTGCCGCGTTCCGTTTGGATGAAGATACAGACTCATCCCATGCGGTCTTAGGGGTTCAAAAAGTCCCTCGATGGGCATCTTCTGCGGAAGGGCATCCGCCTCGGAAGTGAGACGAAAAATCGCGCCGGGGTCGGGCCGGAAAGCCTGCCGCGACCCTTCGCTTGGCCGCCTGTTGGAAGCCGCTACGTACAGAGTCCCCTTTGTGTGATCAAACTCCAAATCCTCTGCACCGATCAAACCGTCTGCATGCAGCACCCGACAACCATCCATGCCCAGGGGCGAGACGGAAACAAAAGGTCTTAGATCGCGGGCGGCCTGCCACAAATAGCCCACCAGCAAAAGACCCACCACACCCCCAAACCAGTAACGCGACTTCATCGAGAGTACCCCTAAAAGACCCTTAGACCCAAAGGCCCTACGACGCCAGGTCGTCTTGGGCGAGCACTCGTCGGCTCGAAACTTGTGTTTGTCGCTTGAGGTATCGATCGTAAAGCCCCAAGAGAAGCGCAGTGAGGACACACAGGCCAAAGATCACAAGAAAGAGGACATCGGGGCGATCGCTTCCGCGTTTGCCGAAATGTTGGTATGCAGTGCCGGAAAAGAGACCCCCAAACAAATTCCCAAGCGCGATGCTCATGTAAAAGTAACCCATATAGAGTCCTACTTTGTCCGGTGGAGCAATGCGGCCTGCATACTCCTTTGCTTTGGGACTCGCGAGCATCTCTCCGACGGAAAAGACCAGGACGCCGACCACCACCAAAAAGCCGGAGCCGTGGCTTGCAAATGGAACGAACAGAAGAAAACTGAAGGCAGACAAAAGCGTCCCGCTCATGATCGTAACCAAGGGGGACATCCTGCGCGCAAGAAAGGAGATGAGCACTTGAAGGAAGATGATTCCCAAGGCGTTGATGTTGGTGAGGTGCTCGGGTTTGACTTGGCCGCGATCCAAAAGAGCCTTGGACCAAGAAGTTGTATCGAAACCCAAAAAGGTAAAAATCCTGTCAAACACCGACGTGATGGGCCGGATTCCGTTAACCAAATCAGTCGAGTCTACGTAGTCGCGGATGTATTCAGGAAATGTCATCTGAAGTTGGTTGAAAGCGGTCCAAAAACCACTCATGAGGAGCAAAAACAGAAGGTATTTCCCCTCTCCGATTTTCAAACGGGACAAATAGAAAGGCAGCGGTCTGCCGTCTTGTTTGGGTCCAAAGAAAAACAGCAATACATCCCACGCTGCGTGAAACAAAAGCCAGACCACAGCGACGAAAGACGCGCGTCCGATGGTCCACCACTTGTTGCCCAAAACCAGCAACAGGAGCATGCCGATGATGAGCGAAAAAAACCTCGCATTTCCAACGACTGCCATCATGTTGGACAGAACTTTGGAAAGGGGTTCGCGGACTCTTTCGTGAGGGGGTTCTTCATACAACACAAAACAGAAAATCCCCATGAGGACGATCCAAAAAGCGGAGGCGTAAAAAACGTAATCCCAACTCCATCCTCGGACGATGCCAGCGACGATGGGCCCGAGCAATCCCCCGATGTTCACCATCATGTAAAAGATGCCAAACCCCATGGACCCATTCTGCGTGTTTGTGGTTTTGACGACAGTACTGACAACCACAGGTTTGAACATTCCGTGACCGCACGCGACCAGTATGTACACCGCAAAGAAACCGTAGAAACTGTGCGGAAGGTGCAACAGAAGATATCCCGGAATCATGATCGCGCTGGACAGGAGGAACATGAGCCGGTATCCGTACCGGTCGGCGAGCGTTCCGAACAGCACGGGGAAGAAATACAGGAAAAAGGTGGAAAGACCTTGAATGACGCCGCGATCTTGGGAGGAAAGGCCGACCCCGCCCTCGGAAATGGGCGAGGTCAAGTACAGCGTCGAGACCGCATAGAAGCCGTACCATCCCATGCGCTCGAAAATTTCCATCGCGTTGACAATCCAAAAAGACCGGGGGAAGAGGGCAAACACGGACGGAGCGGTTTCGCGGGTGGAACTCATGATGTGACTGTTTCTGCTTGAAGTGGGCCGCGATGTACCACATAGGATGACGAGATGTCATCTCTGTTTGCGCATTTTCCAAAACTTGCAACGCATCTTCCGATCTGTTCGCTGGGCGACTTTCCGACACCCATCGAAAGGTGGGAAGGACTCACGTCGAACAAGGTCGAATTGTGGGTCAAACGAGAAGATCGGGCGGGTTCGTTGTATGGCGGAAACAAAGTTCGGAAACTCGAGCATTTGCTTGGGGAAGCGAAACACAGAGAACGGGCGGAAGCCGCGCCTCGAGTGGTGACTTTGGGAGCGTGGGGTTCAAACCATGCGTTGGCAGTGGCGCTGTACGGTCAAGCGTTGGGTCTGCGCGTGGACACAGTGCTTTTTCCACAACCGCTTTCCCAAGACACGATTCCGTCGATTCGCGAACATCTGCTCGCGCAAATTTCTGCGGATGCGCAGGTGTGGCCGGCGCGAACCTTTCCAGGAGTCCTTCCCAAGTACATGGCCGCCTATTTTGCGAAAAGGGGTCCGAAAGTGGTGATTCCTTCCGGTGGTTCGTCTCCGCTGGGAACGCTGGGATGGGTTTCAGGGGGACTCGAAATCGCAGATCAAGTTGTGGACCGAAAGGAACCCCCTTTTGATGTGGTGTATGTGACGGTTGGAACGGGAGGAACGGCGGCGGGACTCCTGCTCGGTTTGGGACACGCAGCCGTCCATGTGCGGGGTGTACGTGTGGTGCCGTGGCCGATCGCGAGTCAATGGATGGTCGAGCGTTTGGCGGATCAGACAGAGCGACTCCTTTGCAAGCTGGCGGATGTGCGGCTTCCATCTCGCCCTCTGTTTTCCGTAGATGGACGTTTTGTGGGACCGGGTATCGGATATGGTGTGGCAACGCCTCTGTCCAAGCAGGCTGTGGGCAAAGCACGCACCTTGGGTTTGCCCGTGGAAACAACGTACACCGGCAAGACGCTGGCGGCGCTTCTTGCGGATGCAGACAGCGGGATTCTCGACGGGAAACGGGTGTTGTTCATGCTGACGGCATCGGGAGCTGACCTGTCCGAAAGGATCGCTCGCGCGGATGAAAACAGACTCCCAAACTGGCTGGTTTCTGCTTTGGCAAAATGAGAACTTGTCACCTCCCATTCTTACCCCTTACGATGCAGGAAGGGGTATTAGGTCATGTCCGTCTCGGGAGAGACCCTATCTCCGATTCGCGTGTTGGTGATCGATGATGAAGCAGGTGTGCGTCGCATTTTTGCGCGGTTGCTGAGCCGCGCGAACATGGACGTGACAGAGGCTGGCGACGGATTTGAAGCACTGGCTCTTTTGGAAAAAGAGCACTTCGACGTGATCTTGAGCGACATCACGATGCCGGGGTTGTCGGGAGTGGCGCTCCTCGAGGCTGTGCGGCAACGCGACCTGACGACGCAGGTCATTTATGCAACGGGAAATCCGTCGCTCGAAACGGCGATGCGGGCGGTGGAACTTGGAGCGATGCGGTACTTGACCAAACCGATCGATCACCGCGTTCTCGTCGAGACAGTTCGAGAAGCAGCGCGCTTGCATCGTCTGGCGGAATTGAAACAGCAGGCGTTGTCTCTTTTGGATTTGGGACATCCGTTGGTCGTGGACAGGATGGGTCTTTACACGACGTTCCAGCGGGTGATGGACAATCTGCTGCTGCATTTTCAGCCGGTGGTGTCGATTCGGCGCAGGCGGGTGTGGGGATACGAAGCCCTGATGCGTTCCCCTGATCCGGCGCTTCCGACGCCACACGCTGTTTTGGAGGCGGCAGAAAAACTCGGTGAGCTGCGGGCGCTGGGAAGACATGTGCGACAGCTTGCGGCGAAGGCGGCGTTGCGTTTGCCAGAGGGAACGCATTTGCTCGTGAATCTTCATCCGAGCGACTTGGAAGACCCGGAAATCATTTCACAATCGGCCCCCTTAACTCCTTTTGCATCGCATGTGATTTTGGAAGTGACGGAAAGGGCGGATGTCACTTCGCATCGGGAGCTGGATCTTTTGGCGGACTCCCTTCGAGATGTTGGTTTTGGTGTGGCGATCGACGATTTGGGGGCCGGGTACGCAGGACTTCTGAGTTTTCTGCATTTGCGACCGACGGTAGCAAAGCTGGACATGGGTCTTATCCGCAACATCGACAAAGACACGCGCAGACAAGCGGTCACGCAGTCCCTTTTGCAACTGTGTCGCGAGTTGGATGTAGAAGTCATCGTGGAAGGCATCGAAACAGCAGAGGAAAGAGACATCCTTGCGCAACTCGGATGCGATTTGATGCAGGGGTTTCTCTTTTGCAAGCCACAACCGGAATTTGCGCTGACAGTCCATGAGGGGCTTCCGTGAAGACCCCTGTTTCTGAGGACAGGGGAACCGGACCATCACCGTCGGTAGGGTCGCAGCGGTCTCAGCGGTCGCAGCGGTCTCCCAGTCTGGATGGCCTGCCGATGGCCAACATTTCGGTATTCAGGTTGTTTCAAAACAGTCTGCTTGCACTTCTGTTGTTGGGGCTGGGGGTTCTTCCGATCAGTTTGTTTCACACGTTTTCTGATTCATCTCGAAGCATTTTTGTTACCCAAGTTCTGTTGTTGAGCGGAAGTGCGGCGATCGCCTTGTTCGCACACCGATTCTCGACGAAATGGGCGGTCGCGATCATTTCTTGGGGAGTCCTTCTGTCCGTTGTGTTGAGTCTTCATGGAGGCCCCCTTTCGTCCTGTTGGGTTCTTTTGTCTGTCGTTCCGATGCTCTTTTTGGGCTTTCGGTGCGGACGAAAGGGAATCTACTTTGCAACGATTTCTTTGATGGTCGCGGCGGGATATTGGACGTTGGTTCAGCGACGAACGGGAACGTCTGTCCCAACAACCACCACTGCCGCGTTGGCGATCCGCGCGCTCTGTCAAATGGCTGTGATTGCGTTGGGAGGAATCGTGATTGATCACCTGCTTGGGATCGTGCGGGAACGAGAAATTTTCTTGATGAAGGTCTTTTCAGACTTGGACATTGGTGTCTCTGTATTCGATGTAGACGAGCAGGGGGAGCTGCGCATTTCTGCGGTGAATCCGCGTGTTTCCCAGTTGTTCGGAATGCCGGAAGGGAAGTCTCTCGGGAAGACCTATCGAGAGCTTGTTGCCGACGGATACTTGAAGATAACAGAGTCCATGGTGCGGCGCGCGCTGGACACCGGAGAAGCACAGCGCAACGAAGATCGCATCCGGTCTGGGGACAAGCACCAGCGGCTCCTGCTTGCGGCAGTTCCTCAAAAAGATCAGGCGAGGAATGTGAGGCGGTTGGTGGTGTCTGGAACAGACATCACGCCGCTGAAAGAAGCAGAACGGAAACTCCGGTTTCAGGCAGAAATCCTGGAAAGCGTGGCAGATGCAGTGGTGGCAGCGACGGCAACATTGCAAGTGACGTACATGAATCGCGCTGCGGAACGGTTGTTTCGTTCCGAACAAAAAACGATGTTGGGACACCCGTTGGAATTGCTGACGGGGGTCGATCTTGTGCGTGAGCTGACGCGACACATCAGCGATTCCATGGCGGTACAGAGTGGTACGTTTGTGAGTCCGCAGGGCCATGAACTGGTTTTGGAATACTCTGTTTCGTCGCAACGAGATGAAGATGGAGAGGTCGCTCAGTACGTCGCTGTGTTTCGTGATGTGAAACAGCGGCGGTCGTTGGAAGCGCAACTTTTGAGAGCGCAGAAAACCGATGCGCTGGGCCGAATGGCAGGCGGAATCGCGCACGATTTCAACAACATGTTGGTGGTGATTTCGGGGAATGCAGAGCTGCTGGGGGAAACACTCCCGAAAGACCATGTTGGGCAAGCAGACTTGCTGGAGATCAAAGAGGCGGCGCAACGTGCAGCGACGCTGGTGCGACAACTGCTGGCCTTCTCGCGAAGGCAAGGGGGAACACCGCGCTCGTGCAATGTAAATGAAATTTTGCGGGACAATCAGCAAATCCTGCGGCGGCTATTGCGCGATGACATTGAACTCAGGCTGGATCTGGAAGAGCCCCTGTGGACGGTGGTGGTGGATGTGGGACAGCTTGAACAAGTTCTGGTGCAGCTTTTGGTGAATGCAAAGGACGCGATTCCTGAAATCGGCCAGGTGAAAGTGACGACGCGGAATGTCTTGGTGGGACCGGAAGGGGCGCGCAACAACTTGTCTCCCGGACGGTACGTGGAAGTTCGCATAGAGGACACGGGAATCGGGATGTCCACAGAGACCATGCGACGACTGTTTGAACCGTTTTTCTCGACGAAATCCTCGAATCGAGCGATCGGTTTGGGTCTGTCGATGTGCTACGGAATCGTGCGTCAGTATCGAGGCGCGATCACGGCAGAGAGTCTTCCGGGAAAGGGGAGTGTGCTGATCCTGTGGCTCCCGGAAGAAAACCACAAAGCGGCAGACGAAAATCCGCAGCCGATGGGTTCAATCAGCGACGAATTTCGGAGACTGCGCAATTCGGACGGCGGAATGCCGGTTTTTGCAGATCCCAAAAGAACCGAAGAAACCAAACGGTAAGGACTGGTGCGCGGGGCTTGGCTTTGCGAAAGTCCTTGAAAAAGGAGTGGGAACACGTTGCGCATCCATGCTTTGCCGATTTTTTTGGCGTCGTTGTGTGCGATGGCGATTGCGTATCGGTTTTACTCGGCGTTCATTGCGTCGAAGGTGTTTGCCCTGGACGCAAACAGGCAGACTCCGGCGCATGAAAGACGGGATGGGAAGGACTACGTACCGACGCGGAAGTGGGTGCTGTTTGGGCATCACTTCGCGGCGATTACGGGAGCGGGGCCTCTGATTGGGCCGGTGCTGGCGGCACAGTTTGGTTTTTTGCCGGGATGGTTGTGGATTTTGATCGGGGTGACGCTGGCGGGAGCGGTCCACGATTTTGTGACGCTGGCGGCGAGCGTGCGATCGGGGGGCAAGTCTCTTTCGTCTTTGGCTCATGCAGAGCTTGGAAAGCGGGCGGGAGCGGTGGCAACACTGGCGATTTTTTTCACGGTGACGATAGCGATCTCTGCGATGAGTTTTGCGGTCGTCAAAATCCTCGAGGGAAGTCCGTGGGCGACGTTCACAATTGCGCTGACGATTCCGATTGCGCTGCTCATGGGGGCGATTCTGCGAGGGGAAAGCCACGGGACAAGGCTGCACATCGCATCGGTTTTGGGAGTGGCTCTGCTTGTGTTCGCAGTCGTGTATGGAGACACGGTGGCGCACTCGTGGCTGGCACCGTATCTGTCGCTGTCGTTTCCGGCGCTGGTGTTGTGCATCGCGGCTTATGGACTTTTGGCATCGGTGTTGCCGGTGTGGCTTCTGCTTTTGCCGCGAGATTATCTGTCGTCGTACATGAAGCTGGGAACGCTGTCGGTGCTGGTCGTGGCGATCATGTTCATCAATCCCGAACTCAAACTGCCGGCGATCACATCGTTTGTGGAAGGTGGGGGGCCGATTCTGAAAGGAAAGGTGTTTCCGTTTGTGTTCATCACGGTGGCGTGCGGAGCGATCAGTGGATTTCATTCGCTGATTGCGTCGGGAACGACTCCCAAGTTGATCGACAAGGAAACAGACTGTCGTCCCATCGGATACGGAGCAATGCTGCTGGAGGGTCTTGTGGCGATCACGTCGCTCGTGGCTGCCGCGTGTCTGCACCCGGCGGATTATTTTGCGATCAATGTGCCGGAAAACGTGTTTGCGAAACTCGGAATGACGCCGGTGGAAATCGATTTGATGTCGGAATTGGTGGGGGAAAAATTGCGAGGACGAACGGGCGGGTCAGTCAGCTTGGCGGCGGGCTTTGCGCAGATTTTTGCGGAACTGCCGAGGGCGCGGGCACTGCTCGGCTACTTCTATCACTTCATCGTGATGTTTGAGGCGGTGTTCATCCTGACCACGGTGGATGCAGGGACGCGGGTCGCGCGCTTCTTGATGCAGGACATGTTGGGGCGGCTGGACGCGCGTTTTGCGCGGCACGACTTTGTGCCCGGAGTGTGGCTGTCGTCGATTCTGGTGGTGGTGTTTTGGGGTGGGTTTTTGTATACGGGGACGATTTCGACGCTGTGGCCGATGCTCGGGATTGCGAACCAACTGCTTGCGACGACGGCGCTGGCGGTGGGCACGGCGTTCATTGTGAGGAATCATCCGACACGTAGACGGTACGGCTTGATTCCGGCGCTGCCGATGTTGTGGGTGGGCACGACGACCCTTACGGCGGGATGGGAGTCGATCGTTCACAACTTCAGCCGCGATCCGAATCGGTGGAAAGCGGTGATGAACACGGGATGTACGGCGATTCTGATGGTCTCGTGTGTGGTGGTGTTGCTCACGCTTGCAGGGCGTGTGTGGCGAGACAGGAAAACGCCGCCCTCGGTGTGACTGAACTCCTCTGCCGTTCCGATTGGGTCTCTTTTGAAATTGCGAGCAAAGTTCCGGCTACTTCGCACCGTTCCTGTTGAACGTGGGCGGAAATTTTGTTGAAATGTCACAACGGCTGCGCAATCGCTTCTCGATACGACAAGCAACACTCATGGAATCAAACCCTCACGGCAGCGCGGCAAAAACCCGACTTTGGAGCAGGAGAACCTGTACCGATGCTCGCTAGCCCTATCAGGAACAGTTTTTATTCGTTGTTGTTGGCCCTTTTGGCCCTCCTCCAACCCCGCGCGGCCCAGGCTCAGGTCGCACCGCGCATCACCATCGACACAAGTCCGCCCGGTGCAACGATCTTTGTCGATGGTTCGATGCAGTCCGAAAAGACAGGTCCCACGACAAAAGTTCGGATTCCAAAAGGCCAGCACAAGTTGCGGCTGGAACTTGAAGGGCATAGGCCGATTGAGCAAACGGTGACGATCGCGGGTGCGCAAAAGTTTGTGTTCCCGTTTGAAAAAGCACCGGCTCGGCTCGATATCAAGTATCCGGCGACGAACGATGCGGCGCGGGGTGCCGAGATTTTCGTGGACGGACAACCGGCGGGCTCGGTGCCGCAACTTGTGGATCTGCCTGCGGGTCGGCACTTGGTCGAAGTACGGAAACCGGGCATGAAGGTCTACACCGAGACGGTGGAAGTGAAGTCGGCAGAGACTCGGCCCGTGTGGGTCATCATGGCCTCGGATGTGAAAACGGGGGGCTTGATCATTTCGGCGGACGCGGCGGCGGACGTGGTGGTGGACGGGCAGCCGAAAGGCCAAGCTCCGGTGGTCGTCGAGAATTTGACCGAAGGCGAGCACGTCGTGGAAGTTCGGCGCGCAGAGCCGGGGTCGCCCCCATGGCGTCAGAATGTGCGTGTGGTGGGCGGTCAACAGACCAAAGTGATTGCGACAACGGCCCCGCCTCCTCCGGCTGCGGGCACGTTGATGGTGGTGACGGGTGTGAGCGATGCCGAAATACAGGTGGACGGAATTTCCAAAGGGGGGCCGGGACAGCCGATCAGTTTGGCACCGGGGCAACACTCGATCACGGTGAAGGCAAAAGGACACAAACCGGTCACGAAAGTCGTCGAGATCGAAGCGGGCAAACCTCGGGTGGAACGGGTCGAGATGGAAGGCGACGCGATGACGCGCAAGGTGGGCACTGTCCGCATCGTGATGGCAAACCCGATCGACGGCGCTCAATACTATGTGAACGGTCGTCGGTATGACGAGACGGCGGCGCTGGCGGACCAAGGCATCGAAGTTTCGTCGGGCAAGGTCATTGTGGTGGTCAAAAAGGACGGTTTTGGCCAAGACAGCAAAGAAGTTGTGCTCGCGCCGGGTTCGACGGAAGTGGTCACGCTGAACTTGCGGAACGTCGGAAAGCTGTACATCGCGTCGGAACCCAAAGGTGCGTTCGTCATGCTCGACCGGGTGCTGGTTGGACAGACGCCGATGACGCGCGAAAACGTCTCGCAGGGGCCGCATACGGTCGAGTTCCAAATGCCGGGTTATGAATCCAAAATCGAGCAAACGAACGTGCTTTCGGGGGACACGGCGCAGGTAAGCGTCATGCTGACCAAAGTGAAAGAAAAAGAAGAAGATCCCAAAGAAGTTCGGCGCGGGTTGTCTTCGTTCTCGGCGGTCACGAACAAATTTGGCAGCTTCACGGCAGACATCGGCAGCGGCTATCCGTGGATCGGAAATGGTCGGCTGACCGTCGGTGTGTGGAAGGCCAAAAACAATGTGCTCGGCGAGATCGGTCTCGACATCGGCGCAGAGTTTCGGTCGAACTTCTACACGGACCACGAAGCCGCAGGCACGATTCGCTTCCAGGCGATGCGCAAAGGGCCGTTTGCCCTCGGTTTGCACATGTTGGTGGGCGGCGGCGGGGGACCCCGAGGTCGAAACAGCTTCAGTTGGGAGCTGGGCGTGCCAGTCACAATTCTGGCCGGAAACAAAGTGAAGCTGACGGGCAAGGTCTACTTGCAGGTGTATTCGGATCGGAACTGCCCGGCTGCCGACAGCTTGTCCACCCTGTACAAAAATGATCCCAACGAATTCAAGCGCATGGGCGATCCGATAGCGGGCGCGGAGCACACGGGCGATCGCTGCGTGGGCCGCTCTTACGATGCGAACACCGGCTTCCCCAGCGCGATTTACGCCGTCGAGTCGTATAACGGCACGCGCAAATACGACAAGAACCTGCCAGATTTCCAAGTGGACGGCACGGGTGTCCTGGAGCGATTCACCGAAGTCCGAGGCATGCTGCAAGCGGCGATCGAGCTGGCCCTGACTTCTCAGGTCAACTTGTACGGCATTTTGGAAGGCGCTCCGGGTCAGAAAGAACGACACATGTTCACGGACAAGTTCAACCGCATCTTCCCGATCCACGACACGCCGATTTATGGCCGCCTCGGTTTGACCGCCAAGTTCTGATTTTCCCCCCTTCGCACTCATCTCCCCCAAAACCGTTTCCGGTTCTACCTTCGCGTCTACTTTCGCAGCAGGCGCGCGGTTCGCTGTTTTTCAGCCTCAATGTAGCCAACAGCCATGCGATCACCGGCTTGGCAAAGTCCCAGATAGTCACCGGGCCAAAGCAGTGAATCCCGTTCTGCGGACAGCGGGAGTTTTTCAACCAACGTGGCTTTTGTGGGCGGTTCTTGCGCAGACAAATCCCACGGAAAACCCAGGAGCACGAGCGCGCCGGACCGTGTTTTGTCTTGCGGAACCGAAAGCGACGCAATCCGCAAACCACCGCTGTTTCCCGGCCCTCCGTGTTGTCCGTTTGGCGCAGGCAACCCGAGCTGCGCGAGCATGGGATGCAAGAACTGCGTTCCTTTTTCCTGGAACATGCGGCGTCGCAGCACGCCTTTTCCGCGCTCGGCCTCGACCACCACAAGTTTCTCAAGCAGCGGAGACATGCGCGTGTCCCAAGGCAGCGGGCTATCGCCAAACAACACATCAGCGCGATGGCCCCAAACGACGCACGAAGGCCCTTCCATCGCCACGCGGTCGCCTTTTTCGGACAAAAGCAGGACCGGATCGACCCGCGACGCATCGAAAAAGAAACCTTCAATGCCTCGTTCTGGACGCACATACGCGACAAAATTCGTGTCCGAAGACGCATCGCTGCACACCGTCGGCAGTGCGCCCGTAAAACCCGCTTCGGAAAGCACTGTACGTTCGTGCCGAACACCGCCTTCCGAAAGCGTCACCAGCGACAGACCGGCGACCAAGCGATCCGAAGACCGAAACACGATGTGCAGCGATCCGTCGGCCCCGATCGAAGTCCACGGTTTGTCGTATTCCCCAAGCTTTGCGCTTGCGACCAGAAACGGTGCCGAAAAAGGCTGCGCACGAGGTGCCTTTGCCACCGCGATGCCCATGTCGAACGGTTCCGATCCATGCTGGTCTTCCGCCCGAAACAAAAGCCACGTCAAATAGAGCGTCCCGTCTTTCCCATACGCAAGCGTGGGGTCTGCGGAACGGCGTCTGTCCGGCCCGGTCAGTCGTTCGGTGCGGAATGGCTCCGTTTGGCCCGCGCGATACCGTCGCACGATGATGCTCTTCGCGCCACCGTCCCCCGCAGGTTCGGCATCCCCCTTTTTCGCCAAAACTTCCATCGCACACAGCGCCACTTCATCTTGGAAAGCCGCGATGTGAGGTTCTATCTCGTCGAACGTCTGCGTTTGCGCCTGCGAAAAAAACAGCCTGGTTGGGAGTCGTGCCCCCCACCACACCGCTCCTGCCGCAAAACAGATCAGCAAACCGATGGAAAAGGCTCGGCGACCTCCGCGTGGTTGCGAATTCGGGGGTTCCATGTTGGACGCTCTGGCTGGCTATTTGGTGATGTGTGCGGCCCCGTTTCGAGAGGCACCCGGCTGGCAGGACGAACGGTCCCACAGCAAACTGCCCACCAAAACCGCCACGGCGACAAGATACAAGAGCGCGATGAGGACGCGGTGTGCATTCGATCGGCTTTTGGGAGACGAAAGCGCCGATTTTGAAGAATCAACCGGCGCTGGTGTTTGCGCTGAACGGGGCAATGGCGTGATGGGCGGTCGCACTCCCGAACTGATCGAGCTTGGAAATGCGCCCGAGACACCGCCCGAATAGGACCCGCTCGGGGAAGACGAAATCGACGACAAAGGCACCCCGTCCGATCGCAACGTGTGCAGCGCCGAATTGGACGGTGTGATCGCCGCGCTGTTCAGCGCCGAACGCCCAATCGCGGAAGTCGTCAACGATGACCGAGACAGACCGAGCGGCGGGGTCCGCAGCACAGGCGGAATCGACGCGCTCGAACGCACCGCAGGCGGCAGCGTGCGCGAAATCGGCGACGGGCGAGACGGAGACACCGCCTGCGCAACCAGCGGCGGCAACAGAAGCGGCGGTACCGTTTGCGGACGAATCCACAGACGTTCCTGCGGTTGCGCCGATGCGGCCAGCAACGCCTGCGAAAAATCCGACGCCGTGGAATACCGCAGTGTTCTGTCTCGACACAGCGCCCGATCGATCACTGACTCTAGCGCCGGCGAAACCTCGGGTCGCGATTCCCGCAGCAGCGTCGGGTCCGCCGTCATGATTTTCGCGAGCAGAAACAGATTCGAGTTGGGTCCTTCTGGAGGCAAAAACGGCGGCCTGCCCGACAACAGTTCGTACAGCACCGCCGCAACGCTGTAGACATCCGCCCGCTCGTCCACTTCGCTGCCCTGCGCCTGTTCCGGGGCCATGTAGACCGGCGTGCCGAGCGCGTGTCCGGCCTCTGTCACCGCCTCGTCTTTGAGCCGCGCCACCCCAAAGTCCACCATCTTGATCCGATCAAACCGCACCCCTCCTTCCCCCGTTTCAGGATCAACCAACACGACGATGTTATCCGGCTTGATATCCCGGTGGATGATTCCGACTCGGTGGGCGGCGCTTACGGCGGATAGCATTCGGACGGTCAGCGCGACCGCATCTTGGGGTTCGAGCGGGCCTTGTTCGGACAGAACGCGGGACAGCGGCACACCTTGCAGATACTCCATCGCCATGTAGAGCGAGCCGTCTTTTTCGCGCGCAAAGTCGTAAAGCTCGACGATGGCGGGGTGTTTCAATCGTCCAAGGGCCTCAGCTTCGCGGGCAAAACGCGCGAGTTTTTCCTGCCGGTCTTGGCGCTGGTCGCCAACCGTGATGTTGAGGACCTTGACCGCAGAGAGCCTCGCGGGATCTTCGATGTGGTGGGCCAGAAACACCGCGCCCATGCCGCCGCGTCCGATCAAGCGATCGACGTGCCAAACTTTCCCGATGACGGGAAACACGAGCGGCAACTGGCAACGCGGGCACGACGAATACGCCGCCGGATAGCTGCTCATGCAGGTGAAGCACTTTTTTTCCTGTTCCTTGCCCACGGGAAGTTCGCTAAGCGATAAGCGCAGAGCTTTTTTATGGCTTGCCCTCTCGAATGTATCATGCGAGCCCTGTGCCGATGAACCCTGTCAAGTCTCCCAAGACACACGTTGGACAAGCCCTGGCGAAAACGCTGTCGCATGAGGTTTCGAGAAGTCTTTTGCGTACCCTTTTGCGCACGGTTTCGCGCGATGGCCTGATTGAAAAGGACGACCGGATTCTTGTCGCTGTCTCAGGTGGAAAAGACAGTTACACGCTGCTCCATCTTCTGTGCGAGGCGCAAAAGAGGGCCCCATTTCGTTTCGAGCTGGTGGCGGTTCACATCGATCAAGGGCAACCCGGCTACGACGGAGTTCCGCTGCAAGAGTGGTTGGCTGCGTTTGGCGCACCCTACGAAATTGTAAAAGCCGATACGTACAGCGTTGTGAAAAAGCTGACTCAGCCGGGCGAAACGTATTGCGCGCCGTGTTCCAGAATGCGACGCGGCGTGCTGTACACGACGGCAGAACGGCTGGGGTGTCGCAAAATCGCGCTCGGCCACCACCGAGAGGACACGCTGCAAACGCTTCTGCTCAATTTGCTGTACGCAGGGAAGTTGCAAGCAATGCCTGCACAGTACACCACCGACGACGGTCGGTTTCGCGTGATTCGGCCTCTGGTCGATTGCGCCGAACGAGACATCGCAGAACATGCTCGCTTGGCCGGATATCCCCTTTTGCCGTGCAATTTGTGCGGTTCCCAAGACGGACAGAAACGCAAACATGTCGAGAAACTTCTGCGCGATCTGGAGCAAACCATTCCCGACGTTCGCCAAGTGATGCTCCACGCACTGAAAAACGTTCGCCCGAGCCATTTGCTCGACGTTGATGTGGCCGCCGCGTGGGCCGAACGCCGCCCCGACCTGCGCCCCGACCTGCGCCGCAATTCGCCAGCGCGCCACCTGCCGGTCGTGGATTGACTCGATACAAAACGAAGATTTCCGAGCTGCAAACCAACGCTTGCAGCAAGCGGTCTCTTTTTGTTCTAGTGCCTCCGATAGGAGGTCTGCGATGCGTGGATGTGTTCCTTTGTGTGGATTTTTGGCCGCGCTGGGTTTGGCGTTTTCGATCGGATGTCAAAAGGACGATGTACCTGTTTCCGACGGTGACAATACGCCACCTGGTCCGTGCGAGGCGCAAGGGCTTTCGGAAAAAAGCCGAATGCCATCGGGAGACCCCGTAGGCCATCGCGATCCGCTGGGCGCCAAGGCGGCCAAGCAAGCGAGGGCGGGACAAATCACCGATGCGGCGTGGATTCGCCAACCAGCGACGGCGCGACATCCGGTGCGAACGGGGGATTTCGTGCTGACGAATGACAAAATCGCGGCGTACATCGAAGCGCCTGGCGTCTCGGATGGCTACCAACCGTTCGGCGGGGAAGTTCTCGCGCTCGACCGCGTTGGAGATGATGGAAAACCGCTGGGCCGTTCGGTGTATGGCGAGACTTTGTGGGCGCTCGGTCGGCAGGTGCTCAAGGCCGAGACTGTCACCGTTTTGGCGGATGGTTCCGACGGCAAAGCGGCCATTGTGCGCGCATCAGGGGTGCTCGCGGACTTGCCGTTTTTGGAATTTTTAGGCGATGCGTTTGGGCTCGATTTGGATTGGCCCGCCGCAGTCGATTACATCCTGGAACCGGGGGCCGAGCATGTACGGATGCGGTTGCATCTTGTGAACACGCGCGACGAAACGCTGCCCCTGTACCACCACCAACTCTTCGTGTTTTTCCAATCCAGCCGCCACCAATTGTTTGCCCAAGGGACTGGATACGACACACCGAAAGGGGAACACAATTGGCTCGGTTTTGACGCGCAAGACAGCACATTTGCGATTCGCTTTTTGTCCGGCGCGTTTGTTCCGCTCGTTTCTCGATCCGGGGCGCTCGTGGGACGCGGCAGTGGTCTCGAGGTTCCCGCGTGCAGTACATTCGGCATTGATTATCTGGATTTTGTCGTCGGAGAGCCTCATTCCGATGGCTTGGTACAGACTGTGCGTCGTGTCACGCAAGAGACCCCCTATCGCACCGTTTCTGGCATCGCAAAAGATACCTCTGGGACCCCTGAGACTGGCGCGTTTGTGCATGCCCTCCGAGCAGATGGAAGCTATCTGTCCCGGACGCTCACAAACGACAAAGGGGAGTTTGTGATTCACGTTCCCAAGGAGTCTGTCGATCTGGTTGCAACCCGCTACGGTTTTGCACCCTCTGCGAAAAAAACGGTCTTGCAGACCGACACCACCGCCGCCCTTGAATTGCCCACCCAAGGTCTTTTGCACGTCCAAGTCTTCGACAAGGAGAGGGGCACACCCATACCTGCACGCATCCAAGTGATCCCCGTCGCGGGAGCGCCCAAATTCCCGGCCTCCCATGGTGTCCAGGACGAGACAAACGGGCGCAGCGTGCAAGAGTTTGCTGTGACCGGAAACGCCAAGATTCCGCTTCCTCCCGGTTCCCATCGTGTTGTGGTCAGCCGAGGCTATGAATGGGAATTGTCTGAACAGACTTTGGTGATCGAATCCGGCAAAACCCGCGAAATCCGCGTTGAATTGTCCCACTCTGTCCAATCCCCCCAATTCCTGAGCGCCGACTTCCACATCCATTCCTATCATTCCGCTGATTCCTCCGATGATGCGGAATACAAAGTGAAGGGAGCAATCGCCGACGGTCTCGAAATTCCTGTTTCCAGCGAACATGAATACATCATCGACTTCCAACCCATCGTCAAAAAACTCGGGCTCACCGCATTTGCATTCGGAATGCCCTCCGAGGAATTTACGACGTTCTCATGGGGGCACTTCGGCATCGTTCCCATCTTCCCTCGCCCCGAGCAAGCCAACAGGGGTGCGGTCGGTTGGTACGGACAAAAGCCCCCTGAAGTGTTTCACACCATCGCCAACTTGCCCGAAAAACCCGTTCTCATCGTCAACCATCCTCGTTCTGATGGAATGGGGGGCTATCTGTCCGCAGTCGGTTTTGATCGCGAGACGCTGACCGGCGACCCGACGCTGTACAGCGAGGAATACGGCGCGCTCGAAGTCTTCAACGACAGTGATTTTGAATCGAACCGCGCAAAGATCGTGAAGGACTGGTTTGCCCTCTTGAACGGAGGAAAGCGAATCTGGGCCGTCGGTAGCTCCGATTCACATCACCTACGCAACAGCCCGGTTGGGTATCCGCGCACCCTTTTGCGAATTGGTCACGACGACCCAAGCCGCCTCAGTGCCGAGGCTGTCCGTGACGCACTCCGCGCCGGAAAAGCCACCATTTCAGGGGGTCTGTATCTGACTGTGCAAGGCCCCGATGGAGAGGGCCCCGGCGACATCGTGCGGGGTGCAGCCCGCCCCATTCCCTTCCAAGTGACCGTTCAGTGTCCGAGCTGGTTGTCCGCAAAGACACTTGAAACCATCGTCGATGGAGACACCGTTTCCACAGAACCCCTTCGCGAAACCGTCACCCCGCAAGGCCGCAAGTATGAAACCACCGTGACCGTCCAAGGCAAGCCCGGTCGCCTCAACCACTGGGTGATTTTTCACGCCTCTTCCGAAGGCCAGGACCTGTCCCCCCTTCACCCCGGTCGCAGACCTTTCGCCGTCTCAAACCCGGTCTTTTTCTAGGAAATAGCCTCGGAAACCATTGGGGACTCCTAGGAATTTCAAAGACGAGCGTTAGGGGCCCGACAAGAGGGATTCAGCCGCTTTTTGGCACGTCTCGATCCAGGGGCCGGGGTACGCTCCCATTCCCACGACCAACAGCAGACAACAGACAATCGTCAGCGCAAGCCACGGCGTAACAAACACCCGCTCGGCTTGTTTCGGAGGGGCCATATACGCCGACCTGGCCACCTGCAAGTAATAGAACAGACCCACCACGGCGAGCACCGCACCGACGACAACCAACCCCCCAAAACCCGCCTGGAACGCTGCCATAAAAATGTACAGTTTGGCCCAGAAACCCACCACAAACGGAATCCCGGCCAAAGACAACAGGAACACCAAGAGCGCCATGCCCAGCCATGGAGAACGCTTCGCCAAACCCGCAAAACCCTCCAGCGAATCGTCCCCTTCTGTGTCCGAAACCGCGTGTACGACCAAAAAAACGCCGATGTTCGTTGCTGCATAACCGCACAGATAAAACAGCAACATGCCCAGGGAGTACGCATCTCCGACACACAAACCCAGCAGCATGTAGCCAATCTGCGCGACGCCGGAATATCCCAAAAGACGCTTCACATTCCGTTGCGGCAGCGCCATCACATTCCCGACCACCATCGTCAGCACAGACAGACCCACAAAGGCCTGTTTCCAGAGACTCCCAGGAATCGCTTTTTGCGCAAGCACCGTCAATGTCACAAGACCCGCCGCTTTCGGTGCCACCGATAGGAAGGCCACCACAGGAGTCATCGCCCCCTGATACGTATCGGGAACCCACATGTGAAACGGAACCGCTCCAATTTTGAAACCCATTCCGCCCAGCACCAGCAACATTCCCATCACGGACAGAGGACTCTGTGGGGCCGAAAGGAGTGCGTCAAAATGCGTGCCTCCCGCTGTTCCGGTCAGCAGAGACAGACCAAAGAGCGTGACCGCCGTTGAAGATCCACCGACGAGAAAAAACTTCAAACCGGACTCTGCGCCTCGTTGCACCGCAAGTTGAAGTTTCTCAGGAGTTGCTTCCTCTGAAAACCAAGTGGCCAAGATGTACAGCGGAACCCCCATCAGTTCAAAACAGACCACAAGCAGAATCAAATCCCGCACTCCCGACAACAGCATCATCCCCCCAAGAGACAAGAGCAGCAGAAAATAGAATTCCCCCTGCTTTTTGGGAGTCGCCCTGTTTACAAATTCCCTTCCGCCCAGCACGCACAGAAAAGCGCACCCCAAAAGGAGTTGTTTGACCAGTACAGAGAACGCATTTCCGACGTACACAAGGCCGATGGGCCCTCTTCCATCCAGCGTCGTGGAAAGGAAGAACGCGGTCGTCAAAAGCAACGCCGTCAGCATCGAAAGATGTTTGCGTGCTTTGTCCGACAGGAACAAATCCACAAAAAGGACCAGGAGCGCCCCCGCAAAGACAAACAGTTCCACCCAAATCGGCTTCAGCAGATCCAATGTCATCACAGGCCTCCTGCCGAAAGCGCCATCCGCAGGTAACTGCTCGTCGCGGGGTCGATGAAATCAAGCAGAAGCCGGGGCCACACACCGCACAAAATCAACGTGCCTCCCAAAATCCACAAGGGTGCCCATTCGACCCTTCGTGCATCGCGCAGATCGTGAAAATGGTCGGAAGGACCCGCGCCAAAGAAGACCGCGCGAGAGACCCGCAGGACATACACCGCAGTCACAAACGCGCCGAGCACGCCACACACAGACCACCACGGATGCGGACTCTGCCAGCCTCCGGCAAAGACCAAAAATTCGGCCACAAAACCGGCGGTACCAGGCAACCCCAGCGACGACAAACCCGCCAACGTGAAGAACGCTGCAACGCCCGGCATCACGGTCGCGAAACCTCCCATTTTCGCGACTTCGCGGCTGTGGGCGCGTTCATAAATGTGACCGACCAAAGCGAAAAACAAACCGGTCATGATTCCGTGCGCAAACATTTGATACACGGCCCCATTCCATCCCGTTTGGGTCAACGTGGCTGCGCCCAACATGACGACTCCCATGTGACTCACAGAGGAGTATGCGATGATGTATTTGAGGTCCTTTTGTGACAGCGCAGACATCGCTCCGTACACCACATTGACGACCGCAACCCCTCCCACCACGGGGGCCCAGAATTGAGCACCTTCTGGAAGCATCATCATGCCGATGCGCATCACACCAAACGCCCCAAGTTTCATCAGCACACCCGCGTGAAGCATCGACACTGCCGTCGGTGCGGACGCATGGCCATCCGGCGACCATGTGTGAAAGGGGAAGACACCGGCCAACGAACCGAAACCCAACCAGAAGCAGACAAACGTCCACAGTTGCAAACTCTTTGGGTAGTGAGCTTTGGCGAGCACCGCCATGTCGAACGTGTTGGCCCCACATTGGAAGTAGAGCGCAAGGAGGCCCACCAGAATGAACGCCGAACCGACCAGAAGCATCAGCGTCAGTTTCATCGCGGCATACTCGCGGCCCCCAATGTCAAACCACTTCCAAACGAAGCGAAGGGGGCCGGCCTCTGTTACTTTGTGGCTGGACCCCCAAATGCCGATGAGCAAATACATCGGCAATACCGCAATTTCATAAAAAAGAAAGAACACAAACAGGTCTTGGGAGACAAATACACCGAACACGCCAGCGACGAGAACCAGCAGCAAAACAAAGAACTCTTTGGGCCGATCCGAAAGACCGAAACTCGCGAGCACACCGGCAAAAATGATCACCCCAGTCAGGATCAAGAGCGACACACCCCAACCATCTACGGCCAAACGCAGATCGATTCCCAAAGAGGGCACCAGTGGATAAACCTCCGAAAGTTGCAGACCGCCTGCTTGGGGGTTGTAAAGCGTCGCGACATACAGACTCCCAATCAAAGACAGGAGTGCTCCTAGCGCAGAAGCAACGCGAATCAAACCGTGCTGTTTGGCGGGCAGAAACATCACAACGAGCGCCGCCACAAACGGTGCCGCTACGATGAACGACAGAAGATGATCGGTCATCGGAGGACTCCATAAACCAGCAAACCAAGCACACCGCACACCGTCGCCAGCACGTAGTCTGTCGCGATGCCGGTTTGCACTTTGCGAACCTTCTGGCCAGACAGGACAAACGCCAGACCCGTTACGTTCATGACACCATCCACCACATATCGGTCAATCCACCCCACAAGCCCTGCAAACGGCAGCGCAACGCGATGAAATCCGCCTTCGTACAAACGATCCAGGGGACCCCATTCTACCAAGCGAAAAAGGGGTGCAAGCACAGTCGGATGTTCTTCTGTTTTTCGGTAGAACAGATAGGCAAGAAGGAGTCCCAAGACACCCAGCGACGCGGCCACGATCCCCACTGTACCCAAATGGAAGTGATACGCACTTCCGTAAAGCTGGCCGAACATTTTTCCGAAATATCCTGCAAGCAGCGCAGGCACTGCCAGAAGCAACAGAGGAAGCAGCAGGAAGCCTCCGCTTTCGTGCGCGTGCGCCGCTTTTTCCGTCGCTGTTCCAAAAAATACCCTCAACAGCAAACGTCCCATGTAGAACGCGGTCAGAAACGCGGAAAGCAGCAAAAACACAAGCTGCCATGACATTCCGTGATGACCCACTGCTTCTAAAATCAGGTCCTTGCTGAAGAAACCGGACAGACCCGGCAGACCCGCCAGGGACAGCGAACCAATCAAAAAAGTGAGGGTCGTCAGAGGCATCTTTTTCCATAGTCCGCCCATGTCGCGCAAGTCGTTTGAGTGAACTGCGTGAATCACGCTACCCGCCCCTAAAAACAGGAGAGCTTTGAAAAAAGCGTGCGTGGTCAGGTGAAAGAAGCCGCCGAGCAGAGAACCGGCACCTAGCGCGGAAACCATGTACCCAAGTTGCGAACAGGTGGAATACGCCAGAACCTTTTTGATGTCGGTTTGAAAGAGCGCCATCGTCGCTGCCACAAGCGCGGTCAGACTCCCAATGGCCAGCATGATGTGGCGCGTACCTTCGGCGACTTCAAACAGGGGCCACCCCCGAACGATCAGAAAAACACCCGCCGCCACCATCGTTGCAGCATGCAGCAACGCGGAAACAGGGGTCGGTCCTTCCATCGCATCGGGAAGCCAAACATGCAGCGGAAACTGAGCCGATTTTCCCATGACGGCGGCGAACAATAGGAGAGTCACCGCATTTGCTGCCATCGGTGTAAGGTGTACGTCCCAATCAAAACTCCCGCCTTTGCTGCGCAGGACCAACAAACCGATGAGGAGTCCCATGTCTGCAAACTTGGTCACCCAAAAAGCCTTGACCGCAGCCTTGGCCGCGCTCGGTTTTTTGAAGTAGTACCCAATGAGCAAGTAGCTGGTAACACCCACCAATTCCCATCCAAGAAAAAGCTGGAGCAGATTGGGTGCGAGCACCAAGATATTCATCGCGGTCAAAAAGAGGGAATGACATGCAAAGTAGCGCCCTTGGGAGGGTTTGCTTTCATCGTGCATATAACCGATGGAAAAAATCTGGACGCACGAAGCAACAAAGGTCACGACGAGCAACATCGACGAAGAAATCCCGTCAATGCGTACTCCGACTTCCGCAAAAGGAGTCCCCCCGTCGTGCAGCCAAGGCACCGACAGAATCAGGGGAGTTCCTGTGTGAAGTTGGGATTTGACAAGCAACACTGCGCAACCAAACGAAAGGAGTGCCGCCGCACAGGACAACACGATCGCGCTGACTCGTTTGCGCAAAGGCCCGCACACCGCCAGCAAAAGGGCGACGGCCCCCGGTGTGAGCATGGCGAGGAGCGCGAGCGAATGAGAGGAATGAAGCATCGCAGGCGTCTCCTATTCCTTAAACTGGTTGGCTTTGGCGACCTCTGCGTCACGCCAAGCCCTGTGCAGAAGGACCACAATCGCCAGACCCACCACGACTTCCGTGACGGTCAGTGCGATCGAAAACAGCGCAAACACTTGACCGATTTCGTTTCCGCGAAAACGCGAAAAGGCAACGAAATTGATGTTGGTCGCATTCGCCATGAGTTCCAAAGACAGAAGCAAACCGATCGCGTGTCGGTGGCTAAGGAGCCCGTACAAACCGATACAGAACAGCGCACCAGAGAGCATGAGACACAAACCAAGCGTCATCGCGTCTCCTCCAAAGAAGGGGTCGTCGGACGGTCTTTGCGCAACAGCACAATCGCCCCAATCATCGTCGCCAAAAGAAGCAGAGACAGGGTTTCAAACGCAAGCGCGTGATCGGTGAGCAAAGCGCGTCCGAGTTCCTTTGTGGTGACGGGCGCAGACGTTGATGAGGGCAATTCGGGAGTGCTTAAAATCGCTTTTGCGAGCATTCCCAACATGCCGCAGGACAGAAGGCCCGCGAGCCACGGACGTTTGTGCGCAAGCGGGGGTTCTTCCTGATCGTGCCGAGTGAGCATGACCCCCAAAATCATCAGGGTCATGACTCCGCCGACATACAGAAGGATCTGGATTCCCGCCAAAAATGGTGCGCGTAGCATGACGTAAAGGACCGCTGTGGCACCGAGCACCACACCGAGCCAGAGCACACCATGAATGGCATTCCGGGCCCGCGCGACGAGCAGTGCCGAAAGGACTATGCAGCCTGCGATGAGGCCAAAGCCGATTTGCTCGATCACGGCAACTCCTTTGCGTCTACTTTGGGGTCTGTTTTCA
Source organism: Pseudomonadota bacterium (assembly GCA_035328405.1). Classification (GTDB taxonomy): domain Bacteria; phylum Myxococcota_A; class Polyangia; order Palsa-1104; family JAEUJZ01; genus JAEUKA01. Next base: position 15,303 of record DAOLIT010000015.1, on the reverse strand, counting down.
CGTCTGCTTGTGCATCCACTTTAGTATCAGGGACTGCCTTCGCGTCCGGTTCTGTTTTGGGTTCTGTCTTCACGTCTGTTTTCGTTTCAGGAATTGCCAACGGGGGTTCTGTTGCAGCAGGTTTTGCGGAGGCCACCACAGCATCGGGACTTGCAGTCACGGAGACACCCGAAGAAGCCGGGTCGGGTGCCGCTTTGGCGGCTTTGGGTTTCACGACCTTTTTGGGCTTTTCGGCACCGGTCTCTGCTGTCTTTTCGCCCTCTGCATCGCCCCCCTTTGCCTTGGCATCGGCTTTTCCGCGAGCAGGGTCCTGCATTTCCATCAGCTTTCCGCCTGTCCCCCAAGAAAGCGGTCTGAGCTTTTGGTTTGCATACAGCTTGTCCATGGTGAGGACCAAATCTTCACGGCAAAAACCGGGTTCCTCGGGGGTTCTACACATGACGACTGCATCCGTCGGACAGACCTGTACGCACAGCTCGCAGAAAATGCAGGCTTCCATGTCGATGGTGAAGTCCTCTGCATAACCCCGCTTCTTGCCGGTCACTTTGGATTCGCGTTTGGGGGCCTGTTTGACGGCGATGACATGGGACGGGCAAATTCGTTCACAGGCCAAACAACCGATGCAAGCCTCATCCCCCGTTTCGTCAATGAGGAGTGCAAAACTGACTCGGTGCCGGTCGGGGCGCGGGCGGATGACATCGGGAAATTCAACGGTGGTTGCGGGGCGCAACACATTCCGCAACGTGGTTCCAAGCGCGCGAAGGGAATCGAGGAAGAAACCCATTTACCTTCCTCCCGATTGGGTCCATTGGGCAATGCCAGCCGCAGCCATGACCAAAAAGAGGCTCGCAGGAACCAGCCATTTCCAGCACAGCGTCATGAGCTGATCCGAACGGAATCGCAACAGAGACCAACGCAACCAATAAATCGATGCAAACAGAAGGAGTGTTTTCAGCACCATCCAATGTAACCCCGGATACACCGGCCCGTCCCATCCGCCCAGAAACAACGCTGCGGCAACCGCAGACGCAATCAACGTGTGGATGTATTCGGCCATGTAAAAAAGACCAAACTTCATGCCGGTGTATTCGGTTGTAACACCCGCTATCAGCTCGCTCTCAGCCTCGGGAATGTCAAAAGGAATCCGGTTGGCTTCAGCAAGCGAAGACAGAAAAAACAAAATGAACGCGGGGAAACCAGGAATCGTGGGCCAGGTTGCGATCCAATGGTGATCGACCTGATACCGAACGATGTCAGACAAGCTCAGGGAGCCCGCCAGAATCACAGGGACAAGCGCAGACAACACCATGGGCACGGAATAGGAAACGGACTGTGCTACGGCACGCATCGCTCCGATGAGTGCGAACTTGTTGTTGGAAGACCATCCTCCCATCCAAACCGGTATCAGAATGAGTGCATTCACCGCGAGAACATACAAGACCCCTACATCGAGATCCGCAGCCACCACCGACGGTGAAAACGGCACGACAGCGGCACTGGCAACTGCAAAAGCGCCGACCAAAATCGGTGCCAAGTTGAACAAACCTCGGTCCGCTTTGGCTGGTGTGATGTGCTCCTTTTGCAACATTTTGAGCACGTCTGCGATGGGCTGAAGAATCCCTGCCGGACCCACCATGGTCGGCCCCTTTCGGGTGTGGATGCGCGCAGCAAGTTTTCGCTCAAACCACAGACCTACTGCGGTCATGGTCAAAATGACGGTGATGATGGGAAGACCATACAGACAGCCGTGTAGGAGTGCGTTCACCTGTCTACCTCTCCCATGATGGGGTCGAGCGAGCCGAGGATGACGACGGCATCGGCGACCATGTGACCGGGCAAAAGATACGGCAACGCAGACAGCGCGTGAAAACTTGGGGGGCGTATTTTGAGTCGATAGGGGCTCGTATTCCCTTCTCCCCCTCCTGCGATGACATAGGTCCCAAGTTCCCCTCGTGAGGATTCCATGGCGGCGTAAGCGTGGCCCTGCGCGATCTTGACTTGGCCGGCGAGTTTGATCGGTTTGTATCCACAGATGGGACCCTCTGGAACTGAATCGACCAGCGCGCGAACGATTCGGATGCTCTCTCGGATTTCTGCCAGGCGCACAATGGAACGCGCCCAACAATCTCCTGTCTGCGCGGTGGCAACCTTGACTTCCATTTCATCGTAAGCGTGATAGGGGGCGTCTCGGCGCAGGTCGTGATCGATTCCGCTTGCACGCAAAATCGGGCCGGTCAGACCCAGTTCCAACGCGAGTTCTCCGTCGAGAATGCCGATCCCCTTGGTTCGCTCTGTGAAAATCTGATTGGAGTACGTGATGGTTTCGTATTCGGGCAAGCGCGACTCGATCACAAGGAGGGCCTTTTTCACATTGTCTGCCCAGCCAGGAGTGATGTCGTGCCGGTTTCCCCCGATGGTATGGGTGTTGTAATGGAAACGCGCTCCGGTCACTTCCTCAAACAGGTCCAGGATGAGTTCTCGTTCGCGAAAACAATGCAGAAAGACGGACGATCCGCCCCCGATGGCACCTCCCAAATCGAGCGCGAAGGTACCGAGCCACAGAAGATGGGATGCGATGCGCTGAAGCTCTGCAAACAAAGTACGGAGATAGCGGGCGCGCCTGGGAACTTCGACATTGAGCAGTTTTTCAAACGCCATATTGATGGCCTGCTCGTTGTGCATCGGCGAAACGTAGTCGTTTTTGTCCACAATGGGAGTCATTTGGACATACGTCAGCCGTTCACAGAGTTTCTCGACTCCTCGATGCAGATATCCCAAATCAGGAACGGCTTTGACGATCGTCTCTCCGTCGAGAAAAAGCTGGATGCGGAACACGCCGTGTGTAGAGGGATGTTGGGGCCCAAAATTGAGGACCATCAAATCCGCTTCCGGCTCGTAAGTTTCCAAGCTCAGATGAGGATTCTGTCGTTTGATTTGCACAAGACTCATCGAGCTATCTCCACGGAGCACACGGCGCATCGGCTGCATGATCGCGGCGAAGGGGGAAACCGGAATAGTCGTGCGGAAGCAGAATGCGACGAAGATCAGGATGTCCGGCGAAACGGACCCCCACCAAGTCGTACTGCTCGCGTTCTTGCCAATCGGCACCCTCAAAAATTCCGTACAGAGAATCCACGCCATCGGGGGACTCAAAACGGACACGCCAAAGCACCACTTGGGACCCCTTGCCGATGGTACGGAGTCCGTACACCACCTCGTACTGCTCGGGCTGCGTTGCGTTTCCGGTTGCATCTTTTTTGGCGGGAACATGGGAGGCAACAACGGTCACGAGTTGACGAAACCCCTTTTGCTTGAGGGTCTTGGCAAAAGAACGGTGTTTTTCGACGGGAAGAAGGGGTGGCGCGTCCTTTGCCGAAGTCGCTTCGTGCAAGCGCAAAATGGCATCGAGTTCCTCGTTTGGAGACACCGCCGTTTCATGGGTCGCGGTTTCGCGGAAAGGGGTGGGCGATTCTTCGAGGGGGTCCGAACCGGTCACTTTCAATGCGCTTGCGAGCTGCGCCTCGTCTGTTTTGGGATCGCGCGAGGGGTCAGACAGACGTTTGAGGGCGGGAGTGATCATCTTTGCGGTTTCTGGCCGGGCTTCTTTGGGTGCCCATTTTCCCTCGCGCTGGAGCCGCACTTTTTCTTGAAGGCGCAACATGCCGGCCATGAGCGCCTCGGGATTGGGAGGACAGCCCGGCACATACACATCGACGGGAAGAAACGTATCAATGCCAGGAACGGTCGGATAGAGGTCGCGATAAAAATCTCCCGAAATCGCACAGGAACCCATCGCGATGCACCACTTGGGCTCGGGCATCAGGTCCCACAGTTTTTTCACTCGAGGGGCCATTTTCACTGTGATGGTTCCTGCAACCACCATCACATCGGCTTGTCTGGGAGTCCCCCGAACAATGGACCCCATTCGATCGAGGTCTACACGACTCGCTGCTGCGGCCATGAACTCAATGCCGCAGCAACTGGTGGCCATCGGGAAAATCCACAGCGCGTTGGTGAGCCCCCAGGTGAGCAACTTGTCCACTTGGCCGGTCGCCAAAGACAGGCCTGGCACTTGGAGCATGAAGTCGTAAAGCGGATGCGTAAACGACCGGTTGTCTTCTAGTGCCATCGGAGGGCTCCCTTCTTCACCGCGTATCCCCAGCCGAGCAGGAGGATTCCAACAAAGAGACTCATTTCCACAAGTCCTACTTCGCGGACAGATACCCCCCAGGGCAACATGAATGCAGCCTCTACATCGAAGAGGACAAAGAACAGGGCCAGCACGTAATACCTTGGGTGGAATTTGACCCAAGTGGGTCCGGCCTGATCTTCGCCGCACTCATACGTCTGTGTCTTGAGCGGAGAGTCCTTTTTCGCACGAACCCGAAAGAGCCAACCGGCTCCGATCATGCTCAAAGGGACCGCGAGCGAAAACAGTAGAAACGAAAGCAAAGCCAACCAGGAATCGGACATCAGTGGAAACCTCGGTCGCCGTAGCCATCCTGCTGAGGCCGTGGACCTTCCCTTGTCATCCAAGACCTGCGCACGGCGGTTGTGGGCCGACCATACGAGCCTTCGTGTCGCCTGTCAAGGTGGGAGAAAAAGGATTTGTCGTCGCGAAAGGGGGGTGGGCAGAAACCGCAAAGGACGCGGTATTGGCGGCTTGCCGACTATGGCGGCGCGGCTATGCGGCTATGCGGCTATGCGGCTATGGCGTTTCTGGCCGGAGCAACACGTAGACGCTGCTGTCGCCGCGAAGCACCAAGAGAACATGGCCACCGGGCCGAGGTTGACTGAGCAACTTGTTGGCTTCCTCAATGGATTTTACGGGCTGGCGGTTCACCTCGGTGATGACATCGCCGCGCCGTAAGTTGGCCTCGGAAGCCGGGCTTCCGGGCTTGACACCATCAATGACGACGCCGTGCGTGTTCCGAAGACCCAATCGTTCAGAAAGTTGGGGTGTGAGTGTCTGTAGGGAAAGACCCAACTTGGCTTTGGGAGACGATGCAGAATCGTCCGATGGTCCATTGTTCGCTGGGCCGTCTTCAGAAGGAAGCTCGCCGGCTTTGGCGTTGAGTGTGACGATTTTCCCATCCCGCCACAGTTCAAGTGCAACATTGTCGCCGACGCGGTGAGTCAACACTTGGCGCTGGACTTCTCGGCTGTTGGCGACGGATTTGCCATCGACTTTGACGATGACATCTCCGCGTCGAACGCCGGATTTTTCGGCAGGCCCAGCACCCGTCAGGCCGATGACCAACGCACCTTTTTCAGGTGCTCCCATGGCCTTGGCGAGATCCGGTTCATAGGCTTGCATCGAAATCCCCAAGAACGGACGGCGAACTTTTCCGCTCGCAATGAGTTCGCTCACGATGGGTTTGGCCATTTCGGAAGGAACCGCGAAACCGATGCCGATGTTGCCGCCGGGTCCCAAGATGGCCGTGTTGATGCCGATGACTTCGCCGGCCAAATTCACAAGAGGGCCGCCAGAATTTCCGGGGTTAATGGAGGCGTCGGTTTGAAGAAAGTCTTGGTAATTGCCGCGATTTTCACCGATGCCGGAACGGCCTTTTGCGCTGATCACACCGACGGTGACGGTGTGATCGAGGCCGAAGGGATTTCCGATCGCCATGACCCACTCGCCGACCAGCAGTTTTTCGGAATCGCCAAGACGCGCGGCTTTGAGGGGGTAGTCCTTTGGATCTACGCGAACGACAGCCAAATCAGAGCGAGAATCCGTTCCGAGCACTTTCGCAGTCAGTTCCTTGCCATCGATGAACTGGATCTTGATCTCATCTGCCTCACCGACGACATGGTTGTTGGTCAGAATGTAGCCTTTGGTATCAATCACTACGCCAGAACCAGCCCGACGCTGGGTGGGTCCTTGACGTTCTTCTAGGCCGAAGTCTTCTCCCTCCTCCTCGGGATTTCCAAAGGGTCCACCAAACGGCCCAAACTGGAAGGGAAAGTCACGCCCAAACGGATTTCCCCGACGCATGACTTTGATTTTTTGTTTTTTGGCGACGCGAATGGAAACGACGCTGGGGGAAACTTGTTCCGCGACCGATGAGAACGTTCGCGAAAGATTCCGAGCGTCAGCGATCGAATTTGTGGCAGGGGGAAGGCTTGGCGGTGCGACAGAGGTCGGTGGTGGCAATGCGGGTGTAGGGGCTTGTGCGGTGGCGGCACCTGCCGCTGAAGCCTGTTGATCCCAAGAAACGGTGACTTTGCTACAGGCGACGGTGATCAAGACGCCCGTCGCGAACAAACCAACCGTGCGAACCCAACGGAGAGAAGTGAAGTCGGCAAACATAGAGCTTCTGTCCTCCAATACCTGTGGTGAATCTTTATGTGGCAAAAACGTGCTGCCGCGAAAGCTAGTGGCTGTCTTGGGAACATTCAAGGGGTCGCGGTTATTTCACAAAAACTCAGCGGGCGACGGGTTTTCCAGGGGATAGGAGTCACAACCACGGCCATGTGTCTGCCAGTGCGGCGTCCACATCGGTTTTGCACAGCCTCTCGCCGTCGCTGTACAACATGACTGCCCGTTCCAAAACTGCTTCCAATTCGCGAAAATTCCCAGGCCACGGGTATTGCCGCAAGGTTTCCAAAACCTCGTCCTCGACGAAGAAAGGTCGTGTTTCCTGCTCCTGTTCGGGCTTGTTCGGGTCGAACAATTCTGCCGAGCGATCGAGGCGAAATTTGCGAAGGATGCGGTTGCAGGTCCACAGCGCGGCGTGTGCGATGTCGTGGGGTCGTTCGCGAAGCGGCGGCACATGCAACACCAACCGAAGCAGGCGAAAAGCCAAGTCGTGACGGAAATGGCCATTGTGTACGGCTGTCGGCAAATCACCGTCGGTAAGACCTATCACGACCACGGCTTTGGGGTCTGCGGGATGGTGTTTTTGCAAGAGGTCGTGAAGGTGGCCCTGCACGTCGAGCGGAAGGGCCAACAGTTCGTCGATGAGCAGAGAACCCCCGACCGCTTGAGGCAGAAGTTCCTTTTTCAGGAGGGACTCGGTGCCAAAAAGTCGCTTTCGGGTTTCTTCCGACGAACAACCGGCCAAGTTCGCTCGAACGAGCGGGCCGCCGGTTGGGTGAAACAAGCGGTGAAGCAATTTCGCAAGACCCTCTTTGCCCGTGCCGGGTTCACCGTGAATCACGACGTGGGTCCGAAACGGTCGGTCTTGCAAACGCTCGACGACGCGAAGAATGCGAGCCATGTCTGGATGCGCGTCGGACATGCGACCGAAAGCGGAAATCCACGCACCAAGCTGGGCCTCGCCCGAGGGTTCCGCCAAAACTTCGTGAGCCTCCACATCTTTTTCCGCTGAGGGCGGCGCATCCTGCTTCATAAACAGACACCTTATCAGACTTGCCAAATGACGAAAAAGCTTCCTCTTGACGGCCTGGCGCGGCGAGTTTGAGACTGCGAGAACCTTGTCCTCGCCCCCTTTTTTCAGCAACCGATGGACCCGAGCCAGCGTTTTTCGCGCGGATGTTTTGTTGCTGTGCGGTTTCGTTTTTTGGGGGAGACAAGCTGCGGGGGAAACCACCCTGTCCCCTTCGCCCGGTGCATCGGAAAAGCCACCCGAGAAGGAAGCGGAGCCGACTCGCTACAGCGACGAATGGGTGCGCCAAAAGCTTTCGGATTTGCACCACCGTCATCCGAAACTCACGCGGCTTGTGTCGATTGGGCGAACGCACGAGGGTCGAAATGTGTGGGCGTTGGCGATCGGGCGCAACATCAGACGGAACGATGGGCGTCCGACGATGTTGGTGAATGGCGCGCACCACGGCGTCGAGACGTTTTCGATTGACCTCGCGATGGATGTCGCGCAGGTGCTGTTGTTGCGTTCGGGGGACAGTTCAGCGACGGAACTGCGCGTGGATCGCGCGCTGGACAAGAAAGTACAAAGGTGGCTCAAGGAGTATGTGGTTTGGTGTGTGCCAGTCGTCAATCCTGACGGAGTTTGGGCCTCGCTGAATGGTTTTCCGCGCACCGGACGAAAAAATGGCCGGGACAACAACGGGAATGGAAAACCGGATCGCGGCGACGGAGTGGATCTGAATCGGAACTATCCGTTTCGATGGGGTTTTCTGGCCGACAAGGGCAGTTCTCCGTTGCCCGAAAATGCGTACTTTCGAGGACCTGGGCCCGGTTCGGAACCGGAAACGCGCGCACTCATGCAACTGGCCGAGGCGGAACATTTCGTCGCGTCGCTTTCGTATCACACGGGAAATGTGACGGTGCTTGCGCCGTACACGATCGACAATGTGGTCAGCCCGACTCCGAATGAGGCTTGGTCCGTCGCCGAGGAACTTGTTTTGGGACTTCCACGACATCCGCAAGGGAAAGACATTTTGGTTCGCCGGAACATCTATCCCGTCGACGGAACGGACCAAGACTACTTTCGCGCACAGTTTGGGACACTGGCGTACATTGTCGAAGGAGCGCGTCGCGATCCAGTGCAGCCAGAAGCCAGACGACAGGTGGTGTGGGCGATGCGGCCCGTGTGGACGCGCCTGTTCGATCGGTATTTGAACGGCCCGTCGGTGTTCGGGACGGTGACAGATGCGAAAGGGCGTCCCGTCGTTGCCGAGCTTTCGATTGTCGAACAAACCCTCGGCGAGCAAGAACATTGGCAAACCCGCTGTCGAGACGGTCGCTACGATCGCTTTTTGCCTGCCGCCGGTTCCTATACGGTGCGCGTTTCGGGACCCGGTTTTCCCGTTCAGGAAAAGCGCGTCACCGTCGGGGACCAGCGGGTCCGGTTGGATTTCGTGGTGGAAAGCGCGGCTTTTTCTGGTTCGTGTCCGAAGGTGCCAGGGGCATAGGTTCGGGGAAGGGCGGAGCACCTGCGCCCGGTTTGACGGCCAAATGGCCGAGTTCGGGATGCAGAACGGCTGCGAAAGCGCCAACCACTCGACCCCACAACCGCTCGGTCATGAGTGGATCGGGGACCATGTGGGTGAGGCCGGGCAGAGGCACAAGTTCGTGCGGTTTTCCGGCTCGAAACAGAGCAGCAGACAACTTCAAACTGTGAAAAAACAAAACATTGTCGTCCGCAGTTCCGTGAATGATGACAAGGGGTCTGCGCAAAGAACCCGCATACGTCAACAGAGACGACCGGTTGTATCCATCGGGATTTTCTTGAGGAGTTCCCAAATACCGTTCGGTGTAACAGGTGTCATAATCGCGCCAATCGACGACGGGGGCACCCGCGACACCCACATGAAACACATCGGGCCGACGAAGCACCGCGAGCGCGGCCATGTAGCCCCCAAACGACCACCCGAAAATGCCGACGCGCGACAAATCCATTTCAGGGAAACGCTCGCCCGCCGCTTGCAGAGCAGCGACCTGATCATCGACGGGAATGTCCCCAAAATTGCCCGAAATGGCGTGCTCCCAAGGATTCCCCCGCAAAGGCGTTCCGCGCCCATCGGCCATAAACACGATGAAACCGTGGTCGGCGAGCCACTGGTCCAAAAGATACATTCCGGCGATCGCATTCACTTGGTTGTGATGGGGACCCCCATACACATGAACGAGCACGGGATATTTTTTTCCGGGCTCAAAATTCCTGGGCCTGACCAACAGAGACCGATAGGACTGTGCCCCGACTTGGGTCACTTCGAGGTTGGGAACAAAAGGCGGTTTCTGCGCGATCGAAGGCAATTCTCCGACGATTTGATCATTCGCGGCGGCTTGGCTGGAATCGGGAACGCGCACAATCACGGACTTCCCAAGTTGGTTCGCTGAGAACGAACGGAGCACATACACACCCGGATGCCGACCAAACGTAGCCGCGTGATAGCCACCCCCGCCGGTCAATTTGATCGGCGTTCCCGCATTCCCGGTTTGCAAAGACACCCGAAAAATATCTTGCGAGGTGGGTTCAGGACTGGCTGCATAACTCACGTACTGGCCTTGTTCATCGACGCTCAGGAGTCTGCGAAAGCCTGCCGCTTTTTCGACGACAACGCGCTTGAGAGCACCTTGAAAATCGCGCAGTTCAAGTTCCTTGCCGCCATTCCGTTCGGTGGTCCACAGGAAGCCGGAACCATCGCGCAAAGGTCGCGGAACTTCTTGGTCGAGGTTTAGCCACGCATCGCTTTTTTCAGCAAGGACTTTGCGGGATTGACCGGTTTTTTCATCGACTGCAAGGAGTTCGAGGTCTCGCTGATTGCGCGACAAAAGGGTCAGGAGCAGCGGCCCCCCTTCGCGCCATACCACCGTCGCCAAATAGGGCAAACGGTTGCGCTGCCATTCGACCCACAGGGGCACACCCCCACGTACAGAGAGAATGCCCAACCTCACCTCTGCATTGTCCGTTCCGGCCCTGGGATAACGCATCGGTTGAGGCGGTTGTTCGGGGTGCATCACATCGGTCAAATACAGGGTCTCAACGGGTTGTTCGTTGACCTCTGTGAAGGCAATTTTTTCGCTGTCAGGGGACCAGAAAAAGCCGGAAAACCGGTGCATCTCCTCTTGCGCGACAAACTCTGCACTTCCGTACTTGATGAGGGGGTTTGTGCTGTGCAAAAGCCGTCGCTCACGCCGCGTCGAGACCTCCATCACATACAAGTCTTTTCCGCGAACGTAGGCCACGAATTTTCCGTTCGGAGACAGGTGCGGATCGACGATGGCCTCGCCACTTCTCTCAGCGGGGTCCGTCACGGGATCGAGTTCGACGGAGGCTCCCGTTTGGAAGTGATAGGAATACAATTTTCCAGACAAAGGAATGAGCAAGAAACTTCCGTCTTTGGAAATCTCAAAAGAAGTAAAGCCGCGCATGGTTTGACGCATGCGTTCCCGACGGGCTTTTTCCTCGACGGAAAGATGTTCCTCCGCCCCGCGCAAAAGCTGAGCGGGGGTCAAGAGTTCTCGGATTTGTCCGGTTCCTACATCGAACGAAAACAGACGAAGTTCGTTCGAGTGGCTGGCGGACTGGAGAAAGAGAACCGACTTTCCGTCAGGAGTGGGAATCGCTCGCAGCGGTTCACCCAACGAAAAGCCACGGGTTTTGGAATAGAGGGAAAGAAACCCAGGGACCGGACCCACCGTTTCCGACGGACCGGGCGTGGCGTTCGCAGGAGTAAAAGTTGAGAGTGACATGTAGAGGAGAAGGGTAGCTCGGCGCATGAGCGCAGACGGAGTCATGAGTTTTGGGGATTTTTTGGGTTTTTGGGCCGAACGAGACGCTTTTGCAGGAACTCGACAACGGTTTCAGGTTTGCGCAGGCGGTTGCGCACCTGCTCTTCGTTTACGTTGTACGCCGTCTGAAACTCGAGGCCGTCGGCGTACAGTGTGTCCCAGGTGTTCTCGTCACGAACGTATTGCAAAGGCCGTTTTCCCTTGTGCAAAAGACGGGAAAGCCCCGCCGATCGAGCCAGGAGTCCTTCCCACGCTTCGTCGCCCAACTCAGAGGAAAACAGAACCAAATCGTCGTCAACGCCGGCAAATTCGTCTGGAAACCGGGCCTTGAAATTGGCGACGTGTTGCTCGGACAGCGACGAGACCACCCCAAACAACAAGCGCAGCAGGAGGACATCTTCCAAGAATCGCTCGGGACCAGCGCCTTCTTTGTGTCCAAAGGCCGACACAAGAACACCCGCAGCCTGTTCGCGCACCGTTTCGGGCATTTCCTCGTCGATGACGACCTCTTGAGGGACTTTAAGGTCAAACGGAAAAGAAAAAAGCAGATCGGCAAGCCGTGTCAAGAAAGAGTGCCCATTGTCGGTGGGACGCATGGCCTTTCATACCCGAAAACGGGCGTCGGTTACAAGGTCCGGCAAAAACATCTCGTTTGGCTTTTCCAAGCCTCTAGCAACTCGCGGCACTTTCCCATAGCCTAGAAAAGTCCTTGTGAGGGGGCTGTGTCAGAGATTGTTTTGCGTCGGGAAATTGCGTGCAGCATGTCACCGAGCGCGCTCTTTGCGGTTCTGGCAGACACGGACAAGTTGTACCGCGCGCTGGGGCAAGTCGAGATTGCTCGTGAGCCGCTTTTGGGCGAGGGTGCAGCTCGGTTTCTGCTTCGGGCCCGTGTGGGCGCGCGGTCGATTCCATTTGCGGAGCTGCCGGCCCAATGGAATCAGCCGACGTTGCTGGTCACAAAGCGAGTTCTTCATCAAGGTGTGCTGACCAGTTTGACGACGCGGTTTACGTTGACGCCGCAACTTCAGGGCACGCAGCTTCTGGTGGAACTTCAGGTCGAGCCGAGGCAGACGCAGCTTGCCTGGCTTGTGAAGTTCTTTGCGATCGGTACGTTGTGGCACCTGTGTCGAACGATTCGTCGTTTTGACGAGGGAGTGACAAGAGGACAAAAACCACAACTTCGCCCCGCGAAATTGCTCGCGGAACCGCTCAAAGAGGCGCAGCAAAAAACGAAAGTCGAACTTTCCGCAGAGGACCAGCCCAGCGTCGATGCGCTCTTGAATAGCCTGCGCGGTTGTGACGACCTGGAGGTCGATGCGCTGCGCCTTCCAACGCTGTCCGAAACACTCCAACAGACGGAAGAAAAGACACTCAAACTGCTGCTTGTGGCCTGTGCGCACGGTCTTTTGCAGCCGAGTTACGGTGTGTTGTGTCCGTCCTGCCGAAGTTCGGTGACACAACAAGATTCCCTGCGAGAGCTTTCAGATGAAGCCTTCTGTACGTTTTGCGAAATTCGGATTCCCGTCGAATTGGCCCAAAACGTCGAGGTCACGTTTCGTCCCGCACAGGCTTTGCGTGCGTTGCCCAGGCCGCTCTATTCAAGCTTCAATCCGGCAAAAACGCCTCATGTGATTGCGCAGGTGGTGTTGCCGGGAGCGACCAAGTTGGCCGTGCCGGTTCCGAATGAACCGGGCGAATTTCGGTTGTGGGCGCGAGGCGGGGCCGCTGCGACGCTCAAGGTCAGCACCCTCGGGCCACCGCATGCGTCCGTCGTCATCGGGGATTCCATCGTACCCCCTTCGGTTGAAGTGGGAATGGGGGGAACCCTGGAACTCGATCATCAGACCGGTCAGGCTCGCCATTTCAAAATCGAACGAATGGAACACATCCAGCCTGGTTTGACGGCCCACAAGTTCACGCTGCATCCTCTGTTTCGTCGGCTGTTTCCAGAGGATTTTCCGTCGGCGAACATTCAGTTTCCTGTTCCTTTGGTGACGTTTGTGCGCAGTCGTTTTGCGATGGTCGGCGAGCTGTGTGCTGCCCTCGGGGATGGTGGGGCTTTCCGCCTCCTTTCCGATTGTCAGCAGGCCATCCGCAATGCGCTAGAAGAACAAGGGGGAGCAGTGTTGTGCGTCGAGCCTGATGGGTTGTCCTTTGCTTTTCCTGATCAAGCGCAGGCACTTTCCGCAGCCATTTTGGCCAAGCGAGCCGCGCAACATTTCCGAGCAGACAATCCGTTTGCGCACCTGCTCTCGCTCAAAATGAGTTTGTGTACCGGGCCCTCCACGCTCGTCCGACTTGACCATCGGCTCGACTATTTCGGACAAACGGTGGCGACCTGCGATCGCATGCTTGTCGAGGCCCATCCTGGCGATGTGGTGCTGCCCGCAGAGTGTTTGAAAGAGGTGTCTGCGCACGAAAAAGCAAAAGCGGGGCCGATCTTCTCTTTGGTTGGAAAGGGACTCCCTGCGGCGATCTCTGTTTTTCGCTTGAACCTGGAACCGTAGACAGAGGCCGGTTATCCGTCACCGTCACCGTCACCGTCACCGTCACCGTCACCGTCACCGTCACCGTCCGTTCCTCATTCCCAATTCCTACAAGCGATCCTTTGCGGACTCCTGAACGTTCATCTGGGCCCCTGACGCTTACATCCGTTCGATCAGGCGGGTGTCCAAGCGGGCGCGAACGAAGTCCTCTGTTTGCACAAGGCGTCTGTGAAAGTCCAAGTTGGTTTTGATTCCTTCGACAATAAACTCATCAAGCGCCCGGCGCAGTCGAGCAATCGCGGACGGTCGATCGTCGCCATGAACGATGAGTTTCGCGATCAGGGAGTCGTAATGGGGGGGCACGACGTACCCCTGATAGATGTGGGAATCGATGCGCACACCCGGTCCACCCGGCATGTGCAGAGCGGTGATGGGGCCCGGAGACGGAGTGAACGTCCTGGAATCCTCGGCGTTCACGCGCACCTCGATCGCGTGTCCTATTGCGTGGCTTTTCCGTGTCAGTGTTTCCACATCGAGCGGGCATCCGTGAGCGATGCGGATTTGTTCACGCACCAAATCGATTCCCGTGACCATCTCTGTGACGGTGTGTTCGACCTGGATGCGCGGATTGATTTCCATGAAATAAAAATGCGGTTTTCCGTCCGGGGTCCGCTCGAACAGAAATTCCAGCGTTCCCACAGACAAGTACTTCACTTGTGCGACCGCCTTGGCGACCCGTTCCAACAGATCGGCGCGTTCCTGCGGGGACAAGGCAGGGGAAGGCGCTTCCTCGACCAGTTTTTGGTGTCGCCGCTGGATCGAACATTCGCGCTCGCCAATGGCCACGACGTTTCCTTTTCCGTCGCCGATGACCTGGACTTCGATGTGGCGCGGTGTCTCCACAAACCGTTCCAAAAACACGCCCGGATTCCCGAAACCCGCCAGCGCCTCGGCCCGAGCAGTGTGCAGTTGGTCGCGCAGACGGCTTTTGTCGTGAACGATTTTCATGCCGCGCCCGCCGCCGCCCGCAGTCGCTTTCAAAATGACGGGCAGACCGATGCGCTCGACGGCAGCAAGCGCCTCCTCCTCTGTTTTGAGGATTCCGGTTCCGGGCAAAACCGGGACGCCGTACTCCGCCATCGCCGTGCGTGCTTGCACTTTGTCCCCAAGCAAGTGCATGTGCTCGGGAAGGGGGCCGATGAAGGTCAGCCCTGCGCGACGGCAAACTTCCGCAAATTCCGCATTTTCGGACAGAAATCCGTACCCCGGATGCACTGCGTCCGCCGACGTGATTTCCGCCGCGCTGATGAGCGCGGGAATGTGCAAATACGATTGTTTCGACGGGGGCGGTCCGATGCACACACTTTCATCCGCCACCTTGACGTGCATCGCTTCTGAGTCCGCCGTCGAGTGAACCGCAACCGTCGAAATGCCCAGCTCTCGGCAGGCCCGTATGATTCGCAGCGCAATTTCGCCTCGGTTGGCGACCAGGATTTTCTTGAACATGGGCCCATAAGACAGCCCCAAAAACCCCCCTTTCCGCAAGCCGAAAAGCACACCTGTGTCCAAAACGCGCCGCCAGGTGGCTGGTGTTGGACGCTGAAGCCGCGCAGATTTCTCAGGAAGCCGCGCAGATTTCTCAGGAAGCCGCGCAGA
>DAOLIT010000014.1:34533-84628 GCA_035328405.1 Pseudomonadota bacterium | reverse complement strand
CGCTGTCGCTGCGGTCGTGGTATCCGTCGAAGGACGAAGCCAAGCTCGCCATCGTAGAACATCCGACGCGCACCGCTGAGCATGTGGCATTTGGCCGTTTGCTGCGCGACAGGCGCGTGATGGCCCGTATGAGCCGTCGGGAGTTGGCCCAGCGAGCGGGGATCTCGGTTCGCACGCTCAAAAACGTGGAACGCGCGCTGTGCGTGCCGACGAACAAAACCCTATTCGGCCTTTTGCTCGTCGCACAGCTAGACCTCACCCAAGACGACCTTCCCCAGCCCAGAAACTTCGGCGTGCCGTTCCTCAAAGACTTTGCCGACCTTGCCGAAAACAAGCCCTCGTCGTCTGACCGTGACCGGGACGGGGACGGGGATGGGGACGGGGACGGGAATGGGGACGGGGAAGGGGAATAGCCATGGCCAGTGTTTTCAATCGGGGGACCAAAGACCGTCCGAGTTGGTGGGCCAAGATCAAAGATGCCGACGGGGAATGGCGATCGGCTCCGACGCACCAACCCAACAAGGAAGCCGCGAAACGATGGGCAAACGCCAAACAAGCGGACGTGGAAAACACCAAGGTCGGAATCCTTCCGCGTGCCTCGCAGCCCAACGCTCTGACGGTGCGCAGCCTTTTCGAGCGTTTCCTTGCCGAGTATGAGGGACCCAAAATCCGCAAAACCGCCGAGTATCGAATGCAGAGACGTTCGGACCTCAAACGGCGCATCGTCCCCTATTCGCTGGCCGCTATGCCCGCACAGAAGGTCCGCACCGTCGATATCGAGCGTTGGCGCGATGCACTCCGCAAGCAACGTCTGTCGCATTCATCCATCAATGGGACGCTCGCGCGCCTGTCCACAACCTTTGCGTGGGCCATCCGAAACGAAATCCTGACCGGCCCAAACCCATGCGTCGGTGTGCAAAGACTCCCCACGAAACCGCGCCAAGACTGCTACACGCTCGACGAGGTGCATCGCTTGCTCTCTCTGTCCGATGGTTCGCCCCCGAATACCATGCCCACCCTGATCGCGACGGCTCTTTACACCGGAATGCGCCGGGGGGAATTGCTCGGGCTGCGTTGGGAAGACATCCATTTTCAGACGGGTTTGCACGTCGGACGCATCCATGTGGGCCGTTCCTACGAGGGCCCCACAAAGACCGACCAACCCAGGGTGCTCCCCCTTCACACAGAACTTGCGCCGATCCTGCTTGCTTGGCAAAAGCGATGCCCAAAAACCGTCGAAGGAATTGTGTTTCCGCGAATCCTTTGCGGAGTCGCTCGCCGAGCCACCAACACCCATGCAGACACCACCCGGACATTGCGCGCCGAGCTTGCCCGTGCCCACGTCCGCACAGACTTCGCGTGCCCCTTCCACGCGATGCGCCACACCTTCGCGTCGCTGTTCATGGAACAAGTGGACTCTCAGAGCGCGCTCGAGCGCATCCTTGGACATTCGACGGGAGGCAACAAAATCACCGCTGGCTATGTCCACACCGACATCAAAACCTTGGCGCGCAAACTGAACCAAATGACCCTCAAACCCCTCGCAGACGCCTCAATCATCCCCCTTCGAGCCACGGCCTAACCCCCAAACCGCCCATCCCGCAAGCCATCCCACTGCCAGCTTGCCCGTTTGGCCGTTTGGCCGTTTGGCCGTTTGGCCGTTTGGCCGTTTGGCCGTTTGGCCGTTATCACACCACGCACCACACATACCACACCCCACCACACGCATCACACCCCACCCCACCACACACCCCACAACCTAGCCGGCCTACCCATTTTCCGTCCGCTTGGTACATATTTGGTACAGCAAGGGTACAAACATCCTCCCTCCCGTCGCTGTCCTCTTTTGCTTCCTAGATAGTTGCCATCCAGAAAGGACTGCGGTGGGTGCGGGCTTGGTCGGCAACAGTCCCCGGCACGAAGTGCGGGGGGGCGTG
Source organism: Pseudomonadota bacterium (assembly GCA_035328405.1). Taxonomy (GTDB): domain Bacteria; phylum Myxococcota_A; class Polyangia; order Palsa-1104; family JAEUJZ01; genus JAEUKA01. The sequence goes on along the minus strand of DAOLIT010000014.1, from coordinate 82,691 downwards.
CTCACAGCCCCAAGGCTATTCCCACCACACTTCGTGTCGGGGACTGTTCGACCGTCTACGCCATCCCCCATCGCAAAACGCTGGGCTACGTTTCTGGATGGGAACTAGGCGAAGAGGCTGGGGTCGCCGGCTCGCGGGGTTAGGCGTCCGTTTTCCAGGATGCCCATCCGTTCGAGCCACGCCTCAAATTCGGGCGCGGGTTTGAGGCCCAAAAGCTCGCGCAGCGCCGCGTTGTCGTGAAACGACGTGCTCTGGTAGTTGAGCATGATGTCGTCGCCCATCGGCAAACCCATGAAGAAATTGCAACCCGCGTTCGCCAGCAGCATTTCCAGGTTTTCGAGATCGTTGTGATCGACCTCGGCGTGGTTTGTGTAACACGCATCGCAGCCCATCGGCAGACCGTGCAGCTTGCCCATGAAATGGTCTTCCAAACCGGCTCGGGTGATTTGCCGCGCGTCGTACAAATACTCCGGGCCGATGAAACCGACGACGGTGTTGACCAAAAACGGCTGGTAGTGCCGCGCGATGCCGTAATTGCGGGCCTCGCACGTCAGTTGGTCCACGCCGTGATGCGCGTTTGCAGACAGCGCGCTGCCTTGGCCGGTCTCGAAATACATCACATTCGGTCCCGTTGCCGTTCCGAGTTTGCGCGTCATGTCCCACGCCTCGCGGAGCATGCCCAAGTCGGTCCCAAACGCGCGCAGACCCTTTTCCGTGCCGCACAACGACTGAAACATCAGCCCCAGCTTCGCGCCGTTCTTGAGGGCTTTCATCTGCGTCGTGACATGCGCGAGACAACAGTTTTGCGTCGGAACTTGCCATTCCTCCAAAAAATCGTGCGTCGCATCCAAAATCCGGCGCGTCATTTCCCAGTTGTCTGTCACGGGATTTACGCCGATCACCGCGTCACCGCATCCGAACGACAACCCATCGCGGAGAGAAGCCAAAATGCCTTCTATCGAATCACTCGGGTGGTTCGGTTGCAGTCGCACACCGAGCGTCCGGTCTTGCCCAAGCGTGTTTTGCGCATGCACGACCACGCGAATCTTTCGGGCCGCGCACACCAAATCCAAATTCGACATGAGTTTTGCGCATGCCGCGATCATTTCCGACGACAGCCCACGCGACAAACGCAACAAATCCGGCCCCGTCACATCCGACCGAAGCACATGCTCGCGAAGCTGCGACACCGACCACTGTTTCACGCTTTGGTAAATCGGCTGGTTAAGTTCATCCAAAATGAGCCGCGTCACCGCGTCCTGGTCGTACGGAACCGCCGGGTGCTCGACGAATGCGGACAACGGGACTTCCGACAGAACCATCTTGGCCGCGATGCGCTCGAGCGCGTCTTGCGCACACAGACCCGCCAATCGGTCGCCTGATTTTTCCTCGTTGGCTTTCGCCATGACCTCGCGGAGGTCCGAAAAACCATACGTTCTGCCACGCAGCATTGCCCGCAGTTTCATCGGTCGCGCATCGTCACTTTCCGCACAGGCCCGGTCAAGGCGTTTTGCGGTTTTGTTTTTTGTGTCGTTTGGCCCGGTTTGCCGCGATACTCATTGGTTGCAGTCGGGCGCGGGGAGCGACGGCTGATCGGGGATAAAAAGAGGTTCGATTGGGGGAACGAACTTCGCAATTTGGACGTGCGGTGTTGGCCTGCGCGCTGTACGGGCTGGGTCTGTTTTTGGTTGGGTTTGGAATTGCGCGAAAGCGCCCACCAACAACCACATCGGTACACCCGCTGGAACGCGCGCTCGCACGCGGTTTTGTGAGTCCGCAAGTGCCCAGGCTTGCGCCGCAAGATGCGTTCGCAAACGCCGCGATTTTGAACGCGCTGCTCGAAGATGTGCCGTTTGGAGAGACACCGAAACCCTGCGATGCGCGGCCTCGGTTGGTTGCCGTGCAGCTGCGCGGACAACTGTCGCGCGTGCGTTTTTCCGATCGCCAAGTGTGCAAGTTGCGCAGGTTGAAAGAAGCGTCCACGCAACAGGAAGGCCTTTCCCACGACGATGTGGCCGAGGTGGCAGCTTTCCTGATCGGCAAGCGTTTGGGCGACGATGTGGACGTGACCCGGATCGTCGTACCGCCGTTTCGTTTTGCGGGCGATGCGCTCGATTTTGTGGGCGCGGACTTGGGCAAACTGGACGCACACGAACGCCTGATCGGCACATACCACACGCATCCGGGAAACGAGCTGGAGCAAGGTGTGTTGTCCGAAACCGATCTGGCCTACATGGTTTCGGGCGTGGCGCAGTTTCAAACCGAACCGGAAATGAACCGTGCGATCGAAGGGGTTGGCGGAATGCAAACCAGTTGGCTCCTCGACATCGTTGATCCGAAATGGGGGGATTGGAACGTCTACGCACACGACCAAAAGCGGCTTTCATCGATGCAAGTTCGCTGCGTGCAACATCCTCCGTGCCCGCTCAACGAACTTCGCTTGGGCGGCAGCGACTACAACCTGTTTGTGCGCTTTTTTGAGGAAACCGAAGCCTTTCCACTGCCTGCGCTGGACGGTTTGTAGGGCTTGGCGGCTGTACCAAAAACGCGACCGGTTTGCGAAACCGTCGCGATATGATTCGGGTATGAACCTCTTTTCCCGCCCTGTCGCCGAATATATGAGTGCGCCCGTTTGCTCTGTGACCGCAGACGACACCGTCGAGGAGGCTGATCGACTGATGGGAGAGAAACACATCTCCTGTTTGGCAGTCCTTGGACGAGATGGTCATCCTGCGGGGGTTGTGTCGCGTTCGGACCTGCTCCGCGTCGCGCGTGCGATGGTGTTTGCAACCGGCAGCCCAACAGCCCTTCAGCTCCCGACGATGTGTGTGGGAGACTTGATGACACCGCGCTTCTTTTTCGTCTCTCCGCAGAGCACGTTGATCGACGCTGCGACGCAAATGGTCGAAAGACGCATCCACCGCGTGTTCGTCGTCGATGGAGACAAGATGGTTGGCGTGGTCAGCACCAAAGACCTGATGCGCGCGGTCATGGATGCCAAAGTGGCGACGCCGATTTCCGAACTCATGACGGTGCCCGTGGTCACGGTCGAAGCGAACCAACCGTTGGCCGAGGCTGTCGCGACGCTCAGCCGGGCGCGCATCAGCGGCGTGGCGGTCATGGAAAATGGCGTCCCGGTCGGCATTTTCACACAAGAGGAAGCACTGGCCGCTCGAGACCGACCGGGCAAAACTCCCGTCGATGAAGCGATGAGCCAAGCGTTGCTCTGTTTGCCTGTGTCCACGCCCGTGTTCCGCGCTGCCGGTTTCACGCTTTCGACGCGCGCTCGCCGGGTGCTCGCGGTCGATCACCACCACATCCAAGGCGTGCTGACCGGGCTGGACTTTGCGCGCTGTCTTCTACCTTTGCCACCGTCGCGGAAAGCGGCGCAAAGCGCATAAGACAATCCGTCTTTCCACATTCATGTTCGGTCCAGAACGCCCATGAGCACACCGTCCAAAAAACCAGACTACGCACCCCTCAAAAACCGCATTCTGGGAGGCCTGTGGGGAATGGTGGTGGGAGATGCGCTGGGGGTTCCGGTCGAATTTACCAGCCGGGAAGAACGCGCGCTCGATCCTGTGCGCGAAATGCGAGGTTTCGGAACGCACAATCAACCACCAGGAACGTGGTCAGACGATACGTCACTGGCGTTGTGCACATTGCAGAGTTTGCTGTTCCATGGCTTTGACTTACATGACCAAGCAAAGCGGTTTGTGCGCTATTTTCGGCAAGGCTATTTGACACCGCACGGCAAGATGTTCGATATCGGCAGAACGACGGCGGATGCAATCAAACGTATCGAGCGCGGCGACGAACTCATCGAAGTAGGTGGTGCCGATGAACGCGACAACGGAAACGGCTCGCTGATGCGCTTTTTGCCGATGGCGCTGTATTTCTATTTAGAAAAGCCGGCTTCGCACATCGAGTTTGTGCAGTTGAGTTCTCAACTTACACACGCACACAAACGATCGCAGATGGCTTGCGGATATGCCTCGCTCTTGGCACAACGGCTTTTGCTCGGAGAAAATCCGCGGGCCGCGTATGCCAACGTAAATGAGGTATTTCCTTCTTTATACAAAAGCGATCCATGGAATCGCGAATTGCCACATTTTGCGCGTTTGCTATCTGGGAAACTCGATCAGTGTGATGAAGCGTCGATTCACGGTTCGGGCTATGTGATTCACACGCTCGAGGCGTCTGTATATTGGCTTTTGCGTGGAAATACGTTTTCCGAATCGACGCTGGGCGCGGTGAATTTGGGAGACGACACCGACACGACGGGGTGTGTGGCAGGCGCGTTGGCTGGTCTTTTGTGGGGACAGGATGCGATTCCCCAGCGTTTTTTGCTGCCGATTGCGCGGCGAGCCGAACTGGGGGGTTGGTTTGGTCAATTCGCCGACAAGATCATCGAACACACGATGTCCCGCACGTAAGAGGCGCGGTTTGCGATCCTGTCTTTATGTTGGTTTACAGGCCGCGCATTTCGGACACGCTGCCGTTGTACAGGTCTAAATCGACATTTCCGCTGATTCCCGAGACTTTCCCCGTCGAAGAATACTGCCAGAAACGCAATCTGCCCCACGGCGGCGGCAACGTCGGGCAACTTACACCCCAGTGCGCGACCCAGAGGTACGGGAGGGTGGTCGGCGTCGGATTGCCCAGGCCGCTCCAGAAACCGGGCGCGGTGTACAGAACCGGCAACCGACCCGTGCGAGATTTGACGCGCGCAATCCAGGTGTTCACGCGAGCAATGACGGTCGAGTTGGACATGCCTCCGGTGACTTCCACGTCGATGACGGGCGGAATGTCACCCGCGCCAAAGCCGACGGACGCAAGCTGATTGACCATCAAATCGGCCTGCGCAGTCGCGTCTTGGTTGGGCCGGAAAAACTGATACGCGCCGACCGTCACGCCTGCCGCTTTCGCGCCTTTCCAGTTCGTCGCAAACTTCGGGTCCATAAAGCCCGTGCCATCGCTGACGCGCACAATCGCAAACTGTTTTCCAGACGCTTTGACCTGCGACCAGTTGATCGTGCCTTGGTAGTAGGACACGTCGATGCCATAGGTCTTGGTGCTGGGACAAACGGTCGCTTGGGCTTCGTATTCGGCCTCTTGGCTCAGGTTGATGCTGCTGCCGAGGGTGCCTTCTTCTTGGCCGTCTTTGCCGATGGGACTGCCGCAGCCGATGAGGGACAGGGCGATGGGCAACGAAAAAAGGAACGTACGTGTCATGAGAAAACCTTTCGTGTTTCGTGGTTTGTGCTGGCGCGGTGTTTCCTCGCGCCGCACAAAAGAGCCTTTGCAGCGCGCGTACCAGCTTGTTTCAAACCGCGAACGCTTCGGGTTCAGACGGGAAAGCGCAACAACCCTGGGGGAAGAGTCCCCAGGTTGCGGCTTTTTCGCAGCGGTTCGGTTCGGCGGTCTGGTTCAGTGGTTTTGGGAAAGAGCGGAAAACGGCGAGAGCCAGTGGGTGTATCCAGGAAACTGTCCGCTCGTCACGGCCAAAAAGGTCTTCTGGAGCTGTTGCGTGATGGGTCCGGGGCGGCCCTCGCCGATGATTCGGTCGTCGATTTCTCGCACGGGTGTGACCTCCGCAGCGGTGCCGGTCAAAAAGACTTCGTCAGCGAGCAGCAGTTGGTCGCGGGCGATGGGCGATTCGACCGTGGGAATGCCAAGCGCAGTGGCCAACTGAAGCACTGTGTCGCGGGTGATGCCCTCCAAAATCGCCGACGACAAAGGCGGCGTGACCAACTTGCCTCGGATGACCGCAAAGATGTTCTCGCCCGTCGCCTCTGCAACCATTCCCGAAGAATCCAGGAGGATCGCTTCGTCGTAACCGCCTTTGAGCACCTCGCGTTTGGCCAAGACGGAATTGACGTACTGGCCGCAGATTTTTCCTTTGGGCAACCCGACCTGCATGTTGTTGCGGGTGTAGGACGAAATTTTGGCGCGGATGCCTTGCGAAAACCCTTCATCGCCCAAATAGCGACCCCACACGTAGGTCGAAATCCCCACACGCACCGGCGGGTCCATCGCGCCAAGGCCCATCGAGCCATCGCCCAAAAAGATGAGCGGTCGCAAATACGCCGCGCGCAAACCGTTGGCTTGCAGGGTTTCTTTGCACGCTTCGACCACTTGCTGGCGCGAAAAGGGCACGTCGATGAAACAGAGCTTGCACGAGTTGAACAAACGATCGATGTGCTCGCCCAAACGGAACACCGCACCCAAGCCGGTTTGATTCGTTTGCTCGTAGGACCGTATGCCCTCAAAGGCAGCCAAGCCGTAGTGCAAAGAGTGGGTCAGGAAGTGAACGTGTGACTCGTCCCAGGGAACGAGTTTCCCGTCGAGCCAGATGTATTTTTCAGGGCGGATGTGCGCCATGGATGCTCCTTGGGCCTAAATGTCTCATCGCGGTGCGAGAGAATGCGCAACCACTGTGGCTGCATGGCATGTGCCCTTCTTGGTATCACCTGGCTGAGTCGCCAAGCAACCCCGAAAAACCGCCCCCCCGTTTTCCGAGGATTTCCAGAAAATGCAGCTTTGGACGCTTGCTCGCGGTTGGTTTTTTGGCCTGGCTTGTGAAAACGCTTGGGCGCGTTTTTGCCGCCTCAAAAGGACTGCTTGCACCGAGGGCAAAGGTGCCTTACCGTGCCGCGCGAAAGTTTGAACATGCCAAGCCGCGCCATCGCCACACACCTGCACAAAACGTCGCTTTTTTCAGATTTGTCCGAGCAAGAACTTCTGGCTCTTGTGGACATCGCGGTTTCTCGGACCTTCCAAGCGGGCGATGAGCTGTTTCAAGAGGGCGACGACTGCGACGGAATGTACGTCATTGTCTCGGGCTCGGTTCGGCTCTACAAAGTTGCGGCAAGTGGGCGCGAACAAGTGCTGAGCATTGAAGGACCGGGCGATGCCGTCGCGGAATTGCCTGTGTTCGATGGTGGGCCGTATCCAGTGTCCGCGCGAGCGATGACCGAGGCGAAAGTCGTGTTTTTGGGCTCGCAAAAACTTCGGCAGCTTTGCCTTGTGCAACCGGCTCTCGCGCTGAAGGTGCTCAAAGTGGTCGGGCGGCGGCTGCGAAAACTCGTGACGCTGATCGAAGAACTTTCGTTCACGACGGTGCGGCATCGCCTGATTGGTTTTTTGCTCAAACGGGCGCAGCACAACCGCCAAGGCAACGTCGCGGACTTTGCGCTCCCCGAAAGCCATCAGGAAATCGCGTCGCAAATCGGTACCGTGCGGGAGCTTGTGTCTCGCAACTTGTCGCGTCTTTGTGCCGAAGGTTTGATTCACTTGGATGGCAAGCACTGCTCGATCCCCAACCTGGACGTGCTGTGCGAAGAACACGAGGTCGAGGAGTAACGGCCAAGGAATTTGCAACCCAACATGAGCGAGACAAATGCAGGCTGGCTGTGGTCGGCTTTCCGTCTGATTTTGCGGGGGCGCTACGTGGTGGTGGCGCTGTATGCGGTGCTTTTGGGGCCCGCGATTTTCTTCGCGTTCAAGGTGCCGCAAGACAATTCGATCGATCGGCTGATCGTGAAAGACGATCCCGATTACGTCGCGTCGCGCGCGTTTTCCAAAGTGTTCGGTGAGGCGGAATACCTCATCCTGATTGCGGAAGCCGAAGATCCGTATTCGGGCAAGGTGCTGGCCCGAATCGACGATATCGAGGCGCGGCTGCGGAACATTCCGAAAGTTTCGGTCAATTCGGCTCTCGCCGTGTACAGACGGGCGAAAGCGGGTTTTTCGGGGACGGACAGTGAGCTGGCCGCGTTCAAGCAATTTGCGACGGGAACGCAACTGTTTCGGCGTCAGGGGCTCGTCGGTGATCACTTTTTGGCGATTGCGCTCGTATTGTCCATCAAAGACGGCACCGAACGGCAGACGACGCTCGCGAGCATCCAAAAAGCCCTTTCCGACATCGAACAAAACCCCGCGCCGCTGCTCCGTTTGCGAAAAGTTGGTCAGCCGATCGTCCACGTCTACCTCGACGACGACACCCGCCAGGCTGGACTGCGATACTTTCCGCTGTTTTTTCTGTTCGTGATCCTGCTCAACGTCGGGCTGTACCGTTCGTGGAAAGCGTTGCTTGCGTTCATCGTGACGCTTGCCATTTGCGCGGCGTTTACGGTCGGTTTCGTGGGAATCACCGGAGGCGTGTTCACCATTGTCTCGTCGCTGGTGCCGATGTCGATTTTGATCGTGTGTACGGCGACGCTCGTTTATCTGCATTCGCGTTACGTCGAGCGGCCACCTGATCGAACCGTCACGGACCATCAAATTTTCGCGCTGTGCAACAAGTTCCTGGCCTGCACGGCTTCGATTGTCGCGTCGGCCATCGGTTTTGCCGCGCTCGCCGTGTCCAAAATCCGACCGATTCGAGAGATGGGGCTTTGGGTGGCCGCCGGTTTGATCATCACCTGGGTCACGGTGTTCACGTTGTACCCGGCGCTCGTGCGGATTCTGAATTGCCCGACGGGGCAAGAGCGACAGATTGCCGGCGCGTGGTTTGAACGCCTGGTCGGTTTTTTGCCGCGTTTTTCATACCGCCATCGCTATTCGTTGGTCTTTGGGTCGCTGGTGTTGTGCGGTTTCGGCGGAATCGCGTTGTTTGGCGTGCCCGGCTGGATTGCGCCGATGAAGCTCGAAACGGCGGCCATCGAGTACATTCCGCACGACTCCGAGATTTACAAAAACACGAAAGAGCTCGAGAAACTCGTCGGTGGGCTGTCGATTACCAATGTTTGGCTCAAAGGCAAGCCGGGCATGGTGTCCGACACGAAAGTGCTGCGCGGCCTGGTCGATTTTCAACGGCGGCTCGATGCAGAAAAAACCATCGGCTCGACTTCGAGTGTCGTGACGATTCTTGCGACGCTGCGGTATCTGTTTCACGGCAGCGACGTGTTGCCGCAAGATGATGCGGGACTTGAGTCCCTGACCGACATGCTCGAAACGCAGCTTTCGAGAGAGCCGCTTTTGCAAAGTTTTGTGGACAAGGGGAACGTCTCGCAAACGCACTTCGCCGTCGTGAGCCAAAACCGAAGTTATGAAGATTTTCAGACGCTGGCCGAGCTGCTGAAAACACGGTGGGCCGAATCGGTCGCGGCACATCCTGCTTTGCGCGATTTTGAGATGCGGCCCGTCGGTCTCGCTCCGCTCGAGGCCAAAATTTCACATCACATGGTGCCGACGCTCGTCGAGAGTTTCGTCCTGACCGTCGGTGTTATTTTTGTGTCTTTCTTGCTCGTATTCCGAAGCGGCATCGCTCGAGTGATGGCGATGATTCCTTCGTTTTTCGCGATTTTGGTGATGTTTCTGTTCATGCGCACGGTCGGCGTTTTTTTGAATGTGGCGACGATCCTCATCGCGACGACGGTGCTTGGCACGAGCGAAAACGACCAGATTCACTTCTTCTATCACTTCCAAGAAGGCAAAAAGGGGAATGCCTCGACGGAAGCGGCGTTGCGTCACACGATGCTGATTGCGGGAAAGGCGATCTTTTTCGCGACGCTCATCAATGCGGGCGGGTTTTTGGCGTTTGCGTTTTCGACGCTCCCGCCGATTCGTCAGTTTGGGATGCTGTCGTCGGTGGCGTTCGTGCTTTCGATGATTGCGGACTTCACGGCACTGCCCGCCAGCCTGTGGCTTTTGTATCGCGCACGCCCCGACGAGCCGACGCAACCGCCCAGCGTTCCGTAAAGACACGAAACGCAGCGGCTGTCGGTGACGGCTGCGAGGGAAGGTTGGAAAGATTCGGGAAAGCGGTTTTAGTGCAGGATTTTTCCGAATTGTCCGACGGCCCACATATCGCCAGGGCGACTGCTCCAAATTCCGGTGAGGTTGCTCTTGATGCCCGACAACACCTTGCCCCACGATGCGCCGCCCGTGTAGTGAAGCATCACACCGCCTGAACCGACGGCCCACACGTCAAACGGCCCGTTTCCGAAAATCGAGTGGATGTCCTCGGTCGTGCCGCTCGGGAAAGGTGCCCAGGCCTTGCCGTTGAAAAACAAGAGAAGGCCTTTTTGTCCGCCGGCCCACAACGAATCCGGGCGCGAACCAAACATCGTATGAATCGTGCGCGGCGGCTGCGGGGCTTCATAGGCCGTTTTGCTCCACGCAGAACCGGTGTAATGAACGATTGTCGCTGCGTCGCCGCCTGCCCACACGTCCTTGCGGTCAAAACCAAACACCGTGTGTAGGTTTGCGTCCACCGTTGTAGGTACAGGTGCCCAAGCCTTGCCGTCAAAGTGCAGCGATGCACCTTTTTCGCCAACCGTCCACACGTCTTGCGCATCCAAGGCGTAGATCGCGTTCAGGTTGGTCGTCGCACCGCTTGCAACCGTTTCCCACGCGGTGCCGGTGTAGCGCAAGAGCACACCTTTGTCTCCGCATACCCACATGCTGGTCGGGCCGCTGCCAGACACACCGTGCAGATCGTTGGTTGTCCCGCTGGGCGACGTAGCCCACGCTTTCCCGTCCCAATGCACAATCGCGCCGGCTTTTCCAACGGCCCACACGTCGTTTTGCCCGCTGCCGAACACATGATCGAAGCTCTGGGTGGTCGGAATGCCGGACAGCACTTCCCACTTTTTGCCCGCAAAGTGGCGGATAACGCCCTTGAAACCCACCGTCCACACGTCGCTTGCGCCGGTCCCGAACACGCTTTTCAGCGTCTCGGTGGTGCCACTGATCATTTCGACCCACTGCGAGCCGTTGAAATGGATGATCGACCCGCTGTCGCCCATGACCCAAATGTCGTTCGGGCTGGTGCCCCAAATGGCGTTGAGCCAGGGAACACGAGGCACTCGCTCTTGAACCCAACCGTTGCCATTCCAGTGATGGACGGTTCCCTCTGGGCCGGGGCGACCACCGACGGCCCAAATGTCCTTGGCCGAGTGTCCCCAAATCGCGTTGAGGCGCGCTTCGACGTGCCCGTAGGTGCTCCACTTTTGGCCGTCCCAACGCAAAATGATGCCGTCGGAAGCGTCCGAGCCGCCCACGGCCCACACGTCGTTTGCCGCACTGCCCCAAACGCCGCGCAATTCCGTGTCCACCGTGCTTGGAACGGGGCTCCAGTCGTTGCCGTTCCAGCGCAAAATCACGCCGTTTTCGCCGACGACCCACACGTTGTCTTTGCCAATGCCCCAGACTTTTTTCAGGCCTTCGCGAGCCCCTGACGGGACTTCGTTCCATTTGCTGCCGTCAAACCGCAGGATCGTCCCTTCTTTGCCAACGACCCACACGTCCTCAGCAGAGCTGCCCCAAATCGCGTTGAGGTATGCCTTCGCTGCGGTTGCGGGCAGTTCCACGACGGAAAAGGCGGTTCCATTCCAACGCAGCAACGTGCCGCTCTTTCCAACCGCCCAGAGGCTGGATGGACCGGTTCCCCATAAATCTTGAATCACCTGCGTCGTGCCGCTTGGAACCTCTTGCCAGAATTTTCCAGGGTTGGTCGGCCCTTCGTGTGGCTTGGCCCCGGTATCCACTTTTGGAGGCGGCGGAGGCGGCCCTCCGAGCATTTTGACAGCCAGCGCACCACCTGCGACGACAACAAGGCCGATCACACCGATGAGCGCAAATTTTTGTCCTTTGGAACCTTGTGGAGGCACTGCGTTTTGCATGGCGTTTTGCGAATTGCTGGCCGGATCACTGACCGATTCGGGAGCGCCCGACGGAGGCGCTTGAATGCCGTAGTCATGTAACGAACGTCGAAGCGACGTGCCGGCGGTGATGGGAGTTCCTCCCGTCGTCATCGGTGGCTGCATTCCGGCACCCGTTTGCCGGACGTTGATTTGCGACGTGCGCAGCCCTGGCGGTTTCTGCGTGGTTCGCATTGGGGACATGGGCCCGCTCGGACTCGAGAGCATCGGCATCGGCGAACCCGGCAAACTCACTTCGGTATTGATTCCCAAAATCCGTCGCAGCTCGCGCGTCACCGCTCCGATCGGCGGGCGGTCCGCCGGCACTTTCGACAGCATTTGGTGAACCAGCTCAGCGACTTCAATTGGCACATTCGGTGCCAGCTCGCTCAGCGGTCGCGGCGTCGCCAAAATGTGAAGCGCCATCACCTCACTGCCCGAATTGGCAATAAACGGCGGCTGCCCCGACAGGATTTCGTACATGATCACGCCGAGCGAATACACATCGGCTTTGTCCTCGACCTCGCTGGCGCCTTTCCACTGCTCGGGTGCCATGTACAGCGGAGTTCCCATGGGCACGCCGACCTGCGTTTTGGCCAGCGCGGGCCCCATTCCCTGCGATTCCGCCATTTTCGCGATGCCAAAATCCAAAATTTTGGCTTGCTCTCGCGCGGCATCGCCTTGATCGGGAACGATCATGATGTTGTCGGGCTTCAAGTCGCGGTGGATCACGCCCTTCGAGTGCGCTGCGGTCAAAGCCTCGGCCACTTGAAGGATCAGCGTGAGCGCGGGCCCCGCTTCCATCCGACCACCGTGGCGTTGAAGGCGCTGTGACAGCGAGTCACCGTCGAGGTAATCCATGACGATGTAGGCGCTGCCGTCCGGCAATCGATCAAACTCAAAGATGTTGACGATGCCTGGGTGCTGCACGATGTTCGCCGCCCGCGCTTCATTCAAAAAGCGCGTGGCCATCTCGGGATTTCGTGAAAAATCCGCGTGGAGCACCTTGATGGCCGCTCGACGGTTGATGAGTTCGTGGACGGCCTCGAAGACGACGCCCATCCCGCCCTCACCAAGTTTCCGAATGATCCGGTAATTTCCGATTCGCTGTTCGGCCATGAACTGACCTTATGGCTGTTTTCTTGGAGTGATGTTGAAACCCTGTCCCACCAGGATTGGCAAGATGGTCTTCAATCGACTCTGAGCAAACATCTTCTGCGATCTGCAATTCTACATCAATCGAAACTCGTTGTATTTCTGGCAGATATTCTGAAATGCAGCAGTTTCACACGAGTCAATTCAAGCTACGTTTTTATTTCACATATACACACTTTCTGCGTTTCCATGCGACAATATCTCTCTTAGGAATACGTCAGAAAACGACCCTGTTACAGACGATCTTTTCCACAACCAAGACAGCGTTTCTCTATTCCAGCAGAAACAAGGAACTACATCGTTTGCTGATGTGCGATAAACATGTTTCAGAAAGACAATTGCAAAACGGAGCGGTGGCCAAGATGGGTATACTTTGCCCATGTCCTCAGCATCCAATGAAAATGACGTTTTGAAGGAACCAGGAAATGGTTCCGTACCGGACGATGCAGCCGAAGTGGCCAATGCCGCAAGCGCGGTGGAAGCAGACCCAGGCGCGGAAGCGGACGAGGCCGACGAGGTGCCGTCTGTGGACCCGAGTGAAGAAAAGCCGATGTTGCGACCTCTTGAGGCTTTTCCCGTCGATGGAGCGGGCGGTCAGAAATTGCTCGCGCTGTATGACCCTTCTGGAATTGCGCCACAACCCGTGACGTTGCCGCCTTTGGGTGCCGCCGTCATCGATTTGTGCGACGGAACACGCAACCGAAAAGAGATTTTGGCCGAGTTTGCAGCGCGCTACCGTCGGACACTGACAGCCGATGCGCTGGAAGCACTGCTCAAAAAACTCGACGATGCGCTGTTGCTCGATTCGACGAACTTTCGGCTGCATTGCGCCAAAGTTTTTGCCGAATTTTCACAAAGTCCGACCAGGCCACCGCTCGGGGCTGGAACGCTGTATCCCGCAGAAAAGGACGCGGCTGAACAGGCGTTGCAAGCGGCGTTTGCTCCACCGAATGGACCTGGGCTGGCAGCGCCAGAGCAACCAGGAAAGCCCCCGCGAGCCGTGCTTCTGCCGTCTCTGGAACCGAAATCGGCGGGCCCGGCGTTTGCGTGGGCGCTGAAACCGCTTTTGGATGCGGCAGAGTTTCCGACGCTCATCGTGTTGCTCGGCTGCGACCACGGGGCCGCAGATCCCTTGCTGACGTTTACGCGCAAGCACTACACCACGCCGCTCGGATCACTTCACACCGACGGGGCACTTGTGGATTTGATCGTCGCCGACGCCACGGCGGTCAACGCGGAACTCGGCGAGCTGGTCGTCCGAGACGAATTTCATCATCGCAACGAACATTCCCTGGAACTGTTGGCGCTGTGGTTGCAATTCGTCCTCGAGGAAAGAAAGAAGCGCGGCCTCACAGACCCGGAACCCAAGGTCCTTCCGATCTTGTGCGGTTCGCTGCACGATTTCGCTTCAGCGTCGGGAAGCCGGGCGCACGGCGTGCAAGATACGCGGGTGATGGACGAGGTGGTTCATCTTGTCCAGCAGCGCGTCGGAGAACGCCAAGGCCAAGGCGAACGGGTGTTGTGGCTGGCGGCGGCGGATTTGGCGCATGTGGGCCCCCGTTTTGGAGACCCGCAAGCCATGACCGACGAAGACCGCGACTCGCTCGAACGACGCGATCGACAAACGCTGAAACCGTTGCTCATGGGCGACGCGCAGACGTTCCTGACGGAAATCAAACGCGAACACGATCGCCGACATGTCGTAGGTTTGGGGACAATCTACACGTTCTTGCAAGCCTCGCGACCGACGGGCGGCGTTTTGCGGTGTTACGCGCAATGCTCGGTTTCGCCGCAATCGTTCATTTCCACAGCCAGCGTGGTGTTTCCTTAACCACACACGCCCACGCCCCCACACACACAACGACACCGGCCTACCGCAAGGAGCCGCGAGTTTTTTTTGCTGGAGAGAGCAGTTGTGATACGGCTGTCCGTCATGGGTTCGCTCGCGCAGTTGCCACCGGGTCTGCATCACGTCGCCATCATCATGGATGGCAACGGACGTTGGGCGCAGCAAAAGGGTTTGCCTCGGCTGGCGGGACACAAACAGGGCGCGCAATCGGTCCGGGAAGTCGTGCGCACCGCGCGCAAACTGGGTTTGTCGGCGCTGACGCTGTATGCGTTCTCGGAGCAAAACTGGGAAAGGCCGCTCGAAGAAGTCCAAGGCCTGATGCAGCTTCTTTTCGATTATGTCGTCGAGGAACGCGAAGAAATTCTGCAAAACGGCATCCGGTTAAAAGCGATCGGAAACATCTCGCGCTTGCCTGAATTTGTGCTGCGTCCGTTGCTGAAGCTGGAACAAGATTCGGCGCACAACGACAACATGACGCTTTCGCTTGCGTTGTCTTACGGTGGGCAAGAATCGCTGGCGCAGGGCATGCGACGACTGGCAGAGGAAGTCTCTGAAGGCTCACTTTCCGTCGAAGATATTGACGAAGCGACGTTTTCCGCGCGGCTTCCGACAGCCGGTTTGCCGAAGGTGGATTTGCTCATCCGAACTTCTGGCGAGCTGCGCACGAGCAACTTTTTGCCGTGGGAAACCACCGGTGCTCGGTTTTATGTGACGCCTCTTTTGTGGCCCGATTTTGGAAAAGATGCGCTGCTGGCGGCCCTTGCGGCGTATGCAGAGGAAACAGAGGTGCGTGGGCCATAGCCCGCGTGGTGAGGAGTGTTTGGCACGATGTCGAATTTGCTTCTGCGCCTGTTGGTGGCCGTCGTGGCGGTCCCCTTTTTGATCTTGGCGGTCAATTGGAAAGAGCCCTATGGCGTGTGGGCTTGGGTGCTGCTTGCGCAAGTGACGGGGCTGCGCGAATGGATGAACATGACGCTGCCCACCGACGCGAAAATTACGCGGTGGCTGGGTGTTTTGGTCGGTGTGGCGTTTGGCCACGTCGTCGCGTTGGCACCGGATGCACACGTTCAGCAATTTGCGCTGTTTGGTTTGGCTGCGACGGGGCTTTTGTATTTTCTGTTTGCGCACGGACCGATCGAAACGGTCGCCGCGCGGATGTCGATGTGGCTCGTCGGGATTGTGTATGCCGGCGCGCTCATCATGCCGCTGCTTTTGTTCAAAACAGAGCCCAGGCTGGGCGGCGGTTTTATCTATTTGTGTCTGTCGAGCGCGTGGGGTTCGGACACGGGCGCGTACTTCGCGGGTCGTTTTCTGGGACCCATGCTGCCCGCCAAACTGTGGCCCACGGTCAGCCCGAAAAAAACCTGGATCGGTTCGTTCGGAGGTTTGGCAGGCAGTTTCATTGCGCTGCTGATTGCAAAGTTCTGGTATTTGCCGCAGCTCTCGTGGGTGGATGTGGTTGCGATTGCGCTGCCGGCCAACGTGCTCGGACAGCTTGGCGACTTGGTGGAATCGCTCATCAAGCGGTCGGTCGGAGTCAAGGATTCCGGCGTGCTCCTGCCCGGACACGGAGGCATGCTCGACCGGATTGATGCGCTGTTGCTTGTCGTGCCCTACGTGTACGCCTACGCCTACCTTCGGTTTTGATGGGTCTAGAGCGATAAGCGGCGCTGAAGTTCTGGCGACAGCACATCCAACGCCGCAAAGACAGCTCGCTGGAACGCGCCCATGGACGGTTCTGTCGGTCCAACGGGCGTCGGAGGCAACGCCACGCTGCGATCAACCAGCAGTTTGCCGTCGTGGAGCAACACCACATGGACCCGTCCCTGGATGTGTCCGCCCACCACCGAGATCGAATCCAGCCGAGCCATCAATGTATGACGCGCACTTACCCGCAACGATTGTTCCAGCGCCTCGAAACCGCCGACCAAGCCGTACAGCCGCACTGCCGACGCTGGCAGACGCAACCGTTGTTGTACATACATGAGCAAGGCTTGCTGGCCCGACGGCCCCAGACCATAAAACCCCGGCGGCAACGAGGACAGCGGCTCTCCCATCACACCGACCGCCACGCGGGGCTTGCGCTCTACCGGGATGGTCGGCGGTGGCACGGGTTTGGGGCCTTCTTCTGGAATCGGTGGCGGCGGTGACGCAAACGGAGGTCGCGTTTCCGTGGGTTTTGCTGCCGTTTCCGTGGGTTTTGCTGCCGTTTCCGTGGGTTTTGCTGCCTGTCCGCCTGCTTTGGTCTGAGGGGACGGCTTGCTCGTTTCCGTGCCGTCCGGTTTGGGCTTGTCCGCAGGTCGCCCAGGCGACACGAGTTTCCCGGTGGTTTCGTTTTTTCCTGAATGTCCACCGCTCCCCGATCCTTTCAGAACGCTCGGCTGGGCCTCTGGGGCAGGCCGCGCGGTGTCCGTGAGCAATTTGGGCCGCAGCTCTGCCACAACCGCGTAGACCAAATCGTCTACATGTTCCAAATCGCCGACCGCCTGGGCCGTTTTCCCGCGATACGAAAGCGTCAATCGATACCGCTGCGCCGGCAAGTCGGCAAACCGGGCCGTCAACGCCGCATCGCTATCGTTGCCCACCGTCTGGACAGCGACCCCGTTTTCTTTCAGCGCCGCCACAAACGCACGATGCAGCTCGGGCCCAAAGCCAGGCAACGTGGGTGGCACCGTCGGCAGAGACAAACTCAGTGGCTCCACGGCTTTTGGCCCGGTCTTTTCCGCTGCCTGTGCAGCACAAAGCCCCGCCGCCCCCAGCGACAGACAAAGCCAGGTCCCAGCCCCAGCCCAAGTCCAAGCCCAAGTCGTTCTGGCAAGCCGAACTGTTGTGTTCACCTGACACAAGCAAACGGGCAGCGCACACGACTGTCAAGCCGAGAGTCTGGTTGTGTCTTGCTTCCTGCCGAACGTGGTTCGCGCTCTACGAATCTCGCTCGCTTTGAGCCGTTCTCAAACGTCTGCCCTTGCGTGATACGATGGGAAGGCTGTTTTTTTGGGGGGCCGATGCGTTCCGTCGAGGTGGGGAAAACGCAAGGTGTTCCAAAGCAACCGAAACAACCATTGTTGCCGTCGTGAATCAGCAGCCTCAACCTGCCATGTTCTGTGCGACCTGCCGAGGGGTTTTCCCCATCGAGGCCGCCACATGCGATCGCGACGGCTCGCCGCTGGAGCGCGTAGACCAAATCCTCGCCGGACGCTACGCGCTCAAACACGTTCTTGGGTCCGGCAACATGGGCACCGTGTATCGCGCCGTCCAGCTTTCGATGGGCCGCGAAGTCGCCGTAAAGCTCATGCACTCCGACCTTGTGCGCAACCCCGATCTGGTCGAACGCTTCGAGCGCGAGGCCCAAGCCGCCGCCACCGTCGATCACCCAAACGCCATCACCATCTATGACAGCGGTAGAAGTTCCGATGGCCAAGTCTACATCGCCATGGAACTGCTCGACGGAGAGAGCCTGTCGTCTCTTATCGAGCGACAAACTCGCCTGCCCCCCGATCGGGCCCTGGAACTCTGGCTCCCCGCCGTAAAAGCCATGGTCGTCGCCCACCGCCGAGGCGTCATTCACAGAGACTTGAAGCCGGATAACATTTTTGTGGCTCGGCGCTTGTCGGAGGATGGGTCGGAGGAGGAGGTGGTGAAGGTGCTGGACTTTGGCATCGCAAAGCTGATTCAGGGGGGGAAGCGCGCGAATCAAACTGTGGCCGGGGCTCGAATTGGGACGGCGATGTACATGTCACCCGAGCAATTGGAAGGACGCGAGGCGAGCCCACGCTCGGATGTCTATGCGCTGGGTCTGCTCCTGATCGAGATGCTGACGGGACGTTTGCCGTGGGGAAAGACAGGGACGGAAACGGACCAGGCAACGACGATGTTGCGGCTGATCAATCCGCCCAAGCGTCTTCGCGAGATTTGTGGAGGCCAGGTTTTCTCGCCGGAACTTCAACGGTTGCTCGATGAAATTCTGGCGTTTGCTCCTGAAAACAGGCCGGCAGACGCGGGGGATGTGATCTTGCGGCTCGGCCAGGTTCCCGAGGCGGCACCCTTGGCTCTGCGCAGCTTGCGAAGATCGGAAGGCAGCCAAATGTTCGAGGCTGGGGCGCTGACGGCGAAGCTCAAATCGCAACTGCTCGCGGACACGCCGCTTTTGGGGACCGAACTGCCAAAAGACATTACGGTGCGGACGCCCAGAAGCTCGGACACGCCGACGCCGTTTTTGACGCCTGTTCCAACGATAGTCACAGCGAAATCGCCCTCAGAAGGACGAAAAAATGGGGTGCCGAACAACCCGGTGGAATTGGCGTCGGTTCCAACCGTGGTCACGGCCAGCCGTCCCGACATGCCGCGCTTCCCGGCCCCCGCGCAATCCCAACGGTTTGATGTCCCGCGCAGCTCTTCCCAACGGTTCGATGTGCCACAAAGTTCCTCGCAACGGTTCGACATCCCTCGCATCCCGTCGCAGCCTTTTGATGTCCCGCGCAGTTCTTCCCAGCGGTTTGAGGCACCCACGCCGCAACCAGGTACCGATTTGCCGTCCGTTCCCACGGTGCTAACCCCGTCGATGGGGGCCCGAAGCAACGCGCCCACCGCGATACAACGAAGTGCCAGTTCTGCGGCCCTGGCGTTGTCCACCGATCCAGCGACGCAACCCTTGCCCGTGGCTCGGTCGCCCAAATCGTCAGAGGGAAACACGTTGCGCAAACTCGCGGGCTTGCGAGGTTTGGCGGGAACGTGGCTGAACACACAAAGAAAGACGCCTTGGATCATCGCGGGGGCGCTCCTTTTGCTGTTTGGGGGGACACTCATCGCGTTTCAGGGAGACAAGAAAGCCACTCCCAAAATGCTGAATCCTGATCCGGGTTCAACCACCCGCCCCACAGAGTTCAAACCCCCGCCCACTCGTCCACCTGTCGTGCCCCCTTTGGAGCACCCCCTAACGGTGGATTTTTCGCGGAAACGCCATCCAAAAGCGTTCGTACAGTGTGGGACTCGTCCGTGTGTGGCTGGATGTCAGTTGGCACCTGGAGAGGCGTGCGTCGCAAAAGCACAGGGTTTTAGGCCCAGACAATACAGCTACGACGAATTGAAATCGCTCGCGTCAGGCGGACGAGTCGAAGTAGACCTGCGCCTAACCCGATGACCCCATCAGCGGGCCATTCTCGATCATTGTTCATCGAGCTCGGATCTGCGATCCAACCATCATCAACCTGAAAACGTCGCGTTTGCGGTGGGAAGAACGACAGGGGCTTTCACACAGAGCCCCAAGCGGGGAAAACGGGTCTGCCTCTACAGGCCGAGCAACTTGTCGATGTCCTTTTGGCTCATGTCAGGCTTTTTCTTGGCCGGAGGCGCGGTTTTGTCCGCTTTTTCCGTCTTGTCTGGCTTGGCCGCCGGCTTCTCGGTCTTGGACTTGGACGGTTTCTTCTTCTTCTTTTCCGCTTTGTCTCCGTCCCCTTCGCTGTCGCCTTTGTCCGGCTTGGCCGCTGTGTCGGCAGCCGCAGCCGGCTGATTTTGCCCGGGCTTGTCGGTCGCGGGACCTGCAATGGGGGTGGTCACTTCGGGTGCGGGTTGAACGGTCGGTTGCTTTGTGGCCACGATGGCGGCAGATCGGCGAGACATCACCACGGCCAACGTGGAGCCGACTCCGACCAACATGAGCACAACGGTTCCCACCACAATCCAGACCCACGGAGGAACGGAACTTTGAGGTACAGGGGCAAATGGATCACGCGCCATGGCGACGACACTCCTTCGGATAGACCAACGAGCAATTACTATACCGACCTTTTTCTCGCAAAGCTGAGGTTTTCAGTCGCCACAACAGGCAGTGCTGCGGCTTCCGCGCGCTGGGGTCTTTGTACCGTGGCGACCCGCGACAATCCTGCGGCGTAGTGCCGCACCCCCTGCTCTGCCTGCATTCCCTATCGAGACACGTTGTACGCCAAGCCCAGTCCGACGGCCACCGTCAAAACGGACGAACCCCCATGCGAAAAAAACGGCAACGTCACACCCACGACCGGTGCCATTCCCACCACCATCGCCACGTTGATGGCCGCATGCCAAAACAGGAGTGCGGCGATGCCTTGAAGCAGATAACTCCCGAACCGGTCCCGGCACGTCGTGGACAAATGCAGCATCCACAAAATCACAAACAAGAAACCCACAAGAAGGATCGCGCACCCGACCAGACCCCACTCTTCGGCCCAGACTGCGAACGGAAAATCGGACCAGTGTTCGGGCAAAAACTGGAGTTGGTTCTGGGTGCCTTTCAGATAGCCTTTTCCGAACCAACGGCCTGAACCGATCGCCAGCAGAGCTTGCCGTGCGTGATAGCCGGTTCCGGTGGGGTCCAGTTCGGGGTGAAGAAACGCAAGCAGCCGTTTCTGTTGATATTCCCGAAGGCCAAACCGGAGCAGCAGAAAAGCCCCACTTGCACCCACAGTGAGCACCCACAACTTGAGCCGAGACGGAAATGGCACAAGAAAAAAAAGGGACAGTGCGACCAAGACACACAGAAGCGCGGTGCCCAAATCAGGTTGCTTCAAAATCAGCAGCACAGGCGCAGCCCACAGCGCATGCCACGCCAGCATGGACCGCCACGGTTTGTAGACCAGGCGTTGCGTGTCCTCGGAAAAGAGGTGCGCGCCCAGCAGCACAAGCGACAGCTTTGCGAGTTCCGACGGCTGCATCCCAAACGAACCAAAGCCCAGCCACCGCCGCGAGCCGTTCACGACCTTGCCGAACAAGAGCACAAACAGCAAAAGCCCGAGCACGCTCACATACGCCGGCAAGGCCAATCGCCGCAGGGTTTTCTGATCCAGCAACGCCACTGCCAAAAGCAGCACCGCGCCGATTCCAAACCACACAAGCTGCGAAACAAACATGCCTTTGGGCGCCACGCGGGTCGCGGAGTACAGGTTCAGCAAGCCGAGCGTACTCAGGAAGAGCAAGACCGCTGTCAAAGGAACATTCGGCAGGTATCCATGCTTTCGGAGAGAGGGCATGCAGCCGGGGTTTTATCCGAAATGGCGCTGTGCGCTCAAAAAAAGCGCGCGCTCGCAAACCGCGCTAGTCGCGCTTGAGACACTTGATTGCGACGCCGCTGGCTCGGTGGATTTTGCCGTCCATTTTTTGGTCCGTCACCCGCACCGATGTCGCCCCAAGCGCGGCAGCGGCCTGCTTGAGTTTGGCGCGGCTCGATTCCAACGTTCCGGCCGTTAGGGACGAACCCGATTCGACCGAAATCGGGCCGTAGTCCTCGAACAACGTGCAATTGGGAGCTTCCCCGTTTTCAAAAAGCTGAACCGCCTGTTCTTGAGGAGTTAGCGACGTGGGACGCAAATTCCCCGGCCCGCAGCCCGCCCCCAAAACAAACAACACGAACGCCCCGCCCAGCGTTTTGCACGTCCGCGCCACAAACCCCCGCGCGAGCCACCCAGAGGCACACTTAGAATGACAGCTTACTGTTTTCATTGGCTTCGATTCTATCAAGCCACGGCTTGGCTTTTCCACTGTCTCGACAGCCGCTGCAACGATCGGCTTCGGGGTTTTCTTTGGGTGGGTGCTGGAAGTACATTGCAGGCCATGTGCGAGATGTGTGGTTTGTGTCGCTGTCGGATCGAAGTTGCGCTTGCCTCCGGCGCGCCCGACCGGGCAAGCTGCGCTCCGTTTCCTCCGCCGTGAGCCGAAAAACGCTTGTCCGGCCACTCCACATTTGACGAAACCTCATGCGTGCTCGCAGTCCACATCTTCGCGTGTGTCCCCCGTTGCAAACGCCCGCGCGACCCGAAACGCCGCCCAGCGAAGCGGCGTCCGTACACCGCCTTCCCCCAACGCCAAGCGCCCAAAAACCCCTTTCGATCGAGCAGTTGTTTTCGGAACACGCGGGTTTCGTCGCGACCCTTGTGCTCCGCGTGCTCGGGCGCGACCACGAGGTGGACGACCTGGTGCAGGAAGTGTTTTTGGACGCCATGACCGGTCTGTCTTCTTTGCAAGACCCGCTGGCCGCGCGCGGATGGCTCAAAACCATCGCGGTGCGAAAAGCTTGCCGCCATTTGCGCAAACGTCGGCTGCGCTGCTTGCTCGGCATGGATGCGAATTGTTGCTACGAACACTTGGCCGATGCGGACATTGGCCCCGAGCAACGCGCGCTCTTGAGTCGGGTGTACCAACAGTTGGATGCACTTGCGGTCGCCGACCGTGTGGCGTGGACGCTTCGGTATGTGGATGGCCAACCGCTGGAACAAGTCGCCTCGCTGTGCGGTTGTTCATTGGCGACGGCAAAGCGGCGGATTTTGGCGGCCCAAACCGAGCTGAAAAGGAGGCTTGGTCATGGCTGAGCTTTCGGATCAAATCGAATCCCTGGGCAAACACGTTCAGGCGGATTTTTCCAAGAGGCGTGCGATGGCCGTGTTTTCGCGGCTTGGGCCGATGCAACAAAAGCGAAACCGGCGCAGGCTTGTCGCGACCGTCGGTTCGCTGGTGGCCATCGCGGTGTTGGTCCTGTGGAATGTCCGAACAACCGGGCCGAGTCCTGAGCTTTCGTTGACGCACACACGGCTTGCCAAGGTTGTCACCGAAAAAATGGTGCGCCTGGCGGATGGATCGCTGGCGCGCGTCCTCGATGACCAGAGCCGGTTGACGCTCTTTTCTGAACAGCCGGACAAAGTGGTCGTCAAGCTGCGTGGCGCAGCGTCTTTTCAGATCTCCAAAAACCCAGGCCGGCTGTATCGGCTGGAAACCGAGCGCGTCGCGATCGAAGTTCTCGGAACACGTTTTTCGGTGCGAGAACAAACCGATGGCCGCGTCTTTGTCGAGGTCACAGAAGGCCGCGTGCGCGTGTCTTTCGACGGTCAAAAGAAAGAACTGTCCGCAGGCGAACGGGGCACGTTCCCTCTTTCGGTGTTGTCTTCGCCACAAACCGCTGCGGACACCGTTTCGCAGAACAAAGCCGGCGCTGTGTTGGCCCCGGATTCGACCGATCGGGTTGCTGCCCCAGTTTCCGAAACAGGAAACGTGTTTTCCGAGCCACCAAAAGACGCTTCAAAGCCACTTCCCTCCGTCGTGCCATGGCTTGCTCACCGACGAGAATCCGGTTTGCGACCAGCCAAGGCAACCGCGCTCTCTGCGAAGAAAAAAGCCATCGCGTGGCAATCCCTCGCGGAGCAAGGTCACTTCGAGCAAGCGTTTTCCGAGATCGCGTCTCGCGGCGGCATGTCCGCCTTTTTGCGGCAAGAGCAGCTCGACGCTGCTGAGTTGCTTCTGCTCGGAGACGTGGCTCGATACGCCCAGCACGCCGAAGACGCCGTGCCCCCGCTCAAAAAACTCCTGCGCGATGCGCGAACCGATCCGCGTGCTCCGCTGGCCGGGTTTACGCTGGGCCGGATTTTGCTCGATGACTTGGGTCAGCCTCGAGAGGCCGCTTTGGCGTTTCGCGACGCTTCCGAACTTGAGCCGGATGGGCCGCTTGCTCAGGACGCGCTGGCGCGCGAAGTGGAAGCCTGGTCTCGCGCTGGCGAACAAAGCCTCGCTCGCACGCGCGCGACCGAGTATGTTCGCCGCTATCCGACGGGCCGCAGACTGCGCTCGGTGCGTCGTTACGGAGACCTGGATTGAAACTTGGTGCGCTCCTCGTTCCGCTGCTCGTCGCTTTCTTTTCCTTCGCGGTCCGTGCAAACCCGAACGCTCTTGATGTCGCGCTGGACATTGCGCCTTGCGCCGATGTGTCTCGCACCGAAGTCGAACGCCGCTTGGCGCTGGAACTCGGAGCGCGGGTCCTTGGGGAAAACGAAACATCCAAGGAAAGCTGCCGCGCCCGTGTTTCTTGCGAAGAAAACGGCCATGTCTTGTTGCGCATCGACGACCCGCTCACCCAAAAATCGCTGTCTCGCAGCCTCGACCTGAAAAACCAAAACCCCGCCGTGCGTGCCCGTGTGCTGGCTGTGGCGATCACCGAACTTTTGCACGCCAGTTTCACCGAGCTGCTCCTCGACAAACGCGCCGACAAAGCGCCTCGCAACCAGACCGAGCCGTCCACGCAAACCGCGACACCAAAGCAAACAGTGTCTCTGCCCCCGCCGCCCGCGACACCTTTGCGCACAGCAACGCACAAGGACCCACCCACGCCCCCGTGGGACTTGTCGCTTGGCGTGCTCGGGAGTGTCCTTCTCCAGCGTGACGAGCCATGGTTGTTTTTGGGGGGCGGTGTAGGTTTCGTTGCGGACCATGCGCACCATGTAGGTCTCGGTCTGGAGGCGCAGACGCTTGTTTCGCAAGTTGTTTTGGCGCAAGGAAACGTCCGCAGCGACCTGGTCGGGGCCAGAATTTCGCTGCACGGCCATGCGCGGGCGTCTGGTTTCGTTTTGCGCGGCGGCGGAGGTCTTCGGCTCGGTGTTGTGCGCCACGCCGGACAGCCAATTTCAGATGAAAAAGCATCCTCCCTCGCGCTGTGGGGTCCGTGGCTTTCCCCTGGGTTGTATGCGAGCGCCACTGCCGAAATCGGGCGGCTGCGAATGGATTTTTCCATCGAAGGCAGTTACGCCCTGATCCCGGTCCTCGGACGGGTGGATGGCGAGGTGCGCGCCCAACTTACCGGCCCCCAACTTCTTCTGAGCGTCGGACTCGGCACCAAGCTGAGGTAGTGCGGGCGAATGGATTGTTTGCGCTTCGACAGTTGTCGTAGAGCGAGCTTTCAAAGTACAGTAGGGTTTCTGTTATGAGGATTGGTGTTTTCTCCGATACCCACGCGAACCTTGAGGCGCTGGAGGCGGTTCTGGAGTGCTTTCGCGTGGCGCGCGTAGACAAGCTGGTCTGCCTTGGAGATACCGTCGGGTACGGGGCTGATCCGAACGGTTGTTGCGATCTGGTTCGCCAGCACACGTCGTTTTGTATTCTGGGCAATCATGATGCTGCCGTCGCTGGGCGCATGGATTATTCGTACTATTACGATGCCGCGCGTCAGGCGCTCGACTGGCATTCCGGGATTCTGTCCGACGAAAACATGCTGTGGTTGCAAGGACTTCCGTACGAACGCCGCGAAGGCCACATTTGCTTTTGCCACGGTTCCCCGATCAACCTGGAAGAGTTCGAGTACATTTTCTCGACGGAACAGGCTTCGCGCTGTTTGCCGTATTGGGATCAGCTCGCGGAAGTGACGTTCATCGGCCACTCGCATTTGTGCAAGGCGTTCGCGCTGTCTCGCACCGAGGTCCACGAAGTCGTTGCTCCTCGCTTCGAAGTGCGCTCGAACTACCGATACATCATTTCGGTCGGTTCCGTCGGACAGCCCCGCGACTACGACAACCGCGCGAGCTACTGCATTTACGACGATCAAACCCGCATGTTCGAGTTCCGCCGCGTGGCTTACGACATCGATGCCGCCGCGCAAAAAATCTTCGAGAACAACCTCGAGCCCAATTTCGGCAATCGGCTGTACATCGGCGTTTGATCGCCGCCCCCAGCCCCTAACTGCACCTGACCGCAAGCCCTACAGAAATGCCGCGCCCACTTCGTCGGCGAAAAGAATGCCGTCGGCGGTCAAACGAAGGTGCTCTGTCGTATTGAGCAAAAGACCCCTTTTTGACATCTGCTCGATCGCGTCCGCACAAACAACCAGCGGGTCCACGCGATGCAACTCCCGAAATGTCGGAAGATGGACTCCTTCGATCTCTCGCAGACCCAGCCACAGAGATTCCCTCCACAAAGGTTCCCGATCGCGAGTTTCGTACAGATTCAGCGTCGGATTGTCGATGCTAGGAAGATACGTTCCGGGATACTCCGCTTGCCACGCGCGCAGGTACGCTGACGGCCCCTTTACATTCCCAAACCGCTCCCCCTTTCCCAAAGGAAGTTGCCGAAAGGAATGCGCCGATGCCCCCAAACCCAAGTATTCCCCGTGCGTCCAATGCAACCGGTTGTGAATCGACCGATGCTCCTTTCCTTTCGCAAAATTCGAGATTTCGTACTGTTCAAACCCCGCGCTTGCCAAATGGGCAATCGACCGCTGGTACGCCTCTTTTTGCCACTCCTCACTCGGTTTGTTTTTCAGCCCCTTTCGGATGAGTACAGACAGCAACGTGTGCGGTTCAATCGACAGTTGGTAAAGCGAAACGTGCATCGGGTCGAGCGAAACAAGCTGCGCGAGATCGTCGGAAAGTTCGGCGCAGGTTTCCTCGCCGCCGATCAAAAGATCGAGAGACAGGTTTGCAAAACCAATTTTCCTGGCGGATTTCACCAGCTCAAAAATGTCATCGGGCTGGTGTTGCCGACGCAGATCTGTGAGCCGATCGGTTTGAAACGACTGCGCGCCGATGGACAAACGATTGACACCGGTGCTTCGCCACGCAGCAAGCTCGTGTTCCGTGACGGTTCCCGGATCGCATTCGAGCGTGACCTCCAGCGTCGAAACCGGCGGCGCGGCGAATGAACGCACAATGTCATGGAGCGTCTCACCCAGGCACACTGGGTCCCACAACGACGGCGTTCCTCCCCCGAAATACACGGAAACCAGCCTTCTGTCCGAAAAAAGGGGGGCTTTGGCGCGAAGCTCATTCCGCAACGCGACTGTGTATTCCGCGTGCGGGAT
Source organism: Pseudomonadota bacterium (assembly GCA_035328405.1). Classification (GTDB taxonomy): domain Bacteria; phylum Myxococcota_A; class Polyangia; order Palsa-1104; family JAEUJZ01; genus JAEUKA01. The sequence goes on along the minus strand of DAOLIT010000014.1, from coordinate 55,456 downwards.
GTTTTTGCGCACAGCGACGGCAAAATCGCAATAGGAACACCGCTGAAGACAGTACGGAAAGTGTACGTACACCCCAAATCTGTTGTTTGCAGTGTGAAAGGGGAGCAAGTCGTCTTAGTTCGCAGAGGGAGTGTTTTCGACAGCAGGACTTGGGTCTGGCGGCAGGACCGAGATGGGAAGCGGCGCAACCAACACGAGCGGCAGCACCTCGTCCATCTTCGTGACGTAGTGAATGTCCATGTCGTTTTTCACTTCGTCGGGAACATCCAGAATGTCTTTGCGATTGCGTTCGGGCAACACGGCTCTCCGGATGCCCGCGCGATGCGCCGCAAGCAATTTTTCCTTGATCCCACCGACGGGAAGCACATTCCCCCGCAGCGTGATTTCACCTGTCATCGCGACATCATTCCGCACCGGTATTCCGGTCAGCATTGAGGTCAGCGCAACAAACAGCGTGATGCCTGCGCTCGGGCCGTCTTTGGGCATGGCACCCGCTGGAACGTGAACATGCAGGTCCGCCTTGTCGAGAAAATGCTCGTCGATGCCGTATAGCTTCGCGCGGCTGCGGACATACGAAGTCGCCGTCTGCGCGGATTCCTTCATCACATCGCCCAGTTGTCCGGTCAGCATCAGGCTGCTTTTTCCGGGCATGCGCGACGCTTCGATGAACAGAATGTCTCCACCGACGGGCGTCCACGCCAAACCGGTTGCGACGCCGGGAATGCTGGTTCGTTCTGCGACCTCGGACATGTGTTTCACCGGGCCAAGAAAGTCAGCAAGTTTCTCGACGGTGATGCCCGTTTTTTCGGTCTGCTGACCTTCCGCAACACGGACCGCAACGCCACGGCACACGCTTCCGAGTTCGCGTTCGAGCGTCCGCACACCGGCTTCTCGTGTGTAGCTTTCGATGATCTCGTTGACGGAAGCATCGTCGAACTCGATGTGTTGCTTCGTCAAACCGTGTTCGTCCACCTGTTTGGGAATCAAAAAGTTCTTTGCGATTTGGAGTTTTTCGCTGCGCGTATATCCAGGTATTTCGAGCACTTCCAGACGATCGCGCAACGCTGCCGGCACAGGATCGAGCACGTTTGCCGTCGCGATGAACATGACTTTCGACAGATCAAACGGCACTTCCAGATAGTGATCGCTGAACGTGTTGTTTTGCTCGGGGTCGAGCACTTCCAAAAGCGCGCTCGACGGATCGCCTCGGAAATCGTGGCCGAGTTTGTCGAGTTCATCGAGCACAAACACCGGATTGTTCGTTCCGGCTCGCTTCAACCCCTGAATGATGCGCCCAGGCAACGAACCGACATACGTGCGACGGTGTCCGCGGATTTCCGCTTCGTCGCGCACGCCGCCCAAACTCACACGAACAAACTTGCGACCGATCGCCTTGGCGATGCTTTTTCCAAGAGACGTTTTGCCGACGCCCGGCGGTCCAACAAGGCACAGAATCGGACCTTTTTTGTCGTTCTTGAGTTTGAGAACAGCGAGGTACTCCAAAATGCGCTTTTTGACTTTTTCCAAGTCGTAGTGGTCCGCGTTCAAAATGTCGCGCGCACTCGGAATTTCGATTTTGTCCTCGGTGGAAACCGACCACGGCATCTCGACGAGCCAATCCAAATACGTTCGTGTCACCGTGTATTCCGCCGACGACGGCTGCATTTGTTTCAGTCGATCAAACTGCTTCAGCGCGACCTTTTCGACCTCGGGCGGCATTTTGGCTTCGGCGATTTTGGTTTTGAATTCCTCGGCGTCGCCGCCAGTTTCATCGATCTCGCCCAGCTCTTCTTTGATCGCCTTGAGCTGCTGCCGCAACACGTATTCGCGCTGGTTGCGACCCATCTCTTCCTGAACCTGGCTGTTGATTTTTTCGCGCACCTTCAGGACTTCAAGTTGCCGCGTCAAAAACTGGAGCACTTTGCGCATGCGCTGTTTCAGGTCCAGCGTCTCCAAAAGGTCCTGTTTTTCCTCGACCGGAATGTCGAGCTGCGACGTGATCAAATCGGCAAGTTGGCCCGCCTCGGTAACACTTTCGATGAGCGACGAGGCCTCTTTTGGCAATTCCGGCATCAGTTTGATGACGCGCTTCGCAACATCTTTGAGGTTCATCACCAGCGCGTCGAGTTCTACGTCCACCGTCGGTGGATCGGGCAAGGCAGTGACTTTGCAATGAAGAAACGGATCGCCGTGATCGTAGCCCTCGACGCGAAACCGAACGACGCCTTGCAAAATCACCGAGAAATTGTCTTTGGCCAATTTGATGACTTTGAGGATTCGCGCTGCCGTCCCGATGGCATACATGTCGCCTTCGCCAGGGTCTTCGGTCCGCGCGTCACGCTGCGTCAGAATCCCAATCACAGGTTTTTCGTGAGCGATGGCTTCTTCGATCAGCCGAACGCTTTTGCGTCGGCCCACGTCGATGGGAATGATGGAACCGGGGAACAGCACCGAATTTCGCAACGGCAAAATCGAAACAACATCAGGAATCTCGACGGGGCTGCCCTGTTCCGGGGTTCCCCCCTTGGGTTTTTGCATCACATTCTCCTTCAGGCGTCGGTCAGCCAAACCGTGTGAGCACTTCCTCGTGGCTCGTCGCGTTTGGCCCAAGCGACTGCACAGTGCGGCTTATGATAGTGCCTGACTTCTCGCACGCAATAGCGGGCCGAGGGGTCACATTGTGCGCGGCTCTCGTGCTTTGCGGACCTGTCGTGGTAGAAGGCGCTGCGTGAAAATTCTGGCCTTGGATACGGCGACGCAGCACTGCGGCGTTGCACTGCTCGACGAAAACACCCAAATGGTATCGAGCCGACGACGGATTGTGACCACGCATTCTGAAACCTTGCTGTCGCTCGTCTCGGAATGTCTTGCGGAACAGTCGGCTTCACCACATGCGCTGTCGTGTGTGGCGCTGTGCGCAGGTCCCGGCTCGTTTACGGGCTTGCGGATCGGTTGCGCGACGGCCAAAGGGCTGTGTTACGCGCTGTCTTTGCCACTGGTGCTTGTGTCGTCTCTGGGCGCGTTGGCGAGTGCCCACGCTGGCGAGCGTTCGGTGCTGGCCACGATGGATGCGTTCCGCGACCGGGTGTACGCCAGGTTGGTTCCGTCGGAACATGCGAGCGGCGCGCTCTTGGATGTGCTCAAACAAACACCGACGCTGTTAGAGGACACCGCGTGGGACCCTGCGATCTTGGCGGAACGGCTGGCAACGGTTTCTTCTGAATTGCTCGTGCTGGGCAACGGAGCAGCGCGGTATCCAGTGCTCTCGACATTGCCTGGTGTGCTTGCAAAACCCGAGGTCACAGCGGCCCCCGACGTGTTTGCGCGGCTCGGTTTGGAAAAATGGCGGCAAGGGGACGTTGCGCATTTGGCCAGCGCGCTGCCGACGTACATCACGGTGTCTGCGGCAGAAGATCATGTGGCCATGTCCAGCAAATCGTCAGACAGCACCGAGGCGCAACCATGGACGCGGTGATCGGCTTGGGATCGAATTTGGGCGATCGGTTGCGAAGTTTGCGGCATGCGACGGCAGAACTCATGAAGTTCGGTCGCGTGCAGGCTCGTTCGGCGGTGTATGAAACCGATCCGGTGGGCGGACCGCCTCAGCCGAAGTTTCTGAACGCCGCATTGTGGCTGGTCACGGAACTTGTGCCGGAGGCGCTTTTGGAAGGGCTGCACCGAATCGAAGCCCTGGCGGGACGAACACGGACCGGCGAACGGTGCTCGCCGCGCACGCTCGATTTGGACCTGTTGCTGCTCGGGCGAACGGGCGAGACGGTCTTGGTCACACAAAAACTCGTGATTCCCCACCCGCGACTACATGAGCGCGCTTTTGCACTGCGGCCTGTGCTGGATTTGGCCCCGTCGCTGATTCATCCGGCGCTGGGCGTTCCATTGTCGGACTTGCTCGTCAGCTTGCCGCGCGCTTCTTCAAAGACACAGCCCGTGGGCTGGTTGTAGTATCGACAAGAAGCCATGGACGCAGAGACCAAGCTGCTCGCGCATTTGCAGTCGGCGGGGGAATTTCTCCGAGCAGGAAAAACGGACGAAGCGAGCCGCGAAATTGCGCAGGCGTTGCGTCTTGCGCCGCGTGATGTGCGGGCACTGAATTTGCTGGGTCTGCTGCATTTTCAGGGCGGACGGATGGACGAAGCGCACACAGTGTATACGCGGCTTCTGTCCGAGCATCCGGGCGACGCCACGCTGCGCCTGAACCTGGGGCTGTGTGAGCTGCGCCGAGGCAAGCCTGACCAAGCTGTCGTTCATTTGGCCCTGGTTGCACGCAACGAACCCGACAACACGCGCGTTCAAAGTTATTACGGTTTGGCCCTGTTTCGCGCGGGTCTCTTTGCCGAGGCGCGTCCGATTTTGGCCAAAGCCGGTCAGCACGATTTGGTCGCCGAAGTCGATGCCAAATTGGGTGGACAGCCGGTCGAGTCGGTTTCTGTGGAAAAACGAGGGCCGCAGGCTCGACCACCTCGCGTCGCAGAACCGGTTGTCGAGGAAAAATCGGTCCCTTGCGCGCCGTCGCTGGCCGATCTGCTGGCAGCCTCGTCTTTGGGAGAAGCTCCGTCGCTGTTTTCTTTGACCCGTGATGGGCTTTTGCTGATTCGCATCGCGGGCCAGGTGTCTGTGCGCGGCGAGGGCGTATTGGCCTGCGTCGGCGCATTGGATTTTTTGCCCTTTTCAGACCAAGACGCGCGTGCTGCACCATCCGAAACGACCTCTTTTTTTTCTGTTGATGGTCGTGGCGAGCTGTTGCTGTCCGCACAGGGCGGTCGTTTTTCGGTTCTGTCTTTGGCGGACGGAGAAGCTCTGTTTTTGCGCCGGGCCGCTCTCGTGGCGTGTGTGCCTTCGCTCCTGTCTGAAGACGGCGCTATGTCGCGCTCCGACGGTTCACCGCCTGCTTTTTTCCTCAAAGGCCCCGGCGAGCTTGTGTTGCGATCGCCGTCGCTGCTGCATTCGTTGCCCGTTCGAGCAGGGCAAAACGCCTACTTCGATGAAACCAGTGTGGTTGCGTGGACCACAGGTGTTGCGGTATCGCACGATGTCGCAGAAGACAACACACGAGAGCCGCACGTCGTCTGTTCCGGGTACGGTCACGTTCTGTTTTCGCAACAACTTCCGCCGAATCAGGCGAAATAGCGCGCTTTTTACAAACCGTATTTTTCGACGCGGCGCAGGAGCGCAAACCGCGAAATTCCCAGCATTTCTGCGGCTTTGACTTTTTTGCCGCCCGACATGCGCAACGCTTCTTCCAAAAGCCGCCTCTCCAAGTTTTCGAGGGTGTCGCGTCCCGGTTCAAACGTCACCGTGAGCCCGTTTTCATTGCGCGGCGCGCTCGGCGGAGGCGACAGAAGTTGGCGCTGCACCGTCATCTCGGACACGCGCGGCGGCAAATGCTCTGGCATCACGACAGCCGTTTCGCCCGGCACCGCTGCGGTCAGAATCGCCGACCGCTCCATCAAATTGCGCAGTTCCCGCACGTTGCCGGGAAAGTCATAGCGCAACAGCAGCTCGCTCGTTTCCCGATGAAGCGCCAGTTTCTTGCCCGTCCGTTCCCCAAATTCCGACAGAAAATGCTCGGCCAAAAGCACGATGTCGTGGCCGCGATCTCGGAGCGCGGGAATGTGAATCGGAAACACCGACAGCCGATGGAACAAATCGAGCCGAAACTTTTTTTCTGCGACGAGCTGCGCCAAATCGCGATGTGACGCCGCAATCACGCGCGCTTCCAGCGAAATCTGACGAACGCCGCCAACGCGCTCGAACGTCCGTTCTTCCAACACGCGCAAGAGCTTGCCCTGAAGGCTCGGTTCCATGTCGCCAATCTCGTCGAGCAGCACCGTTCCCCGCCCTGCCACTTCCAGCCGACCCGGTTTGAGTTTTTCCGCACCCGTGAACGCACCCTTTTCGTGCCCAAACAACTCACTTTCGGCCAGCGGAGCAGGCAGCGCGACGCAATCGATCGACACAAACGGTTCGCTGGCTCGCGACGAGAGCGCATGAATCGCTCGCGCCCCGACGCCTTTTCCCGTGCCGCTTTCCCCGCACAAAAGCACTGTCGTATCAGGAGATTGCGCGACTTCTTGGATGCGATCCCGCACCTCTCGAATGCCCGGCGATTCGCCCAAAAATTCCTGTTGCAGATTTCGGTTTATCGTCGCTGTTGGTGCCGGAATGACCTTGAGTGCGGTTCGGGCCACGCGCTCGGCCTCGACCACCCGCTCGACGACATCGGCCAATGCTGTGGATTTTGGAACGTAGTCCGTCGCACCACGGCGCATCGCCTCGACGGCATTGTCGATCGTTCCATACGCCGTCATCATCAGCACCGCTGGCGACGGTTTCAGTTGCCGCAAAGGCGGTATCAAATCAAGGCCTGTCCCGTCGGGAAGCATGTAGTCGAGCACCACCAAATGGTACGGATGCCGACGGGCGCGATGTAGGCCCTCTGCCGCTGTCGTGGCCACGTCTGCTTCGATTCCTCGTCGCCCAAGCAGTCGCTGCAACGCACGCGCGTACGTTTCCTCGTCATCGACAATCAAGGTGCGGCATTCGGTCATGTGTTTCCTCGTGCGTTTTCGGTCACGATTTCGCGGAAGCGTTCTCCGTCGAGAACCTCGTGTTCTTGAAGTTCTTTCACGGCCTGTTCGATCACCCTGCGATGAGACCGAATCAGCGCCCGAACCCGCGCATATTGTTCATCGAGCAGCGCGCGAACTTCCTGGTCAACGGCCCGCGCAGTTTCGTCGCTGACTTCTCGGTTCGAGAAACCAGCCACGTCCAAAAATTGCCCTTTGCCACTGTCGAAGGACTGAAGACCCAACGCTTGCGACATCCCAAACTCGCCCATCATCCGACGAGCAAGCTGCGTCGCGCGCAACAAATCATCCTGTGCTCCCGTCGAAACATCGGTCAGCAGTTCTTCTTCCGTCGCACGCCCGCCGAGCAACACCGCAATCCTGTCCAGCAATTCCGCACGGGTCAGCAGATACCGATCGCCGTCTTTTTCATTCGGTTGCTGCATCGTATAACCAAGCGCGCCGACGCCACGAGGCACGATGCTGATCTTTTTTACCTCATCTGCCGACGGCAAAAGCGTCGCCACCAGCGCGTGACCGCATTCGTGATATGCGACCACTTGTTTGTCTTTCGGGGACAACCGTCGGGATTTTCGTTCCAGGCCCGCGATGACCCGTTCCAGCGCCTCTTGAAAATCGACTTCGCCGACGGATTCGGCCTTTCGACGAGCAGCCAGAAGCGCCGCTTCATTCACCAAATTCGCCAAATCTGCGCCGACGAGTCCCGCCGTCATCGCCGCAACCCGTTCCAGCCGCACTGTTTTGTCGAGAACGATTTTTTTCGCGTGAACTTCCAAAATCTCGACGCGATCTTCTAGCGTCGGACGATCCACCACGACCCGACGATCAAATCGCCCCGCTCGCAGAAGCGCCGGGTCCAGGATTTCGGGCCGGTTGGTTGCAGCCATGATGATCACGCCCGCCGTCGAGTCGAAACCATCCATTTCCGTCAGAAGTTGGTCGAGCGTTTGTTCGCGTTCCTCGTGTGTCACAACGGGACCAGCGACACCCCGAGCCCGACCGATGGCATCCAGCTCGTCGATGAAAATGATGCTCGGCGCTTTTTCTTTCGCCTGCGCAAACAGGTCGCGCACCCTCGCCGCCCCGACGCCCACGAACATCTCGACAAATTCCGAACCGGAAATCGAAAAAAAAGGAACTTTTGCCTCTCCAGCCACGGCTCGTGCCAAAAGCGTTTTTCCGGTTCCTGGCGGACCCACCAAAATCACGCCGCGCGGAATGTGCCCTCCGAGCCGCGTGTACCGCTCGGGCGAGGTCAGAAAATCAATGATTTCGACCAATTCCGCTTTGGCTTCGCGTTGGCCCGCGACATCCGCGAACGTCACGCCCGTCCCCGCTTCGCCCCATTCTTGGGCTTTGTTTTTTCCAAAATTGAACACCGAATTCGACAGGCCCCCGATTCCGCCGCCTCGTCGCATCAGCCAGTTGGCGAAAAAAAACAGCAACACCATCGGCAAAATCCACGACCCAAGCGTGACGAGCAAAGACGGTGTGGACACAGCGTCGTACGGAATTTTCTTTTCGTTCAATTTGACGACCAAATCGCGTTCTGCCGTCTCAAGCCGTCCGGTTCGATAGATGGGAACTCGCTTGTCAGCGCCTTCCACACCTTCCCCCACAATCGTATCCACCTGGAAACTGACCTTGCGCAGCTTGGCCTCAGCGACGAGGTTTGCGAATTGATCGAAAGATATGCGCTTGTCCGAAAGACCAAACAGACGAGGCAAACCGAGCAACGCCAACAGCAGCAAACCGAACAGCCACAGTTTGGGTGAACTCCCGTTTCCCGGCTCCGACTCGGAACTTGGACGAGGCGTTCTGCTGCTGCGCGGTTTTTCGCCGCGACCTTCGGGAAACCGAGGTGGATTGGGTTTTCCACTCGCGAAACTCACAGGCGGACTCACATGTGTGCCCATGTGGGTGGCCGACGATTCGGCCTCACCGACGGGTGTTTCGCGCTTTGAGACTGTGTTTTTGAGCATGTGCGATGGGACTCTACTTCGACTCCCCCGTTTTCGGCTACCCCGCCCACGCGAGCCAAAACGGATTCGTTGAAAAAAACCGCCAAACTCCGCATAGTAGTCCTGGTATGTTGAGTAAAATCCCCGTCGCAGACCGCTTGGCGTCCGAACTCCTCCACTGGTTGCCCAAGCAGGCGTGGAGCCGCAGCGTAGGTTGGGTTTCCCGTCAAAAACTCCCGCGTCCTTTGCGAGATCCGCTGTATCGCAGTTTTTCCATCGTCTACGGCATCGACCTGAGCGAGCTGGATCGCCCGCTCGGGGAATTTGATCGTTTCGATGATTTCTTTTGTCGGCCTCTCCAGACGGGCATGCGGCAGATCGCCGCAGAACCACAGAGCCTCATCGCGCCGTGCGACGGTGTTTTGAGCGCACACGGTTTGATTCACGACGGCAACTGCGTTCACGCGAAAGGGCAGGAGTACACGGTCGCGGGGCTTCTGCACGACACAAGCGCAGCGCAGCGATTCGATGGTGGGACTTTCGCGACGATCTACTTGGCACCTCACAACTACCATCGTGTTCACAGTCCGCTCGACGGATTTGTCACGGGTTTTCGACACGTTCCGGGCGCGCGATACCCTGTCAATCCGCTGTCGGTGCGATCAATTCCCAAGTTGTTCCAGCGAAACGAACGTCTGGTGACGTTTTTGCGAACAGACCACGGCGAAATGGCGCTCACGATGGTCGCAGCGACGGGCGTCGGAAACATGACCGTTAGCTATGAACCCGCGTTGGCCACACCAGCCGGCGGGCCAGACCGAGGCGCTTGCCACTATGAACCAGGCCAGGAAAAGCCGATTGGCAAAGGGGCAGAGCTTGGCATGTTTCACTTGGGCTCGACAGTCATCCTGCTCTTTGAGCCAGGGCGGGCATCGATCGATGTTCCGGCTGGCACCCCGGTCCGTTTGGGGCAACCGATTGGGCGGCTCACGCCGAGCAAACAGGGTTAGACATCTTGAGCACAAAGCAAAGCATACCCAGCGACGATTTGTCGTTTGATTCAGACGAGCTGGCCGAGGTGGGCGCAGTGTTGGCACCGACAGGCTCGTTCGACAACGAGGTTGCGGATTCCAATTCGAGCAAAACGCCGCCGCAACCCATGATGTCCTTTGATGATCAGGTGGATGCCGCATTTTCCGAGGAAGAAACAGCGGAAAAACAACCCTCCATCCAGGAAGATTTCGACGGACAAGCGAGTCTGGATGACCTGGTGGATGCCGCTGCGACCCAAGAGTCGATCGAACCCGTCGCCGTGTCCTCGGTGGAAGAATCGGAACCCACACAAGAGGGCGGTCCTCAGACGAAAGCCACGTCTGGCGAGATTGACGACCCGACGCCACCTGCGATGCCGATGGATTCGATGTCACTTCCGTCGGTGATTTTTGATGAAACGCCGTTTTCTGAGGACGCACCGGCCTCGCACGACGACGGGTCACTGATTTCCCCACATGTAGCTGCCGTGGCTGCGGCGATGGATGAGCACGACGAGCCGGTCGAGGACGGCGTACTCAGTTCGTCACCGTCGCCGAATGTCCACACGCTGCCGGTATCCGTGCAAAACGAGGCGGTCGGATCGGCCAAGCGTCTTCCGTCAAGCCGCGTTTCTCGCCCAGAGCCGGTCGTTTCTGCTGATTCTCCTGAAGCGACGGACGAGCACGACGATCTGTTTTCGGAACCCGTTTCTCCATCGCGGGCAACGCCTGTTGTTCATTTGGATGAAGCCGAGTTTCACTTGGTCGAGGATGGCGATGATCCGAACGGTTTGGCGTCAGGAAAAACACCCGTCGCGTCCGTTCAACCAGCTCCTTCCGCTACCGCACCGATTGCGAGCTCTCCTCCAATCGATGAAAAGGCACATTGGCTAGCCACGTCGGCAGCAACGCCACCAGCGGCGGTAGACCAAGAGAGCGGCTCGTCTGAATCTGCTTGGCAAAGCGCCGACAGCGGGCCGATCACGACGGTGTCGGTCGATGAGATCGATACCAATTTCAGCGATGCGGCAACGTCTGACGAGGTGCGTGCGCCCGCTCCGCTTCCTGCCGCAAGCCAAGTCAGCCCGTCGAGCGACACAAAACGAACGACCGGCGGCTCTGTTCCTGCAATTCCACCACCGCCACCCAAAATTGCGCCGCCACCACCACCACCGCCTGCTGCGACCCGAACGCCCGCGCCGCCACCGCCGCCTGCTTCCTATGCAAAGCCTGTCGCTCCGATGGCACCGCAGCCGAGTTCAAAAGCGCTGTCAGTCCCGCCTCTGTCGGGTCTGCTTGGTTTTGGCGAAGAAGGCAAACTCAAAAAGAAAAAGCGCGGCAAGCAGTGGTTCGAGGAAATCTTCGACGAAGACTATCTTCTCACGCTGCCCTTTTTGACCCCCACGCAGACTGAGCAGGAGGTCGAATTTCTGCTCTCTGCGCTCAACCTGCCTGCCGGTGCGCGTTTGTTGGATTTGGGTTGCGGCTACGGTCGGCACTCGATGGAACTGGCCGCGCGAGGCTATCACGCGGTTGGGTTGGACCTGTCTTTGCCGCTTCTCATTCGGGCCAACGAGGCCGCCCGCCGTGCCGGTGTGAATGTCGATTTTGTGCATGGGGACATGCGCGACATGGCGTTCGACGGTGAATTTGACGGCGCGTTCTGTTTTTTCACGACGTTTGGTTATTTCGATGACGAAACCAACCGGAAAGTGGCCGCCAGCGTGGGCCGTTCGCTCAAAACGGGTGGACGGTTTGTGCTGGACTTGATCAACCGCGATTGCCTCATCGGCGACCTGCCGACGCGCGTTTGGTGGCAAGGCCACGGCTGCATGGTGCTCGAGGAAGTCGATTTCAATTACGTCACGTCTCGTTTGGAAGTTCAGCGCCAACTGGTCTTGGAGGACGGCAGACAGCTCGTCCAGGACATCTCGATTCGCCTGTACAGCCTGCATGAAATCGGAAAGATCCTGACCCACGCCGGTTTCCGCATTTTGGAAGTGTCCGGCAACTACGCGCTGCGCAATCGCTTCTACGGCACCGAATCGCGCCAGATCCTCATCGTCGCCGAAAAGAAGCCGCCCGAGGCGGTCGCTTAGCTTCCTACACAGGCACCCTTTCCGATCGTTTGACGACGCCGGTTCGCCCACGTTTTCTCTTCGGTTTGTTTTTATACTGGAGAGATGTCCCACGCAGAACAACCTCCCGCCCTCGGTTCTCAGCTTGTCCTTTTGTTGTGTACCTTCCCCACCGGCAACGAATGGGGAGAGATTGCACAAGTCCTCATCGACGAACGTCTCGCCGCGTGTGTCAGCCAGCTTCGAGAAATCAATTCCGTGTACCGCTGGCACGGCGAAGTCGTCACGAATCGCGAAGTGATGTGCCTGATCAAATCCACTTCGGATCGGCACGCCGCTCTCGTCGAACGTCTGAGCGAGCTGCATCCGTATGATGTGCCGGAAATCGTGCGCCTTTCGGTGGATTCGGTGAACGATTCCTACCTGAATTGGGCGCTTGCGGAATGCGATCCGAACGCGCCAGCGTCGGAAGCGCCTGACGACAATGCGGACGAATAGTTTGGCCAAGCTCCCGGTCGCGACAACGGCCCGGTTTTAGGGACGTTCGAGCAACGTGTAGGTCGCGTACAAATCGTCGAGCGGAATGGACACAGGCGGTTTGTCGTATCCGAGCGCCTGCGCAAAACGGCGGGCGACTTCGGTGTCGTTGCGCTCGAAATCGCGGACCACAAAACCGGCGGCTTGCCATTCCGCGCGGGTCCACGGACTGCGACAGTCCGCGTGTGGGTCATAAAACGCCGGGTTCGGACTTTTGCACACGTTGTAGACAAGAAACCGCCCGCCCGGTCGCAACGTGTCCTTCAACACGCGCAAATAGTCGGCGTCCGACATCCCCAACGAAAACACCTGCTCAGGCGGCACCTCGCTCGATGGGCGAATGTAGCCACGTTTGAGCACGTTTTTGGCCAGGATGAACTCGTACCCGGTGCCCACCTGCGCACGAACCGCTGCATCCGCCGGAAACGTCCCGTACACCCAAGTCACACGCCCGGCCACATCGCGTCCGGCCATGCCCACGGACCCTTGGTCGCCCGGTTGCGAATACAGCGCCCGCTGCTTGGGAGACGCGGACACGCCGACTGCAAAAAGGCCCGTGGCTGCCATCAGCTTGAGCGGCCCGATCGCCTCGGCATACAGGTCGAGCGCGCGTTTTCCGGCCTGTTTCGCAAGCTGCCCTTCCGCCACCAAATCCACGAGCCGCGCAGAAAACAGCGGAGAACCCGCGCCGCCCGTGTAATAGGCCTCTTCGTCCACCCACTGCGCATCCATGCCAGCCGGGCCGGCCTGTCCCTGGGCCTGGGCCTGCCCTTCCGACTCGGACAAACAGGTGCGTCCGTCCGCCCGACAGAACACCCGACGCGGAGACACCGGCAAAAGCTGCGGCGCTTGCGCGGCGTATTCCACGGCCCAGCGGTTGCGCAGAAGCGGCGGCACCTGCGCAGCCTCCATCGTGAGCCTGGCCACCGTCGCGCCAATCGTTTCAGGACTTGGCGCAGCAGTCGTTTTCGGCGTCGGCGAACTCTGGCAAGCCGCAAACAAAAGCGGCAAGGCCATTCCAAGAAACCTCGCAGGGGCACCCTTCATCGCAGCAGCATCCTTTCGGCAACACAGCGAGCTGGTTTGTTCGGGCCTTGTTTTTGTCGTGACCCGAAGAAACAACCTTGGCAAACGCGAGCCGATGGGAGCAAGTCCTGAAGGAAAAAACTTGTTGGGAAGGAAAGCGCGGAAGGGAAAGGCCGCTCAGAACGTGAGCGGAGACGCCAGTGTGTATGTCAGGGTAGGCACTACCAGCCGCCGAAGAAGTTTTTCACTTTGCCTGCGGTGTTCTTCACCGTATCGACTGCGCCGCCCACTCCTTTGGCCAACGTTGAGCCCGCGCTCTTGACGCTTCCCCACGCGCTCGACGCTTTCTCTCCAACCCAATCCTTGGCGTTGCTGATCGCTTTTCCGGCCTGACCCGCTTTTTCCTTCGCCCAGTCTTTGGCCTGACCCACTCCCGCTTTCACATCGCTCCACCCTACCTTGCCGTCTCCGTCTCGGTCCGCCGCGTTGTGCAACGCTTCTTTGGCCTGCGTTGCTTTGTCTCCCACCCACTGCTTGGCCGCCCCAGCCTTCTCCTTCGCCCACTCCTTGGCTTGCCCCGCACCAGCCACCACATCTTTGAAGCTCAGCTTCCCATCCCCATCTCGGTCCGCTGCGTTGTGCAACGCCTCTTTGGCCGCTCCAGCTTTGTCCAGCGCCCAATCTTTGGCCGCTCCTGCCTTGTCCATCGCCCAATCTTTGGCGTTGTGCAGCGCTTCCCCGGCCTGCCCGGCTTTCTCTTTGGCCCAGCCTTTGGCCTGCTGCATCCCGGCCACCAAATCGTTGAACCCAAGCTTCCCGTCCCCATCTCGGTCCGCCGCGTTGTGCAGAGACTTGCCCGCGTTGCTCGCCTTTTCCAAGAGCCAATCTTTGGCATCTCCCGCCTTGTCCACAGCCCAATCCTTCGCCGCACCCATCGCCTTGCCAGCTTGGTCGATTTTCTGACCAGCGAAGTCTTTGACCTCGTGGATGCCAGTAAACACATCCCCCAAACCAAGCTTGCCGTCTCCGTCTCGATCGGCGGATTTCTTCAGCCACTGGCCCGCTTGCTTCCCTTTTTCCACTGCCCAATCTTTGGCGTTCCCGATCGCTTGACCAGCGTCGCTGAGCTTCTCTTTGGCAAATTCTTTGGCCTGTGTCGCTCCTGCCACCAAGTCGCCAAACCCGAGCTTCCCGTCCCCATCCCGATCTGCCGCGTTGTGCAGCGCCTTGCCTGCCGCGTCCAGTTGGTCCCCGGCCCATTCCTTCGCCATGCCTGCTTTGTTGCCGAGCCAATCTTTGGCTTGGTTGGCCCGAATGCGAACGTCGTTCATGCTGAACTTGCCGTCTTTGTCGCCGTCCAGCAGTTTCTGTGCGCCGTCCCAGCCCTTGTCGATCAGATTTGCGCCGCCCTGCGCCAGTTGGCCCACTCCCAGCGCCGCGTCTTGCAACGACAGCGAGCCGTCCCCGTCTCGATCGAGGCCGTTGTGGATCTTCTTTCCGATCGACTTGGCCATTTCATAGGTTTGCTTCAGGTCGAGCGTCGCATCGAACGACACCGAGCCGCCCAACCCCAGGGCCGCGCCGAGCTTGCCGCCGATGTGCAGTTTCCAGTCTTCCAGGGAGATTCCGCCTGATGCCTCGAAACCGATGCCTGCGATGCCCGAAACACCGGCTTTGCCTTTGAGGGGTCCCAAGTTGGCATGAACGTCGGCGCTGCCTTCCGCGCCCGCAAAACCGCCGATCTTGCCTTCGATCCCTGTGAATTTTTCCCCAATGCCTGCTTTCACACCGGCCCCAAGCTTCACCCCCGCGAAACCGTCTGCATGGGCACCTGCGCCCACTGTCAGCGGCTTGCTGAGATCGCCTTGCATTCCAAACAGGCCCGAAAGGTCTGCACTCGTCAAATCAGCATCTCCGCGGGCGCCGACGCCAGCACGAGCACTGGCCTGCGCACCCGCCTCCACGCCGGTCGAGGTCATCTTGGCGTTGACGCCCGCCCCCGCTTCCGCGTTCGCATACAGATCGCCCGACGCATCGGCTCTGCCGTATTCGCCTTCGGCAGAGGTCTTGCCTCGCAAGCCGGCTTGCCACTTCGCCCCCGTGACCGCCGAACCGCTCCACAGGTCTGCGCTCGTGCCGTCTTTGTTGTATTTCCCCGAGCCCAGGCCGCTTTTCCATGGAACCGTGCCCGCCACGGATTCGTTGTAAAAGCCGTTGTCTGGTCCCTGGTGCTCTTTGTCCGGTTTGAGCGCCGACAAGTTCACTTGGTCGATGCTCGGAGCGCCCATCGTTGCGTTTTTGACCACGCCCGGTTCGTTGGGCTTTTTCGGATCGATCTGAGGCGTATCTGACTTCCGGTTTCCAGCGCCAACACCCCAGGCATCCCAGCTTTGATAGCTGGGCATGTAGCCCCCTTGGCTCTTGTCCAGACCGGAAATGTCGTAGTGGTTTTGTGGATCAGAAAGACCGCCAAATGCGGACCCGCCACCCACGTCCTCGTCCTGATCAAAGTCACCCATGGATACTTCCCCCTGCTGTTGAAGTTGTCCGCTTGGCCTCCAAAAAGTTTCGATGTGGTTCCCTGACCCCACCCAATACAGCTTCGGCAGTTGGGGGTGTATGGCACGGTTCGGGACATGGACCGCAAACCTCCAGAGACCCCCCTTTGATCTGATAGCATCGGGGCATGAAATATCTGGTGTTCTCTGCTGGCGTCTTGTTGTTGGGAGCGGCCTTCGTCTGGGTGGGCTGTAAAAAAGTGACCCTGGACCAAGAGTTGGACACGCTTCCCGCTGAGGAACGCGCCTCCCTTGAGGCGGTGGCGGCAGCAGCCCAAGTCACACTCGATACGTTAAAACCCGTCGCCCCAGGCGTCTTGAAGTACCACCCCAAAGCCGTGGCTGTGCAAAATGGACACGTTGTCGAGCTTCGGCTTGCAGACACCGGTCTCAAACAGCTCGATTCCTTGGCCAAACTGCCTTCCCTGCGCGCGTTGTGGCTGGATGGCGCGCAACCTGCGTCGTTGCGCCCGCTGGGTCAATTGAAGTCCTTGCGCGGGCTTGTTTTGAGCCGCTGCGGTTTGACCTCCGTTGCAGAGCTGCAAGATCTGCCCGCTCTCACAAAGCTAGACTTGAGCAACAACCAGTTGTCAGACATCTCACCGCTTCTCGCCTTGCCCGCACTCGAAGAAGTCACCTTGACGGGCAATCCACTCAAGGAGCTTCCCGCTGGTATGCCAGAACGGTGGAAAGTGACCTCCGACATGCCCAAACAAAACCCCCAGGCACCTGCGGCCCCGTTGCCCATTCCAGACTTTTGGGTCGAGAAACCGCCCGCACAAGATGGCAAATCGCAGGGCAGCCGCGAGTCAGGGGTGATTTCCAATGGCAACAGTTGGAAAGTCACAGGCGAAGCCCAAAGCTTGCGCGGTGCGGTCCGGTACTCGCGAATCCCGGGAGAAGACGGCATGCGCGGCGTTTCTGCTGCGTTGGAAGTCGAGGTGTCGAGTGGCCGCGTTCGCGGGTACATCCAAAAGGCACTTTTGGTGCCCGGAAGTGCATGGCGACAAAGACCTGGCTATGCCTTCTGCGAAGCCTCTCCCGGCAAGCCCGGCAGAGTCGAAGGCACCATGCCGGGCGATGGTGCCGGAACCAATGGTATGGAGCAAAGTTACCATGTCATTTTGGAGAGCCTCGACGGCGAGGCGACTGGCATCAAATACCGACTTTTGCCGATTGCTTCCAAGTAGGGAGTTCCCGTCCAGAGCCGTAGCTCTTCTTCTACCAGCCGCCGAAGAAGTTTTTCACTTTGCCTGCGGTGTTCTTCACCGTATCGACTGCGCCGCCCACTCCTTTGGCCAACGTTGAGCCCGCGCTCTTGACGCTTCCCCACGCGCTCGACGCTTTCTCTCCAACCCAATCCTTGGCGTTGCTGATCGCTTTTCCGGCCTGACCCGCTTTTTCCTTCGCCCAGTCTTTGGCCTGACCCACTCCCGCTTTCACATCGCTCCACCCTACCTTGCCGTCTCCGTCTCGGTCCGCCGCGTTGTGCAACGCTTCTTTGGCCTGCGTTGCTTTGTCTCCCACCCACTGCTTGGCCGCCCCAGCCTTCTCCTTCGCCCACTCCTTGGCTTGCCCCGCACCAGCCACCACATCTTTGAAGCTCAGCTTCCCATCCCCATCTCGGTCCGCTGCGTTGTGCAACGCCTCTTTGGCCGCTCCAGCTTTGTCCAGCGCCCAATCTTTGGCCGCTCCTGCCTTGTCCATCGCCCAATCTTTGGCGTTGTGCAGCGCTTCCCCGGCCTGCCCGGCTTTCTCTTTGGCCCAGCCTTTGGCCTGCTGCATCCCGGCCACCAAATCGTTGAACCCAAGCTTCCCGTCCCCATCTCGGTCCGCCGCGTTGTGCAGAGACTTGCCCGCGTTGCTCGCCTTTTCCAAGAGCCAATCTTTGGCATCTCCCGCCTTGTCCACAGCCCAATCCTTCGCCGCACCCATCGCCTTGCCAGCTTGGTCGATTTTCTGACCAGCGAAGTCTTTGACCTCGTGGATGCCAGTAAACACATCCCCCAAACCAAGCTTGCCGTCTCCGTCTCGATCGGCGGATTTCTTCAGCCACTGGCCCGCTTGCTTCCCTTTTTCCACTGCCCAATCTTTGGCGTTCCCGATCGCTTGACCAGCGTCGCTGAGCTTCTCTTTGGCAAATTCTTTGGCCTGTGTCGCTCCTGCCACCAAGTCGCCAAACCCGAGCTTCCCGTCCCCATCCCGATCTGCCGCGTTGTGCAGCGCCTTGCCTGCCGCGTCCAGTTGGTCCCCGGCCCATTCCTTCGCCATGCCTGCTTTGTTGCCGAGCCAATCTTTGGCTTGGTTGGCCCGAATGCGAACGTCGTTCATGCTGAACTTGCCGTCTTTGTCGCCGTCCAGCAGTTTCTGTGCGCCGTCCCAGCCCTTGTCGATCAGATTTGCGCCGCCCTGCGCCAGTTGGCCCACTCCCAGCGCCGCGTCTTGCAACGACAGCGAGCCGTCCCCGTCTCGATCGAGGCCGTTGTGGATTTGTTTGCCCGCCCACTTGGCCAATTCGTAGGTTTGTTTCAGGTCCAGCGTTGCATCGAGCTCGACCGAACCGCCCAACCCCAGGGCCGCGCCGAGCTTGCCGCCGATGTGCAGTTTCCAGTCCTCGATCGAAATGCTGCCCGAGGCCTCGAAACCGATGCCTGCGATGCCCGATACGCCCGCCTTGCCCGCGAGCGGTCCCAAATTCCCGTGAATGTCCGCGTTGGCTTCCGCCCCGGCCATGGCGCGAACGCCGCCTTTGGCCCCGATGAAGTCTGTGGACAAACCGATCTGGCCGTCCGCCGTGGCTTTGGCGCCCGCCCACACGTCTCCATGAACGCCCGCGCCGGCATTAAAATCCTCGACGCCCGCGTCGATCATGGACTGGGTGCGCAAGTCCCGCTTGACGTCTGCATCGCCGTTGGCCCCCACGCCAAAACCGGCCCCTGCTTTGGCGGACGCATTGAAGCCTTTGTTGGTCAAACTGGCATCGACGCCCGCACCGGCTTCGGCACCGGCGTACACATCTCCGCTGGCGGAGTATTCATTTCCGAAGCGATCGGTACCTTCGGTGCTCCCGCGCAGGCCGACTTGACGCTTGGCACCGGCGGCGGCAGACCCGCTCCAGAAACTCAGATCCGCGCCGTCCTTTCCGTAGCTGCCTTCAAATCCCTTGGTCTGCCACGGCGAAGCACCGTACTGAATGTCGTCGTAAAAACCGTTGTCTGGCCCTTTTTGCAGGTACGGTACGCCCGACAAATCGACCAGACCCACGCTCGGCATGCCCATTTTGGAGTTGGCGACTTCAGGCGCTTTGCTGGGATCGTTTTCGTCGGCTTGCGGCGTATCGTCTTTGCGATTGCCGTATCCACTTCCCCATCCGGTCCAGTTTTGATACTCGCCTCCCTCGTTCTTTTTCTCTCCAGTGATGGAGTAGCTGTTGTAAGGCGAGGATGTAGAAGTCGGTGGTTGCGTCTGCGTCTGGTCGCTCACGGAGTTCCCCCAAAGTTGGTCGGCTGTTTCATTTCTCGACAGAAAACAGCCGGTCGTTGCGACGACCGAAAAGATCCAAACAAACAAGGTAGTTGAGGCGGTCATGCCGATCAGTCGAGGTCTTCCTTAGAAAAGAGCTGAAAAACGCCGTCTCTTGTTCCGTTTCCCCAAAATGGGTCGGCGGTGGTAGTCTGTTGCACATGAAGAATGCAGCGATTGCCGTCGGTGTTTTGCTTTTGCTTGTGGTGATCTGGGTGTTTCTGAGCAAGCCTCCTTCCCTGGAAGATGCGCTCAAGTCTTTGCCAGCCGAAGAAGGGGCTGCGCTGGATGCGATTGCAGCAGAGGGCGGTTTTTCCAAGACCGATTTCAAGTCTGTGGGCATCGGTCTGTTGGCCAATTGCCCGCGAGCCGTTGCGATCGAAGGCGGGCACGTCGTCGAGCTGCGCGTCGCCGATGCGCCGATCAAAAGTTTTGCGCCCTTTGCGAAATTCAAAGGCCTCAAAGCCTTGTGGCTGGACGGCACCACGCTGGAATCGCTCGACGGCGTGACGCAGCTTTCGACGCTCTTTGTTTTGAATGTGAGTCGGACCAAAGTCGGCTCGTTCGCCGGTCTTGCGGGACATCCGGCGCTGGGCCTGCTCACCATCGAGCACTGCGGGCTCGAATCCGTCGAAGAATTGCGCGACCTGCCGCAATTGCGCGAGCTTTCCCTCAAAGGCAATCCAGTCCGCGACCTCGCCGCGCTGACCAAACTTCCCTCCTTGCGCGACCTCGACCTGACCGGAACCGAGGTCAGCGCACTGCCCGAGCCCAAGCCCGCAGCATGGCAAATCAAAAAGGACGCGCCGCCGCCCGCCCCCGCGAAACCCCCCGAGAATTGGGTAGACGACGAGCCCAAACCCGACGGCGAAATCAAAGGCCTCGCCCACAAAGGCGTTTTGCAAGACGGCGATTCCTGGCTGGTCGAAGGTTCCGTCGAATCCTTGCGCGGCGCTGGCCGCGTGTTTGGCATTCCCACCACCGGCTTTTTCCGTGGGTCCAACGTCGAACTCGAACTCGAAACCGACAAGGGCAAGGTGCGCGGCTACTTGAAAAGTTCTCTTCCCGACCCGAGCCGCTTCTTGGGCCGCCGGCTCGGCTTTGTCTACGCAGAAGCGACCGCCGGAAAGCCCGGCAAAGCCGTGGGCGACATCCGGCAGCTCACCGGATCGAAGTACGGCAAGTACCGACCCGTCGAGTTTGTCGTCGAAAGCCTAGACGGCGAAGCCAACGGCATCCGCTTCAAACTCCACCGCCACAAACCCCAGTAGCCCACACGCCACACACTTCCCACACCTCAATGTTCCACGTGGAACATTGGAGCCCAAACGCCAAAAGTCGCGGTTTTCGGGATCTGCAGGAAGGTCGGTTGGGGGTTCCGCGCGCCATGGGCGGCCTTCATCCAGGTCGATTGACCAAACCATCACGGAAACCCGGACTGACCTCTCTGAAGGTTGGGGTTTCCCGCGCAGAAACCGCGACCTTCTTCCAGGTCAGTTGACCAAACCATCACGGAAACCCGGACTGACCTCTCTGAAGGTTGGGGTTTTCCGCGCAGAAACCGCGACCTTCTTCCAGGTCAGTTGACCAAACCATCACGGAAAC
>DAOLIT010000014.1:0-34433 GCA_035328405.1 Pseudomonadota bacterium | reverse complement strand
GCGACCTTCTTCCAGGTCAGTTGACCAAACCATCACGGAAACCCGGACTGACCTCCCTGAAGGTTGGGGTTTTCCGCGCTCGACCCACCACCAACGCGCCTGCAAGTCGGGTTTTTTGTGCCCAAACCGTTTTTGGCGCTTCTACGTGCCGAACCTAAGGCTTGGCGGTGAGTTTTTGGGTGGCGGCTTGAATGAAACCGTCTGGGTCTTGGGCGGCTTTGCGAAGGGCAAAAGGGGAAAGCAGCGACCGTCCCGTTGGGTTTTGCGCCAATTGCAGAACGTGCAGCCTCAACCTGGGGTCCGCATGGAAGAGCAGCGAATCGAACAGCGGCTTTGCTTCGCGCCGGGAGGGTGGAATGCGAACGTACATGGTGGCCGCCTCTTGCAGCACAACCTCTGGCTCGCCCTGCCCCAGCACTTCGGCCAGAACATGGGCCGCTGACACCGCGTCCGCTGCGTCGTTTGAGCGCGCGATTTGTCCCAGCACACGCACTGCCGCTGTCTGGATGCGTGGCTGAGCCAGCGCACTCTTTTTTGCCAATGCCAATTCCCTCAAGGTCGGCAAAAGGGCCTGGGCAATCGACCCGCGCAGCTCGGCGGTCTGGATTTGCGGCGGAAGAAACCGGTCGAGCGGCCCGAGTCGCACCGGCGCAAGCGTTTTCATGTCGGGCGCGAACAACAAATCCTCCAGCGTTCGCAACGCGAGGTCTGGACGGTGATCGAGCGATTCCAGAAGTGCTGCGACACACTCACCGCGCGCCCCAACCGTCCAAGGCGGCGGCGCTTCGGTTGAAAGCGAAGACGAAAGCGAAGAGGCAGGCGGCGTCTCTGCTGCGCTGACCCAATCTTCTATAAACCGGCGCACATCCAACCCGTCCAGACCTCGCGTGATCGCGGGCAATGGCCCAGGCGATGGCATGGCTGACGGTGGCCCGCCGATCCAAAACAACGACGCTGCGGCCATGTCTCGAACCGGCTTGTGCTTTTGAAACACGGCACGAAGCAGCTCTTGCGTCGCGTGCTTGTCGCCCGCTCCGATCCGGCCCAACGTCCACGCCGCGTACCGTTCCGGCAGCTCGTTGCCCAAAGACAACAGCCGAGCAGCCCACTCCACCGCCGCAGGCTCTTTGGCGAGCCCCAGGGCCAACATGGCCGCCGATTGGACCAGCTCGCTGCCATTGTTTGTGCTTCGCGCGCGGCCTTTTGCAGCCTCCAGAATCTTGTCGCTTGCCGGACGAAGCAGCGGTTTCCCGGTCATTTCCGCCTGCCGACCGAACAACACCATCGCCATCGCGCGAGTCGTTTCGGCCAAATCCGACAAAAGCGGCACAAGCGAGGCCAGCGTTGCCGCATCTACTTTGTCCGCCAGACGAACCAGCCCGTACAGCGCCGCCAAGTGAAGGTGTTTTTCGCGACATTTCGCAAGGCGCACCAAGCTCGGAATGCTTTTCGGGTCGGCGATTTTCGCGACCGCCAGCACGGCATCCACGCGCAGATCCATGTCCACCGGAGGCTGGTTTCCGCTGGGCGCTGGCGCAGGCACCGCGCTGGGTTTCCTTCCCATTTCGCGGCCCATTTCGCGGCCCATTTCGCGGCCCGTTTCGCGGCCCGTTTCGCGGAACGAAAGCCGAAATTCCTGCGCCGACGGTGGCAGACCGGCCAGCGCGAAATTGAGCAACGCGGGCGCGCCGCTCGGATTCCGCAGCTCACCGAGCAACAGAACCGCCACGCGCTGTTCGGCGGTGTCGCCTTCCGACAAACTCTCCGCAAGAGGCCGCAACCCACTTTGCCCGACCCGCACAAGTTCCTCTTGCGCCGCCCGTTCGCCCTGCCCTGCCCGTGCAACCAACGCGAGCACGTAGCGTTCCACCAACCGGAGCATCAGCCGACGGTAAACCGGTTTTTGGACCGAAGACGCGGTGAGCGGCGAAAAATCCTTCAGCAGCTCCGCGAGCGAACCCAAAAACTCGTGCAAATCGATCGCGCGAATGCCCGCATCTAGGACCAATTCCTCTTGCGGGCTGCCGCGCACAACCTTTTGATACAGCGCCGCCGCGTCGGACAACTCTCCGCGTTGAACATGAAGCCGCGCTGCCGACATGTGGGCCCGAAACAGCCGTGGGTCCCGCGCAATCGCCCGCTTGTACGCCGAAAGTGCGCGCGGCAGGTC
The DNA here is from genome assembly GCA_035328405.1 of Pseudomonadota bacterium. Lineage (GTDB taxonomy): Bacteria > Myxococcota_A > Polyangia > Palsa-1104 > JAEUJZ01 > JAEUKA01. Next base: position 32,263 of record DAOLIT010000014.1, on the reverse strand, counting down.
ATCGCGCCGTTCCAAAATTTCGCCGAACGAAAGCTCGCCTTCCGCATCCGTCACGGCTTGTTCGGCGTACTGCACCGCTTCTGTGTCGCGGTAGCTTCGCATCGACAAATCGGCGAGCTGCGCATACAGCTCGCGCCGCCGTTCGGGCAGCAGCTCTGCGGCCTGCTTGAGCACCGCGATGGCTTCTTCGAGTTTGTGTTCCGCTCGCAGAACCTGCGCGAGCTGCAGCAGCACGTCCCCAAGCTGCGGTCCTTTTGGAAGAACTTGCCGCAACATCTCAAGCACCCGTTCCGCTTCGGCCAGCTTGCCCAACGTTTGGTTCGTCTCGGCCACAAGCACGGCCAAAAGGAGCGTCTCGGGCGACCAATCGAGCAGTTTTGCCTTGGCGCTGAGCCGACGGTCCCACGTATACAAGTGCGACGACAGAGCGGACTCCTGGCTGGCCAACGTCGCCAACCGCTTGCGCGCCTCAAGCTGGAGCAACCGTTCCGTCGGCGCTCGGGCCGCAAAATACAGTTGCTCCCACACCGCGATCGCTTCCCGAGTGCGTTTGAGCCGCTCAAGCGTCTGCGCCAAACCTCGTCGCACTTGCAGATTCTGCGGCTCCAGCGGGACCGCCTTCTGATAAAGCTCCAGCGCCTGCATCATCAGGTTGTGTTCCGCGTACAAGTCGCCGAGCCGTGCCAGGCCCTGCGCGCGGCTTTTGCCCATCGTGAGCAGCCGCCGCCACACCTCGTGCGCCCGGTCTTTGCGATTGCGCGCCCAATACAACTCGCCCAGGTTGACCACATAACTCTCTTCGCTCGGGTCCAGCCGAACCAGCCATTCCGCCTCGCGCAGCGCCAGTTCGGGTTCACCCATGCGCACATACAGGTCCGCCAGCGCGCTGCGAAGCGACGGATCGGACGAAAACCGCGCCGCTGCCCGAGCCAGCGTTTTGAGCGCGAGCGGCTTCAGTCCCATCCGCCACTGCCGGTCCGCCAAATCCAAATACCCGCGCGGATCGCCCGGAGCGGAAACCAAAAGCTGTTCGTATTCCGCCAACACGTCTTGGGTCAAACCGCCGCGTTCCAAAAGAGCGATGAGCCGCCGTCGCACATCGATGTGATGCGGATCTTTTCGCAGCGCAGACCGATACGCCGACTGCGCCAGTGCGACCTCGCCGCGTTCGTCAAAAAGCCGCGCCAGAAGTTCCCAATCCGAAAACGTGCGCGCCTCGGGCGGATGGTCTTTTTCAAACCGTGCGAGGAATGCGCCCAAATCTCCTCGTTTTCGCGCAAGTTGAATCAGGTGCTCGTTCACATCGCGCTGCACAGGGTGTGACGCCGCGAGCTGTTTTTGCGCTTGCCGATACGCTTCGGTGGCCAACACGTCGTCGCGGGCGGCTTCGTGAAGTTCGCCGATGCGCAACAGCGTCGCAACTTTCGCTTCACCGTTTTGCCGCGTCGCCAAGTCATGAAAGACCGCGAGTGCCTCTTTGGGTTTGCCCGCCCTGGCCAAAAACTCGCCCAATTCCTGCGCAATCCGTTGCGTTTCAACTCCGCGCGCCGTTTTTTGCAGCGCCCGCAACGCCTGTTCCGCCGCAATCGTGTCGCCCGCCTGGACTGCCAAATCCGCTTGCCGCCGCCACACCGTTTTTCGCCGCGCGTCGTCCGGTTTCAGCGCCGCAAGCGCCCGATCAAGCTGTTTGCGTGCCTCAGTTAGGTCGTTTTTCTTCTGCGCAAGTTCGGACAGAAGCAACGCCACTTTGCCCGTCTCGAGACCTTTTTGCGCGGCCTGCTCCAAAAACCGCGCGGCTTCATCCGGCACACCCCGTTCTCGCGCGACCAGTGCCGTCACATACCAATCCGCAGCCTGCCCCGACCGCTGGGCTCGGTCTTGCCATTCACTTTGCAGTTTTTCGACGCTGCTGTGGCGCTTGTACAAACCGAAAAGCCGCCGAAACAAACCCGCATCGTCGGGATTGCGCCGCACTTGTTCTTTGAGTTCCGACACAAGGCGCGGATCAAATTCCGAACGAACCACGTTCCAATCGTCCGCCCTCGAGTCGGACTCGACAGCAAAAACCCCTGCGGAACACACAGACCACCCGAGCAGGACCCACAGCGACGAGACACGGCGAGTTCTGTTTTGGAAAAACCACATGCGAAAAGAGTGTACCGAAAGCCCCCTCTCTCGGTTCGCAATTCGTCGGACGGAAGCCGGAGGCGCGCAACCCGCACGTCAACGTCAATAGGGCGCGCACAACTCATTTGACGGCAGCGAGCGACGAGCGATAGATTGGCCGCAAGGAGTGTTGTTTTGGCTCGTCTTCTCGACCTGCTCGCGCTGTTGATTGTTGCGTTTCTGCTTCTTTTGCCGCAGCCGACGGTGACGTTTTCGCCCGGCTTCGTCGGAGACAAGAGCGACCTGGACCGCATCGCCGTGCTGGAAGATGCGCTGTTTCGCAAACCGGGCGATGTCGAGCCTGCCATTGAATTGGCCCGAGCCTATTTGCGCGTCGAGCAGCCCTCGTGGGCCATTGCGACGCTCGCGCCGCACGCAACCAAAGACAACTATCTGGTGCATCAAGTGCTTGCGACGGCGTATGCGACGGTGCTCCGGTTTGATTTGGGCCTTGCGCAGGCGGAAGCCGGCCTGAAAGCGTGCGACGCGCAAAATTGCCCCGACGTGACGCGCATCCGTCTGGAATATCTGGCCGGTTTGATGCGCGAAAATGCCCAAAAAGGCACCGATCCGAACACGGACCCGATCGCTGCCAAACAGCGCGTGCGGGCCGCGCTTCGAGCGACCCGAGCCCAACCTCCGACGACCCCGCCTGCTCCGCCTGCGAAAAAACCGTAAATGCAGAAGCGCGCTCGATTCCACACCGGCTTTTGTGCTGCCGTTTTGTTTGCAGTGGCGAGTGCTGCCGGTTGCAGCAAACCTGCGCCGGTTGCCAATGCGGTTCCACCGTTGCCCCAAGAATCGACCGTCGTGTTTTATCCAGCGACGGGTGGTGCGCCGTGGGCCGTTTCGGTCGAGGTTGCAAAAACCGACGAAACCCGAGCGCGCGGTTTGATGTATCGGCGCGAACTGCCTCAAAACACCGGCATGTTGTTTCTGTTCGATGTGGAAGAGCTGCGCCGCTTTTGGATGCGCAACACGTACATTCCGCTCGACATGGTGTTTTTGAACGCGCGCAAGGTCGTCGTCGGCGTCGAGGAAAACACGATTCCGCACGACCAGACGAGTCGAGGCCCAGACCAGCTTGCGCAATACGTCGTCGAAGTCGCGGGCGGTGAAGCGAGAAAACACGGCGTGACGATCGGTGCGCGAGCCGAATTTCTGCACGTCGAGGGCTCGAAACAATAAGGAAAGACGGACGATGCGCAGGTTTGCAAGGCGGCTGGGTTTGCCGATGAGCTTGTCGGCAGGTGTGTTCCTTTTGATGGAAGCGCAAAACGCGGGCGCAGAATCTCCGCAAGCCGGGCAAAACCCGGCGGGAACGTCGGCGCAACATTCCGCGCAACATTCGGCGCAGAAGGAAGTGGAACCGACGACGCCTCCGTTGTCTTTGTCGGCTTCGCTCGCGGGTTTGAAAGGACAGGGCGCGCTGTATGCCCAGCTCGCGTTTTCAAGCGAAGGCAAACCGCTCGGTTCGGTGCTGTGCGAGCTGTTTCCCGACAAAGCCCCGCAAGCGGTCGCGGCGTTCGTTGGCCTGGCGCGTGGTCTTGTGGCCTGGAAAGACCCGCATTCCAAAACGTGGGTGAAAAAACCGCTGTACGACGGCCTGCTCGTGCATCGAACGGTGGCTGACGTGCTGATTCAAGCCGGTGATCCAAAGTGTTTCGGCGATGCGCTCTGCATGTTCGCGCCGGGCACGGGCGAGCCGGGTTTTGTCCTGCCGGACGAAATCCACCCAGAACATCGTTTCGAGGCAGGCGGCTCACTGGCGATGGCTTCGCGCGGCTTGGGCACGGCGGGTTCGCAGTTTTTTGTGACGCTGAAACCGACAACGTGGCTTGCGGGGAAACACACGGTGTTTGGAACCTGCGACGGGTTGCCGCTGCTCGGGACGCTGAGCCGCAAAGACACGGACAAAAACGATCAGCCGAAAACGCCGCTTTCCCTGTCGCGTGTGACGTTCTTCCGAAAAAACAAATAGGAACACACCATGGTCACGACCTCGCAGACTGCGTTGGTTTTGGGCATTCCGGGTTTTGTGTACGCGGACTTGTTTTCGCCGCACGGTTTGCGCAGGTTACACGACATTTGGCGACGGGAACTGGACCCGGTTCTTTCGCAAAAGTACGCGGCGTACCAAGCGGGCGCTGCGTTTTCTCCGACCGAGCTTTCCGCGCTGTTGTGCGAGCTTGCCGCAACGATGACGCCGTTTTTGACACGCCTGTTTCCCGACATTGCGAAACCGTGCGAGGCGTTTGTGCAACAAGCGGAAATCGACGCCGCGCTGTTTCGCGAAAAAACGGACGCGAGCAAACGGCGCGCGAACAAACAGACGCAGTTGCCCACCGTCCGGCCTGACCCGGCGCTGCCCGAAGCCATGGCCGGTTTGCCCGAACAAGAGCGGGCGCGCGACGGTTTTGGTCTGACGGACCCGCGAAAAACGCGTCATGCGGTCAGCGAGGAAGTCGAAGCGTGCCTGCTGTGCCACGAACGCAACAAAGACTCGTGTCAAAAAGGGCTTTGGGACAAACAGGGCACGCTGAAAAAAAATGCGCTCGGCGTGAGCCTGTCGGGTTGTCCGCTGCACGAGAAAATTTCGGAAATGAATGCGCGGCGGCTGGCGGGCGATCCGCTGGGTGCGCTGGCGCTTGTCATGCTCGACAATCCGATGTGTGCGGGGACCGGACACCGGATTTGCAACGACTGCATGACGGCGTGCGTGTTCCAAAAACAGGTGCCGATCAACATCCCGGAAATCGAAACGTCGGTGCTGGTGGATGTGCTGAAACTTCCGTGGGGCGTCGAGCTGTACGGGTTGCTCCTGCGCTGGAATCCGCTGTCGAAAACGCGGCCTTTTCCACTGCCTCACAACGGCAAAAAGGTGCTGGTGGTCGGGCTGGGTCCGGCGGGATACACGCTGGTTCACCACCTTGTGCGCGAGGGTTTTGCGGTCGTGGGCATCGACGGCCTGAAGCTCGAACCGTTGCCGAAAGAACAAACCGGTGACCTTGCGCGCGGTGTTTTGCCAAGGCCGGTGCAAAACCTTGCCGAGCTGCAAAAACCGCTCGACGCGCGGGTCGTGCTGGGTTTTGGAGGCGTGTCCGAATACGGCATCACGGTGCGATGGGACAAAAATTTTCTGTCGCTTCTGTATCTGTCGCTTTTGCGCGAACCGCTGGTGTGCTTTGTGGGAGGTGTGCGTTTTGGGGGTACCTTGACGCTGGAGGACGCCTGGCGGCTCGGTTTTGACCATGTGGCGCTGGCGACAGGTGCCGGCAAACCGACGCTCATCCGCATGGAAGGCAACCTGTGCCGAGGGATGCGGCAGTCGAGCGACTTTTTGATGGGTTTGCAACTTTCGGGCGCGTTTCGCAAGGACACGCTGGCGAACTTGCAGGTGCGGCTTCCAGCGATGGTCATCGGCGGAGGTCTGACGGCCATCGACACAGCGACGGAACTTTCGGCGTACTACGTGGTGCAAACGGAAAAAGTGCTCGCGCGATGGGAAACGCTGTGCCACGAGGCGGACGAAACCACGCTGCTGGCGCGATTTGACGCCGAGGAACGACAAATCCTCTCGGCGTGGCTGGAACACGGGCGCGCCTTTCGACAACAGCGCGAGCAGGCGCAGCAGGAAAACCGGTTGCCCAGGTTTGCTCCGCTGGTGCGGCAGTTTGGCGGCGTGTCGCTGGTGTACAGAAAAAGTCTGCTGGATTCGCCCGCGTACCGGCTAAACCACGAAGAAGTCGAAAAATGCCTGGAAGAAGGCATTTTCCTGCTTGAAAAACTGAATCCCGTGGCCACGCTGACCGACGAGTGGGGCGCGCTTTCGGCAGTGCGTTTTTCGCGCCAGGTGCAAACCGAACAGGGCTACGTGGACGCGGGCGATTGCGTGGAACTGCCCGCCAAAACGCTGTGCGTCGCCGCCGGAACGAGCCCGAACACGATGTACGAAACGGAACACCCCGGAACCGCAAAACTCGGGCGCGGAGGGTATTTCACACCGCATCGGTGCGACCGCCGAGAGGCCGGTTTTGCGCTGTCTCCCGATCCGAACGGCGTGTTCACTTCGTATGAGAAAGACGGTCGGTTTGTGTCGTATTACGGCGACAATCACCCACGTTTTGCCGGAGCGGTCGTGCGAGCGATGGCGTCGGCTCTGTTTGGGTATCCGCAAGTGGCGGCGCTGTTTTCGGACGCGATCCAGACCGCCGAAACCGAGGCGAACACAGACGCGCCAGGTGCCTCGCAACAGCACAAAAATGCGGCCTGGTCAGCGTTTCGAGATGCCGTGCGCCACGATTTGTGCCCGACGGTGGTTTCGGTCGCGCGCCTAACACCCAACATCGTCGAAGTAAAGGTTCACGCTCCGCAGGCGGCGGCCCAGTTTCGGCCAGGGCAATTTTTTCGACTGCAAAATTTTGAAACCCACGCGGAAGTCATCGACGGAACGCGCCTGCTCATGGAAGGTCTGGCACTTACAGGCGCGCACGCAGACCCACAAACGGGGATTTTGTCGCTCATTGTGTTGGAAATGGGAGGCAGCTCGAGCCTGTGCCAACGGTTGCGTCCTGGGGAACCGGTCGTGCTGCTCGGTCCGACGGGAACGCCAACCGAAATTCCGCGCAACGAAACGGTGTGCCTGGTCGGTGGCGGCCTGGGCAACGCGGTGCTGTTTTCCATCGCGGCGGCCCTGAAACAGAACGGCTGTCGGGTGCTGTATTTCGCGGGCTACAAACAGCCCTCGGACTTGTTCCACAAAGACGCGATTTTGGCGCACACGGACCAAGTGGTTTTTTGCTGCGATGTGACGCCGCCGCCGGATTCGCCGCTCGCGCCGAGCAGGCCGCAAGACCGGCTGTTCGTGGGCAATTTGGTCGATGCGCTGATGGCGTATGGGCAAGGTCGGTTGAGTGCGCAGCCCGAGCCGTTTTCGCTGCAATCGGTCAGCCGACTGTTGGTGATTGGCTCGGACAAAATGATGGCGGCGATCACGAGAGCGCGGCACACGGTGCTCCGCGACGTGCTGAATCCGTCGGCGGTCGCGATCGGGAGCATCAACTCTCCGATGCAGTGCATGATGAAGGAGATTTGCGCACAATGTCTGCAAAAACACCGAGACCCAGCGACAGGGCAAGAAACGGTCGTGTATAGCTGCGTGAATCAAGACCAACCGCTCGACCGCGTGGATTGGCCGCACTTGCACACGCGGCTGCGCCAAAACAGCGTCGCGGAAAAACTGGCGGCGTTGTGGATTGCACGGCTTCTTCAGCTCGGGCGCGTCAGTCTTCCAGCCGGAACTTGACCTGCGTCCCGGCACCGAACCGCACGAGGTCGCCGTCGTTCAGAAGTTGCCGACTGATGATGCGGTGTTCGTTGACGAAACAACCCGACGGAGAACCGTAGTCGATCAACCAATATCCGTTCGGTTCGCGGCGGATTTCGCAGTGGCTTGGGCCAAGGCTGTCGTCGGTGGTGATTTGCCAATTGCTCGAACCGCCGACGGAACGCCCGATGATCATCGCTTGATCGACGTTTCGGCGCTGCCCCGCGAGCGCACCGATGCCGATGAGCTGCGCCTCGATGATGCGGTTGCCTTTCATCGTCGGATACCCCAGAAGCTGTGTCGGAGCGCCCGGCGGCACTTGGTTTGAGAGCGTCGGCTGCGCGTCCGGTTGACCCAAAACGCCCATCTTTTGCGCCTTGCGCCGCAGCACAAACAGCGCGCCTTGCGCGGCTCCCCACAAACCAACCAGCGTCAGCACAATGCCCAACAGCCATTTCCACCACGTACTCGGTTTTTCCGGCGGGACACCCGGCTGCGTGAGCACGTTGGATTTGAGTTCTTGGCACTGAATCGAAAATTGCGCGGCGCGGAGGGCGTCGAGTTTGAGTTTTTTCGCCGAGAAATGAAAAACGTGCGTCTTTTTGATTTCCTCGGCCAGGTTTTGAAATTGCTCTTTTAAGTCGTCGTCTTTTTGGGCCCAACGAAACGTCCCAAACGACCGTTTCGCCAATTCGCCCAGGTTCAGAAGCGGCCCTCGGTCGTCACGCGGCGAAAACGCCACCGGAAACAGCGGCACACCGGACTGGCGCAGCACCTCGGCCATGCGACGAAACGTCTTGCGATCCATGAGCTGATTCATGCCGTCGGACAAAACAACAATCGCTTTGCGCGGCGGCGGCAAACTTTGCCCGCTCGCATCTTTGCCCGGCTGCACTTTGTTGAGCGCGACCAGCCCGGCCTGAATGGCGTTCAGAAGCTGCACGTCGCCTTGGTCATCGGGGCTGATGTCTTCGATGGCCTGCTTGACCGCACCGGGCGGCATAAAAAGCGGCGTCGGTTCCAGCTCGTAACCGAATTTGATCAACTTGACGCGCGTTTTCGGCGGCATCGTGTCCAAAAATTCGTTCAGCGTTTCTTTGATTTTGTCGAAGGACGGCTCGTACAACGCGGACACCTCGACGGCGAGCACGAGATACAGCTCGTGGCCCGCTTTGTCGAACGGTTCGGCTTTGTCCGGTTTCGCCACCGCTTTGCCGTTCACCAGCAAACGGCAGGATTGCGCGGGCCGTTCCGTGTTCACTTGCCCTTCCAGCTCGACCACGCCGCTGGTCACGCGAACCAAATGACCTTGGTCAAAATCGGACAAATCCACTCGTTCGAGTCGGCAACGCGGCTTGCTGGCGCTGGCGGTTTGGCTCACGGCGGCGCACACGAGCCACGCCAAAAGGACGCGCACCGCGCAAAGAGCCCGCAACGCCAAGCCTCTTTTCATGCTCGCTCATCGTATCCGATGAGCCCGCCGCCTCTCAACCCGCGTCCGCGCAAGTTTGTTGGCTTGAAACTTTGATATAAGCGGCGAGTGGAAGGTTCTCTCGACACAGAACAACTTTTGCCCACATTGGAAGGGTATGTGGGACATACGTTTTCGGATCGTTCGCTGCTTCTTGTGGCGTTGTCTCACCGCAGTTTTGCAAACGAACACGCGCCGCCATTGCCGGACAACCAGTTGCTCGAATTTTTGGGCGATGCGGTGCTTCAGCTTGCCGTGACGCATTTGCTGATGGAAAACGACGATGCATCGCATTCCGAGGGTGTGCTCACGCTGCTGCGTTCCCAATTGGTCAGCGAAGCCCGGCTTGCGCGTTTTGCAAACGAAATCGAGCTCGGGCGCTTCTTGCGGCTGGGCCGGGGCGAAGAAATGAATGGCGGACGAAAAAAGCCCTCGCTTTTGGCGGATGCATTCGAGGCACTGTTCGGTGCGCTGTATCGCGATGCGGGTTTTTCTGCGGTGTTGGCCGTCGCTCGGCGGCTTTTGTCGGCGGAAATTGCACGGGTCGCGGCAAGCCGCACGCTCGATTTCAAATCGGCGCTGCAAGAACGGATTCAGGCCCAAAAAAAAGACCGGCCCCGATACCAAATTGTCTCGAGCGACGGGCCGGATCATGAACGTGTTTTCGTCGTCGCTGTTTTCGTCGAGGATTTTGAAATGGGGCGCGGCGAGGGTCGCAGCAAGCGGGAAGCCGAACTTCAAGCCGCCAAACAAGCGTTGCAAAGGCTCGATGCCGAGTCGTCTGCAATCGAGCTAGACTGAGCGCATGGCTTCGCAACCTCACACGCCGCCGCTTTTTGCCGGTTTACCGTCGAAAGTGACGGTGTACGAAGTCGGCCCGCGCGATGGTCTGCAAAACGAGCCGCGCATGATTCCGACCGAGGACAAAATCGCGCTCATTCACGCGCTTTCGCAGACGGGCCTGTCGCACATCGAGATCACGTCCTTTGTAAATCCCAAGTGGATTCCGCAACTTGCCGACGCAAGCGAGGTCGCGCGCGGGATGACGAAACGGCTCGGCGTGACGTATTCGTGCCTGGTTCCGAACCGGCGAGGGCTCGATACCGCGCTTTCAGCCGGTCTCTCTGAAATCGCCGTGTTTTTGTCCGCCTCGGAAACGCACAACAAGAAAAACATCAACAAAACACGCGCCGAGACGCTGGCCGCGTTTGCCGACGTGATTCCGCCCGCCAAGCAAGCCGGTGTCCGCGTGCGAGCCTATGTCTCGACGGTGTATGGCTGTCCGTATGAAGGGCTCGTCGCCCCGGAAGCCACCGTGGAACTCGTCGAGACGTTGCTCAACATGGGCGCGTATCAAGTTTCGCTCGGAGACACCATCGGCGTCGCAACGCCTCGGCAGGTCGCTGACGTGCTTGTGCGGCTTGAGCAGGTTTCGCAAAAAGACCAGCTCGCGCTGCATTTTCACGACACGCGAGGCACCGCGCTCGCGAATGTCCTCGTCGGTTTGCAACTGGGCATCGCCACCGTGGACAGTGCGCTCGGCGGTCTGGGCGGTTGCCCGTATGCACCCGGCGCAAGCGGCAATTTGGCGACGGAAGATTTGATTTACATGCTGGACGGGATGGGCGTCGAAACCGGTGTGAACTTGGATCGGCTGGTCGATTGCTCTCGTCAGATCAGCTCGCTCGTCGGGCGCGAACTTCCGTCGAAATACCTCAAGGCGCACCTCGCTTCACGTCGTTCTTGAGCAGGTATTCCTCGACGAACAAAATCGTCGCGTAGAACTGGAAATCCTGGTTCTTTTTCTTCGCGAAACCGTGCCCCTCGTCTTTCGCCAGCAAATACCAAGCTGGCACATTGTTTTGTTTCAGCGTCCGAATCATTTGCTCGGCTTCGCTCGCAGGCACTCGCGGGTCGTTTTGTCCTTGAACGATAAACAGCGGTTTTCGCACGTTCTGAGCCAAATTGAGCGGTGCAATCCGATTCAAAAAAGCTCGCATTTTCGGATCTCGCTCATCGCCATACTCGACGCGGCGCAAATCACGACGATAGCCTTCTGTGTTTTCCAAAAACGTCACCAAATTGCTCATGCCGACAACAGGCAATGCACAACGAATCAACGCAGAGTGATGCGTTGCCGAAACCAGCGTCATGTGTCCGCCATAACTTCCGCCCGTGACCATGATACGCTCCCCATCCATATCCGGCTGCGTCTTGATCCATTTGTACAGGGCTTCCGCGTCTTTGTAGGAATCTTCACGCTTATCGCCATTGTCGAGCTTCAGAAACGTTTTTCCATATCCTGACGAACCACGCACATTTGGAAACAACACAGCGACGCCAAGTTCATTCAGGTAGTAGTTGATTCGACCCAAAAACACAGGCCGAAATTGGCCCTCGGGTCCGCCGTGGATGTTGACAATCACGGGCCGTTTTCCCGTGAATTTTTTCGGCGGCAGATACAAAAAACCCGAAATTTCGCGACCATCGAAACTCGGCCATTTCACCAGTCTAGGCTTCGCACATTCGTTTGGGTTTAAACCGCCGCTTTCGCTTTGCGTCCAGCGTTCGCGTTTTCCGGTTTGGATGTTCACAGAATAAGAATCGGCTGTGGCCTGTGCGGAAGTGACTGTAAAAGCCAGATCCTGGCCGTTTCGGTGAAACGTTAAACCAGACAAAACGCCAACAGGGACATCGCGAATCGGGCGAAATTGTTTGGTTTTTGTTTGAAGAATATACAATCGACTTTCGCCATTTTCATTGACTGAAAAGGCGATGTTTTTTCCGTCCGAAGACATCTCGATATCTTCCACATCCCACGGAATCGAAGTGGTCAAAAAAGACCATTTTTTGCTGGCAAAATCATAATAGGAAAGGCGAGAAAACTCGGACTCTTGGTCAGTGAGCGCGTAAAAACCTTTTCCATCTTTCGCAAAAAGAGCATGGCCATACGCGATTTTTTCGGCACCACCTTTGGGCGTAATCAGTGTTTTTTCTTTTTTCTCGAGATCCACCAACCACACATAGCTTTCGTTGGCAGAGATGGTTTCCAAAAGAAGCAGCGTCTTGCCGTCGGGAGAAAAATCGAGCGGGCCGAAGCCTCCACCGGACAATTCGAGCACCAACCGGTCGGTGGTCTTGTCAAGTGGGTTCATGACCCACAGGTCGGTGTCTTTCCCCGTGCGGCGCGTCGAGGTGTAGGCGATTTCTTTGCCCTGGTGATTGAAAATGAAGCCAAGATTGCGGCTTTTTCCGTCGGTGAGCATCGTGATTTCACCGGAAGCCAGGTCGAAGCGGAAGATCTGGAACCACTCGCCGCCGCCGACATCTTTTTGGAACAGAAAGTAGTTGCCTTGGGTGGGCTCGTATCGCGTGTGGCCGACGCGATCGGGAAAAAACGTAAGCTGCGTGCGGGCCCCGAGCGGCATGGCGACGGAATGCACCTGCTGCACATCGGCAAACCGCGTCAGGATGAGCTGCTCGCGTTTTTGGGGATGCCAGCTCGCGAAAGAAGCCGAACGAAATTCGGTGTATCGACGCACGCGCTCGACGAGGTTTTTGGGAACGGGCGGCACGCCAACCGTGACCAAATTTTCCGACGGCACAAGCACATCGGGCGCAGGCGATTTTTGCGGCGAAGACGCAGCCACAGCCGGTGGGCCCGCAGGCGGCGCGGCAGCAGGCGGCGCGGAAAACGCGGGTTGCGAAAGAAAACCACACAGAAAACTACAGAGGGACAAAAGACAAAGGACAGGTCGCATCGGGAAAACAGCCTCCATGTGCGGCGTTAAGTACCACGTCTTGCTTCGCGACGGCTTCCCAGGCAGCAGAACTTCTGTCGGGCTTGCTTTGGGTTTTTGTTACGCGATACAAGCGGGCGATGTCTGCTCTGTGTCTTACTTGTCATGCTGCGGTGCCGGTCGGTACGGAAATGTGCGCAAACTGCCGAACGACGCTCGCGCCCAGGCTGGATGCCCAAGCCCTTTTGGGAGAAGAAACCGGCCCCCTTGTCACGCTGTCTCAGGAAGACGCTCTGCTCGCCGACGCGGACTCGACGGAAGTTCCATTTTGCGGTCGCGAGGCCGAGCTGGGCACGTTGCTGGGCCTGGTCGAACAAAGCATCAAAAGCCACAGCCTGCGGTGTTTTTGGGTTTCGGCTCAGACGGGACAAGGCAAAAGCAGGCTCTTGTCGGAACTTCGCCGAGCCATTCCACAGTTCTTGGGCGTGCCGCCGGATCGGGTGTTGCACGCGACGATTCCAGGCGAAGGAGCAACGCCGCTTGCGGGCTTTGTCGAGCTGATTCGCCGTCGGTGTGACCTGCGCTGGACAGAACCGGAAAAAACCGGTCGGGACAAACTGTTGCGCTTTTGCCGCGTGTTGCTTCCGGCGGTGCGTGCGACGGAAGTAGCGCATGTTTTGGGCGAAGTGTTGGGTTTGTCCTTTCCTGATTCGCCGCTTGTGAGTTTTTCGCACCAAGCGAGCTTGCGGCACGAGTCGCGAACCCATGCGGCCATCCGACGGTTTTTCGTCGCTGACGCGAGGCGCGGGCCGCTGGTTCTTTTGCTTGACGACATGGATCTGTGTTCGCACGAGACCGTTAGCCTTTTGTCGTATTTGCTCGACGGTTTTTCGGATTTGCCGGTCGTGGTTGGGTTGTTTGGCGAACCCGAGTTTGCCGAGAAAGTCCCCGATTTTTTCGCGATGTCCGGCCCGGTGACAAAAGTCGATCTTCAGCCGCTTTCGTCGAGCGAAAAGCTGTTTCTTTTGGCGCAAGTTGTCGGCGCGGAACCCGAGGAACTGCCGACGTGGCTGAGCACGCTCGGGGAAACCTTCGCGGAAAGCTCGCCGCGAGCCATGGTGGAAATTTTGCGCCTGCTCGTGGAAACGCAGGTGCTTTCGTGGATACCGGGCGACGGAGATCGCGCCCTTGTGCCGGTGTGGGATGAAGAAAAACGCGCAGAACTTGTGTTTCCGTCGTCGCTGCCGGGCGTCGTCGAGGCCAGGTTGTCCGCGATGGCTGAATCCTCGCGGCGACTGCTGGAATGGGCGTCCGTCGCTGGAGAGAATTTTCACCTGGGGGCGCTGCTGTGTCTGAGCCGCAGCGAAACCCACGGTTTGCTGCAAGAAGACAGCGCCGACCCCGACGGACCAAGTTTTGCGGACCTGCAAGACGGCGACCCTCAACACATCGCGGAATTGTCGGATTTGTGCGAACAACTGATCGGGCAAGGCGTTCTGGCGGCGGTGCCGAGCAGTCAGCTTGGCGTCGAAAAAGAGCTGCGTTTTGTGTATCCGCCGTGGAAAGAGACGATCTACGACCAAATTCCTGCGCAGCGTCGGCGTGCGTACCACCTGCTCCTGTCGCAATTTTGGGCTTTGCAGCCCGATGCCGACCGTGAGGAAATCCAACAGCGAATCGCACGGCATTGTGAACGCGCGGGCGAAGGCGTGCTCGCCGCACAAGCCTACGAACGCGCCGCCGAGCTTTTGGAAAAAACCGGGTCGGGTGCACGCGCGCCCAAGCTGTATTTGCGCGGTCTTGCGTGTTTGCCTCGAGGACATTTGGCTGAACGGGTGGCGCTGTGGCAAAAAACCGCGCGGGCGTTTGCGACGCTTGGAGATTGCGAATCGGCGCTGTCCGCGTGGGAAAAAGTGGTGCGCCAGAGTTTTCTGCTCGCGTCTCGAAAAACCCGTGCGCAGGCGTTTTTAGAAATGGCGCGACTTTTGGCGCAAGACCCGGCGCGGGCATTGCCCCATTTGGAAAGCGCGCGGGCGCTGTTTTCGCAAATCCAAGACCAAGTCGGTTTGTCCGACGTGCTCGACGAGGAAGGCCAAGCCCTTCTGTGGCTCGGCAAGACGACGGAAGGCGCAGACAAGTTGGTGTTGGCGCTCGAAATGCGACGACGGTTGTCGGATCGAAAAAGCGTCGCGCGTTCGCTCCTCCATGTCGCAGAGATGGAAATGCGGCGCGGTGCGCTGTCCGCCGCACTCGACAATTTGGAAGAGGCCTTGCGCAAACACGACGGCGAGGTGCGGTTGCAAGCCGCTGCGCTGACCGCGACAGGCTGCGTCGAGTTGGCGCGCGGCGAGGTGATGGCGGCGCGCATTCGTTTTGAGGATGCCTTGCCGCTGTGCGAACGCCTGGGCCCATCCCAAGAACATGTGTGGCTTTTGTGCTGTTTGTGCGATGCGCTGTTGCGCAGCAATTTGCTCGGCGAGGCGGAATCGCGGCTTTTGCAAGCAAAAGAGATGGCTGTGCGGCTGCTGGACGGGCGCGGCCACGCCGAAAGCCTGCGTTTGCTCGCGCTCATCCAGCACAAGCGAGGCAACAAACAGAAAGCCTTGGAACTTTCGCAAAAAAGCCTGGAAAAAGCGCAAGCGACGGGATCGCGTTGTTTGATTGCGCGGTCGCTTTTGTCGCTTGGCGAGCTGCACGCGACGACGCTGTTTGACGAGACGGTGGAGGGCGAGCATCCGGCGTGGGATTACCTCAAACGAGCGGTTGCGCTTTTGCGCGAAGGCGTCGATCAAATCGAGCTGGCGCGCGGTTTGGCAGCGTTTGGGAAGCTTCTGATTGAACGGCGCAAACTCGGGCCGGGGCGCGCCGCACTTCGCGAGGCCTTCCAGCTTGCAAACCACATGCAAATGAACTTGGCCGACGAGCTGGCCCCGCTTTTGCGCGAACTCGGCGGGTGACATCCAAACCGGGCATGAAACCAAACCGCAGCGTTGGTCCTGCCCGGAAAGGGCCCGCAAAGCCGCATGGTATGTTCTGGCTGATGCTCTTGTCCGTCGTGATGGCTGGCTGCGCGGGCCACTTTGAAGTGCGAAAACCGTTGGACGCTCCGTTTGATGCGCTCATTGTGCCCGGCTGTCCCACACTTCCCGACGGTTCTTTGTCGTTGTGTTTGCAGCGGCGGGCCGTGTGGGCGTCGCTGTTGTGGGAACGGGGCCAAGCCGGCCACTTCATCACATCCGGTGCCGCCGTCCGAACGCCCTTTGTCGAGGCGGAGGCGCTGGCGCTGACCATGCACGCCTTGGGTGTGCCTGCCGACCGGATTTACGTGGAACCCGACGCGCTTCACACCGACGAAAACGTGTTCAATTCGCTCCGCATTGCGCAAAAAAAGGGGTTCACGCGGCTCGGGGTCGCGTCCGAGCGAAGCCAGGCGTTGGGAGCGTGTCAAATGCTGTCCGAATGGCACCAAAAACAACTCTGCGGCGCTTTTTCGATGGAAACCTCTGTCGTCGAGCATCGCCGGTCGGACGTGAACGAACTTTTGTCGTCGCTGCGCGCGAAACCGGTTGCCGATTTTGTGCCACTCGAGGTCCGCGAACGCGACCGAGCCAAACAGCAAAACCGGCGACCTCGGCCTCATTCGGCTGTGCTTTATCCGCTCATGACGTTTTTGCGCGTGTTCGGGAAAGGCCGCTGGCAACCGTTTCATCCGCCAGACATTCCGCTGCTCACCTGGGCCGACCACCGGAACCGCTAGGAGCCTGTTGCATAGCGGCCTCCCTGCAACACGCGCCTAGCCGATTTTCCCCGCCCGTCTCACATCTGACATCGACAGGGTATGTCGGAGACAAGCACACACCCGCTCCACATCGGACACGGACAGCTCGCTGTGCAACGGCAACGCGACCGCGCGGTCGTGCAGCATGTCGCTGACGGAAAGCGTCGTATTCGCGCCCTGGTTCGGAAAGCGAGCAGCACCCCGATAAAACGCCAGCCTGTGCAGCGCATACGACGCAATCTGCGTCTCGATGCCCTCGGTTTTCAAACGCTCGCGAACCGCTTTGCGCGAAACCGTGTCGGGCAAAACGACCACCATCGTTTGCCAAATGCGATCGGGATGATCGTCCTGCAAACCGACGGACACATCCGCCAACATCTGCCGGTAGCGCCCGACCAGCTCGCGATGTTTTTCCGTCAGTTCGCGCAGCCGACGCAGCTGCACGCGCCCGATGGCCGCCTGCGGTTCCGACAAACGATAGTTCAAACCCGGCGCTTCCATCTCCATGACTTCGGCGGGCGTCTCTCCCGAGGGTGTCGGCCTTGTGAACAGCCCGTGCGAACGCAGTCGGCGCAAGGTTTCGCAAAGCGTTTCGTCGTCGGTCAGGATCGCGCCGCCCTCCCCAGTCGTCAGCAATTTGCGCGGATGAAACGACAGACACGCCACCTTTCCCACCATCGCTTGAGGAACCATGACCGCGCACGCCGCATCCGAAATCACCGCGTCTGTATGTGCCTCGGGAACCTGCGCCGGATAGCCGAACGGATGCACGACCACCGCTGTCCCTTTTCGCGCCGCAAACCAAGCCGAAAGCGTGTCCTTTTCGACGCAAAACGTCTTTTCGTTCACATCCGCCAAGTGAATTTCTGGCGGAGACGCCACAAACGAAGCCACATTTGCCGTCGCTGGGAACGTAAACGACGGCACCAGCAACGCGGTTGGCCTTTCCGGCAGCGCCAAAAGCGCCAAATGCAGTGCCGCCGTTCCCGAACTGACCGCGATGCAAAACCGTTTTCCACACGCAGCGGCGAGTTCTTCCTCGAACGCGCGATTTTCGGGTCCGTACACAAGCCAACGCGAACGCAAAGCGCGTTCTGCGGCACGAATTTCCTCGTCGGTGATGCTCGGACGAGACAGCGAAAGGAGTGTCATGAGGGGGAACTTTCTGCTTTTTCCAGCGCGTCAGGATTTTCCAAGTAGTGCTTGAGCAATTCGAGGCTCCGCGCGCAGTAATATCCGTCGGTGATGCGCTCGTCGAACGTGTACTTGATGCTGACGCCCGGCAAGACGCAGAGCCGCTCGGTTTCTTCCTCGACAAACGACATCGGGCCGATTGTCCCGAGGACGGCGAAAAACGACACCGTGCCGTACTCGAACAAATGGTGATACGCGCTGTCGAGGCCAATCGAGCCCAAATTCGCGAAAAACAAACTCGCATACAGTGGGTCTGACGCCGTGAGCGCGCTCGGCAGCACGTTGAATCGATCGAGCGTCCGCTGAAGCCACAAAATCGCTCGCAACAAAAACCCCGGCAGCCACACCAGCACCGACATTTCTTTGTCCGCCTGACTTTTTTTGTCGCTCCGTCCGACGGCCACCGCCTCGCGCGTTTTTTGTGCCACCTCTGCCACGCTTTCGTCCCCCGAAAAGCGCAGCTTCGTCGTCGTCAGCGCACCCCGATCCGAAAATTCCTTTTTGACCGCAAACGAAAATTCGATGTGCTTTCGCTGGTAAATCCGCCTGCCCAGGACGAAACGGTTGAGTTCGGGCCGCTCGGCGAACACCCTCGCCGCAGCCGCCAAAAGAACATGGAACACGTTGACCGCATGCTTGGGATTTGCGCCGCTTCGTTCGTTCAGTGTGCGAACGTACTCGAGCGTTTTTTGCAACTTCAGTCTCTGCTCGAAATACACGCAGGATTCGTTGCGGGTGCGAAGAATGTACGGCATCATCCGTCGCATCGGCGACAGCTTACCGACGGGAAAACCATCCGAACGACGAGGCAACATGGCGGGACATCATACGCGCACAAACTCAGGGGAAAAAGCACAGCGTGGCTGCATGTCTGTCATGTTCGCGATACCGAAAACGTGGTGCCTCTTGGGAGTGTTGGGTGGGGCCGCGTTCCTTTTGGGCTGCCGCCCCGACTACGACGACACAGAACTCTGCGAGAAAAAGCCCTCGACCCCCGAAAACTGCATCGAGGATGGGACCAAAGGGGCCGTGGTTGTGCGCTGGCGCATGGCCGATGTCAGCCTTCAGCGGCTTCTGCAACGCGGCCAATGTTGTTGCAATCCCAATCCCAGCCGCAACGGAGAAGACAGAAAGCAGTGCGGAGAGTTCGGAACCTCCTGTTTGGATGCGCCCGCGTGGCTTGTGGAAAACGTGCGGCTCACCTTGACCAGCGATTCGACAAACCCCACGCCCAAGCGATATGTGTTCGACATTCCTTGCCTCGACGGGGAATTTACGACCCCCTATTGCATTGAACCTGAGCTGTTCGACATGCAGCTTACGGCGGACTACAACGTCCGCGCCAAAGCGGGCGACCCCCGATTCATCTGTGGAACGAAAAAAGCCGCGTCCCCTCCCTCTGTGAAAAGGAAGGTCGTGAAAGGCCAATCCACCAACCTCGACGCCATCATCCTCGGCGTGAACAGCCCCTAAAACCCGCTTGTCCTGGCCTCACGTTCGATGGGTTAGGGGCAGGCGAACAGAGTGTCCAGGATGCCTTGGGCTTGCGAGATATTCATATTGGCCAGAGCGGTCGCCTGTGTCGTCGTTTTCAGTTGATCGGCCTTGGTTGCATCGAGTGCTCGCACCGCCCGATCCAGAAGACCCCCAAACACATTCACAAACGCGATCGCCGCCTCCTGTTCCTCTCCAGACAGCCCCGAAATTCGTGAGAGTCGATCCCTCAAAATCAGAGCAAGTCCCCGCTGGAGCGCCTTGTCGAGCTGCGCATTCACACGCGAGTAAAACGCCCCACACGTCGCTGGCAGCGCCTTGTCAAAGTCTCGCCAACACCGTCCCGCAAGCACACCATCAAACGCGCGATCATACGTCTCTGTATCAAGCTGTCGGATGTACTCCCCCAAACCCAGCGGACTTGAACGATCGACGCCTCCTACCAGATACCCGCAAGCAGAATCCACGTCTGACATGTTGTCAAACGATGAAGTCCATTCCTCTGAAAGCGTGGACAGATAGAAGAACCACAAGAGCGCCGCTTCAATCCGCGCCGCTTGTACGCGCGGTTTGTTGCCTGCAATTCCATCCACAAACGCCTGATCAATGATCGGTTTCAACTTCCCAGGCCCCGCGCATCGATCTGGATATTGTGCAGCCACCGACGCTGTTGAGCACGCGAACTTGTCGCTTCCCGGAACCTCTGGATAGTGAATGTCTTGCCTGCGCGCAACCCGCGATCCGATGCCTTGATCCACCGCATAGGAATCCCGAGCTTGCGTAAAATCCGTCGCTGTCGGAGGAGTTCCCTTCTTCCAAAGGAGGGCCCCCATCGATTGAAATGCCTTCGTCCTGGATGCGGCAGAAGTCGAGGTCCCAAGTTGTACGTACTTGTTCGGATCGGCATCCGAAATACAGCTCGGCCACGTATCGTTTTTGCTTCCGTTGTAGCGCGGCGCGTAATCCTCGTTGGAACACTTGCACGAAGACAACGACCCCGAAAAAGGCTTGCAGGAAGGCGATGCCGGCGTGTCGGGAGCACACAGATTCGGAGTCTGTTGCTCAGGCGGAGGGGAATCACACCCACCGACAGCAAAAAGAACCGAAAACAAACTTGCCTGAAGAATGCCTCTTATTTGTCTCATCCGTTTCATTTGTTTCTCTCTCTCCTTCTTTTTTTCTTTCCTAAAACCCCTGCAGCTCGAAAAAAAAGGACTTTTTCCTGTCACAGGCTTCTGCTTGTTCAATCGATCCGCAGAGAAAAAACAAAACTCCGTCCGGCACCATTGACACTCGATCCGTGATACCGATACGCCGCGTTCGTGATGTTCTCTAGAACACCCCCTAACACGACACGATCGTGAATACGAACGCTGGTTCGTACATCCGCAACCACAAAACCAGGCGTTCCGTATTTGGGAATCCGTGCGTCTGCGTAATCCGACAGCGCCAACCGATTTTGCGGAGCCGCCCAACGCAAACCCACAGACACATCCAAAGACGCGCGTTGAAAGATTCCTTCCACGGTCCCCTGAAGCGGGGGAATCCGGGTCATCGGAACTCGATCGCTGAACAGAAGACCCTGCGCCCCATACCCCACATTCCCAACCGCTGGTGTCTCCCCCCAAGTGTACGCAAACGTCGCCCGCGCCGACAAACCGAGTTCCGATCGGTATTTGAGCGTCGTTTCCACACCGCGAATTTCTGAATAGGACGGTGCATTCTGCAACTGAAGACGCGACCAGGAACCTTCACATTGGGGTGTCTCTTTGGGGCATTCATCCTGCGTTCGATTGACCTTCAAAACCGCGTCTTGCAACAGCGTTTCGTACCCCCAAATCTGTGCAGAGAAACCCGCATGTTCGATGACGGAACCCAATTCAAACGTCGTCGCTCGTTCTGGCCGCAGTTCCGCATTTTCAAACTGAAATCCCGGTCCTGTTTGTTGTCGCGCCGTGAGATCATTCAGATTCGGAGCACGAAAGGAATGATCCACATTCGCGTGCAACGTCAGGAATCGCAGCGCCCTCCATTCCGTGCCCAATCTTCCCACCCACGGAAAGTACGTCTGTTTCACAGCAAGCGAACCGGTCAACAAGTCAGCAGGGGCCTGCGCAGCAATCCACGACCACCGCCCACCAGCATGAATACTGACATGCTTCGGAAGCTTCAACGTCGCATCTACATACATCCCCCCATACACATAGGAGGACCCCGAAAGATACTGTCCCCGGCTTCGGTTTGCAGTCTGTTGCGTGTCTGTAAACGTTCGCGTTGCCGTCGAGGTTAACCAGTCGATGTATTGGTCGAAACCATACTGAATGGAAAGTGCCACATCGTTGCGAAAAACAAACGGCTTTGTCCGCGCCACCCCCAAAAAACCGAGTGTGACCACATCATCGATCCCTCTCCGAACCACCAAAACAGAGGGGTCATCCATCCTCTGTTTTTCATGCTGCATTTGGACGGAAATCGTGATTCGCAGCGGATACATCCATTCCGCCACTTTGCCTTCATAGGTCAAGTACGTCAGGTGCCGGAATTGTTCTTCATAGGTCAAACAGGTGTCTTTGGGGGCCGTTGGCGGAGGACATTGATCGGTGCGCGGAACATCGAATTGCAGGTAGTGATACGTCGCGAGCGTCAACGTCTGGACTTTCCCAAACGCAAACACCAAACGACCATCTGCCGTTGCTTCTTGAAAACCCGTCCCAAGCTGCGTCACACCATCTTTTGCATACGCAGGCACCAACGGATACCGCCCATACGGCGTGTTCTGGTTGGGATTTTCGACGCGACCGCCGCTTTTCAGCATGCCCACATGGCGATATCCACCACCACCGATGAAACGAACATTCCCTCCTGAAAGGGGGCCCGAAAATTGGAGCTGTGCGCGACCTCCCATTTCGTCATCCGCAGACGTGGCTCGCAAAGAAAGTTGGGGTTTCACAACCCACTCTGTTTCACTTACAAGGGGTTCTATGGGATACGACGCGATCACTCCCCCCAAAGCATCGGAACCGTACCGCGTTGATCCCCCTCCACGCAGAATTTCGATGCTATCGACCACACGCGCATCGATCGTGAAAAAATACTGATTGGGTCCCTGTCTGTACGTCGAGTTGTTCAGGCGAATTCCGTCAAACAGAATCATGGTCTGTTGGCCCGTCAGACCACGAATGAAGGCAGACCCCTGACCGTGCGCCGTTTGTTGCACAAACACACCGGTTTCATAATGCAAGGCTTCAGGGGCTGACCGCGCTTGCCTCCGTTCGATGTCTGCTCGCGAAACGGTGCTATGTGCCCGTTCTTTGGATACACCGTCTTCGCGTTCTGCTCGGACCCGCGTCGAAAAGGAGGTCATATCTGCTCTGGCCAAACGAGACACACACAAACTCCACGAAAGAAGAAGGAGCACGCCACGGCGCCCCCAGAACCCACGGAACAACATGAGCTGGCACATTCTTGCAGACCTAACAGAAAACGCACATCAGGTGATCACCTGAGACCACGTTGATGAGCGTTTTTTGTCCGCTGCCTCAAGTGGACAGAAAATCTCTGGGGACCTCGGGAATGTCGATTTGGGGATAGTGCCGCCACGCTTGCGGATTCAGCATCAGGTTTGCTTCCTGCGCTGTTTGTGGGTCAAACCGCTTGCGTCCCTTCAAGTGCTGAACCATTCGGCGGTTGATCGAAAGGAGTCGAAACAGACTGCGCAACTGAGCGGGAATATCGGCAAGGAGTGTGACCATACACTGCCATACGGAGGGCTCCTTTTCGCAAACCCTCTGTTTGTATCCGTAACGTTCCATCGTGTGGCGATTGAGCCATTCAATGATGCGAACCCACGTCGGTGAAAGGTCTTCCCGTGCTTGACCTTCCCGTTGATTGGGGGTTCTTTTTGTGGCCCCCACAAACCAGGGACTCGGCGGAAGATCATCCGTTTGGGCATTCTTGATGTGATCCAGCACCGCGTCATCCCAGGGTTCCCCCACAAAACGGAGAATGGTCTCCATGGTTTGGCGGGGCTCGCGGCTGAGGTCCTCCAAACGAACCTCCAAAATGGAATCCAAAAAAGGCTGGATGTGAGAAACCTGGAAATGACACAGGAGGGCATTGACAAACGGACTCGCAGTCCCAAACGGCATTTGTCCAAACGACTGCACGGTCGGAACGGGGTCGCGCACCATGAAAATCACGCGCGCGCTCGGAAAGTCCGCAAACAGGCGCGCGAGATTCTGTGTATCCAGCGGATTTTTGTCTCCGAAACGGGACTTCCCCCTTTCCTTTGCCTTGGCTTTTAGGAACGCGCTGTAGGCGTGCTTTGCCGACGACAAATCCACATCGGCAGGACACTGCGCGAGCACCGCTTCTGGATCGAGCCGCATCCACGCAAAGGAAAATGTATCCACGTATCTCTTGAGCCATTCCCGAAGCGGCGTGCGCGGTGGGGACAACCTTACATAGGCGTAAAAACCACTCTCATGCGCGATGTAAATGTTGGGATGCGCATTCAGCATCTGGCGCAGCAACGTGGTTCCAGAGCGACCCGTTCCGATCACGAAAATAGGGGCTTCATCGCCGGAAGACGCCATGGGAGGAAGCTCATTTGGCAGCGTGAGCATGGCGGCACACTATGCAAATTCCAGCACGTACACAAGACACCGCCGATTCCCAGCGGGCCGAATTCGGTCCAACAGAAGGGGTCTGGAAGGAAAAAGAAACGCGGCAGTGAAACAGGAATCGGGCGGGCGGCCAGGACTACGACTTGAGGAACCCGAGGTGGTGGGCGAGTTTGATGTCACCCGCGACGGTCAGTTTGCCGTGCATGTACAGACTGCGCGCATCGGTTTGGCCGCTGCACCATGCGGCGAAATCTTCGTCGGCAAGCCCAAACGTGGCACCTGCTCCGTCGATGCGGCCTTCGTGAACGTCACCGTTTGGAGAGACCGCAAAAAACGCCTCGGGGGCTTGCAACGCAAACTGCACAGGCGCGGGCAAACCAGCCACCAAAGACGGATTCTGTTTGAGTCTGTCTTTGAGCGCAGAAACAAGCGCGGGTGCAAGCGCGACTTTCGGCGGAGCAACAGGCGCGGCGGGTGCGGGTGCGGGTGCGGGTGCAGCAGCAGGCGCGGCCCCCGTTCCAGACAGACGCGCGAGCACGACTTTCTCGACGCGCTTTTTGTCCATCTTCATCAAGAATTCCAGCTTTTGGCTGGCCATGATGTTGCCGCTGATTTTGAGCTTGCCGGACATGAACAGCTTTTGCGGGTTGGCTTTGCCCGTGACCATTTCCAAAAAGTCGCTATCGAGCATGCTGAGTGTGCAATCGGCGTCCTTGACCCCGACGGACATCGCACCCGGTGCGTTTTTCAGGTCGATGTTGTACGCGGATTCCGGGTTTTGCAGTTTGAACTGGAAACTCGTGGCGATTTGTTTGCACAGGTCGGGCGTGTCGGCGATGTAGTCCCGAATCGCCACAAACACGTCGCTGCTTTGCAAGACGCTGGCCGGATCGACCGTCGCAGCCTGTTCGGCTTTTTGAGCAGGCTTGGCCGCAGCTTTCGGTTTGGGCAGCTCTTTCCACAGCTCGATCGCGACGTTCGAGAGCACGACTTTTTGGCGCTCGACGACGGTCGCACGAGCCAATAGGCGCGTGTCGCTTTCTTTCCAATACTCGATTTTCAAGGTCTCGCCGGGGAACACGACGTCGGTGAAACGAACGCGGATGCTTTTGAAGAAACGCGGGTCGCCGTTCAAAAAGTGGGTGACGGCGTGACGGCCCACGTAACCAAACGAGCACAACCCGTGCAGAATGGGTTTGGGGAAACCAAATGCCGTCGCAAACGCAGGGTCGGCGTGCAGCGGATTCCAGTCTCCGCTGAGCCGATAGAGCAGCGCCTGTTCTTCGTCGATGCGGTCTTCCACGACGAAATCGGGGGCGCGATCGGGAGGCGTGTTGGAATCGCCCGACGGACCCCGCTCGCCACCAAAACCGCCCGCGCCGCGCACAAACGTCGTGATGTCGTTTTTGGCCAAAAGCTCGCCCGAGCCCGCATCAAACGTGTCGAGGTGCGTCACCACGAGCGCGTGACGACCTTTGTCATAAATTTCGGAAACCCGAGCGGTGTGGCGCAGGTTCGCTTTCGTCGGCCACGGGCGCAAAAGTTCGGTGTACTGCTCGGCGTGGAGCACGCGATCGAGCCCATAATTCAGGCCCGGTGCGGTCTTGCCTTCCGCTGCAAGCTTGAAAATCACTTTGAGCGCGGGCACGACGGCAAACGTCGGCAGCGGATCAAAACCGCCAGGGTTGTTTTCGTACACAAAACGCAGCTCTTTTTCGTCGGTGGGCTTTTTGCCCGCACCAACGCCGAGCGCGTAAATCGCCAGGTCGCGTTCGTCGTAGCTGTTCGTTTGCGGCGTCATTTCATAGCCGAGCGCCTCGTCGAGATCGATCAGGTCGTTTCCGCCTCGGCTCTTGCTCTGCAAATTGGAAAGCACGGGCTGCATCGACGCGGTGATGTTTTCGGGATGCGTCGCACCGTCGAAATTCGTGATGACGCCCCAAGCTTTCTGGATGTCCTCGGGCGACAAGTTGCGGCCCAATTTCCAGGTCTTGCCCGGCGTGCGCGCAAACCGGAGTTTGGCGCAAAAACCGCCGCCGACCTCGAACAGGCCGCCGGTTTCCTGGCTGCGTTCGTGACACAAAAAGAGGACGACGGGACTTACGTATTCGGGCTTGAGCGCATCGACGACTTCTTTGGGCATCACGGTTTCGGTCAGACGAGAACCGGCGAGCGGCGCGACCGTGTTGACGCGGATGTTGCGCTTGCTGCCTTCGAGCGCGAGCGTGCTCGCGAAACCGACGAGGCCGAGCTTGGCGGCGCTGTAGTTGGCTTGCCCAAAATTGCCGTAAATGCCCGCCGCAGACGACGTGAACAAAATGCGGCCATAGCCTTGGTCGCGCATGTGAGGCCACGCCGCGTGGGTGACGCGAAACGCGCCCAGCACATGGACGCGGAAGATGATTTCCCAGTCCTCGTCGGTCATTTTCGGGAAACTCGTGTCGCGCAAAATGCCGGCGTTGTTGACGACGACGTCGATGCGCCCAAACGCATCGATCGCGGTCTTGACGATGAGATCGCCGTTTTCTACCGAATCGTAGTTGGCGACGGCTTCTCCGCCTGCCGCGCGAATCTGGGCGACAACTTGGTCGGCGGCTGCGGACGATTTGCCTCCGCCGTGCGCGGAACCGCCCAAATCGTTGACGACGACTTTGGCCCCACGGCTGGCGAATGCGAGCGCGTGGCTTCTGCCAAGTCCCTGCCCGGCACCCGTGACAAGGACGACTTTCCCATCGAAGCGAAGCTGTTCTGACATCGGTCCTCTACTCCACTTTCTGTCCGTTGGTTGACCCATCCATCTACAGGTTCGTGGCCCACGAAGTCAAACCACGTCTTTGCACAGGCCGAAATCGCGCCGTTTCATCCAAAAGGACTGCTTCCGAGCGCATGGGTGCAAAAACAACCAAAAATCGCGTGCTTTCAGTCGCTTGTGCCGAGGGATTGCGTATTGCATGAGGTTGTTTTCTCCTCAATGCAGCAGAAAGAAGGAGTTTTCGCGATGACGGCAAAGAATCCTGAAGGACGTGAGCTCTCGCCCGGTGGAGCGATGCAAGTGCGTTACGAAGACGGCTGGCGGCAAGGCAAACCCGTCGAGGACCCGGCGAAAATGAAACGCTGGGGTTTCATCACGGCCCAGCCGAGCGAGTATTTGGTCGTCGTTCGGAATGGAAAAATGGACACGCGGTCGTCGGGGCAAGGCATGCGCGTCTGGAAATGGCCGTGGACGGCGGTCGCGACGATTCCAACCTCGCTTCAACAAATCGAATTTATGGCCGACCAAATCACCAAAGAGCGTGTGGGCGTCAGCATCACGGGCCTTGCGGTCTATCGAATTGCGCAACCTGAAATTGCGTATCGAATGCTCAATTTCACATATGCGGAACGCGCCAGCGAAAAACTTGGGCAGACGTTGCGAGACATGTTCATTGGCGCTGCCCGGCGGCTGATTGCGAATTTGTCCCTGAATGAATGTTTGGAACACAGAAAAGAGGCGATTGCTTCGTTTTTGATGCGCGAAATTTCGCCTGTCGTTTCAGGTAGTGGACGCCCAGAAGACACGACGGATCAAGGTTGGGGCGTTGTGCTAGATACCATCGAAATACAGGATGTGAAAATCCTGTCTGACGTTGTGTTCAAACACCTGCAAGCGCCGTATCGCGCCGAAATTGCGATGCGCGCCGAACAGGCCGAGCTCGACCGTCAGCGGCAAGTCGCGGAAACGCGCGCGGCAGCAGAACGGCAGACGCAGGAAGCCGCCATCGCCAGCCAACGCGAAACGCGCATTTCCAAAGCCAAAGCCGAGGCAGAAGCCGCCGAGCGAGAAGCCCACGAAGCCATGCGCGCCGAGCAGGCCAAAGCCAAAAGTGCAGCCGAGGAGCTGTTGCGAAAAGAATCGCTCGCTCGCAAACGCATTGAAGTCGAGGAAGGCATTGCGCTGCGCCAGGCGGAAAGCAAAGGCTCGCTGGAACAAAAAAACCAACACATTCGGCAAGAAGCAGAACTTGCGCAGCTGAAACTGCAAGAACAAAAGAAAATGGCCACAGCGCAAGCGGACATGGCGACGCTCGCCACCGAAGCTGAGCTTGCTGAAAAGGCGCATAAATTGGAGTTGCGCAAACTTGAGCTTGAACAAGCACGGAAACAACTGAAACAAAAACAGGACCTTGCGCTGCAGTCGGAAAAAGCGCGTTATGAACAAGAAGAACGCAAACAAGAAACGGAAACCCAGCGGCTCGAAAATGAAGCCGACATTGCCAAACAGCGCGCAGAAGCTGAAATCGAACTTTTGCTGAGCCAAGGCCGCGTGATGAAAGAGCTGGTTGTGACCGGATTGCCACATATCGCGCAAGCCTTCAAACAATCTTTCGGGACGATCAATTACACGCAATTTTCGGGCTCGGCAGACGGCAACCCGATGGCGATGATCGGCAGTGCCATTTCCCAGGTTCTGGCCGTGGCCAAAAACCTCGGCCTGGACCCCGCCAAACTCCAGCCGCCCCAAAGCCAACCCGCCACGCCCGTCTCGGCGCAAGGCGGCGAAACCGATTCGCGAAGCACGGACAAGGAATAAGCGAAAAGGCCGCGCGCTCCTGAAAAGTGGCCGCGCACTGGTGAGAAATCTGCGCGGCTTCGTGACAAATCTGCGCGCCTTCCTGAGAAATCTGCGCGGCTTCGTGAGAAATCTGCGCGGCTTCGTGACAAATCTGCGCGCCTTCCTGAGAAATCTGCGCGGCTTCGTGAGAAATCTGCGCGCCTTCCTGAGAAATCTGCGCGCCTTCCTGAGAAATCTGCGCGCCTTCCTGAGAAACCTGCGCGCCTTCCTGAGAAATCTGCGCGCCTTCCTGAGAAACCTGCGCGCACGGATGGGGGAACGGAGGTCGTGGGTTGTCAGAGGGCGAGGGGTGGGATACCGTGCCCGGCATGCGCTATTTGGTGACTGGCGGAGCGGGCTTCGTCGGCTCGCATCTTTCCGAGGAACTTTTGCGGCGGGGGCACGAGGTGCAGGTCATCGACGACCTCTCGACGGGGACGATCCGCAACATTCGGCATTTGCAAGACAACAAACGCTTTCGATACGTCATCGACACGATGGCGAACAAACCGCTTTTGGCAGAGCTTGTGGACGACGCGGACGCGATTTTTCATTTGGCGGCGGCGGTGGGAGTGAAGCTCATCGTCGAAAGCCCGGTGCGAACGATCGAAACGAACATCAAACTGACGGAACTTTTGCTCGAGACGGCGCACAAGAAAAAACGGCCCGTGTTCATCGCTTCGACCTCGGAATGTTACGGAAAAAGCACGGATTTTCCGTTTCGCGAGGAGGGCGATTTGGTGCTGGGTCCGTCGTCGAAAGGCCGCTGGTCGTATGCGTGCAGCAAGCTCATCGACGAGTTTTTGGCGATTGCATACCACCGCGAACGTGGTTTGCCGACGGTGGTGGGGCGATTGTTCAATACGGTCGGGCCGCGTCAGACGGGACAATACGGGATGGTGGTTCCGACGTTTGCGAAACAGGCGCTTTCAGGGCAACCGCTGACGGTGTTTGGCGACGGGCGGCAATCGCGTTGTTTTACGCACGTTCGCGACGCGGTGGCAGCACTGATTGGTTTGATGGAATGCCCGGCGGCGTATGGCCAGGTGTTCAACATCGGTGGCACCGAGGAAATCAGCATGTTGGACCTGGCGAGGCGCGTGATTGAGCTGTCGGGAAGTTCGAGCCCTTGCGAGTTTGTCCCGTATGAACGCGCGTACGAACCGGGGTTCGAGGACATGAATCGGCGCGTGCCGGACGTGAGCAAAATCGGCGCACTGATCGGATGGAAACCGAGCGTGCCACTTTCGCACATTCTGGAAGATGTGCTCGCGTACTACCGAAATGAGTCGGCGTAAGCGATGGACCTGTGGCAGGTGGTGCTGCTGTCTGTGGTCGAAGGACTGACGGAGTTTGTGCCGGTTTCCTCGACGGGACATTTGATTTTGGTGAGCCGCTTTTTGGGGCAAAAAGGGCCGGCGGTGGATGCGTTTTTGGTGGTGGTGCAACTGGGGGCGCTGCTGGCTGCGGTTTGGTATTACCGACGCACGCTCTTGGAAACGGTGGTGGGCCTGTGGAACCGCGACCCGGCGGCATTTCGGCTTTTGCGCAACTTGTGTTTGGGTTCGCTGCCGCTGCTGGTCGTGGGTTACGGATTTGGGAAGCGGATCAAGGCGGTTCTGTTTGCGCCGGGAAAAGTGGCGGCGGCGCTGCTTGTGGGAGGCGTGGTGATGCTTGTCGTGGAACGGTGGCGGCGAAAAAACCAGGCGCGGTATGCGCAGGCCAAGGATTTGCCGGCGCGTTCGGCGTGGCTTGTCGGCGGATGTCATTTGCTGGCGTTGTGGCCGGGCACGTCTCGGTCGCTGGCGAGCATGACAGGCAGTTTGCTGGCCGGTTTGCCCACCGCCGAGGCCGCCGATTTTGCGTTTTTGCTGGCGTTGCCGACGCTCGGCGCAGCAACGGTGTACGAGATGGTGAAAGAACGACACGTTTTGCTGGCGGACGTGGGTTTTTGGAACATGGCCGTGGGCTTGGCGGTGTCATTTGGTGTGGGTTTTTTGGTGATTGCGGGGTTTTTGCGCTTCTTGCGCGGGCACGGGCTGTGGGCCTTCGCGGTGTATCGAATTGCGTTGGCTTTGGTCGTGTTTTGGTTGCACGGACTTGTGGTATGACGACGGGCACATGATTGCGGGTGTGGGTTTGGATTTGTGTTTGGTTTCTCGAATGGAGCGGGCCCTTTCGCGCAACGGAAACCGTTTTGCCGCACGCCTGTTCACAGACGGCGAACGTCGCTATTGCGAAACGCGGGCAATTCCTGCGCAACATTTCGCGGCGCGGTTTGCGGCGAAAGAAGCGGCGCTCAAAGCCTTGTCCGTGCCTGCGGGGTTGTCTTGGCACGAACTCGAAGTCGTCCACACCGATTCAGGACAACCCAAGTTGGCGCTGCATGGAGCAGCCAAAGACGCGGCTCAGGCTCGCGGAATTTGTGCGCTCCATTTGTCTGTGACACATCAGGGCGATGCGGCGTGCGCCGTCGTCATCGCGGAAAAAACTGAACTCCCTTCATCCTCTATCGGGAGGTGCTCGTGATACCGCTTTTGACTACCAAGCAAATGTTGCAGCTCGAACATCACGCCATCCACGAAAGGGGAATTTCCGCGCACATCTTGATGGAAAACGCTGGGCGAACAGCGGTGCAGCTTCTGTATCACCTTCATCATGAGCAGCGTATGGATCTGGCTCGCAGCGATGTGATTGTGCTTGCAGGCTCGGGAGGCAACGGCGGAGACGCAGCGGTGGTTGCCCGCTATCTGCATCAACGCGGGGTTCGTACCGAGTTGTGGGCGGCGCGAAAGGACTCCGCGAAGCGCCAGGAAACGGTTTTTCACTTCGACGCCGCGCGGGCGGAACACGTCCCGCTGCGGTGTTGTGCGGAAACGATGGATGCGTTCAAAGACCGGCTCAAGAATTTGACCGAGAACGACGTGATCGTGGATGGGCTGCTGGGGACTGGGCTGCGGCAAAAACCATCTGATTACTCGGCCAACCTGATTTCGCACATGAACGCCAGCCGCGCGCTCAGGGTGTCGCTGGATGTGCCTTCTGGGATGGATGCAGACAACTGCGTTGTGCCCGATTCGGGCAAAGAGATTTTCATCGTTCAAGCGGACTACACCGTGACGTTTGGGTGGCCCAAATTCGGTCTGTGTTCCTACCCCGGATCGATGTTTGCCGGCGAGGTCTACGTTGCAGACATTGGACTTTCCAACCCGCTTACGATCCCGGAAGGTCCGCGCCTAAACATGCTGGATTCGTCGGTGATGACGCGCTTTTTTGCGCCTCGCGAACCCTACATGCACAAGGGTTTGAACGGTCATTTGTTCGTCCTTGGGGGCTCGGTGGGAATGATGGGGGCGGCATCGCTGGTCGTCGAAGCGGCGTTGCAGGTGGGCTTGGGTCGCTGCACCGTCGTTTTGCCAGAGCACTGCAACGATTCTGTCTTCGTCAGTCGCTGCCCAGAAGCGACGACGATGCACTACCCGGCAAATTCGCCGCGTGAAGCAAGGTCTCTCATCCTCGGCAAGACCGATGGCAACAGCGTGCTGGTCATTGGCCCAGGGATGCGGCTTGATGAACCTACGGTGCTGCTGGTGCGCGACATTTTGGAAAACACGAGCCTCCCGGTCGTTGTGGATGCAAGTGGCCTGCGTGCGATGGCCGACAGACTCGACATTCTGGTCACACGCGCGCATTTGGGGCGACCGACCATCGTCACGCCACATCCAGGTGAAGCGGGCACGATGCTGGGTGTTTCGGCGCGTGCCATCCAGGCCGATCGAATGTTCTCGATGCGCGAGCTGATTCGCAGAACCGAGAGCACGGTGGTCCTCAAAGGAAATCGCACGATCATTGGGTGTCCGGGCAAACATGGTCCCGAC
>DAOLIT010000013.1:77270-86791 GCA_035328405.1 Pseudomonadota bacterium | reverse complement strand
AGATGTAAAGCCGGAGAATATTTTGCTGACGGAGCGGGATGGGAGGGCGGATTGGGTGAAGATGTTGGATTTTGGGGTGGCTCGGATGATTGGGGAACCACCCGTAACGGGGCATGGACAGATTTCTG
The DNA here is from genome assembly GCA_035328405.1 of Pseudomonadota bacterium. Lineage (GTDB taxonomy): Bacteria > Myxococcota_A > Polyangia > Palsa-1104 > JAEUJZ01 > JAEUKA01. Next base: position 86,663 of record DAOLIT010000013.1, on the reverse strand, counting down.
GAACTGCGGAATTCATTGCCCCGGAGTTGTTGATTGGGGATGGGACGGTGACGCCAGCGGGGGATCTCTATGCGCTCGGTATCCTGTTTCACGATGCGATTGTGGGTCGTCCCCCGTTTTCGGGGCGGCTTGAGGTTGTACTGCACCAGCATCTGAACGCGACGCCACCTCGTCTGTCAGAGCGCTACAACGACCCCCTGATTCCCACCGCTCTGGATGAACTCGTATCCCAATTGCTCTTGAAGGACCCCCATCTGAGACCCTCTGCGGCAGAGACTTCGCGAACGCTTGAGCACATTTTGACCCGGTTCTGCGACGGAACACATCAGGGCGCATCACTGCACGACGCGGCCACTCGGGAGCTTCCGTTCGCGCAGAGAGCAACACAAATCGTGGATACCTCGGAGCGACCAACTCGAATTCTCGAACGACCAACGCAACTCATCGGTCGTGATGCGTGGCCAACACAACTTCTGCCTCAAATCACGAACCAGGTTCACGCCGAAGACTTGGATGGTGCGTCGCCGGAACAATACGACGCAAATTCTCTGTTTCGAGAGGCTGTGGAACTGGCGGATCGAATTTGCACTGGGAATTGGCCTACCGCACTCAAAAACTTGGGTTCCAAAGTGGCGGATTGCTACAAAGAAGAAGCAGACCTTGTGGACAAGTTGTCGTTGCTGCAAAAGCTGCTCGCCGAACGCGCTGCTGCATCAGACCAGCATCAGTCGCTCCGACAGGACATTTTGGGTCTGTCCGAACAACTCCAAATGGACAGGTCGCTCTCAGAGGACGCTCGCAAAGACCTGCTTTTGGAACTGGAAAAAAAAGAACGCGCATTCTTCGAGGCGGAAGCCCGTTGGCAGAAAATTCCACCCACCTCGTCAGATTCGCTCCAGCGACGGATTGCAGACGTTGAACGCGAGCGAACCCGGGCCCAACTGCTGTTTGTGCGACTGCTGTGCGAAATGCCGACGGCATCGTCCCTTGCAGCCAAACGCGAAGCTCTGGCGCAAGTCCTACAGGAAGTGGACCAGAAAAGACGAACCGGACCGCGCCAATAGACTCGGACCGACACACTCCATTGGTGCAGTCGAACCGACTTCCACAGTGGGCGTTACTGGACTTGAACCAGTGGCTTCAACCGTGTGAGGATTGCACTCTACCGCTGAGTTAAACGCCCTAGAAAACCACATTGCCGCATCGGCTTTTTGACTACCTTCCCGTTCGCCTATCGGAGAACAGAAACTGCACAAGCCGAATGCGCAGGTCCTATCCCTTTTCTACCAACCCGCTCCGCAAGCAGCGCGTACAAACACGGAGGCAGCGGTTCACCCCACCAACTTTGGCGTGAACACGCTGCAAGTTGGGGCGCTGCACCATCTTGGTTTTGATATTCGAGTGACTGACTTTGTTGCCGACGAGGCGGCCCTTGTCACAGAGATCGCAACGATTTGCCATGGATACTTTCCAGCGAAAAACGAGTCTTCCACGAGACGAAGGGTTTTCTTCGACCCAACAGAGGAGATGACTCTCTACCATGGCCTTGCGGCCAGAATCAAAAGAAAAAACGCGGTGTTGGGCCAATGTGGAGGTTTCCGTTGCCGAGAACCGAAATGGTGATGGAACCTTGTTCGTCGGTGCGAAACACGCGAATGCCCTGACTTTCAAAGCGGTTGAGGACGGTTGGGTGCGGAAAACCGAAGCGATTGTTCTGTCCGATGGAGCAAACGACGACGGACGGAGCAACGGCCCGCACAAAATCTGGGGTCGAACTGGTGCGGCTACAGTGGTGCGGCGCTTTGAGCACATCGGCGCGCAAAAAAGCATCGGTCGAGAGCAGCTCAGCCTCTCGATCGGCTTCGATGTCGCCAGTTAACAGCACGGCTCGGCCTTTGTAGGCAGCCCGAAAAACAACGGAGCCGTCGTTCAAAGCGCGACACGGTTGCACCGATTCGTCGGAGGCCGATCGTGAGAAGGAATCGAGCAATTGAAGCTCCACGCCTCCCACTCGCAGTGATCGCGGAGGACCGACCTTGGTGTTTCGGGCCTCGGCCCGTCGTTGCAACAGCGACAGATGAGGCTGCGCGGCTCGATGCTCGTTTTGAAGTTTGGCTTTTTCAGCGGGATGACACGTGGGCAGCGGAACGAACCAAAACTCTGCGACGGCAAATTCTCGCAAGAGCGATTGCATGCCACCGCTGTGATCAGGATGTGCGTGCGTGAGAACCAACCAGTCGATTTTGGAAATACCTCGCGAACGCAAAAACGGTGTGACGACGGAGAGGCCCGCATCCCGACCCTTTTCAAAAGCGGGCCCAGCATCAATCACCATCACTTGTTTGGTCGGAAATTCCAACACGATCGAATCGCCCTGACCGACGGAAAGAATCGTTACTTTCAATGTGTCGTGTGGCCTTTGCCAATTGAATAGATACAAAAACAAAACCGCAGAACAGAGTCCGGCACCGAGTTGCCGACGAAAACACCACAGCGCCAAACCAATTTCAAAGAGAAGCACCATCCACAGAGACGGTGCCGGGACAGTCCACTCCCAACCGACTTTGGCCGCCTGAGCAGCAAAAAAGAGAAACAACCCAGCGACAACGTGCGAAGACGCGAGAAACAATTGCCCCAGCGACGGGAACACGAGGTCGATGAAAAGGCCGAACAGGCCAAGCGGCAACACGGCCATTTCTCCCAATGGAATCAAGAGCACATTCGCCCAAAGACCTGTGGCCACGAAGCGACCGAAAAACAAAGCGACCAGAGGGGCCGTAAAGAGAAGCGCGCCCGAAGAAGCGTCAAATGCGAAGAGCAATCGCCGGAGCAGCGCCGTGACCGTACGCGGCCTATTCGATGGCTCGACACAGGCTCCGAGTGCGGAAAAGGGTCGTAGATAGACAAGACCGAGCGTCGCGGCGAGGGACAGAAGAAAACTCGGATCGCTCAGGTCTTGGCAACCCGTACCCCAAAAAGGGTTCCCCACCACAAAAATCGATACGGCCAGTCCCACTTCCAACGACGTGCGACGACCGCAGACCACAGCCAGAAGCCATAGACCGAGAACGCAAGCGGCTCGCACGGTGGGCGGTTCTGCGCCGGTCAGTTGCGTGTAAAACGCGACCAACAAAACCGCAAGCAGCGCGGCAAATCGATGCCCCGCACAACGCTGCGATACAAACGGCACGCAGGCGATTGCACGAGCCAACGCGCGGTACACAAGCCAACCCACAAAGGACAAATGCAAGCCGCTCACCGAGAGAATGTGAGAAATGCCGGCGCGGTTGAATTCGGCTGTAAGAGTGGCCTGCTCCAACTGAACACGGTTCTCATCGACGGAAACAATCGCGCCACGCCACCCCAAACACAACGCCGATAGCAAAGCCTTGTTCTCTTCTGGGGACGAGAGTCGCTCGATTCGCGCAAGCATTCGGTGCCGCAACTTTTCAATGGGGCGCGACCAGTGCCGTGTGAAATTCCAAAATGAGGGTTTTGGACAGGGAAACCACGTGTCATCAGCAAACCGAACGACGGCATCTCTCTCGACGAAACTCACAAATTCAGTCTTTGATCGTTGCGATCGGGCGTCACCCGAAGCGATTTCAAGCGTTTGGTCCTTTTGAAACACACGCAGTTTCGAGCGCACACGCACCAAATCGCCAGGAAGGATGTCCATTGGGCGTGTCGTATCACCGACGACAGACAGGGTCATTTCGAGTGGTGTATCCAAACACCCGCCTTTTTCGTCCACGTTCTGGACGGCCTGGACAGCGACGCGCAGAGCAATTCCACGCGAGGTGGCTTTTTGGGCTGCAATGACCGAGGCAGTAATCCATGCCGGCTCCTGCGTTTTGGCTTGCAATAGAAAATTGCTGCCGTCGGATACATGTGGGGTTGGGGGAGCCATGGCCTGAGCAGCCATGCCAGAAAGAAACGCCAACGAAACCAAGCTCAGTCCGACAAAGCGCCGGGAGACAAACGCGGTCGCTGCAACGGAAATTCCGCCGAAAAGAGCGACGTTCCATGGGAAAATTCCATCCCCGAGCCATCGCGAAAACAACGAACCACACAAGTACGCACAAGCACACAGCGACACAGGTTTCAGCATGGGAAACATTTTCGGCGCGCGTGCGAAGTCGTTGCTAATCAACTTTTATGTAATTTCTAAAACGAAAACCATCACCACAAATTCAGCGTGATACACTGGGCGGAACACTCATGCTGGGGTCACGCTTCGAGTCGGATATCCCTCAGAAATTGCTTGCGGCTTTGGAAGCCAACGTCAGCGTTCCGGCACGTCTGAGACAAGAAATTATGTCTCTTTCAATACAGAACAAAGAGCAGGTCGAAAACCTGGCGGCCGGCATCGTTCGACATATTTCCTTGTTCGCAGGTACAGAAAACATCCTGCCGATTCTGACGAAGCTCGATCAGGCGACCAGCGGTGTGCTGTCACTCGTCCCGCGCGACGACAAAATGCGGGTAGACAACGAAGCATCTCTGGTGCTTGCCCGTCGAGCAGCCATCACGCTGGCAGCCAAACTGGGTTTTGGCCCGGTCGAGAGAACCAAAGTTGCGACCGCAGTTTCCGAACTTGCACGCAACATCGTGATGTACGCAAAAGTCGGCGAGATTCGCTTGTCGGTCGTCACAAATCCTCGGATCGGTTTGGCCGTCGAAGCCCGCGATTCGGGGCCCGGAATCACGGACGTGGAGCGCGTTCTTTCCGGCGGCTTCCGCTCGAAGACCGGCCTTGGCATGGGTTTGCGTGGTGTCAAAAACATTGCCCACGAATTTGCTGTTCAATCGGCGCCAGGACAGGGCACGCGCGTCCGAGCAGCGTTTTTCCTATCGGTCCACCGATAAAAGAAAAGGACGAATCGGATGAGGGTCTCGAAGTCGAGAAAGGTATCTGATCCCTCAATAGATCTAACCGTTCGCTTGTTTGCGAGGCGTTCCGATGGTTGATCGCATTCCAATTCTGCGCATTCGCGACCTGCTTCTCGTGTCGATCCAAGTCGATCTGCACGACTTGCTTGTCGAGCAACTTCAAAGCGACATTCTCAAAGAACTTGAGCGCAAGAGTGCCCGAGGGCTCGTTCTCGACATATCGGCGCTCAATCTGCTCGACACGTACACGGCAAGGGCGTTTGTGCACACGGCTCAAATGGCCAAGCTCATGGGCACGCGAACGATTGTTTCTGGGATGACGCCGGCGATTGCGATGACGCTGACGGAAATGGGTTTCTCGGCAAGCGGTTTTGAAACGGCACTCGACTTGGAATCGGCGCTCACGGCTCTTTCGTTTGACGACGAGGAGGAATAATCCTGGGCAACGACAGCTCACAGTTTTGGGCGTTGCGAATCGAAGACGGCGAGCCAGCAAAACCAGAGCAAACGTGCCGATTGGTCGCTCCAAGCGATTTTGCCTCGGCACAAAATGAACTCCGATTGTTTGCCCGTCGGCATGGTTTGGAGCGACCAACGACAGCCGCTTTTTCCGAACAACTCGAGCGCGCTCTTTCACAAATCCGACGCCTGCCGCAAACCGAAACGCTTTTGACAGCCGCTCGAATTGGAGACGGTTTTTCGCTGGAATGGACGACTTCGATCGATCTCGTTGCGGCCTCGAATCTTGTCCCAAATTTCCCAAGAACATCGCCGCTTCCAAAAACCGGTCCAGTTCGCCTGACAAGCCGACGTTTCAGCAACGCACCGCTCCTCCAATGCGTCCAATTGGAGCGGTCCCATCCGCGTGAGACTGTCTGCGGAGACCAAACGATGGTTTCTTTCGACGATCGTACGTTGAGGATCGCCGTTGCCGATGGACTAGGCCATGGCGTGCTGGCCCACGAGGCTGCTTCAACGGCGATTCGATGGCTCGCGGCTTCACACAAAGAAACCCTTGAGGATGCCGTCCTGATCGCCCACGACAACACGGCAACGACTCGCGGTGCGACTTTGGGCGTGGCCTGGTTGGATCTACAAAAACGCGCGGTCTCGGCGACGACGGTGGGAAACGTTCGTCTGGGAATTTATCGACAGACAGGCCGTCTGTGGTCGCCCTGCGGCACCGATGCAGTCCTCGGGCATGGTCGGGAAGGTTCGGTCGGAAAAATCACCGTTCGGGTTGAAACCAATCCGTTACCAGACGGTGCGCTGCTCTTGCTGTTTTCCGATGGACTTGCCAGCCAGCTTCGGCTGCCACATGTCCGCTTCCATTCGATTGAGGAACTCGGACTACACCTTTTTGCAGCGTATTCGATTCCCACGGACGACGCATCCCTGTTCCTGCTCGCGAACAGCCGCCTGAGCTAAGCGGGACTATACAAAACCCCAAATCCAAAACAGCGAAGAACGCCAAACGTCGGCCTTGCCATTCGCTCGCTTTTGTGGTCCCTGTGACCCGCTCATACCTGCTGTGGTCTGCCGTGACCCGCTGTGATCCTCGTGACCTTATGCCGCTTCATCACATGAAAAACTCTGCCCGCCGCGCACTTCGAGGTGCTAACCTATGGCGCCGATCGTTTCTGGTCCGGCCTCCTGTCTGATAGCTGGTATAGCGGAGCCAAAGAATGAGCAACGGACGACACTTCACCCCTCCCACTCCGGCCTTTCGGCCCGTGGACCCTTTCGCATCCATTGTGCCGCGCTCGGCGGAACGAGTTCCTTCTTGTGACGTAACTCGCCCCTTGCCGTCAAAGCCACGACCCGTGCGCGTGGACAATTCGGCCAGTGAAACCAGCGCGCAAGCGTCGCAGAAACCGCTTCCAAAAGAAGCCCCGCTCGCCCAACCGCCTGCGGAAATCAGCCGCGCCGTGCCAGCGTCAAAGCCAGCATTCAAGCCAGCGCCAAAACCGGCTCTGCGGACAGATCACAAGGTGGCAGCGTCGCCCGCGGTGGACGTGAAACCGCCCGAGGCCGCAAGTCGGATCGCAGGCGCGGCCAAAGAGCCGATCGCAAAAGATCTGCCCCCACCGCCGTCTTCAAAATCCGCAAAACCCACTCGCACGGCTGCGAAGGAAGTGGTCCCACCGCCGGAGGTGGCCAAGGCTGCTGTGCTTCCGAGCGCGGCGGAAAAACCCTCGGCGCGCAGTACGAAGGCCCCGGCTGCGTCCGAAGAAATGCCATCTGGAAAGATCTTGTCGCGAAAAGCGCCAGCACCTGCCGAAATTCCAGAACCAGTTTCCCAAAGAAACTCGTCAGAAGATTTGGCCTCGGCCAGGTCGGGTCGCAAAAAGAAACCGCCGATTGAAGACACTGTGGAAGCAACCCTCGCGCCGTCGGCAAAATCTGGAAAATGGGTTGCCGAGCCTGCCGAAACGCCCGCAGTTCCCAAGAGACGTGGACGACCTCCCAAAGCCGCTTCCCAGCCCATGCCCGGCACCCCAGCGCCGGCTGCATCGAAAACAAGCGTCGCCGCGCCGCCAAGCACGGACAGCACAGAAAAACCGGTGCGTGAGTCGAAGCGAGCAAGTGCCGAAAAGAAATCGCGCGCAACTCCACCGGAAACGGCATCTTCTCGCTCGAAATCAGAGAAAGCTGCCAAAAACGACGACTTGAGCGTCGCGGTTTCGCTCAAAACCGAAACGCGCGAGGCCCAGGACCACACGCCAGAAGAGTTGCCGCGCAGAAAACCGGGACGCCCGAAAGGCAGCAAGACCGGCGCAAAAAAGGCCCAACAAGAAGCCGAAAAGAAGGCGTCTTCGGCAGAATCCAGCCGTGCGTCTCGGCGGTCGGATCGCAAGGCCGAAGCCAAAGCCGCTCCCGAAGAAAACCGCGCAGAAAAGCTTGCCGCCGCCGAGGCCGCGTCCCCGAGCAAAAAAGGCGCGAACAAAAAGGCCGTTGCTCGCAAACTCGCTGCCGACGAGGAAGTCCGCATTTGTGAGTGGGAAAAATGCGGCAAGGAATTTGTAGTGAAAGTCTCGGGAAGAACAGCGGTGCGAAAATACTGTTCTGGAACCTGCCGTGGACGCGCCAGCGAGGCGCGCACGGGCAAGCGGTAAACCAGCCGTCCCGTTCCAGCTCAAACCGCCCGTTTTTCGGGGCCCGAGGCCGAGCGCGTCTTACTGGAAAATCTCGGTCACGGGCCGGCCCGAAATCCGCGTCAACGGAGACAATCCAAGCGCCGCAAGAGCCGTTGCCGCAGTATCCATCGTCGAAACAGTAGAACGAATGTTGTACCCGCGACGCACACCGGGACCCGACGCGATCCAAGGAATTTCTCGATCGCTCGGCAGAGCGCCCGAATGGCCGCGCGCATGGCCTCCGTGATCGGCGGACACGATCACCAGTGTTTCATCCAAAATGTTTGCGTCCTGAAGCGCCCGATAGATCGTCCCCAAACACGCATCGGAAGCCTGCGCTGCCTTGCGGTAGCTCGTCGTCATCCAACCTACCGCGTGGCCCGCTTCGTCGGGATCTGAGAAGTGGACAAACAACAAACCCGGCTTTTCTCGAGCAATGTAGCGAGCAGCCTCGTCACTGACTTTTTTGCAGTAGTACCCAGGCCGCGCATACATCGAAACCGTACCTTCCGGCATGATGTGACGCAGTTTCGGTTTTCCGACGAAGGCAGCGGTCTTGACGCCATTTTCCTGAGCCGCTTGAAAGATCGTCGGGACCCGAATGAATCCGCGCGACTTCAGCCACGTATTCCAAGTCAAACCGTGGCGATCGACATCGACGCCAGACAGCATCGACGCATGCGACGGCAAGGTAGACGCCGTGCGAATCGTTCGCGCCTTCCAAGAGAAAGACCCGTTGCGATAGAGCTGCTCGTGCCAATACATGTTCCGCTGCCCATAAATCAGGTCGGGTCGCATTCCATCCTCGCTGATGATCACGACGTGGCGAACCGACTTTGCCGCTGCCGGTACTGTCTGCGGACTCAGCACCGGTTGGTCGGCTGCGCGGGCGGAAATGGCCGCATGAACCGCTCCCTGGCCCGCTGAAAGCTTGAACGTGGCTTGTGGCAGCAAAAGACCAAGGCCACACAAGGTTGCGAGTCGAGAGAGAGTTTGCCTTCTGCGCATAGAGTCAGGGTACTCACAATCGGGAGTGTTTTTCAACGATCCCTCACGTGGGAAATCCGCCAACGCCCTGCCAGGCCTCTTGTCGCCGCAGGCAACGCCGCGCCAAGACACAAGCCAAGAGGACCGCCCACGGGCCGAGGTTCGCCTCGGAAACGAGATGGCGCCCACAGTCCAATGAAATGTCTGCCTAGGTGGGATAAGGTGAGTTTTTTGACTTCCTAGACATACCCGAGTAGCGTCTGACGCATGAAAAACACTCACCCTGCCTTCCGTTCTACAGAAAACCGCGTTTCTCATCCGGCTAGTGGTCGTCCGGCTAGTGGTCGTCCGGCTAGTGGTCGTCCGGCTAGTGGTC
>DAOLIT010000013.1:0-77170 GCA_035328405.1 Pseudomonadota bacterium | reverse complement strand
GCTAGTGGTCGTCCGGCTAGTGGTCGTCCGGCTAGTGGTCGTCCGGCTAGTGGTCGTCCGGCTAGTGGTCATCCGGCAAACGGTCGCAGTCCGATCGCACACAGAACTCGCGCTCACATACCATCGGGGCCGCCTTCTCGAGTGGAAAACAGACGCTTTTCCCGACTCGACAAAGCCTTTCCGGTCACGCTGCGCTCAGAGCAACATGGCGAAATCTCTGCGATTGCGCGGAACGTATCGGAAGGCGGCATGATGGTCGAAGTTCGATCGCCGCTGCCTTTGGGAACCCCGGTTGCGGTGTACTTCTTCCTGCCCGGTTCGCAAGTGCGCGTGCTGGCACACGGAGAGGTCAAGAATCACTACTTTTTCAATTTTTCCGACGGGAAAGGTGGTGTTCGGAGACTCACGGGAATGGGTCTTCGGTTGGGCTCCTTTGAAAGCGAAGTGGACCTAACCACGGGAATGGGAATCCCACGTCTGCGAACGGTCCTGCACTAATGTAGGGAAACATACAAGACACCGGCTTAAGGGGACGTTTGGGTGGTCGCGTTTGCGTTTTTGTAGTTGTTCCGGTTTTTCCAAAACTGGTAGGCTGCCGCAAATGTTGAAACCCATCGGCAAACTTCGTGTCGCGGAGGAGATTGTTCAGCAGCTCCGCAACTTGATTCTTCGAGGTTCCTACGGCGTCGGTGACAAGCTTCCGCCCGAACGCAAATTGGCTGAGGATTTGGGTGTGAACCGAGCCTCTCTTCGAGAGGCCATCAAGTCGCTCGAACAAATGGGCCTGGTCCGAACTCGTCAGGGCGACGGAACGCGCGTTCTTCCTTTTATGGAGACTGCGGGCGTCGAGCTTGTGTCGCACTTGGTAACCGGCACCGCAGACGGCATCCCGAATGCGGATGTGCTCAGCGATGTGGCAGAGTTCCGACGTATCTTTGCTTGCAATGTGGCAGAGATGGCGGCCTCGCGCGCCGCGCCGGAGGATTGGGCTCGCTTGGAAGAAATCGCGCAAAAGGCGGATTCCGAGTCGTCGCCCGACGAGCTTCTCAAGTTGGATTTTGAGTTCTACGTTGAACTGACGCGCGCGGCCAGAAACCGCGTGTTCCAGCTGCTCATCAATACGATTCGGATGGCCGTGCAGGCACACGCAGCTTTTTTTGCGCAGGTCACACCGTCTCCAGCGGTGCAAAGAAAGTGTCATCGCGACGTGATTGCCGGTCTGAAAGCGAAGGACGCCACACGCACGACGAAAGCGGTGAGCGACTACATGCAGCAAGCTGAGCAGCTTTTGCAGCAACTTTTGGCATCGCTTCGAGCAGAAGATCGTCGCGCAAACACTCCTTCGTAGAGAAGGCGTGCTGTCCATGTCCTTTTTGCGACGCAAAACCAACAAGCGTTTTTTTCTCGGCGTGGGCCTGGTGGTGGCTTGCGTGCTGGGCGTCTATTGCGAAAGCAGCTCGACGACGCCGGGGCTGAACCCGGCAGTTTTGGGTCTGTGCAGTTTTCCGCGTGCCTGTTATCTGGTCCGCAAAACGGGTGCGTTGGCCGGGCAATGCGATAGCTGTGCGGGCGGCCCTGGGTGCCGTCTGGTGTACAAACCTGGCGAAAGCGACCGTCCGGGGACGTGGACGCCGACCGACGCAAACAATCCACCGAGCGCCCGAGAAGCCGCTGCGATTTGCGGTGCATATGTGCCCACATCGCCGGATTTGGAAGCCCGGTGCCTGGTGCCCGAGGCAGTTTGTGTCGCGCGCGGTCCTGATTGTCCGACAACCGGTTTTTGCGTTCCCGAGGGAAAATCCTGCGACGACGCCAACGTCAGTTTTCCGCAACATCAAACGGGCGGCGGCAAAACAGCCTGCCCCTTTGAAAAAAGCCGATGTTGCACTCCGTCTACTGACGCAGGCACGGGCGACGCGGGTTTACCGATTTCGGACGGTGGCGCGGCAGATCTAAGCAGCAGCGATGCAGGACTTGCCGGCTGAGGCGTTCGCCGAGTTTCTGCCGCTCCTTTCCGCACACGCGCTGTGGAGCGGGGTTTCTGTTTCGCCGGATCACATTCGTGCGCTCAAACGGTATGCAGAGCTGCTCGGAGAGTGGGGCAAAGCGATCAACCTGACCGCGATTCGCGATCCAGAGCAAATCGTCCGGCGACATTTTTTGGACAGCCTGGCCCTCGCAAGTTTTTTGCCACCATCGAATGCGGTCCCGACGCCGACACTCCTTGATGTCGGCAGCGGCGCGGGTTTTCCGGGCGTGCTCTGTGCGCTGTTCCGAAAAGACTACGAAGTCACGTTGTGTGAGCGCATTGGAAAAAAAAATGCGTTCTTGCTGGCCCTGCGCCGCGAACTTGGGCTGTCGTACCGGGTTTTGTCCGACGACGCGAACTTCATCCAAGAACGGTTCGGTGTGGTCGTTTCACGCGCGGTTTTGCCTCTGCCCGACTGGTTGCGCTTGGGACAAAAACTTCTCGTCGAAGGCGGTTTTGTGTACGCCATGACACAAGCCAGCGAGAAGCTTCCATCGGTGTCGCCGACCCTGACGCTCAAGCTGGATCGAACCTACGATGTGGACGACAAAACCACACATCGGGTGCTCGCCTACACCTATCGCCCTCCCATCGAACCCCCGACTTCTGTCTAGCGCGCCAAAACAACCGCTGCGGTTCCGGCCCACAAAAAGAGCACGAACAGAATCGGTCGGTCGCGCAGAAGGATCTCCTCGGGACTACCCCCGAGTTTGTGCATGTGGACCAAATACAGGTACCGCAACATTCCGTACAGGACGTGCGGAATCGTCAGCATCATCAAGTGATTTTGCGGCAAGCCTTGCGCCGAAAACGTGTACAGGGAGTACGCCATGATGGTGCTCGCCGTCACGATTCCGATCATCTGATCCAAAAGCTCCATCGAGTAATGCGACAGGCTTTGCCGATGCTTTCCCGCCTCCCCTTCCAACAGAGAAAGCTCGTGCCGCCGTTTGCAGAGCCCGAGAAACAGTGCTCCCAAAAACGTCACGATGTACAGCCACGGAGACACATACGCCGACAGCACGAGCACCCCGCTCACTGCGCGCAACACAAAGCCCGACGCCAGCACGAACACGTCGATGATCACCATGTGTTTCAACGCACCCGTGTACGCAAGCTGAAGCAGCACGTACAGCGCCGCAACCCACCCGAATGCCGGATTCAACAAAAACGCGCCGCACAGGCCCACGCCTTCCAAAAAAGCAGCCCCCCCCACAGCCAACCACAAGGGCACATGTCCCGACGCGATAGGGCGGTGCCGTTTTTGCGGATGAAGTTTGTCATGCGAAAGGTCTTTTACGTCATTGAGCAGATAAATGCCCGACGCCAACGCCGTGAACACAAGCATCGCGAGCGTCGCTCGACCCAGCGCCTGCCACATGCTCGGTTCCCCCAAATGCCACTTCTTGTTGAGGGTGAACAAAAAGCCCGCGTACAGAAGAACATTCTTGGTCCACTGCTTCGGTCGCAGCGCCAAAAGCAACGAAAGAACCAACGGGCGCGGTTTTTTGTGAGCGTCTGACACAACGTCGCATCATAAACACGAACCGCTCGTTCCCCGCCCGAAAAGTCGCACGCCGGAATCGCATCACGAACCTCACGGGAAAAATCCCCCCTGTGTCTTCGAGTTCGTCGGACAATCGTTGACTTTTGGAACCAGCCATTCCTAAAGTCCGCGAAAAACCATGCACGAGGAAACACGACGATGACCCTGGCCAAAAAACCCCGTTTGGCGAAAGGTACATCCCAAAGACCTCGCTACTTGGCTCTTTGTCCTCGAAACACCGAGTCTCTCGTCGCTGCTGAGCTTCTGGCTTTGCCTGGCGTGTCCGATGTCGAGCTGTGGTCGTCTGCGGTTTCTTTTTCAGGCGACCTGGCTGCGCTGTACAGAGCGAATCTGAATTTGCGGTGCGCCTCGAGAGTGCTCCGCGTGCTAGGCGACTCTCGGTGCGACCATCCCGACGATCTGTACGAAGCAGTGCGCGCTCTGCCGTGGGAGGAATTTTTGTCTCCCAAGGGAACGCTCGCCGTCAATGCCAACGGGGAAACCAAGGCACTGACCAACACGATGTTCACGGCGCAAAAAACCAAGGATGCCGTCGTGGATCGATTTCGAGATCGTCTGGGTCGGAGGCCGAGCGTGGAAACCCAGCGCCCGAACCTGCGGATCAACGTGCAACTCTACCAAAAGCAAGGTGAACCGCGTGTTCTGGTCGCAGCAGACAGTTCCGATCCACCTCTCCATCAGCGCGGATATCGCGAACAAGCGGGGCCCGCGCCGCTCAAAGAAAATTTGGCTGCGGCCCTGTATGCGCTGACTGTGGATTCGGGAAATTGCAGCACACATGGAAAGGAGGCGGTCCACACCACCGTACTCCATCCCACTTCCCCCACACGCAAACACCTTGCGCCGATTGTCGATCTGTTTTGCGGCAGCGGCACCCTGCTCGCCGAGGCTGGTTTGTCCGCGCTCGGGGTGGCCCCCGGCCTTCACCGCGAGTTCGGTTTTATGCGTTGGCGCGATTTCGATGCGCGGCTTTGGCAAGCGATCAAGGCCGAGGCAAAAGCAAACGTCTCTTTGGCGGATGGCGTGTTCCTATTCGGCTCGGATGTGAATTCCGCTGCCATCAAAGGAGCGACCCGAAACCTGAACAGAGCCGGTCTTCCCGGCTTTTTCCAGCTTGGAACTTGCGATTTCCGGGACGCACGACCTCCGCCCTCGGAACCGGGCATCGTGCTCTGCAACCCTCCCTATGGTGAACGGCTTGGGCAAAACACCGAACTGGCCGAGCTGTATCGTGCCCTCGGAGACACGCTGAAACGACGTTTTGTGGGCTACCGCGCCTATGTATTTACGGCCAATTTGGCGATGGCAAAACAGATCGGTCTGCGGGCTTCGGAACGCCACCCTCTGTTCAACGGAATGCTCGAAAGTCGCCTTCTCCGTTTCGATCTGTATTGAGCCGTCAGGGGAGCAACCGTACTTCTTTCACATACTGGGACAGAAGCGCATCTTTTGGCCCTGTGTGAAACGTATCCGTTGCTTTTTTTCCGACGGAAATGAGACCCGAAACATAGGCGCAACTCAGAAGCCACAGTTTGTGGAACAACGACACACGCGCTCGCCGATTCAGGGTGTCATACCCTTGCGCGGCGACTTTTTGACCGATGCGCTGATAGACGCGACTCGCTGAACGGATCGCCCATCGAACAGAGGTCGGGAGAAGAAAAATCCCCCTTTCTGCCGCCTCGTAGTGTCTGTCTGCAACGGACAAAAGTTCTTTCACAACAGCGCGAAGAGATGGACTCGCAGACTCCCGACCTGCTGCTTGCGAAAGGACCTGCGCAGAGGAAAGACCGTGTTTGCGCAAAAGTTCTTCTGGCAAATACACTCGCCCTCGACGCGCATCCTCGCCCACATCGCGAGCAATGTTCGTCAGTTGCATCGCGACCCCCAAATCGGACGCGCGCAAAAGAACCTCCCCTTTCTGTTCAGGAGGAGCGATGTGGCCCATCACACACGTCATCATCAGCCCGACGGTGGAGGCGACATTGAAACAATAGGAATACAGCGTTTCCCAGGTGGGATACGTTTGGCCGATCGCATCCTGTTCCATCCCATCGAGCACACGCGATGGGAGCTCGCGCGGCATGTGGGTCCGCTCAACCACCGCAAAAAATGCGCGGTCGATGGCGTGGTGCGGACCCTCTCCCGGTGCTTTTTGGTACACAGCAGCAAGTTTTTCACGCAGTCGCGCGACGGCCTGAAGTTGGGCGGCCTGCTCTGGCGCTTGTTTGGGCACTGTTCCGTCGCCCGGATTTTCGCCATCCACGGCATCGTCCGCCTGACGACAAAACGCATACAGAGCCCACGCCTCATACCGAACGTGTTTTGGCAAAAGCAGCGACGACAAATAGAAACTCTTGCTGTGCCGCGCGATGTGTTGCTGACACAAAACAAGGTCCGCTGCGGCAATCGAAAGTTCTCCTTTTTGTCGCAGCGCGAGCGCACTCTTAGACATCGGCAGCGTATGAACCGGCGATGGGAGAACCCTGCGGCGCACCCGGCAAACGGGGAATCAACCGATCGACTACTTTTGCCGTGGAAAGTACGCCTGGGATGCCGGCACCAGGGTGTGTGCCGCCTCCGACGATAAAGAGTCCATCCACATCTTCGCTTTTGTTGTGTGGACGGAAGTACGCAGACTGCAAAAGCCTCGGTTCCACCGAAAAACCGGAACCGTACAGAGAAGACAGTTCATCTCGAAAGTGGTTCGGAGTCACAAACCGACTCGTCACAATGTGTTTTTTCAAATCCGGCAGCAGGCTCTGTTCCAGGAAAGAGAAAATTTTGTCGCGATATCGCTCCCCTTCCTGAGACCAATCCACCGGTCTGTCTGCCCCCAAATGCGGCACCGGAGACAACACATAAAACGTGTCACATCCGTTTGGTGCCAAAGACAAATCCGTCGCAGTGGGCCTGTGAACGTACAGCGAAAAATCCTCTGCCAGCCGCTTGTGCGAAAAAATGTCATCGAGCAGCTCGCGATACCTGGGCCCCAGCGCAATCGTGTGGTGCGCGCAGTCTTCATACCGCTTGTCCGTTCCAAAGTAGGCGACAAACAGACCCATCGAATAGCTCGTGTTTTCGACCCTTTCGTTGGTCCAATGACGACGGACATCCTCGGGCAAAAGGTGTCGGTATGTGAACCCTGCGTCCGCATTGCTGACCACAATGTGGGCCGGGATTTCTGCGCCTCCCGCCAGCCGTACGCCGCGCACTTTGTGGGAAAGTCCACTGGATGAAGTCAGGATCTCCTCGACGCGAGCATTGAGCCGAAATTCGCCGCCCAGCTCGACGAACAGGTCGCACATCGCTTTCACAAGCGCCCCCGTTCCTCCCTTTGCGAACCAGACTCCCCATTTGCGTTCCAAAAACAGAATCAGTGCATAAATCGAGGTCGTCCGAAACGGATTTGCACCGACGAGAAGCGGATGAAAGGACATCAGCACGCGCAAGTCGGGGTGTTTTATAAAACGCTTCACCAGCGAATACACCGACAAGTGCGAACGGAGCCTCAACATTTGCGGAACGATCTTCAACATGTCGAACGCCCGGTGAAATGGCACGTCGCCGAGCTGCTCGAAACCAACATGGAAAATACGTTCGGATTCCTCCAAAAAACGTAAATATCCATTTACATCTTCGGGATTCCACGCGCGGATTTGCTCGACCATTTTGTCTGTGTCGCCGCAATACTCGAAGAAGCGCCCATCGTGAAAACGAACTTTGTAAAACGGATTCACCGGCAGCAGTTGTAAGTAGTCGTCCATCTTCCGACCACACAGCGAAAACAGTTCCTCGAACAAGTAGGGTGCCGTCACCACCGTCGGTCCAGCGTCAAACACAAAACCCTTGTCTCGATACACGCTCGCGCGTCCGCCGGGTTGATCGCGCTGCTCCAGCACCGTGACTTGGAAACCGCGCGCTTGCAGCCGAATCGCCGCCGCCAAGCCGCCAAAACCCGAACCAATGACAACCACTCGCTTTTCGTTTTGTTTCTCGCTCTGCATGCCCGGTAAGGTGCCACACTGCCCCCGCGCGCTTCAGCAGGAAACCGCGCACAAACTCGGGAAAAGAAATTCCAGCATGTGTTACAAGGCGGCATGCGCGCGATTTTCCTGCTTCTTTCGGGGCTCTTTTCCGTCGCTTGTTCGTCTGTCGGCAGCCATTCCTTTTTGCTCCACACCGAAGCGATCACGCGCTGCGATCCGAGCAAAGAACCTGCATGCCGCCCCGTCTACGTATCGTGCGACCAACTCGGCCTGACCGAACTGACGTTTCGCGTCGGTGTTTTTGAGGCCGAATCCACCACCGTCGCGTGCCCCGAAAACCTGTCCCAGGGCCCTGCAACACTCCTTTTGACGTACCGTTTGGGAGAGCCCTTTTACGTTATCGACACGACGTTTTCCCGCGATGGTTTGGTGCAAAACGCGAGTGCTGGTCCATTTTCCGACGCAGACACTTGGGACATGTTGATCCGCTGATCCCCGCAGTCTGTTTCCTGTTTGTCGTACCTCCTCAAAAACAATAAGCGGTATGATGGATGCGGTTTTTGGCCTCCTTTCGTCGCGCAGCAGCGATGCCAAAAACCCCGTTTCTGCTGCAATCGCCTGCAAAACCCACGGCCCCCTTTTTCGGAGGTATTACCCCATGTTCAAAAAACCGCTGTTCCTTTCCGCCTTCTTGCTCCTATGCGCTGCTGGTTGTGGTTCTTCGGTCTGCGTCGGAACCAATTGCGCGTGTCCGGCCAACTCGACCTGCGCTTTCGATGCGTGTTCTGCCGGCGCATCGGGTTGCAACTTTGACTGCGCTGCGGGTTCGACGTGTACGGGCTCCTGCGGGCCAAGTTGCAACGTCTCGTGCGTCGGAAAAAGCTGCACTCACACCGT
Organism: Pseudomonadota bacterium; assembly: GCA_035328405.1. Lineage (GTDB taxonomy): Bacteria > Myxococcota_A > Polyangia > Palsa-1104 > JAEUJZ01 > JAEUKA01. Next base: position 68,688 of record DAOLIT010000013.1, on the reverse strand, counting down.
CGGCGCAGGATCGAATGTTTCGTGTGTAGGCGGAACATGCAACATCACTTGCACAGGAAGCTGCACCGTCTCGGGCAACATGAGTTTGACGTGCAGCGGCGGAACGAAAATCGCGACTGGCTGCTCCTAAGCCGACCTGCGATCCCGTTCTCCTCGCCACGTTTCCTTCCGCTCGTTCTTCTGCCACACATCCGAAACATGCACGTCAAAAAATCTGCAATTGAGACCACCTATTGATATGCGCAAGAATTCAGCGTGAGAATGGCGCTGAGGTCTTCCATGGAAAAAAGCGTGCTTTCCCCGTTGCAAACCCAAAAATTCACGACGCTGTTTCAGTACTTCGACACCGATCGAGATGGCGTTCTTTCCGCAGCCGATTTCCGCGCTCAAGCGCAGCGCATCACCACGTCGTTTGGCTGGTCAGAAAATGAAAAATTAGCGAAACAAGTTACTGAAAATAGGTCGGCGCTTTTTGAACGACTGCTGTCCGGCGCGGACAAAGACAAAAACGGCTCTGTGACGCTGGCCGAATTTTTGCGGTACTTTGAGCGGCAAATTTTGGCCTATCGCGCCGCGCAAGTTGTTTCGCCATGGCTCATGCAGTCGTGCAAAGACGTGCTCGAGTTGATCGATCAAGATCGCAGCGGAGCAATCACCGCAGACGAATACGCTCGGCTGCTGGCTGCCATGGGATCGGATGCAGATGCGCACGCCGCGTTCGCAAAGATCGACACCGATGGCGACGGAAAACTCCTGCTCAAAGACATCGTGGCCTTGTCCGTCGAATTTATGATGAGCGAAGACCCTGAAGCCGCCGGAAATTTCTTCTTTTGCGGAAAGGTATAAGGTTTCCGCAAGTCTGCGAAGCATGCCTGACCGACGAGCCGCGCCCACAAAGTTTCAGCAGACGCTCAGAACAAACTCACTGGAAGCGATACGCCGCTTGCAGACCGAAGGTGTACCGAGGAGAAAACATCGGTTTGGCCGCGTTCAATTCCAAACCGGCAAGCTGAGCGCGCATCTCAAAGGAAGACAGGAAGCGGTACGCGACGGAAACCGCCGGCACAAGGCGAAAAGCGTACACCGTGCAGCTTGGCAAATAGGAAGGCGACGTACACGGCCATTTGCTGGACACAGGCGCATCCGTTCGATAGTCCATCGCCGCGAAACCCGCATCCAATGAAAGCACCAATTCCAAAGGCAGCCGAGCGACGGGAAACAACACACCCCGCATTCCGATAAGGAGTCCCCCGTTTTGCCAGCTTTGAAGAAGCTCAAACGGAATTTTGAGTCCCAGGTCCAACGCCAACCGACGACCTTCCTTCACTCGGTATTCCGCCCCCAAAACAAACGCTGCCTGGTGCGGTGGAAAATTGTCCCCCGCCAGGTCGAAAGCGCCTCCCAAACCAAGCACAATCGCCAGCGGACGAGCGTTTCTTCGTGCTTCCCCAACGTCTTGTCCTGCGGCAAAACCCAAGCTGGGGACTCCGGCGCGGTCTTCCTCGAACACCGCTTCAAATTCGTACTTTTCGCCTGGAACAAACTGTTGCTCTTTCGCAAAAAAGCGATTCCCAGCGCGGACTTCGATCCGACGGTAGCCGCTGTCGATGCTCACCGAGCCCGACATGGGCGTTTTGTAATACTCTTTTCCATCGATATACACGTAGGCTTTTTCCGTTGTGATAATCGATACTTGGCACAAGAGTTTCCGCAGTTCTGCCACACGTTTTTGGATTTGTTCTACATCTGGAGGCATTCCAGCTTTGATGTACCCCTCGTATGCCTCGATCGCTCGAACGTAGTATTCCCCTCGATCGTAGGCACGAGCTGCGTTGTACAGCAGGTCCCCTTTGCGAGACAGGTCATACGCTTCCTCGAATGCCTTGGCTGACTGCCAGTAGCGTCCGGCGGCATATTCCCGCTCTCCTGTCATGTATCGTTTGCGCGCCTGCTCAAGCGCATCTTCTGTGCCTGCGGCTCGACACGGCGGCGCAGACAACAAAGCCCACCCCAAAGCAACAGCAGATAAGACCCGGCAGAGTTTCACACTTTGACTATACAAGCAACGCGCTTTCCAGAGCGGTCCCAAAGCCTGCCTTTTTTCTTGACCACCCCTCGCGTGCGCAGTTACCTTGGTCGCCTAGACTGCACTGGTAGTCTAGTGAATCATGCCTTCGGTTCAGCACGTACACCTACACGACCCATCGGAACGCAAGGAGTCCTTTCAACATGTCTTTTTTCGTTTCGCCGCTGTGTGCCACGCGAAAAACCAACGTCATGATAGGCCTCGACGTCGGTTCCACGACGGTGAAGGCGGTCGTTGTTGATCCGCTGACCCGCGAAATTCTGTGGAGCGACTACCAGCGCCACCAAACGAAACAGCCCGACTTTGTGCTCGACTTCCTGAAACGCATCCAGGCCGCGCTGCCGCATGTGGCCCCCACAGACATCCGCGTGTTCATGACAGGTTCCGGTTCTTCGCCGATCGCGCCGCAGATCAACGCGAAGTTTGTGCAGGAAGTGAACGCCGTCACGCTCGCGGTGGAAACCCTTCATCCCGATGTCGGCTCCGTCGTGGAACTCGGCGGCCAAGACGCAAAAATCATCATTTTCAAACCAAACGAGAAGACGGGTGACAAGCAGGCCGTTACGTCAATGAACGACAAATGTGCCTCGGGAACCGGCGCGACTATCGACAAGTGCATTCTGAAAGTCGGGCTCCCCAACGAGCAGGTTGTTCAAATCCAATTCGATGACAGTCGCCTACACCACGTTGCTGCCAAATGCGGTGTCTTTGCAGAAACAGACATCGTGAATTTGGTGAAAAGTGGTGTGCCTGCCGTCGAAATCATGAACTCCCTGGCCGATGCCATCGTGCTCCAGAATCTCTCTGTGTTGACGCGTGGAAACACCCTCAAAGCCAAAGTACTTCTACTTGGGGGTCCCAACACCTTTCTTCCGTTTTTGCGAGATTGTTGGCGAAAGCGCATTCCTGAAACCTGGCGTGAGCGTGGCTATGCGTATCCACAAGACATTTCCATCGAGGAACTCATCGCCGTTCCGCACAACGCACAGTATTACGCTGCGTTTGGTGCCGTGATGTACGGCATGCACGAAGCCAAGGAAGTCGGCCAATTTCAGGGGCTCGCGAAGTTACAAGATTGGATTACTACGGGGCGCAAGTCACGTTTGGGGGAGCAGGCCGGACTGCCACTTTTGCGGGCCCCCAACCCACAAGGGAGGCAAGAAGAACTCGCCTCCTTTCGTGAACACTACCGCATTCCCAAGTTTGAAAAAAGGAAACTGGAACCAGGCCAGGTCGTGCGCGGTGTGATCGGAATGGATGGAGGATCGACTTCCTCCAAAGCCGTTCTGATCGACTACGAAACGACGGAAGTGCTCACCAAGGAATACCAACTTTCCAAAGGGAATCCGATTCAGGACACCAAGGAAATCCTGGCTCGAATCAAGGAGTACATTACCTCCCAAGGTGCCACGCTCGAAGTCATGGGTTTTGGCGCAACGGGATACGCAGCAGATGTCCTCGAGCAATCCGTCAAAAGCGACTGCAACATCGTAGAAACCGTCGCTCACATGATGTCCGCCGTTCACTTTTTCGGGGATCTTGATGTCGTATGTGACATCGGTGGTCAAGACATCAAAGTTCTGTTTATGGAAAACGGAGACATCAAAAATTTTCGTCTTTCCAACCAATGTTCTGCCGGAAACGGAATGCTCCTTCAGGCCATGGCGGACCAATTCGGGGTTCCCATCACGCAATACGCCGATGTCGCTTTTGAAGCAGAATTGGCACCGAAATTCAGCTATGGGTGCGCAGTATTTTTGGATTCTGATCGGGTGAATTTTCAGAAGGAAGGCTACGAAAAGGAAGAACTCCTCGCAGGCCTTGCTCAAGTCCTTCCAAAAAATGTGTGGCAGTACGTTGTCCAGATTCCGCGTATGTCGAGTTTGGGAAATCGTTTTGTGTTGCAAGGGGGAACGCAACACAACCTGGCTGCGGTCAAAGCGCAGGTGGACTACATCAAAGATCGCGTGCCCGATGCACAGGTGTACGTACACCCCCATACCGGAGAAGCAGGAGCCATCGGGGCCGCTATGGAGACACTCCGCGTGGTCAAACGGCGTGGACACAGCACTTTCATTGGCCTGGATGCTGCAATTCATTTGAAGTATTCCTCGACGACGGATGAGACCTCGCGGTGCCATTTCTGCCCCAACTTGTGTCAGCGGACTTTCATCGATACGGAAACCCCGGATGGAAACACCAGCCGCTACATTGCCGGTTTTTCTTGTGAAAAAGGAACGGTGGAATCCGAAGCGGCCATGCTCGCGATCACCAAAGAGCGCAAGCGTGTGATGAAGGAGTTTCCGAATCTGCTCGATTTTGAAACCAAGCGGCTCTTTGCGCACTTTTTCAACCCGGCCCCCATGCCAGGAACCGACACACTCCTCGACGACATTGAGGTGAAACAGGGGTTCTTTGGAAGCAAGCGTGTACCCGTTCGCCGTCCCTTCCGCCGCAGTTCGGAAGAGGCGTGGAAAAAACGTGCTGCCGTGCGAATTGGGATTCCGCGAGTGCTGAATCTGTGGACTGTGGGGCCCTTTGTACGAACGTACCTGGAAACCCTGGGAATCCAGAAGCACCACGTCGTCTTTTCTGACGAATCCAACGAGGAAATGTGGCAGGAAGGGGGAAAGTACGGTTCGATCGATCCGTGTTTCCCATCCAAGGTTGCGCAAGCTCACGTTCACAATCTGCTATTCCACCATCACAGCGACCAAAAACGGCTGCACTACATCTTTTTTCCGTGCATCACACACGTTCCACCCGGACTACACAAGGTCATGGATGCGGCCTCCTGTCCGACGGTGTCTGGGGCCCCTGAAGTCTTGAAAGCGGCCTTTACAAAGGAAGTCGATTTCTTTGCGATGCGCGGAATCAAGTATCTTGACCCCGCGCTGACGTTTACGGAACCAACACTCCTAAAACGGCAATTGTTCGATTGTTTCGGCCCCCTTTTGGACATCACGGAAGACGAAAGTGATTTCGCGGTGGACCAAGCGCACCGCGCAATGGATGCGTTCGATGAGGAAATCCAAAAGCGCGGAAAGGCGATTTTGGAACAGGTCGAAGCGGAGGATCGTGTGGCCGTGTTGGTGATCGGTCGTCCGTACCATAGCGACCCAGGACTCAACCACGGCATCCTCGAGGAATTTCAGGTTTTGGGATATCCGGTCTTGTCCATCCGTTCGATTCCCAAAGACCCCCGATGGCTCTACCGCTTCTTCAAAACAGACATGGAAAAGGGTCTCATTGATGGACCCCTTGAAGTCACGGATGTCTGGCCCGAAAACTATTCGGCCAATTCCGTTCAAAAGGTATGGGCCGCAAAGTTTGCTTCACGGCACCCGAATGTCGTCGTGCTCGACTTTTCCTCTTTCAAATGCGGACACGATTCCCCGACTTACGGACTGATTGATTCGATCATCGGAACCAGCGCAACGCCGTATTCCGCACTGCACGACATCGACGGAAACAAGCCCGGCGGGTCGTTCAAGATCCGCGTGAAGACATTTGCGCACAGCCTAAAAATGCACGAGGAACGGTTGCAGGACTTGGCGAAAAAACGCGCAGATCTTCACTTTCAAATCGAGGAAAAACGGCTGGGTCTTTTGGAACTCAAACATCAGCAGCTCCAAGAACGGAAACAGATCGATCCGGCACTCGCGCAAGAGATAGAGAGACTCCGAAAAAGGGTTGCAGAGTATTCCGCACGTTTTGTATCGCAAAATACCGTCGAGAAGGACCGGAAACTGGTTCGCATCGGCAAGAAAACTCCTGGGGACGATCAGGTCGTCCGCTTCTGATTCACAGAGGGCTTTGAGCAGAGCGTGAAGCTGCAAAAGGGGACACATGGAAGACATGGATGTACAAAAGGAACGCCGTGTTCATTTGCCGATCGTCGGAAAAAAGGGACACGGTGACGAGCCCGCCAGCATCGAGACCATTTTGGCCGAATTTGAAGCAGAGCAACGAAAACGGCTGGGACTCGATCAGGAAACCAAGCAGTGGAAGGACGATATTTTCGATCATTGGACTGCAAGCCAAAGACAACACACCACCATGCTGTGTGGGGGTCTTACCATTGCGCAGGATTACTTGATTTCGGGGGCGCTCGAGGGAATCGGTTATCGCGTTCTCCCCCTCGAGGTTTCGGACAACGCTGCGCTCAACCTGGGAAAGGAATTTGGAAACCGGGGGCAGTGCAATCCAACGTACTTTACCGTTGGGAATCTGCTCAAACACCTGTTCTATTTGCGGGATGTGAAGAAGGTTCCGGTGTCCGAAATCATCGAGCGATATGTGTTCGTGACGGCTGGTGCTTGCGGACCCTGTCGCTTCGGAACATACATCACGGAATTTCGCAAAGCACTTCGCGATGCAGGTTTCGAGGGTTTTCGCGTACTCCTTTTCCAACAACAAGGAGGCCTCTCGCAGGCGACGGAAGAGGCAGGGTTAAACCTCAATGCTCAGTTCTTCTATCGGTTGGTGTTGGGAATCATGTTGGGGGATGCGCTGAATGCGCTCGTCTACAGACTCCGACCGTACGAAAAGGAATCCGGCGCAACCAACCGCGCGATGGAGCAAGCCAAGAAACTGCTGTTTCAGACGCTCCGCAACAATGAACCGCTGTTTCCCGCGCTGTTCAAAGTACGCTCTCTGTTCAAACAAATTGAGGTCGATCGCTTGCGGGTCAAGCCGAAGGTGTCGGTGATCGGGGAGTTTTGGGCAATGACAACAGAGGGAGATGGGAATTACGAGCTGCAACGCTTCCTGGAAGGGGAAGGCGCGGAAGTAGACATCCAGATTGTCACAAACTGGCTCCTGTACAACATTTGGGAGCATGTCTACGACACGAAAGAGAGACTCCATTTGCGGAAAGATGATCGCGGACGGCGTGGGCTTGCGGGTTCTAATCCGAGCAAGAAACTCGCAATCTTGTGGGTCGCCGATCGTGGCGTTCGGCTGGCGTTTCAGGCCATCGCAAACAGCATCGGTCTTTCGGGCTACAAGCTGTCTGATATGGACGAAGTCGCTGAAGCCGCGCGTGAGCTTTACAACAATCACTTGCGCGGTGGCGAGGGCCATATGGAAGTCGGCAAGCTCGTGCTCAATGCGGCTCACAAAAAATCCACGATGACATTGTCTGTGAAACCGTTTGGGTGCATGCCAAGTTCAGGCGTCTCTGATGGCGTCCAAAGTTATGTCACAGAGAAGTACCCGGAAGCGATTTTTTTGCCAATTGAGACTTCAGGAGACGGCAAAGTGAACGTGCATAGCCGTGTCCAAATGATGCTCTTCAAAGCGCGTCAAACGGCTTTGGCGGAATTTCGGGCTGCACTGGAAAAACACGGTGTGACAGAGCAGTCCGTTCGGGATTTTGTGGCCAAGCACCCTCGGCTCGCGGGCCCTCTGTTTCATCCTGACCACTTTGTCACACATACGGCTGCGGACATGGTTCATCACGTTGCTCCGTTGATGAAACAGGGCTATTTGAAGGGGTCCCTCAAACGGCTGTGGGAGCGATTGCTTCCGCACTCCCAACACGGAGCGCACGCACTCCCATAGTCCCCCCTTTATCCTCCGACTGTCGTTCCTCTGGAGTCTGTCTCGCTCCCGCTTTGCACCCCTACTTTGGGGATTCGTTGGCTTCCGCAGACGGTTTGGCGGCTCGGCGCTCTGCTTTGCGCGCAGCCCGTTCGGCTGCGGCGGCGCTTTCTGCGCGTGCGGCTCGGCCCCCCAGCACAAAACCTGCGACAAAACCAAGCAGCAGCATCGCAGGAATGTAAATGATATGCGCCAGGGTCGGCATCGACTACACCACTTTTTGCAATCGGCTGATCTTGGCCTCCAGCTCGGCCACGTCCTGTTCCATTTTGCGAATGCCCCGAGCGGAAAACAGCAAGTATCCAAAGACCGAGAGCCACAACACCCCATATGCCCCAGCCACAAGAGGTGCCGCCGGAATGGACTCATCCAGAGTAGGTCCGTCCATCGGTCGGGAATCGGGCACAAAACCGTCCTTGTCCGGCTGCACTTCTGTGGGTCGAGCCCAGGCAGACAACTTCTCATTCTCGGTTCCGGCTTTGGGGACGGACTCCCGATCGATGATGAGGTCTGCAGACGCGACCGTTTGGCCAAGACACAGCACCAGGGGCAACGCCACGGCCCAGAGCCACGTAATTGTGTTCATTCCTTCTACGAATCTCTTCATGGCCTGTTTTTTCATGGTTGCTTCCTTGTGTGCCCGTTCCTTTCACTCATCGAGCAGCCCGGCATCTTCAGCGCGAAGAATGGCCTCCGAAAGACGCGCCTTGACAGACAAAAACCGATATCGCTGGAGCAGCAGCAGCGCAAACAACAGCGTAAACGCGAGCACCGACATCCACAGCGCACCGGCCATTGCGGGGTCGAGGGTCCGCACAACCGAGGTCTTGGGATGAATCGTCCTCCACAGAGACACCGAGATGTAAATCATCGGCACGTCTGCGGCCCCAAACAGAAACAGACCCGCAGAAAGGCGCGCACTCCCCGGACCTCCGTACTTTTTGGCAAAGAGACCCGCAAGGAAAATCACCCACAACAGCGCGGTCGTCGTCAGCCGCACATCCCACTGCCACCAGACTCCCCAGGCTTTCCGCGCCCAAAGGGGTCCCGTGATGAGAACACACAGACCGAACAGCACCGCAAGTTCCGCTGCCGCCTGCGCTATCCGTTCGGCTCGAGCAGAGCCTTTGAACAGATATACGGCCCCTGCCCCACCCGCAAGGAATGCTCCGAACATCGTCTGCCACGCGCACGGGACATGGTAGTAGAAAATGCGCTGCACAAGACCCATCGTCGGCTCATTCGGAGCACTCACAATCCACTGCGGCGCGACCAGGAACCCCACAAGGGCCAACACAAACAAAGCCCAAGCTGTGGGGGACAACAGCCGAAACGAGCTTTTTGCATTCACATTCATCTTCACCAAGGCCTATACCCGAACCGTTTTGTATTTGCCTGAACCGAGGTTTTCCTGCCTCCTCGAATCATTTCATTGCGACGCGCAGAAAAACTCAATGCACAGAGGAAAACAATCGTTCAAACCGCACCGACGATCCTCTGCCCGCTGACCACCAAATAAACCAGGCCTTCCCCTTGATCATTTCCAGAGGAACAAACGAGCCGTTCGGACCGCTTTCGCAAGCCGGGGGAAGCACTCGGTTGCTGTTTGGATCGCACCAAAATCGGCTGTCTGCGCTGTGATCTCGGTTGTCTCCCAAGACAAATACATGCCCTTTGGGAACCGACCACTTGGCACAGGGCCTGTCTAGAGCTGTCTGAAAGTCTTGGACGACGTTGTACGTATTGTCTCCGTTCGTCTCCCGAAATCCACGACACGACCTCCACTGCCAGCCAGCCTCGGGATGTTCTTCGTCTGCATCCTCGTATTCACATTTTCCAGCATGAGGTACACGCGCAAGCTCTTGACCATTTATGGTGATCTTTTCGCCACACGCTTCGATGGTGTCCCCCGCAACTGCGGCCACCCGCTTGATGTAGTCCTTGGATTGTTCGTGCGGATACACAAAGACGATCACCTCACCCCGTTTGGGCTCACGGAGGTGATATGCAAACTTGACGTTCGTAAAAGGGACCCGCAAGCCGAACAGAATCTTGTTCACGAAAATGTGGTCCCCTACCTGAAGCGTAGGAATCATGGAGCCCGACGGTATTTTGAATGCCTCGATCACAAACGCTCGCAAAAGGAGCGCGACAATGAGCGCCGAAATCAGAGGCTCCCCCACTTCCAAGATCGACCCCTTGCGCAAGTAGGTAAGGTATTTGTCCATGAGCTTGTCCAGTACATCCAGTTCCGCAAACACCCTTTCGTTGTCCTCCTGTTCGAGCGCACGTTCCAACGCCTCCACCGCCTCGACCACCGCCTTTTGAATGTCGGGTTTGATTTGGTCTTTGTACCGAGACAAACAGCGGCGCGCATTCTTTTGCAAAAACCTCGCCTGTCGGCGCAAACTCAGGTCCTCCCTGACCTCATCAACAGTTTTCCGACATAGCAGATAAGGAACTCCCAAAATCACCGCAAACGCCGCCAATGCGATCCCAAGCTGCACCACGCGAGGATGGGGCGGCACATCGGACAAATCGATCGTGTTGGTCAATTGAACCGTCAGACCAAACAGACTCAAAAACAGCGGCACCAAAACAATCCACAGTTGATCGTAGGCGACGCGCATCCACGCCGGAGGCCGCTTCTTTGGCGCATTCCCCCTTTTCTGCCCCTCTTCGCTGGGCAATGTGGCCGGAGTGTTCGACGCCTCGTCCTTTGCGTGTTCGGAACTGCTCATTTTTCGTCCACCTTCAGGACCGCCAGAAAAGCCTCCTGCGGGATTTCGACAGACCCAATCTGTTTCATCCGCTTCTTGCCCTCTTTTTGGCGCTCCAGCAGTTTTCTCTTCCGTGTGATGTCCCCACCATAACACTTGGCGGTTACGTTCTTGCGCAACGCCTTGACCGTCGTGCGCGCAATCACCCGGTTTCCGATGGCGGCCTGGATGGCGACCTCGAACTGCTGTGGAGGAATCAGTTCCTTCATCTTCACGCACAAGTCGCGGCCTCGGTAGTAGGCGCGTTCGCGGTGACAAATGACCGACAGTGCATCCACCCGATCGCCGTTCACGAGCAGATCCATGCGTGTCAGCTCGGCGGGACGATATTCATGCAGTTCGTAATCGAGCGACGCATACCCCCGCGAAACCGACTTGAGCCGGTCGTAAAAGCCAAAGACCACTTCCGCAAGCGGCAATTCGTACTTGAGCACCACGCGATCCTCGCCGTTATACGTGATGCTCACCTGCACCCCTCGGCGCTCCTGACACAACGTAATCAGCGAACCGACATGCTCAGAGGGCGTGTAAATGCTCGCCATGATGATCGGTTCTTCGATCGACTCGACTTTTCCTTCGTCAGGGAGCGCCGCCGGATTGTCCACGATGATCGTCTCACCCGACGCTGTTTTGGCCCGATATTCCACGGTCGGTGCAGTCGTGATGAGGTCCAAGTCGTACTCGCGTTCGAGCCGCTCCTGCACGATTTCCATGTGCAAAAGACCCAAAAAACCACATCGAAACCCAAAACCCAGCGCCAACGAAGTTTCGGGCTCATAGGTGAAACTTGCATCGTTTAGATGCAGTTTTTCCAGCGCCTCGCGCAGGTCAGTGTATCGAGCATTGTCCGTCGGGAAAATACCGGCGAACACCATGGGTTTGACGACTTTGAAACCCGGCAGAGGCTCGGCACACGGCCGGCCTGCTCCCGTCATGGTGTCGCCGATCTGCGTGTCCGCGACCGTCTTGATGTTGGCGATGACAAAGCCGACTTCGCCACACCGCAATTCCTTGACTTCGACAGGGTGCGGATTGAACACCCCGAGTCCCATGACTTCGTAGGTTTTGCCCGTCGCCCAGAGCAGAATTTTGTCCCCCACCGCAATTCGCCCGTTCTTCACTCGAACTTGCGTGACCACACCCCGATAGTTGTCGTACCAACTATCAAAAATGAGCGCCTGAAGCGGTGCCGTCGGATCACCTTTCGGAGGCGGTACAAACTGAACCATCGCTTCCAAAATGTCCGGCACTCCGCGCCCATCCTTGGCGCTGGCCAAAATCGCCATCGACGCATCGATCCCGATGACATCTTCGACCTGCTTCCGAATCCGTTCGGGCTCCGCCGAAGGCAAATCGATTTTGTTCAGGACCGGAACAATTTCTAAATTGTTGTCGAGCGCCACGTACACATTTGCAAGCGTCTGCGCCTGAACCCCCTGCGACGCATCCACCACCAAAAGCGCCCCCTCACACGCCGCGAGGCTCCGACTGACTTCGTAGTGGAAATCGACGTGCCCCGGCGTATCGATCAAGTTGAACTGATACTCCTGCCCGTCATGCGCTTTGTACCGCAAACGCACGGTCTGCGCCTTGATCGTGATCCCTCGTTCGCGTTCCAGTTCCATCTTGTCGAGGAACTGGTCCTGTCTTTCTCGCTCGGACAGCGCCCCACACGCTTCCAAGAGCCGATCCGCCAGCGTCGATTTGCCGTGATCGATGTGTGCGATGATCGAGAAATTGCGGATGTGGGTCAAAAACACAGCCCCGCCCGAAGGAGTCAAAGCCGATTCGGGAGCTGTCGTGTGAAGAGTCTCTGCGTCTGCTGTTTCGTGAGGCATGGATGTCGCGAGTGGAAGTGTAAAAAAGGTCCGCAAATCAACTCACCAAACACGCAGCGTGGCAAGTCTGTTCCAGCGAAAGCAAACCTCGGACTGCTCAGTCCTGGAATGGGTCAAGCGCCACGGGTCCGCAACACCAAAGCCGCGAACACAAGCGCAACTGCGCGTTCGACCGACGTTCCGAACTCCACAGAAACGGCAAGACAACCAGGTGGCCGGAAAATCGACCCCACCTAAACTGGCGACGAGCTGCTTCTTTGCGTGCGGGGTTTCTTCTGCGTTTGGAGCGATTTCTCATTGAGCCAGATCAAGATCGGGCTCGCGATGAAAATCGAGGAATACGTTCCAACAATGACGCCGACATTCATCGCAAAAGCGAAATCCCGAATGACGCCGGACCCCCAAATGTTCATGGCGAGCGTCACGAAAAACACCGTTGCCGAGGTCAGAATGGTTCGGGACAGCGTTTCATTGACTGAAATGTTCACGATTTGCGGGAACTTCTTGTCGCGCATCTTTCCAGCGTTTTCGCGGATACGGTCGAACACGACAATGGTGTCATTCATGGAGTAACCAATGACTGTCAGAATTGCCGCGATCGTCGTGAGCGAAAACTCTTTGTAGGTCAGGGCAAACGCTCCGAGCACCAACAGCGCATCGTGCAGCAGCGCCACCACCGTCCCCGGTCCATATCGAAAATCAAACCGGACCAAGATGTACAGCATGATGAAACCAATGGCCGCGAGAAGAGAAATGATGCCGTTGTCGCGCAGTTCTTTTCCCGCCTTCGCGCCCACCGAACCCACAGAAGGAATCGAAGCGACTGCCCCTTGCCCAAGCGTTGCGTCAAGCGCCGTGCGGACTTCTTTTTCCAAGCCGACCAGCACGACTTCAAATGTGTTGTCTTCTGGGCGACCAAATCGCTGCACCTGGCTCACGGTCACACCGGCCCCGCGCAAAATCTCCTCGACCTGGCTCGGCTCGAACGCTTTGCCTTTGAGCAAACGCACATAGGCTTTGTCTCCACCTTCGCTCGATTCAAATTTCCGCAACGAATCGGCACCCAGTTTCTGGCGAAATCCCTCCTCGACACGAGCAATCTGGTTTGGCTGAAGCGCCGACACCGCCGGAAACCGAACCAAGTAGGAATTTTTGAACTCGGGAAGTGGGACGACTTCTGAGTCTCGGAAACCTCCCGACTCCATCGCCTCGCGAATGGCTGCGGGCTCAACGGCTCTGGTGAAATCAACCCGCATCTCGGTACCACCGCGAAAATCGATCGCGAAGTTGAGAGCGTGCCCTCTTCCCGGCAGAAACATGTTGACGGGCAGAAGAAGAAGCGACAACAGGACGAGCGCCGCTGAACTCAACAGCAGCGGCTTGGTCTTGCCCACGAAGTCAAAGTTGTGATCGGGGCGAATCAATTCAAAAAAACGCTGGGACATGGAAGGCCTCAGATGCTCATGGTCGCGCGCTTCTTGTTGCGCAAAACCATGTAGTCAAACATCACGCGGGACAACCACACCGACGTGAACAGGTTGCAAACGATGCCGGCAATCAGCGATACCGCAAAACCGCGAATGGGGCCTGTGCCATAGGAATACAGCACCACGCCAGCGACCAAATTGGTAACGTGTGCGTCAACGACAGTCCAAAGCGCCCGGCCAAATCCATTCTCGACCGCCTGACGAGGCGTTTTTCCGCCCCGCAATTCCTCACGGATGCGCTCATAGAAGATGATGTTGGCGTCCACCGCCATACCCACCGTCAACACGACTGCCGCGATGCCCGGCAAAGTCAACGTGGCCTGGATCAGCGCCATGATGGAGAGCAGGTAGATCACGTTAAAGACCATCGCAACATCGGCAATGATCCCCGACGCACGGTAGTAGATCAGCATGAAGATGACCACGGCAAGTGTTCCGATGACCATCGATGTACGGGCTTTGGAGACTGCCTCGGGCCCGAGCGATGCCCCAACCTGAGTCTCGAACGTCTTGCGCAACGGAGCAGGAAGAGCCCCCGCCTTGAGCACAGCCACCAAATCCTTGGCTTCTTGCTGAACCTTGTCCGAATAGCCGCCCATCGTGATCCGAGCACGCCCACCACCGATACGACCCTCGATCGTCGGCGCGGAACTGATCTTCTCGTCCAAAATGATGGCCATCTTGCGACCAATGTTCGCTCCGCTGGCTTTCTCGAACAGACTGGCACCTTCGCTATCAAACGTGATCCCAACCTCGGGCCTGTTCGTCGTCTGATCAAAGTTCATCTCTGCGTCAGTCAGATACTCTCCAGTCAACTCCGCCCGACGGTGCAAGTAATACGAACGCCAAGGTTTGTCCGGCGTCTTGTCATCGTCCTCGTCTCGGCTGATCTGCTCGAACAAAATCTGGTGGTCATTCGGCACGGCCAACTCGGACGGTAGATCTTTCAGAAAACGTTCCATCACAGATTTGTCTTTTGACTTCAAGTACACGTCGGTGTGCTGCTGGCCATTGTCCTTTTGCTGCCAGTAGTCGAAGCCGACTTCAAGGCCGGGATACTGCGTCTTCTTGCTCTCGGCATATGCAGAAAGCCGCTGCATGTACTCAGCGCCGTCATCCACCATCTTGAACTCGAGCTGCGCCGTCTTGCCAATCATGGTCTTGACCCGCTGGAAATCTGCTTGGGAAAGACCCGCCAGCTCGACGACAATATCGTTCTGTTTGCGCTGGACGATCGGCTCAGCAACACCGAGTTTGTCAACGCGGTTCTTGATGGTCTCGACTCCCTGACTGACTGCATAACCCCGCAACTCGTCCACGTAGTCGGCATCCATCTTGAAGACGGTCTCGCCGGTCTGCCCGTTGTCGCTCTCCCGCGTCAGATATTTTGCAAATTCGCGCTCAAACGCCCGGTCGAGTTTCCTCGCATCGGCTTTGTTCTGGAACGTCACGCGCAAACGAGACTCGGCACCGTCACCTTCACGAGAAACATGCGCGCCTTTGACCTTGCGGTCTTTTGCGAGCTTCTCTTCGATCTGCGCGGCCAAACGGTCGGCCTTGTCCGACACCGCTTTGTCCACCTGAACCTCGTAAACCAAGTGCAGACCGCCCTGCAAATCGAGGCCCAGCGCGATTTTCCGAGAAAACATTTTCGTATACCACTCGGGCAATCGATGGGCTGTGTGAGTCCAGTCAGCGACCGACGGCAAAAGAATCATCACCGACAAAAGAGTGATGAACGAGTAGGCAGTTACGCGGTAGTAAAAAGACCGCTCCATGCGAGAGCTTCTCCCTGGCTAACTAGAGGAAAAAGAACGCTGCCCTCGGCGGGACAGTGAAGATCGAAACAACCCCAAACAATCACTTGGCCTCGTCGCCACTCGGTGCCGAAGTGTCCGCAGGCGGGGCTTTGCTGATGATGTGCTCTCGAAGAACCTTGACGCGAACCTTGTCTTGCAGTTCGACAACCACATAGCGGCTCTTCTCGTTAACGGATGAAACCCGAGCCCACAAACCGCCCGACGTGATGATCTCATCGCCACGCTGGATCTGCTTCCGCCAGTCTTCCAACTCGCGCTGCCGCTTCTGCTGAGGCCGAATCAAGATGAAGTAGAAAATTCCGATCAGCAGAACCGGAAGCAAGATATTCGAAAGAGAAGCGAGTCCACCACCCTGGGCCTGCGCGAACAGGGTCGCAGAGTCACCAGGCTGAGAAATCACTGCGCCAAACGAGGTACAAATCACAGGAACGCCTCCAAAAACCGGGCCAGCCGCTTTGATACAGCAAGCCGGAGTGAGTAGCAAACCTTGTCAAGTGGGTCAACAGATTTGTAGTGTTGGGGACCATGCTGTCACTCGAGAACTCGGGCCGCGTTTTGCGGATGGGGAAGACGGTCAGTCGGTCAGGCGGGGTTTTTCGCAAATGGCTGGCTTCGGCTTTTTCCATCTGGCTGTGCGTCGAATTGCTAGGCGTCGATTTGAAATTGGCGTCGGCGCAAGAGTCTCGTTCTGTCGAGGCCTATGGTCTCAACTCCGGCGCATTGGCTTCCCAGCGGATCGATTTGGACAATGACGGTCGCCTGGAAATCGTCACCCTCGACGGTTTTGGAAAACTCGCGATCAAAACCGATGGAGGACAAACCGCGCAGTTGTCACTGCCGCTGGGAGAGCGCGACCCTCAACTTGTTAACGCTGTTCTATCTGTGAGAAAACTCGCAAACGGGGAGCATGTCGTAGCCGCGTCGGGTGTGCGCAAAAAGAAACAGCGGGTCGCTGCATGGGTTCGTTGGCAAAAAGGAACGCTCTCGCCGATGTACGTGGGTCCGATTGGGCCCGTTGGGGCCGATGCTGAATACTCGGTCGAAGTCGAATGGCACGCGGGCGAGGTGTTTCGGTACCAAACATCACCGTCTGTGATCCGTTGCGACAGCGAGCGGAGACTGTTTTTGGAACGCTTCGTTCCCGATGGTTCGGGCCGGTGGGTAGCCTCGCAGGAACGGCTTTTGCCATCGTTGGAGGGTCTGTCCAAACTTGATACGTCCTCGGTCACGCCGGTAGACCTTGCGAGCACGCGGCCGAGCATTTTTCGGGTGGTCGCAACCAACCGGCAGACAGGCATTGAACGAGCGGATGGGTTGTCAGCCCCGCGCGAACTTGACGATGGCGCCGAAAAGACGGTCTGGCGACTCCCTCACGATGCGACGGGCACGTTTTTTACGTGGCGAGCGGAATCCAAAGGTCGCACCTTGCGCGCCATGCGGGTGGTTCCCGCACCTCGGTCACTCGGTGTTTTGCCGACGCAGTTTGTTGTGACGCTCTCTGCTTCCCAGCGCTTTGTGGTTTCGCCCGGTTCGCCCAAAGCAACTGCTGAGCCGTTTTGGGTATTGTTTCCGCAATCTCTGCATGCAGATTGCGTGTCGCTGACGATTGCGCAGCCCGCGACCAAGCCTGGCGAAACGAGCGCCATCGCGGAAGTGAATTTCTACAGCGACTTGGACGGCGAAGGTGCTTTGGGGCAGCTAGTAGAACAACTTTCAGCGACGGACACTCGTGTGGCAGAAGCGGCGGAAAGAACGTTGGCGCTTCAAGCGGAAAATGTCGTTTCAGCGCGCGCCCAAGCACAGATCGAGGCTCTGTCGAAGGCATTGTCCGCAGCTCGTGGTGCGTCGCAGCGTCGAATCCATGGTCTTCTCGCAAAGTGGAGCGCGCGCGCGGCGCTGTGCCCTGAAAACGCCCAGAAGCGACTTGTTCAAACGCTATCCTCGTCGCTGGCAGAAGCAGAAATGGAAGACCGTCCCGCCCTGTTTGCCGCGCTCGGACATGCGACCAAAACCGAGTCTTCCAGGAATGTGGCCGTCGATGCGCTGATGGAGATATCAACGGACGAAAAGCGGTCTTCTCTGCTCCGAGCGGAAGCAACGACGTGGCTGGTGGAACACGCGACGGTTTCACAGGTGCTTCTTCTTACGAAAAAGTTGGCGACAGACCCCAGGCTGCGCAAATCGTTTGTGAAGGGTGTGGGAAGCCGGTGGCGGTGTGAGGCCTGGGAGGCGGGAAAAACACCAAACGTGGTCGCTGAGATGACCGGTCGCGACACCGAAACACACGCGCGCCTCTTGTGGTTCGAGGGTTTGTCGGAAGGAGTTGCGGGTTGTGCTTCTGTCCCGGCTCAAAGTGCGCTGTCGGAGCACTTGGAACCCCTTTGGATGCGAATCGGCGAAACCACGTCAGGAGAAGAGCGGTTTGCGCTCCGTTTTCGGCTGCTGCGCGCGTTCGCAAAAGTGCGCCCACCTACGCTTCCGCCTTTCGTGAAGACCATCCTCCTTTCCGAGCCGGATGCCGCGTTGCGTCAATTTGCGGCGTACATGATTGCACGCACCATTCCACTGGATCGCCCACAGCTCCAACAAGCTCTTCGTGATGCTGACCCGATGGTGCGCGCGACGGTGCTCACGAGTTTGGTGGATTCGAGAGAGCCGGATCTGGCCAGACTTGCGTCTCACAGCCTGTTTCAGGACAAGTGGCCGATGGTGCGTCGAGCAGCGGCAGAGGTCGTCGCTGCGCAGTGCAAGAACCAATCCGAGAACATTCCTTGGCTCGAAAAGGCCCTGGACGACCGGGACGAGGCAGTGGCGACGCTGGCACTCGAAGGACTGTCGCGTTGTGCCGGCGCGGCGGGTTTTTCGCGTTATAAAGCGGCACTTCTCGACGATAAAATGCCTGCCACGGTGCGTGGACAGGCTTGCATCCTGGTGGTGCGACATGGACTTCCCTCTGTCCAGGAAGCTGCCACGGCACATCAAGCCATCGACGGTGGCCTGGGCGACTTGCTCGACAGCCCAACTGCGTCCGATCGGAGTCTCGTTTCGGCCATTCACTGTCTTCGCGCCGTCGGAGAATACGGCGGAGAGAACGAAATCCCGCTTCTCGTCTTCCGCATGGATCGCGAAGCTCCGATTGCACTTCGACGCAGCGCGTTAGAATCCCTGGTCAAGATCTGCGCGCGACAAAAACAGCGGTTTGACAAACCAGCTCGTCGAGCCATCGAGGAATTATTCAGAGATTCCAAAGACGGTAGTGACCCTGTGCTGAGGGGATTTTTGCCAAAACTCAAACCGCAGTGCGGCGCTTGGCTTTCCGCGCCCTAGTTTCCGTGGCACAAAGACCCGCTCTCGACTGCACATTGGGTAAGCGCGTATGCTGGTGAGCTGTCTCAAGGAGTGGCCGTGAGCACAGACCCGACTGACAAGCCCGATTCGGAAAAACCGGTTACGGATTCTTCTTCACCCACACACGAAAACGCCGCGTCCGATCCATCGCTGGCGGCCCATTCGACGGAAAGACCAGCGGACCAACCCGGTGTGCTTCGTCGTATCGGTCGAGCGTTGTTCGGGCAGTGGAGCTGGCAGCCGCCTCCGTGGCTCGCGGCGATTTTCGGTGGGATAGCCCGAGGTGGGCGGTGGATGAATTCGAACCCAGGTGCCACTGTCGGTTTGCTGGCCCTGCTGGTTGCTTTTTTCAGCGCTGCGTACTTTGGAAAGCACTGGCAGGACAAACAACCCAAACCAATCGAAATGTCGGTGCGAATCGATCCGCCCGAGCCGACAAAGCTCGAGGACAACGCAAAACCGGACACAATGCGCGTGCTGTTTGGAGGTTCGGCGGCACCGATCGACAAAGTGAAAAAGCCCGTCGCATCCGGCATCGACTTGTCTCCGTCGGTGCAAGGAACTTGGCGGTGGGATTCTGATCGGGTGCTCACGTTTGTTCCAAAAGAAGACTGGCCCGTCGGAGAGAAGTTCACCGTTAAACTGTCAAAACAGGGTCTTTTGGCAGCGGATGCAAAGCCAACGGACTACACGTTGCACTTTGAAAGTCCGTCGCTGACAGGCCGGTTCACTTCGCAGGAGTTTTATCAGGACCCGCAAAATCCGTCGCAGAAGAAAGTCGTCGCGACGGTGTCTTTTTCGCATCCCATCGAAAAAAATGATTTTGAGAAGCGGCTCGACGTAGAACTTGTCACGAAAAAGGACGGTGCCCAATCGGCCAAGCCGTACCGTTTTCAGGTCACTTACGATCGCTTTTCAGCGACGGCATACGTCCACAGCGACCCCGTCCAAATCCCTGATCACGATTCGATGATGATGGTGCGCGTCCAAAAAGGCGTGAAATCGACGCGCGGAGGACAACCAACGAAGGATTTGTTCAGCACTTCGGTGACGATTCCGGGCTTGTTTGATTTTTTGCGCGTGAGCGAGGCGAATCTGACGCTGGTGAACAATGCGCAAATGGAGCCGGAGTCGGTTTTGGTGATCCAGACCAATACGGGCGTCACCGAGGCTGAAATGGGCAAGGCGGTCAAAGTCGTTGTGCTGCCGAAACGTCCGCCGAAAGACAAAAGCTCGTCGAAAGAGCAATACGGCTTCAGCTTGAGCGAAATCGGCCCCGAAGTGCTGAGCGCCTCGCGCGCCGTCAAGCTTGTGCAAATTCCGAACGAGCGGGAGTACTCCGAAACGCATTCGTTCCGATACACCGCCGAGGTGGGCGAGGTTCTGTACGTCAAAATTGACAAAGGAATGGCATCAGCGGGTGGGTACGTTCTTGGGAAGCCGTCGGAGCACATTCTGACCGTTCCCGAATATCCGAAAGAGTTGCGGGTGTTGCAGACGGGCTCGCTGGTCGCGATGTCGGGCGAACGCAAGGTTCCCGTTTTTGGTCGAGACATCGAAAATGTGCGCGTCGAAATCGGTCGCGTGCTGCCGAACCAACTTCAGCACTTGATTTCGCAAAACACCGGCTCGTTTCAGAACCCGGATTTTTCCAACTACCGCTTCACGCCGGAAAACATCACCGAACGATTTTCCGATGTGATCCCGATGCCGAGCGTGGGCCACGGGAAGGCCCAGTATGCGGCGGTCGATCTCGACCGGTATTTCCGGGCAAAAGGCGAAAGTCGGCTCGGGCTGTTTTTTCTGCGAATCGACGGCTGGGATTCCCATCGAAAGCAGACGACAGGACAGAGTGACCAGCGGCTGATTTTGCTGACCGACTTGGGCGTGCTGGTCAAAGACAATGTGGATGGTTCTCACGACGTGTTTGTGCAGTCGTTGAAGACGGGCGAGCCCATCAAGGGTGCCAGCGTCGAAGTGCTTGGAAAAAATGGGATCGCGATTCGCAGCGAAACAACCGACGGGGATGGACACGCAAGCTTGCCCAAACTGTCGGATTTTTCGAGAGAACAGGCACCGCTGGCGTACCAGGTGTCCAAAGGTGGGGATTTGTCGTTTTTGCCGTATGGACGGCACGATCGCTACCTGGATGTATCGAGATTTCCCGTCGATGGCATTCGAGACAGCGAAAAGCCGCAAGGTCTTCAAGCGTTTCTGTTTTCCGATCGCGGAATCTACCGGCCCGGGGACGAAATTCGCGTCGGTCTGATCGTGAAAGGCCAGGATTGGAAACAGAAGCTCGAGGGCGTTCCGTTGGAAATGTCGGTGGAAGACGCTCGCGGGGTCACGGTTCGCAAAGAGAAGTTCAAACTGACCGAGGCAGGTTTCGAGGAAATCCGTCACACGACGCAAGAATCCTCAGCGACGGGCACATGGAACATCAACGTCCACATCATCGAGGACGGCCAGACGAAGGGCTTGCTTGGTTCGGTCGCAGTGCGCGTACAAGAGTTTTTGCCGGATCGACTGAAAATTTCGGCCAAGCTGAATCGGGAGGTCGTTGAGGGTTGGGTTTCTCCCGATGGTTTGAAGGGACGAGTCCAGCTCAACAATCTGTTCGGAACACCGGCAGAGAACCGCAGAGTCAAAGCGACTTTGTTGCTTTCTCCGACGCTGTTTTCGTTCAGCAAGTATCGCGACTACCAGTTTTTTGACCCGATGCAAGCCAAAGAGCCGCTGAGTGAGAGCCTCGACGAAGAAACGACGAATGAACAAGGGAATTGCGAGTTTGAGTTCCCATTGTCTCGTTTTGCAAACGCCACGTACCGGTTGCGTTTTGTCGCCCAAGGCTTCGAGGCAGAAGGCGGTCGTTCCGTCGCTGCCGAATCGCAAGTCACGGTTTCGCCGATGTCGTACCTTCTGGGATACAAAGCCGACGGAGACTTGGGCTACATCGGCAAAGGCAGCAAGCGGGCCGTTCAGCTTGTGGCCGTTGGGCCGCAAGGGCAGGCCGTCTCGCAGTCGTCGGTGCGAACGCTTTTGTACGAACGGCGCTATCTGTCGGTGCTCGTGAAGCAGGACAACGGAACGTACAAGTATGAATCGGTGAAAAAAGAGCTTCTTGTGCAAGACCAGAAGCTGTCGATTGCGGCGGGTGGTTTGTCGTATGCGCTTCCGACGGGACAATCGGGTGACTTTTTCCTGGTGTTCAAAAACGACAAAGACCAGGTGCTGAATCGCATCGAGTTTTCTGTCGCTGGAGAGGGAAACTTGACACGTTCTCTCGAGAAGAATGCAGAGCTGCAACTCAAGCTGAAAAACCCGGATGTAGCAGCGGGAGACGAGCTGGAAGTGCAGATCAAAGCGCCGTACACGGGAGCAGGTCTCATCACGATCGAGCGAGACCGCGTGAGAACCTACAAGTGGTTTAAAACCAAACACACGTCGTCCATCCAAAAAATCGCGATTCCCGAGGAGATGGAAGGCAACGGATACGTGTCGGTGTCGTTCATTCGAGGCATCGACTCGCCGGAAGTGTTCATGAGTCCGCTCAGTTACGGTGTTGCGCCGTTCAGCATCTCGAAGGAAAAGCGGACGGCGAAAGTGACGGTCACGACGCCGGATTTGGTAAAGCCGGGAGACCTGTTCAAGATGCGCTACCGGACGGATCGCCCGACGAAGATCGTGCTGTGGGCGGTGGATGAAGGCATCTTGCAGGTGGCTCGGTATCAGACGCCGGACCCGCTTGCTTACTTTTTCCAAAAACGGGCGCTCGAAGTGAAAACGGCGCAAATTTTGGACCTGATCCTTCCCGAATTTTCGCGGCTTCTGAAAGCTGCGCCGGGTGGCGACGGAGATGGATCGGGTCTGAAAAACCTGAATCCGTTCAAACGGAAACGCGACAAGCCGGTGGCGTATTGGTCGTCGATCATCGACGCTGACCAGGAAGAAAAAGAGGTCTCGTATCTGATCCCGGATTCTTTCAATGGCACGTTGCGGGTGATGGCCATCGCGGTCGCGCAGGATGCGGTGGGCGTGTTCAGCAAAAAAGCGCTTGTGCGCGGGGACTTTGTGCTGAGCCCCAATGTTCCCATGGTGGTAGCGCCGGGAGACGAGTTTGAAGTTTCGGTGGGAATTTCCAACAACGTGATCGGTTCGGGGCCAAATGCGAAAGTGAATGTGCAGCTTCAGACCTCGAAACACTTGCAAGTGGTTGGGGATGCAGGGCAAACGCTGAAAATCGGCGAGTCACGCGAGTCGGTGGCGCGCTTCAAACTCAAAGCGACGCAGGTGCTCGGTTCGGGCACGATGACGTTTTTGGCGTCGGCAGCAGGGAAAACAGGGAAATACTCGATTGACCTTTCGGTGCGTCCGGCGGCTCCTCTTTACACGACCACACAGGTAGGTCATTTGCCCCCAGGTGGGGGCCGCACACAGATCCAGCTTGCGCGGGAGCTTTATCCCGAATTTCGCACGCTCTCGGCAAGTTTGGGGCCGCTGCCGCTTGGGCTGTCTTTGGGCCTTGCGCAGTATTTGGAGAAATTCCCGCACGGCTGCACAGAACAGCAAATCAGCCAAGCTGTGCCGGCGATGATTGGGCGAACGCGACCGGAATTTGGCGTAAAACCGGAGGCTGCGGAACACAGTTTCCAATCGGTGTTGCAAACGCTGCGGGCGCGACAGAACGAAGATGGCGGTTTTGGGCTGTGGGCGAATCCAAATCAGGTGAGCGACTTTGCATCGGTGTATGCGACGCACTTTCTGCTGGATGCAAAAGAGCGCGGCTTGTCAGTGCCGCCGGACTTGCTGAAACGCAGTCTTGACAATCTGACGCAGCTTGTGTCGCAGGAAACGGATTCGCTGGCACAGGAACGGGTGCGCGCCTATGCAGTGTATGTGCTGACGCGCTCGGGCGTCGTGACGACGCAGGCAGCGATGAGCGTGAGGAAACGGCTGGAAAATCAGTACAAAAATTGGACCGAGGATTTGGCGGGCGTGTACCTGGCCTCGACGCTGCAACTGTTGAAACAGAACCGTGACGCGAACCGGATGGTTGCGGGCGTTCAGCTTGGGCAAGTCAAGGACAGCGCCGCAGATTACGAGAACTATTACGACCCGCTCATTCGGGATGCTCAGACGCTGTATCTGCTGTCGCGCCACTTCCCGGACAAGGCCAAGTCATTGCCTGCGGATGCACTTCTTTCCGTCGTCGAGCCGATTGCAAAAGGGCGCTACAACACGCTCTCGTCGGCGTATTTGATGATGGCCCTGGATGCGTACGCCAGCCTCGCGCAACAAACGACGGACGCAACCCAACTGACGATCATCGAAGTGAGTTCGTCGGGACAGCAAAAGCCGCTTTCCCTGCCGGAAGGTCTTTTGCCGCAAGTCGCTTTCTCGGGCGATGCGAAAAAACTGCTTTTGTCGTCGGGAAGCCCGATGCGAACGTACTACCAAATCATGCAGTCGGGATACGACCTGAAAGTCTCGACGGATGTGGTGAAACAAAAACTGGAAGTGTTGCGAGAAATCGTTGGTAGCGACGGAAAACCGATCAAAGAAGTGAAACTTGGAGACGAAGCCGAAGTTCACATCAAGCTGCGAAGTCTGGGGAAAGGGAGCCAACTTTGGAATCTGGCTCTCGTCGATCTTCTGCCGGGCGGTTTTGAGGTCGTGGTCAATCCTCCGACGCAAGCAGACGATGATTCAGACGATGAGAAGGGCGACAGCGACGAAGACGGCCATCACGATGCCGACGAAGAAAGCCATGATTCCGAAGCCGAAGGCGAAGGCGACGACAGCGAGCGACACCGCGACAGCGACTCTCGCGATGAAAGCGGAAAAGGGAGAAGTGCCCGCAAGACCTCGGCGAAACCCGCGCAGCTTCCGATCGCGAAAGAAGGGTCCACTTGGACGCCGGACTACGGTGATGTGCGCGAAGACCGCGTGGTGCTGTATGGCAGTGTAGGAAACGAAATCATGGAGTTTGTGTACACGATTCGCGCGACCAACGTGGGTTCGTTCGCGGTGCCTCCGCTTCAGGGCGAAAGCATGTACGACCGCAGCGTCGTGGCTCGATCAGCGGGCGGTAAAATACGCATCGTGAAGTAGCAATACCCCCGAAGAGAAAATGCACCGCGAGACTCCCTCTATGTGGCAACATGGCTTTCGATACTTTGGAGGTTCCTGTGCCTGACATTGCTTCTTTTACCAAGGGCCTGGCTTTGTTTGGTGCCGTCTCGTTGGCACTATTGTCCGATTCTCCGAGCGCGCGTGCTCAAGATGCGAAGAACGGTTTCCAAGTGAACCGTTATGAGCCCACAGCGGCGGGGGAATGGTCGTTTTGGGTAGACCACCCTTGGTATTCATCAACACGATATTTTGCGGGCGGAATCACGCTCAACTATGCACACAATCCGTTGGTTTTTGGCCGGACGGACGCGACGGGTACTTTCACCCAAACCACGTCGGTACTTGAACACCAGCTCATCGGACATGTCGATCTGGCCGGTTCTTTTCTGGACCGAGTGCTCATCACAGCGACGATGCCGATTGTCCTTTTGGAGCGCGGAACACCGACAGCAGGCGTGACCCCCGCATCGGGTGTTGTGATTTCCGATCCGCGGGTGGGTGTGTGGGTTCGATTGTTCGGCCAGCCGTATCGCAGCGCCATTTCAATGAGCATCGGAATCAATGCGTGGATACCGCTTCGTTCCTTTGCCAGTGACAGCAGCGCCGTGTCCGTGGGATCGAGCGACGCGGGCATTCGCATCATGCCGAAAATCGCGTTGGGCGGTTTGACGCACCACATCATGTGGTCGTTCGGTGCCGGTTTTATGTACCGAGACGCAGCGAAAATCGGCGATGCGTCGCTCAGCGATTCGGGCAGCACCGTCGGTTCAGAACTTCAACTCGGCGCTGCACTCGCCTACGCGGATACGCGGCTGAGGTTGGCGATCGGACCTGAGGCGATTTTGTCCACGGTTGTGATGGGTCCAAACGGTGCCAAACCGTTCGCATCCGATTACACGAGCCTCGAGGTGTTGCTGGGTCTGCACTACAACATCGCCAAGGTGTTGCAATTGAGCGTGGGCGGCGGCGTCGGACTGTTACGCGAACCGGGTACACCCGATGGTCGAGCACTGTTGCGCTTGGCCTATGCGCCTTGGAAAGACGGACAGGATGATCGCGACAAGGACGGCATTCTGGACAAAGAGGACGCCTGTCCCGACAACGCTGGTATTTCGACGGAAGACCCGACCACGCACGGTTGCCCCGATCGCGATGGCGACTTCATCGTGGACAAGATCGATATTTGTCCGTCGGTACACAAAGGCAAACATCCCGATCCGAAGAAACTGGGCTGTCCGCTGGGCGATCGCGACAAGGATGGCGTGCTCGACAACGACGATTTGTGCCCAGACGTACACAAAGGTGAGACGCCCGATCCGACTCGGTTGGGTTGTCCGGCAGGCGACCGAGACAAGGATGGCGTGCTCGATCCGGTCGATCAATGCCCCGACGTTCCGAAAGGTGACACGCCCGATCCAGATCGGATGGGTTGCCCGGCAGGCGACAAAGACAACGACGGCGTGCCTGATCCGAAAGATCAATGCCCCGACGTTCCGGCAGGACCAAAACCCGATCCGGCCAAAGCGGGTTGCCCGCTTCCCGATCGCGACAAAGACACCGTGGTCGATCCAGAAGACGCTTGCCCAGATCAACCGGGCGCACCGAACTCTGATCCGAAGAAGAATGGTTGTCCGGGCCTGGTTCGCATCGAAAACGGCCAGATCGCCATCATGGAGCCGGTGTTCTTTGCGACGAACAAGGACGCGATCCTGAAAAAGAGCTTCCCGGTGCTCAACAACGTGACGGAGGCACTCAAGGCTTCTGCGTTCATCAAGAAGGTCGAAATCGGCGGCCATACCGACGATCGAGGCAAGGCGGATTACAATCGCGATCTGTCAGGTCGGCGCGCCAACAGCGTCATGAAATACCTGATTGAGCACGGCATCGCTGCCGACAGATTGACCGCGAAAGGCTACGGTCCCGACAAGCCGATCGCGGACAACAAGGACAAAAAAGGCCGCGAAAGAAACCGCCGAGTCGAATTTGTCATCACCGATCCCGTGCAACCGCAAGGCGTGCAAACCAAGAGCGCGGCGGAAGTGAAAGTGCCCGACTCGCCCGACCAAAGCGACGGCAAAGCCGACAAAAAAGGCAAAGCCGATAAAAAAGGCAAAGCCGACAAAAAAGACAAAGCCGACAAAAAAGACAAAGCCGACAAGAAGAAGGCGAAATAGTCAGCCAAACAATCGGAAACCTCATTGACCGCTTTCGGTCGGCTGACCGTCGGAAGCTCTGACCTGTGATATCATCCGCTGATGCCGCTTGCCCCGACGGTGCTTGGTCTAAATTCCTGGCTTCTTTGGCAAGTCGTCCCTCTCTTCCTTTCTAGAAATCCGACTCCCCGATGGATGGGGTTGCTCTTGCCGATGCCGGCTCTGCTCCTTTTTTTGGCGCTGCGGTTTCGACACGGTGTGCTGGCGCAGGTCCTGCTGCTCGTGTTTTTTCCCCTTCTCCTGGCGATTCCCGAATTGCTCGGCGTCACGGGTGGCGAACCGGTCAACCCTGTTCTGGTAATGCCCATCAAGCTGACGGTGTACGTGGGCTACCTTGTTTCTACATGCAACCAACTTGCAAAAGAGGCGCATGTGAAAGCGAGCCAGCGGCTTGCGCTGTGTTCATGGAAGATACAACCGAAGACCGCGCTACCACCGTCAGAAAAATGGCGGCGTAGAACACTGACACACCAACTCCTTCTGGGTCTGTCTGTCGCCCTCCCCTGCTTGTTCCTCTATGCAATTTGTTTGCATCCACAACATGTCCACCACTTTGTCCGCCTGCTGGGAAGCCCAGCCAGGGCGTCGGGCTGGCAAGCCACGCTTCTTTCGGCAGCTGCAATGCTTTGGTCGTCGTTGTTTTACTTCACCGTGATGCGACCGATTAAGCGACACATCGGTCACGACCTTGAGCTTCGTCGGTCTGTAACCGAACTTCGCCAAGATGCGATGCGCGCACGCTTGCGACCGCAACTTTATGTCGCGACAGCCATGGCACTCGGCGGTCTTTTGGCACTCCTTTTTCTTTTGCCGTGAGTGGAAACCCGATGCGGAAGTGGCCGTTTTTTCAAATTCTGTGTGCGCTGCTGATCGTAAGCAGCCTGGTGTTTTTTTGGCTGTGCGTGAGTCATCTAGCCCGACGAGATTACGTCGCGGCAGGAATGCTCACCGTGGTCGGCATCGCGACGCTGTGGGTCAGCAGCGAACTTGCGCGCTTGTCGTTTTTGGAACGCGACACATGAGCTTCGCGCCGGTCTTGGCTCTGCTCGCAACGCTGCTGTCCGTCGATGCAAGTTCTCTAAAAAAGGACTTTCACGTCGGATACAAAGGCTGGAACGGCCTTTCGGAATGGAAGCGTCTTGCTGAAGACCTGGGTTGCCCGATTCATGTGCGAAAAACGCTTGATTGGGCCAGCCTCGACGGACAGGACGTGTTGTTTGTCGTCCATCCCGAGACGGAACTCCAACCCGAGGCGTTCGTCGCGTTTTTGTCGGCGGGAGGCCGCGCCATTTTGGCGGACGATTTTGGCAAGAGTGAAAAGGTGCTGGCTGCTCTCGGGATACACCGTCAAGAGGGCCCGCTCCCAAAAGGAACTCGGTTTTATCGACCTGATCAAAACGTGCCCGTCGCGCTGCCGACCCGCATGACACCCCTCGGACAGGCGACGCGCGAATTGCTCGGAAATCATTCGGCGTTTTTCGAAAGTTCTTTGCCAGCGACGTACTCGTTTGCACCGGGCGCGGCGCTGGTGATCGAAGGTGTCGTTGGGCATGGTCGATTCGTCGCCGTTGCCGACGGAAGCGTGTTCATCAACAACATGCTCGAACTGCCCGGCAACCGAGAATTTGCCGCGCATCTTTTGGTCAACCTGTGCCGTCTGCAACAAGACCGGTTGCTTCTGCTGCACAGTTCATTTTCGCAAATGGGTGTGCCTCCTGCGTCGCTGCCCGGTGCCCCGACGAGCGATTCGGGCCACGATCTGCCAGACAAGTGGAATCGGGCTCTTGGGGGTGCGAATCACCACATTTTGCGGACACTGAAAGGACGGATTGGCGAAGACGGACCGAGTGCAGTTTCGCTGCTCGGACTTCTGTTTTGCACCGCGTCACTTCTGTTGCTGTTGCGGTATTTGCCGCTGCCTGGTCAAACGCAGGACGCTGGGTTCGCGCAGCCGCCAAAACCGCCCGATACGGGTTTGTTTGCGTCCATCCAACGCTATGCAGGCGGAGCCGGACAAGTGACTTGGGGCTTCGTCTACCCAGCGACGCTGATTCGAGAGGAATTTCTGTTTCGTCTTTCGCAACTTGTGTCGATGGATGGATTTTCCGACGGGAACCCAGTGGAACCAAAGTGGGTGGCAACGACGCTCCGAGAGCGGGTGAGTGACCGCGCGGGTCGGCTTGGTGAGAAACTGTGGAAAAACCTACGCATGTTGCGAGACGACGGACCGGCCAGCAATCCGTTGCAACTTTTGAGAACACGCATCTCGAAACGAAAACTCTTGGATTGCTACGCTTTGGCGACGGAACTTTTTCAAGAAATGGACAGCAGGACACAGAAGTAAGAACTGCCCTGCGACCATGGAAGGACACACGCCTGTGACGACGGAAGTACCCGCACCGCTGACGACGGAAGGACACAACATTGACCCGCAAAGCCTGTCGCAGGCTGCCGCGCTCTGCCAAGCTGTCGTCGAAGAAGTAGGCAAAGTATTTATCGGCAATCCGGGGCTGACGCAGGGGCTTCTGATCGGTTTGCTAAGCCGCAGCCATATGCTGCTGGAGGGCGTGCCCGGCGTCGCCAAAACGACTTTGGCGAAGGGTTTTTCGCAGGTGTTGGGCTGCGATTTCAAACGCATCCAATTCACACCGGACCTTTTGCCGTCGGACATCACCGGGTCGTACATCCTGGACCCCAAAAAGGGGTCGTTTGAGCTTCGAGAGGGACCGATTTTTTCCCAAATCATTCTCGGAGACGAAATCAATCGTGCGCCGCCCAAAACCCAGTCGGCGCTCCTCGAAGCGATGGCGGAAGGCCAAGTGACTCTCGAGGGCCAAACAAGAACGATGCAGCAACCGTTCATGGTGCTCGCCACGCAAAATCCGCTGGAACACGAGGGCACATATCCGTTGCCCGAGGCGCAGCTAGACCGCTTTTTGATGAAATTGCACGTAGGCTATCCCGAGCCTTCCGCCGAAAAACTGATGTTGCGCACATATTCCAAACCGAGACCGGTTGCGCGAACGGTTTTGTCGCCCCAAGCGATCATCGAGCTGCAAACCATGGCGGCGCAGATCCACATCGACGACGAAGTGCTCGATTTTGTGTTGGAATTGATCCAGTTCACCAGGCGACACCGACGGGTCGCGATCGGCGGTTCCCCGCGCGCATCGTTGGCGCTTCTGCATTCAGCGCGGGCTCGAGCACTGATGCTTGGTCGCGACTATGTGCTGCCCGACGACGTGAAGGCGCTGGCTCCACCTGTGATTTCTCACCGATTGGCGCTGATTCCCGAGGCTGAAATGGATGCAATAAGTCCAGTCAGCGTGGTGCAGGAAGCACTTTCGCAAGTGCCGGTGCGACCACTCGAATTGCGTAGGCTGAAAACGACGGAGCGCAGTCGGTAACGTCGATGTCACGAGGCCGATATCCCACCCTGCATCAAAACGGCGGTGCACTTTTTTCCGTCGGTGTGCTCCTCTTGGCACTTGGCGTTGCAGTGGAAAAATGGACGGTTTCGGCGGTGGGTTTTGCGTCGCTGGCTTTGCTGTGCGCAAGTTACGTGGGCTTTGCGTTGCGCGTGTCTTTGTTGTGGCGAAGGCACGTTGAAATTCTGTGGTGGTTGCCCCGCGCAGCGACGAGCGAAGGTCTTCTCGCTGGCCGTCCAATCGAGGTTTCGTTGGCCCTGCGCAACTTGTCGCATCTCTCGCTGCGTGTAAGCGAGATCAAGTTGTTTTGTTCTCGTTCACTGTTTCCGCTGCACGAATTTCCGACGATGGACCTGCCCGCGCACAGCGAGGCGACGGCGCAGCTTTCGATCTTTGCAGCGCAAGCCGGAGAGTGGTTTCTTCACGGCGCAACGGTGCGTTTGTGCGACCGTCTGGGGTTGTATTCGCTCGAAGCCTATTTTCCTTCGATTCTGCGTCTGAAAGTCCTCCCACAGAAATTGCCTCAAGTTGCATTTGAAGTCTCTCGCACAGCGACGGGTTTGTCGGAACAGCGGGTCGGCACGCACACGCTGCGGCAGCGCGGTCTAGGCGGCGATTTGCGGGAGCTTCGCGAATATGTCCATGGCGATCCGTACAAGCTCATCGCGTGGAAAGCGACGGCGCGGTCGCCAAATGGTCGCCCGCTCGTCAAAGAACTGGAACGGGAAACGCTGCGCGTCCACTACTTGCTGTTGGACATGGGCGTGACGATGCGCGAAGGCTGGCCGGGTCAATGGAAGCTCGATCACGCGCTGGCGCTGTGCCAAAACTACGCGCGGTCGATTCTGGAAGGCAGCGACCGCATCGGTTTTGTCTCGTTTGACGGCGAGGTGTTCCAGCACGTAAAGCCAGGCGACGGCCCAGTCCTGCGACGGAGGCTTTCGGAAAAACTGCTCGAAACCATGCACGTCGTGGAACCTGCTTTCGTCGCGATGACCGAAAGCGAGCTTTATGCAGCCGTGGCTCGGTATTTGCGACAGCAAGAGGCGATCGAAACGCGGCTATCGAGCCTCCCACCTGCCGACGACGCCGCAGCCTGGGCACAAGTCGTGGTTGCACCGACGGGAGAGCGGATTTCTCGGACACAGGTGTTGCATTCGGTACACAGGCTTTTGAAACAGGATGCGCAGAATCAAAAACCACTGGCTGACGACCGTGTGCTGCGGCTTTTTTGCAGAGAACGGGGCATTGAGCTGCCCTACGCGCAACGATCGGCCACAGAACGAGCCAAGGGGCTCGCCAACGCTTTGGAGCTTGCGGCGAGCATGCCGGGCGCGCAGGTGGTGTTGATTTCGGATTTGCTTGGGCTATCGCTGGATCTGCCTCTTTTGCGGCAGTCGATTGCGCTGTGTCGCAGACGCGGGCTTGGCTTGTTGTGTGTGCGGCCCGAATCGCGAGCGTATTTGCCAAAATCGCTGGTCGATGATCCCGACGGACGCCGCGCGAGCACGATTTTTTCGTGGGAACAAGACCGAATCGAAGCCAAAGCGCACCGCGACCTGAGTCGGCTGGGTTTTGTGGTGGTTCCGACGGGGCCCGAAGACGGTTTCGCGCAGATTTTGGCCCGGCGCTCGCGACCAAATCGCGTGCTCGACAAAGGCCCGCAGGAATCGCCGTCTTTCGCGCAAAAGAACCCTGCCTGGCCGTGAGTGAATGTCGCTAGTACGACTTGCTCACTTCCGAAGTTTCCAAGCAGGTCACGCCCGGCCTCGATGCTTTCGGAAGTGAGCAAGTCGTACTAGGGGTGGACTGGTGTGGGGGAAAGTGCGGGGTTTGCGGGCCGATTGGGCCTGGACGCCGCGTTGTTTGCGGGTGCCAGGACTCGATGGAACGTGAGCGATTCTTCCGACTTTGCGATCTCGTCGAGCACCGTCAGTGGGTCAGAAACGGTTTGCACATTCGCCCGAGCCGCGCTGTTTCGCTCCAAACGTCGCCCGACGAACAAGCCTACGGCGAACACCACGCAAGCAAACAACGCGCTGCCCAAAAACAAAAAGAACACTTGGCGACCCTCCAGGCCGACTTCGGTTTCCGTTTCTCTTGCGGGAACTGGCACGGCTTTGGGTGGCAGCGAAGACACTCTCGTCTCGGTGGCTGCATTCACGGAATCGGTCATGACCCAAGTGAGGCACGCGCCACAAAGCCGGGCAAATTTTCGCATGGCCTTTACTTTCCCCGCGCACGCTGCAATCGTCCGGCACCGAAATGGCCTTGGAGATGGTGCGCGTTTTCAGCAAAAACCTTGGAATGAATCGTCGCTGCGCGCTTGCGACGCTTTTGTCCGTCGGGGCCGCGTGTTCACGCAAAGACAACGCCCCGTCGCGTCCGCTTCGCGTGGCTGCGGCATCCGACTTGGAACCCGTGTTCGCCCTGCTCGCCGAACCGTATCGACAAAAAAACCAGCACGCCGTCGTTTTTTCGTTTGCAGCGTCGGGCGTTTTGGCGAGCCAAATCGAACACGGTGCGCCGTTTGACCTGTTTGTTTCCGCCAGCCAGACCCACATCGACGCACTGCGGAAAAAAAAGCGGCTCGTTCCATCGTCGATTCGGATGTATGCGCAGGGCCAGCTTGCCCTGTGGGCGCAGCTCGCACATCCGATTCCGAGCCTGGAGGACTTGGCTTCGGATGCCAGACTTCGCATCGCTTTGGCCAATCCCGAGCACGCTCCGTATGGTGCGGCGGCAGTCGCGGCGCTTCGCTCGCTGGGAATCTACGAGCGCGTCAAACCGCGTTTGGTATTTGCAGAAAACGTCCGGCAGGCGCAGCTTTTCACCGAAAGTGGAAACACCCACGTCTCGATCATCGCGCGGAGCTTGGCCGGAGGCTCTGGTCACTTTCTCGAGATTCCGCGCACGTTGCACCCGCCGATTCTCCAATCGCTCGGCATCGTCGCTGGCCAAGATGAAACCCGTGCTCAAGCCTTCGTGGACCTGTTGGAAAGCCAGGAAGGCCAACAACACCTGCGAGAAGCCGGTTTCCTGTCGCCGCGTGATTAGGAGCGTGTGAACTGATGAGTGGTGAGGCGGTCGTGTCGAGCAACGTGTGGCAAGAACTGGGCAAGCTTTTTTCGCATCTGCTGTGGCTTGTGCCGTTGTTTTTGTCAGCGGGCTTTTTTTCAGGCACGGAAACCGCGCTGTTGTCGCTGTCTCGAGCGAGGCAGCAGGTTTTGCGACAAAACGCAGCGGACGACGCGGCCAGTGCGCGGGTGCTGTGGCTTTTGTCCGATCCGCGACGGCTCATCACCACGCTTATCCTCGGCAACGAACTTACGAACATCTTGCTGTCCGAGGTGATGACGCAATCGGTTTCGCACGTGTTTGCGATGTTGTCGGCGCGAAAACTGGCGGCACCTGCCAAAGTTTCGGAAATTTGGGTGGCTCTGGTGGCGACGGCGTTGACGGTGCCTCTGCTGGTGACGTTTGGAGAGCTGATTCCCAAGACGGTCGGGATCAAACTGGCCGAGCGGTGGGCGCGTGTGGTGTCAGGTCCGCTCAAGGCGCTGACGTGGATGCTGTGGGTGCCGCGCGTGGCGATCAGCACGATCGCAGATGGGCTTTTGCTGTTGTTTTTGGGACGAAAAGGCCGCCACACCGAGGCCGCGCCTGTGCTGTCGGAACGCGAAATTCGGACGCTCGTGGATTTGGGACAACAGGAGGGCGTGATTCGCGGGGCCGAACGCAAACTCATCCACAACGTGCTCGATTTTGGCGATCTGACGGTGGGAAACCTGATGACGCCGGAAAAAAACATGTTTGCGCTGCCCTCGACGATGCCCCTTTCGCGAATGGTCGAGGCCGTATCGAAACAGCGTTTTTCGCGCATTCCGATTTACCGTGGCCGACGAGACAACGTCATCGGTGTTTTGCTCGCGAAGGATTTGGTTGGGTATCGTTTCGGCGATCTCGAAGGGCGTCCGCTGTCGGACCTATTGCACCCGCCGCTGTTTGTGCCCAAACGCGCCAAATGTGAACGTCTGTTGCGGGAGTTTCAAAAGCGCAAAACACACATGGCGCTGCTCGTCGATGAATACGGTCGGCTGACGGGCCTGATTACGATGGAAGACCTGTTGCGCCCGCTTTTTGCCGATTTGGCAAAAACCCCGACGCTGCAACCCGCAACGAGCGGAGAAGTTCCGCCCGTCGGAAAAGGGGAAACCGGATGACGGCGCTGCTTTTGCTGAGTGCGTTGTGTCTGTTTCTGGAGGCGTTTTTTTCGAGCGCGGAAATCGCCATTGTCAGCGCGGACAGAACCCACATTCGGAACCTGATCTCCGCAGGGAGCCGAGGCGCAAAACTCGTCGAGGAGTTGTTGATTGCGCCGCACCGACTTTTGTCCGCGACACTTCTTGGGACACAACTTTCGTTGGTCGTTCAGACGGTGCTGTGGACGCTGTGGCTTTATGAACACCATCCGCGACATGTCGAATTGTTCCTGCTCGCGGGCCTGACACCGACGGTGGTTCTTCTGGGCGAGATCGTCCCAAAAGCGATCGTGCGTCAACACGCGAACAAGATCGCGCCCATCCAAGCGCTCGTGTTGTCTTTCTTTTTGCGCCTGCTGGCACCCGGCGTGCTGCTGCTCGAATGGATTTCCAAGCTGGCGACGAAGCGGTTGGGCATCGATGTTCACCACAAACTCGTCACGCGGCAGGACATCGAAAGCCTTTTGGGCGAACCGGACGATCGCGCCGGAAAAAGTGCGGCATCCCTGTCTGACGTGACGGAAGGGGAGCGGTCGATGATCGCGCGGATTTTCGATTTTCCGTCGCTGCGAGCAGACGACGTGATGAAGCCCCTGTCGGATGTTGTCGCGAAGGCCGAGACGGATTCCGTTGCGGATTTGGCGCGCGAAATTGGTGACAAAAAGTACAGCCGCATCCCCATTTACCGAGAGCGCATCGATCAAATCGTCGGGGTCGTACACGCTTTCGATGTGCTGAAACACGGAAGCGGGGGCGGAAGTGCCAAGGATTTGATGCGAGAGCCGCTGTATGCACCCGAGGCATGTCCGGCGCTGGATCTTTTGGTCCGGCTCGAGCGGACGCATCAAAACTTGGCGATCATCGTCGATGAATACGGTGGTGCTGTCGGCCTGGTGACAGTCGAAGATTTGCTCGAACAAGTCGTGGGCGATATCGAGGACGAATACGACGAAGAGCCTCCAGCCGTCCGACGCCAACGAGACGGGTCGTTTCGCGTCCTGGCCCGCATCGCCGTCGAACAGCTCAACCGCGAGCTTTCCATTTCACTGCCTGAATCAGACGAATACGAATCCCTTGGTGGTTTGTTGCTCGACAAGGTGAAGCGGATTCCGCGACCGGGCGAAATTGTGAAAATCGGTTCGGTCCATCTCGAGATTGCCTCGGCGAACGAGCGGCGCGTCGAAGAAGTCATCCTGCGCATCCACCGCAAATAGGAGCTTGGCTCATGCCCCGAACGTTTGCGCAAGGTGTGTTCGGCCTGGTCGGCTTTGCGTGGACGATGTGGTTCGCTGTGGGATGCCTGCTGGATCGGGCGAACAACCCCACCGCTGCGTTGTCGGCAAAAACGCTCGTTGCACTGGGCGCACTTTCCTTGCCAGTGCGAGGGCCGGGCGATGCTTTGCACGGGTTGACCATGTGGCTCCCACACGTGGATGCAATTCACTTGGCAAGCAACTTGGTCGTGCTCCTGTTTGTCGCGTGCGTTTGGCCGCCGGGACGCAATCCGCTTCTGCTTCTTGTGTGCGGAGTGCTCGGTGCGAGCATCGCAGCCCTTGTTGCGTACCGACACGTCCCTACCGTGTGTTGCGGCGGTTCGGGCGTGCTGCTTTCGTGGCTCGTTTTTGTGTTTTTTTTTCAGACGAGAGCTTGGATTCGAGCCGTCGCGTTTGTCACGATTGGACTGCTGCTTGTAGGTGGGATGTCCCTGACCGGGGATACCGCCGCACATGTAGGAGGTTTGCTAGCGGGATTGCTTTGTCTTTTGCTTTTCCGCAAGCGGCCCATCACAACGTAGCGCGCTGTTTTGCCTGTTCTGGCGCTGGCCGATTCGGTCGGGTAGGCGATGTCGGCGACGTTTCCGAATTGGCGGGCGGATCGTCCAAACCTCCGATCAACCGGTCGAGCTCTGCCAACTGTTCGTTCGATCGTTCGGTCCAACCGTTTTTGACGCCAAGCCGATCGGCCATTTTCACGTTGCTCTCGAGGACGTTTTTCGCAGAAGTCAAAAGTCCGCGAAGCTGTCCTCTCAGTAGCAAGTCGTACAGCACTTTCGAGCCATTTTTTTCTAGCTCCTTGGGAACGGGCGCGCCGAGCATCGAGTCGTACAGGTCTCGATACAGCGTACCGACGTGATACCCGGCTGCCGTCGCCCACGTCGGATTTTTGAGTTTGATCGCTTCGACGTATTTGTTGTTCGCCAAAAGAAACGCTTTGGCTTTGGTGTCCACGTCGAGCGCAAGCTGTTTTTGCGGCAAGCGCAACGGCAAGTCGCGAAAACGCAAGTGCGCCACGTGCGCCACATAAAACTGCGACATCGCGACGAAAAAGGTGTTCGGCGGCGCTTCTTCGGCTTTGCGCGCCTCGTAAAGTGCGAGTGCTTTTTGGAACTTGGCGTCGGCACCGCCCAAATCTTTCATCTCGAACAGGGCCAAACCGTGCCGCGCGATCGTCTCGAGCCGTTCCGCCACATTCAAATCGTCGCGCTGTTCCAATTGCGCAAGGACTTCTGCGGATTGCACCCACTGCGCGAGTTCAGCCAGACATGCAGCCTGCCGAACGCCCGCTTCCTTTGCCTGTTTGCTCGACGGAAAAGCTGAAAACACACGCTTGTACCGAACCGCTGCATCGGAAAATTTGCCGAGTACTTCCAGACTGAGCGCGGCGTTAAACAGCGACGGAGGCACCCACGCGCTGTCTTCAAATTCGATCGCCAGTTTTTCGTATTTCTCGGCAGCCTCGGCGTATTTCTCGGCGTCGAACAGAGCACTGGCTTCTTGAAACAGCGTCGGAGCGTCATATACGTCAAACCCGTCTTCGATCCCGAGGCCGCCCGACGCATTTTTGCCAACCGTGATGTGCAGCTCATCCATTTCGATCGTCTCGACTTTATGCGCCGTCTGAGACGTCACCGAGTCGGGCCGTGCATAGCGATTGCTGCAACCCGAAAGAAGCATCCCGAATGAAAAAACCGCCAAGGTGAGCACTTTGCAAGATGGATGTTGCCGTTTCATGGGAAAAACTCCGTTGAAAAGGGTCAATGCGAACCTGAGACAGACACTGAGTTGCTTGCACATCACCAAACCCCAACATTTCGGGCCTGGCCGTCGAACATCACTGCTGTTTAGTGGGCGTTGTTTCCGCAAAGTTCCCGCACTTTGTCAAACCGAATAGAACCTTGCGATTTTGCTAAAAACAAAGTTTCGTCTCGAAAATGCAAGACTCTTCAAACCGACAACCGGGCCGACTTGTGCCGGGGAGCACAGCTTTTTTCCGTAGAGAGGCCGTGATATGCTGGGGCCTCTTGCGATGACCGATTCGACTCGACAAACGACACCTTGGGTCCTCATCCCCGCGTTCCATGCGGAAAAGACCGTTGGGGAAGTGGTCTCGAACGTGAAAGCGCAAGGCCTGGCGGTGCTGGTCGTGGACGACGGCAGCGCGGACAAAACCGCTGAATGTGCGGCAAAAGCAGGGGCCGAAGTGTTGCGTCACTCGGAAAATCGAGGGAAGGGTGCCGCAATCCAAACGGGTTTCGCTTTTGCGCAAAAACGCGGGCTTTCGGCGCTTGTGACGATGGATGCAGACGGCCAGCACGACAGCGCAGAGCTGGTGCGGTTGCTAAAAGCACACGATGAACATCCAGAAAGTCTTGTCATCGGCGTGCGAGATTTCGATCCAACCGTCATGCCCCGACGCAGCCGCGTGGGAAATCGCATTTCGACGTTTTGGATTTCACTCTTCGCTGGACGCCGTCACCGCGACACGCAGTCGGGTTTTCGGATTTATCCGCACCGACTTTTTTCTCTGCCGTTGACGACGCGGCGGTTTGATACGGAAACGGAAATTCTGTTGTGGGCAGCCAAACTGAACGTGCCGCTCGTCGAAATTCCGATTGCAACGATTTACAAAGACGGGCACCGCAGCCATTTCCGCAATTGGGAAGACACGTTGCGGGTGCTCCGGTTGGTGATTGGCTCGCCGCTGTGGCGGGTGGACCAAGAGGCGGGCGCTGTGCCCCAAGGAATGACGGAGGCCCTGTGAGCATGGACAAAACGGTTTCGCGCGCAGACCTTGCGCAAGTGGTGGCTGTGAGGCCGCGTGGCACGCTGCGCTGGCTATGTTTGGGCTTGCTCCTGGCGGGCTCGGGAGTTGTATTGCAAGGTGCGGGGGGGTGCGACAAGTCGAACAAGCCCATCATCATCAAAGGCCCGTCGGTGCAGCCAGTGTTGGACATCCGATGGGGAACGATGCGAGCCGTGCATCGGGTTTCGATCGACGCAGCCAAAGGAGATGGCCGCGAACAAATCACCGTGCGAGGCATGCTGGCCGTCGAACGTCCTGATCGCTTCCGTTTGAAAGCGATTGGCCCCGGAGGCATCACGCTGTTTGACCTCATCAAGGTAGGCGGCGACGTGAAAGTCGTGACGAGCCTGGCCGGATCGGACAGCAGTTTGCAGCAAAAAGTGCTGCTTTCGATCGGTGCCGATTTGTCTGCGATGTACGACCTGGAACCCGTTCATCCGTCGCACAAAAAGTACGTCGATCTGAAAGTGGGCGAGCTGCGCGTGGTCGAAAACGAACGCACGATTCGCTGCCAGCACTTCAAAGAAGTGCAAGGCCGATCGGTGCCCGCGCACGTCGAGATCGACAACACCGCGCTCAATTATCGGGTTTCTATTGACGTGGAAGAAGCGTCGCTCGACGAGAAACTCGACCCCGCGCTTTTCCGAACTGGCTCGTAACCCACACTTCTGTCAGGCCTTTCTGCCTTCGTTTTCCTTCCGCTGTGCATGTCACTCAAGACAGGATCTGACGAAAATCCGCGTGGGCTTGTCTCGTTGTGATATGAGGCCGGCCCATGCCGCTCTCGCCCCCGCTCACGCCACACACTTCTACAAGCCCAGCCGCCCAGAACCCTTCCGTGGCGAAGGATTCAACGCCGTTTCGCGCAGGTTTTGTTGCGCTTTGTGGACGACCCAACGTCGGAAAATCCACGCTTCTCAACCAAATTTTGGGTCAACACCTGTCGATTGTGAGCCCCAAGCCCCAAACCACGCGCGATCGCATTTTGGGTGTGCTCCATTTGCCAACGGCACAGGTTGCGCTCGTCGATACACCCGGTTTGCACCTGACTTCTCTCAAAGGTCGCACCGCGCTCAACCGCTTCATGATGGAAGAGGCTCAGCAGGCGATTGACGGCGTTGAATTGGTGGTGTTTTTGGTGCAGCCACAAAAAAGTGCGCCGGTCAAGCCCCCACATACGACTACATCGAAAAAACCGACTGAGAAACTTCCACCCGCGCTCGCTTCTGCCGACGAGCAAATCGCGCAACAGCTTGCGGGCCTGTCGAAAAAACTCCTGGTCGCCATCAACAAAACCGACCTGCTCGGCGACAAACGACAACTTCTGCCTCTGATCGAAGCACTGTCCAAAAAACTGCCCGGCGTGCCGATTGTCCCGATTTCGGCACAGACGGGCGACGGAGTGAACCGACTCGTACAAGAAATGGTCGCGTTTTTGCCCCCAAGCGACCGTCTGTTTGAAAAAGACCTGCTGACCGATAGACCTGAGCGTTTTTTGCTGGCCGAATTTGTGCGTGAGCAGGTGTTTTTGGCGACCGAGAAAGAGATTCCCTATTCCGTCGCTGTCACGGTCGATAAATGGGAAGAAAAAATCGCTCAGCGCGGTCCGCAAAAAGGCCAGCGTCTGTCGATTTCCATCGACGCAACGATCCACGTTGAAAAACCCGGACAAAAGAAAATTCTCGTCGGTGAACATGGTCAAATGATTCGCGACATCGGCATACGAGCGCGGCAAAAAGCTTCCGAATTGCTCGGTTGTCCAGCGCATCTATTTTTGTTCGTCCGGGTCGATGAAAGCTGGTCGCAAACGCCCGCCGGCCTGCGAAACATGGGCTACGAACAGGATCGACTTCTGACGAAGCCCGACGAAAAACGCAAACCAAAAACGAACGCAAAACGCAAACCAAAAACCGACGGAAAGCGCGTGGCAAAAACCGAGTCCCAACCGGAGTCACCGCGATGAAAAACAAGCCTGCTCCGTTGGTGGAACTCGACCGTTCGCAAAAAGTTGTCGCGCTGTGCGGACGGCCCAACGTCGGAAAATCCACGCTGTTCAATCGGCTCACGCAAAGCCATTACGCCATTGTCGAAGACCAGCCCGGCGTGACCCGTGACCGACGATACGGAATGTGCGAATACGATGGTGTTCGATTTCGCGTCGTCGATACCGGCGGTCTCGATTTCGGTGCCA
Organism: Pseudomonadota bacterium; assembly: GCA_035328405.1. Lineage (GTDB taxonomy): Bacteria > Myxococcota_A > Polyangia > Palsa-1104 > JAEUJZ01 > JAEUKA01. Next base: position 27,416 of record DAOLIT010000013.1, on the reverse strand, counting down.
AAGACAGCCTCACGCAAGGCATGCGAAAACAGGCTGAACTCGCGCTGCAAGAAGCCGAGGTTGTGCTCCTCGTTCTTGACGGTCATGAGGGCCTTTTGCCGCCCGATCGCGAGATTTTGGCAAAGCTGCGTCGCCTGGGAAAACCGATCCTTTTGGTGCTCAACAAAATCGACGGTGCCAAGCATGAGGCGGCGCTCACAGATGTGTATCCGCTCGGGGCCGAGCACGTCTTCGGGATCTCGGCGGCACACGGCCGCAATTTGCCTGAACTGCTCGAGGCCATCGTCGAACGGTTGGGCAAAGAGGAAACCACGGCGACCCACACCGCACCCGCAACAACCACACACGATCGCACTCAAGCCGAGGAAGAAACCGCGTCGGACGATGGAGTCAATGAGACCGCGTTTGCGCAACCGGAAACCGGCGCAGACGGAGTTTCAGAAGACGAAATCCCCGACGGTGCCGAAGACATCGCCGAAGACATAGGCCCGCTTTCCGAAAGTGAAGCCGACCTGTCTCGCGACGAAATCCGCATTGCGTTGTGTGGCCGCCCAAACGCGGGAAAATCGTCGCTGGTCAACGCACTGTGCGGCGAGGAACGCATGCTCGTGGATTCGACTCCGGGCACCACGCGCGACCCGATTGACACGCCGATCCATTTCAAAAAGCAGCGCTTTTCCTTGATCGACACAGCCGGCATCCGTCGCCGCGTGCGCGTTCACGAGCCGTGCGATCGCATCGCAATGTCGATGGCTGAAAAAGCGATCGAACGTGCCGATGTGGTCTGTTTGGTCATCGACGCAAAAGAAGGTGTCGGCGAAATGGATGCGCGGATTGCGGGGCTCGTTCACGAGACGGGCCGCGTGCTTCTTTTGGTGCTCAACAAAAGCGACCTGCTCAAACCCGCCGAGCGTAAGCAGCTGGAAGCCGAGCTGTCCCGCAAGCTGCAATTTGTGCCGTGGGCGCACAGATTGTGGTGTTCGGCGCACACGCGACACGGCGTGCTGAAACTTCTCGACGAGGCGACGCGCTGTTACAAGTCGTACGCGAGCCGCGTCAAAACCGGCGCGCTCAACCGCTTTTTTGCCGGAATCGTCGAAAAACACCCGCCGCCGCTGTATCAGGGCAAGCCGATTCGGCTCTATTACATCACCCAGGCGCAGACCAAGCCGCCGACGTTTGTGCTGTCGGTGAATTTCCCGCAAGGTGTGCATTTTTCCTACCATCGGTACTTGCAAAACCAGCTTCGGGAGACGTTCGGCTTCGACGGCACACCGATTCGCCTGATCGCTCGTGCCAAGACGCGCAGACAATGACCGCGTGAGCCTCGATTTCCCGCCTGCCCGGTTTGCCGTGTGCCTGTTGGTTTTCTTGTGCGTGCCTGCGTGCAGCCCGGAAAGTTCGTCCGAAACACCTTGTCGCACCGATGACGATTGCGCGTCGTTGGCCCCCAAACACGCTTGCCGCCACTTTGTGTGTCAAGAGCCTGTTTGCCCGGCAGGAAGCGTGTACGTCGGCTCAGGCCCGTTTGAGCGCGGCTGCAACGCGGACGAAACCGATTGCGACAAAAACGCGCAACCCAGGCACACGGTGGTCATCGACCACGGCTTTTGCGCCAGCGTGACCGAGCTGCAAGTCGGCCAGTACCGACAGTGCATCGCACAAGGTGGGTGCCCAGCGTCCCACGACCTGCGTTGCAGCGCCGACTTGGCGACGTGGACCGACGTTCCTGCTGCACAGGAAACGATGCCGATGACGTGTCTTTTGTGGTCTGAGGCCCTGGCCGCGTGTCGCTTTCTGGGAGGCCGACTTCCGACGGAGGCCGAGTGGGAAAAACTCGCTCGAGGCCGCGACGCTCGGCTGTATCCATGGGGCAATGTCCAACCGCTGGGTTGCGGCACGGCGCTCAACTATGACGGAGGAGGAAATTGCCCCGATCGCCCCTGGCCCGCGACACCCGAAAACCGAAAAGGCGCGCAACTGTCTTCGCCTTTTTCGGCGGTGGACTTGGCGGGAAACGTGTGGGAGTGGGTGACAGACAACTACTCAGAAACGGCCTACCAAGATTGCGCTTCGGGATGTGTCGATCCGATCGGTCCGATCACAGGTTTTTTGCGCAGCCGTCGCGGCGGAAGTTACAAATCCAGCAGATTCCAAGAACTCACCACGTTTTTCCGCGATTTCCACACCCCGGAAGTCGCCCGCAGCGACAACCAAGGGGCCCGCTGCATCTTTCCGCAGTAACCGGCAACCGGTTGCTTCAGGCAAGGGCGCGAGCGCGCTGGGCTTTGCGCCGGGCTCGGTAGATGTAATCCAAGCCGGGCGAGTCCTCGATATCCACCGGCACCACGACTTCGGCGATGTTTTGGTACCGCTCTTTTAGCCGCTCGATCAGTTCCGTTTCCCGTTGAGCGGCCCACAGCACGAGCACACCTCCTGGGCGCAGCGTTTCTTCCAAATCTTGCAGCCCGTCTTCGGTGTAGAGCGCCTGATTCGCCGCCCGCAACAGCTTGCTCGGCCCCTCGTCCAGGTCGAGCAAAATCGCCAAATATCCGTCTCCCTCCAGTTTCACGTCCGGCAGCGTCTTGTAACGAAAGGCCCGCAGATACTGCGACAAGCCCATTGTATGCACATGTACGCGTGGGTCCGACAGCGGAGGTTCTTTGTGCAGCGTCACAAAATGCGTTTTGTTCCATTCCACGATCGCGCTCGAATGTTCGACGACATCGACTCGAATGACGCGCGGACTTTCCAACAGCGCGGACAGCACATGCCCCATTCCAAGCCCCGCCAAAAGCACCGTGATGTCCTGTCGATCGCGCAACGGAACCAGCCCGACATTTACAAGTTCGCGTTCGCTGCGACGTGCCGCGCTGCTTTGCAACACGCGGTCCCCGGATCGAACGATGTAGCCACCTTTCCATTGGCAAAGTTCGAGCGTTTCACCGTCGGGACCTTGAGCGGTTTCCAGCACCGTGACGTTTGTTTTTTCGCTGTGAGACATCGTGCGCGCTCCGTGTGTTTGCAAAAAAATCCAAGGCGTGTTCGGTGCGCCTTCGTGCTATAGAGCCGCACCGCGCACGCACAACGCGAGGCGGTCATCGTATCATGCGGTGCTGTTTGCCTTCTATGCTTGGCTCGCCCGTTTGAGTCGGCTCGTGGTCCCTTTTTCAATCGATTTCACCGAGAGCTTTACGCCCTATGCCCAACAGAACGGATGTTCGCAACATCGCCATCGTCGCTCACGTAGATCATGGCAAAACGACCCTCGTGGATGGTTTGCTCAAACAAGCGGGGTCTTTCCGCCGAGGTGAGGTCATTCACGAATGCGCCCTCGACAGCAACGAACTCGAACGCGAGCGCGGCATCACCATTCTGTCGAAATGCACCGCGATCACGTACAAAGGCACGCGCATCAACATCGTTGATACGCCCGGCCACGCCGACTTTGGCGGCGAAGTCGAGCGCGTGTTGCGCATGGTCGATTCGGTGCTGCTTTTGGTCGATGCGTTTGAAGGCCCGCTGCCGCAAACCCGCTTCGTCACCAAAAAAGCATTCCAATTGGGCCTGCGCCCCATCGTCGTCGTGAACAAAATCGACCGGGCGGGCTGCGATCCGCAAGGCACGCTCAACGCGGTGTTCGATTTGTTCTGTGCCCTCGAGGCCAGCGAGGAACAACTCGATTTCCCCGTCATGTATGCGTCGGGTCGGTCTGGATACGCGATTCGCGACCTCAGCGACGAAAAGAAAGACCTGTCGCCGCTGCTCGATTTGATTGTCGAACAAGTACCACCGCCCGAAGCGGACGTGGCTGCGCCATTTTGCATGCAGGTCGCCACCCTCGATTACGACGACTATTTGGGCTATGTCGCCATCGGTCGCATCCGGGCTGGAAAAATCTCGATGGGCGATCGCGTGCTCATCAACCACAAAGCCCAAAACGAGACGTTTCGCGTCGCCAAGCTGCTCGCGTTTCAGGCGCTCAAGCGATTCGAGGTCGGCGAGGCCATGGCTGGCGACATTGTGGCGGTCACGGGGATGGGCGAACTCAATGTCGGCGAAACGATCACATCGGTCGAAACACCGACTTTTTTGCCGCCGCTCACCGTCGATGAACCCACCATCACGATGCAGTTCATCGCCAACAACGGACCCTTTGCAGGCAGCGAGGGCCGTTACGTCACGACCCGCAACATCCGCGAGCGTTTGTGGAAAGAAATCAAATCGAACGTCGCCCTCCGCGTCGAGGAAACCGAATCCGCAGACACATTCAAAGTGTCTGGGCGCGGCGAGCTGCACCTCTCGGTCCTCATCGAAACGATGCGACGCGAGGGATTTGAATTGTGCGTATCGCAGCCTCAGGTCATTTTCCGCGAAGGACCCGACGGAAAACTCGAACCGTATGAGGATTTGCTCGTCGATGTGGATGACCCGTACGTCGGTGTCGTCATCGAAAAACTCGGGCGACGCGCGGGCCGCATGCGAGACATGGGTCCGGCGGGGCCTGGTCGCACGCGCATCGAATTTGTCGTTCCGTCGCGTGGTCTGATTGGCTACCGCAGCGAATTTCTGACGGACACACGAGGCACGGGCATCTTGAACCACAGTTTCCGCGAATACAGCTCGTTTGCCGGGCCGCTCAAAGGTCGCCAAAACGGCGTCCTCATCGTGCAAGACCCCGGCGAAACCAACACGTATGCGCTTTTTTATCTGCAAGAGCGCGGGATTCTGTTCACCGGCACGGGCGAGCGCGTTTACGCAGGCCAAGTCGTCGGTCAGCACAGCCGAGACAACGATCTCATCGTCAATCCGAACAAGACCAAAAAGCTCACCAACATCCGCACCACGGCGGCGGATGAAAAACTGTTTCTGACTCCGCCTCGGATTTTGTCGCTCGAAGCTGCGCTGGAATTTATCAACGACGACGAGCTGGTTGAGGTCACGCCGAAATCCATTCGACTCCGCAAACGGTATTTGGACCACAACGTCCGCAAGCGTTTCGAGAAAGTCGCGGCTGCCGTCGCTGAAGATTGACCGACAAACCGAGTGGAAACCCAAAGCCCAGACCAGCCATGAAACGAAAAGGAGTTGTCATGAACAAGTTCGCAGGTTTTTTGCTTTCTGCTCTGCTACTCGGAATGCCTTCTCTTCTTTTTGCCGACGCAGGCCGGTGCAGTTTCGATTCCGACTGCGGAAACGGCGTCAAATGTCGCAGCGGAAAATGCGCGACGGCGGCGGGCGGCTCCTGCTCGTTCGATTCAGATTGCGGAGGCGCAAAATGCCGCAGCGGAAAGTGCGCGAATGCGCCTGATGGATCTTGTTCGTTTGATTCCGACTGCGGCGACGGCAAGTGCCGAAGCGGGAAATGTGCGGCGGCGGGCGGCTCCTGCTCGTTCGATTCGGACTGCGGAAACGGCGTCAAATGTCGCAGTGGAAAATGCGCGACGGCGGCGGGCGGCTCCTGCTCGTTCGATTCAGATTGCGGAGGCGCAAAATGCCGCAGTGGAAAGTGCGCCAATTCTCCGGGCGGATCTTGTTCGTTCGATTCCGATTGCGGAAGCGCCGGCAAATGCCGCAGCGGAAAGTGCGCCGGAAAGTAACCAGCATCCCCCATCACCCCACACGCACCCACAAGACAAGTTTCTGCCGGAGCTAGAAACGCCCTTCGCAGGAAAGAAACTCCTCAGCGTCTTTTGAGTCCCCGAAACAAGACAAAACGGCCCGTCTCGCCTGCCCGACCAGCTTTTCGGTGCAACGCGCAGCAAAGGCCGCAAGCTCGCGCTGTTGTTCTTCCTCTGTCCTCACCGTTAAACGATTCGAGACGATGTGCCCAGAATGCCTCGGCAAAAGCAGCAGCTTCTGGAACATGTCGAGCAACGGAGCGCAATCTTGCGGCTGCACGCGCTCGGTCGGACCAAACGTGGGCTTCGGTGTGTTCGGCACCGACACACAACTGCACAACAACAAACCCCAAACGACCCTCGTCACACCTCGCATGCCCGCATCCTACCGTGCTGACAACGACCAAACAGCGAGTTGTTTGGCTCTGCTCCGCCTGGCCCCGTCATGCGTCGGTCACGTGCCGTCACGTTTCAGACGCAAGCCTGGCGAACGTCTCGCGAGCGAACGAAACAAAACCGCCGTCCAAAATCGCCGCGCGAGCCCGCCGCACAAGCTCCAAATAGAAATGCAGGTTGTGCAGCGTCGCCAGACGAGAAAACAGGATTTCTTTGCACAAAAACAGGTGCCGCAAATACGACCGCGAATACCCTGCGCACGTCTCGCACGAACAAAGCGGGTCGAGCGGCGACAGGTCGTTTTGGTACTTCGCGTTGCGAATGTTCACTTTTCCAAAAGACGTGAACAGTTGACCGTTTCGTGCATTCCTCGTCGGCATCACGCAATCGAACATGTCAATTCCGGCGGCAATTCCACGCAGCAAGTCGCCGGGCGTTCCGACGCCCATCAAATACCTCGGCTTCTCCCGAGGTAGTTCATCCGCAATGTAATCGAGCACTTCATACATCGTTTGGATCGGCTCTCCGACGGCAAAACCCCCCAGCGCGAAACCATCAAACGGGAGCGCACAAATTTCTGCCATGTGTTTCCGTCGCAAATCGACATGAATTCCGCCTTGCACGATTCCAAATCGTTTTTGGCAGCCCAATTCGCTTTTTCCGTCTGTGAGCATCGGCGCGGGACACGTCAAAAAACGCTGCGCCCAGGCCGTCGTCCGGCGCATCGCGTCTTGCGCTTCGACGGGCGGCGACAGGCCCGGCGGGCAATGATCGAACGCCATCGCGATGTCCGACCCCAGCACCGCTTGGATGCGCGCCGACTCCTCGGGCGTAAGCATTCGCAGCGAGCCATCCAGGTGCGAACGAAAACGAACGCCCTCGTCGGTGATCTTCACCAACCCACCTTGCCTGCGGCTCGCCGAACCGTCGCTTTTCGTTTCCTCTGGGCCTGTTTTTTTGGACGCCGCACCCAGGCTAAACACCTGAAACCCGCCCGAATCCGTGAGCATCGGCCTTTTCCACGTCGTGAAACGATGCAAATCGCCGTGACTCGAAATCACCGAAAGCCCAGGTCGCAACCACAAGTGGTACGTGTTTCCCAGGATGATTTGCGCGCCCAGTTGCACAAGTTCGGGCGCGGCCATCGCCTTGACGCTTCCGACGGTTCCGACGGGCATGAAAATCGGTGTCTCGACCACCCCGTGCGGCAAAAACATGCGCCCGGCTCTGGCTTTTCCGTCTCGGGCGTCCAAACAAAACAGGTCGTACATGGCCGGCGCAGTCTACATCCGGCACGGCAAAAGCATCGCATCTCCGTAGCTGTAAAAACGATATCCCGACGAGACAGCCTCGCGATAGGCCGACAACATGCGCTCACGCCCCGCAAACGCCGCCACGAGCATGAGCAGCGTCGAGCGCGGCAGATGGAAATTCGTCAACAGCGCATCCACAGCTGCAAACGGGTATCGAAACGTAGGCGGTTGTGGGCGAATGAACAACTGCGTCTCACCCACGGCCGCTTCCGGTACGTTTTTGCCGGGCCGCGTGGCGGATTCCAGAGTCCGAACCACCGTCGTGCCAACCGCCAAAACTTTCCGGCCTTCGCGACGAGCCCGAGCGATCGCTTCGCAGGTTTCTTCCGGCACGACATAACGCTCTGCGTGCATGACGTGTTTGTCTGGGTCCTCATCGCGCAGCGGCAAAAACGTACCCGGGCCCACATGGAGCGTGACTCGAGCAGACTCGATGCCCCGATCGGAAAGTTCGGACAAAAGTTTCTCAGAAAAATGCAGGCCTGCCGTCGGAGCCGCGACAGAACCCAGTTCCTTGGCATACACGGTTTGATAGCGCGTGTCGTCGTCCGAAAACCGCTCAGACCCGGCCAATTTTTCCCGTTTTTGCACAATGTAGGGCGGCAGCGGCAGCGCTCCGATTTCCGACAGCAGCTCGTCGAGCGGCGGATCGCTTGGAAAAACAAAGCGCGCACGGCCTTCGCCTTCGACTGCTTGCACGGTCAGCGTCTTTTCCAAAAACGGCGAACCGTCGGGGCGCAAAAGTTGAAGCTCGGCGTGCTCTCGCAACGGTTTGCTCACGCGAAACATCGCGCGCCAAACTGGGCGCTGCGCCTCGAAGCCAAGAGGTTCCAGAAGCAGAAGTTCGACTCGCCCTCCAAGTTGTCCGTCGGACAACCGCTTTTTCGCAAACAAACGCGCGCGGAGCACCTTGCTGTCGTTGAGCACGAGCAGCGCACCTTGCCCCACATGACGCTCGATCAATTCGGGTAGCGACGAAAACAGGTGATGCGAAACGCCACGGCTCTCGACCAGAAGAAGCCGCGACCCTTCGCGCGTTTCGGTTGGTTTGTGGGCGATTTGTGCGTCGGGAAGCTCGAAATCGAAATCAGCAGCGGACAGTGCAGCCATCTATTTTCGAGACGCCACTTGGGCCAACGCAGAATGCGCCTTGCTGTAGCCGAAATAGACGAAAAGCCCCAACACGAGCCACACCAAGAAATTGCGCCACGTTTCCAATCCCAGGCCCGCCATCATCGCCAAACAAGTCCCGATTCCAAGCAGCGGCACCGCAGGCACCAGCGGCGTTTTGAACGGACGTTCGCGCTGAGGTTCAGCTTTGCGCAGCACGAGCACACCCAAACACACAAGCACAAACGCGAAAAGCGTCCCCATCGAAGTCAGATTTCCGGCGATCTCCGTCGAGAGGGTTGAAGAGCACACGGCGACCACGACACCCGTCAAAATCGTCGAACGAACCGGCGTTTTCAGCTTCGGATGAACGTGGCTGATGGCGGGCGGCAGCAGACCATCGCGGCTCATCGCCAGAAACACCCGGGGCTGTCCCATCATCATCACCATCACAACCGAGCCCAAACCCGCAAGCGCACCCACTGACACGAGCATAAAACCCCACGCCACACCCGCTCGCGAAAGCGCCAACGTGACTGGTGCGGGGTCTTTCAGTTCCAGATAAGGCACCATGCCCGTCAACACCCCAGCGACAGCGATGTACAGCAGCGTGCAAATCAGAAGCGACGCGATGATGCCAATCGGCAGGTCTCGCTGCGGTTTTTTGGCTTCCTCTGACATCGTGGTCACCGCGTCGAAACCAATGTAGGCAAAGAAAATCGTGCCTGCGCCTTGCACGATTCCCCACGAGCCAAAAGGCACAAACGGCGTCCAATTTTTTGTGTCGATATGCATCGCACCGATGCCGATAAACAACAGCACTGCAACGATTTTCACGAACACGATAACCGCCGTTGCACGCGCGCCCTCTTTCACTCCAATCACGAGCAGAACCGTGATCAGTGCGACCAACAGCACCGCAGGCACATTGAACAAGCCGTGGTGAACCACACCCGACACGTCGGTCTGTGTGACCATGTATCCGTTGACCCACTCGAACGGCAGGTAGATGTGAAAACCCTTTTCCAAAAAACGCACCAAATAGCCTGACCACGAAATCGCAACCGTGATGGCACCGACGGCGTATTCCAAAATCAGCGCCCACCCAATGATCCACGCGAACAACTCGCCGAGTGTGGCGTACGCATACGTGTAGGCGCTGCCAGCGACGGGAATCATCGCCGCCATTTCCGCATAGCAAAGGCCCGCGAACGCACAGCCCAGGCCGGAAAGCACAAACGACAGCACGACCGCTGGGCCTGCTTTCGTCGCTGCGGCATTGCCAGTCATTGCAAAAATACCCGCACCGATGATGGCACCGATGCCGATCATCGTCAGGTCAAACGCCGACAGCGAGCGATGAAGCCTGTGACCGCCACCTTCTTCGGAATCACCGACGATGGCGCCAATGGACTTGGTGCGGAACAATTGAGTTGGCACGGGCCCTCCGTTTCTTCCTCATCACCGACGACGTAACGAGCGAAGCAAACACCTTACAACAGACCCGAGGCCTCGAAGCAACAAAAATTCCGTCGGAAGCCCAGCCATCAACACAAGAAAGCTTCCTGCACGGAAACGCCACACCAAAAGAGGTCGAACGCACGATTGACACGACGCAAACACGGTCTCTATGCTGAGTCTTGTCGTGTGGTTTCTTACAAATGTTCGTCACGAACCTGATGTTTGCCGTCTGTGAAAGTTGATTTCGCAACCACACAACCCTACAGCGCCCTGATTGGGCTGTTTTTCCAGACGGTGTTTTATGCAAAACAAGCAAAAAGGTTCTTCTTCTCTTCCCCTTTCGACCGATTCTGCGGTTCCGCACTCGCTTAGGCCACCTGTTGATCCCGCTTCGCTGATCCATCGCCGACTGAGGCGTGATCGGTTTTGGGCACACATTCCCGCCTACCGCGACATCGACGAGGCGACGTTTGCCGACCACAAATGGCAGGCGAAACACACGATCACCAATCCCGACAAGTTGCTGGCGACGGTGCAAACGCTGGTTTCGACGGAATTTTTCCAGGATGTGGCCGCAGGTTTTGAAGTCGCACCGATGAGTCTGCGCGTCTCGCCCTACTTGCTCAGTCTCATCGACTGGAGCAATCCGTATCATGATCCACTCCGCATTCAATTTGTGCCTGTTGCGTCGCGGCTTCTGCCCGACCATCCAAAACTTGGGCTCGATTCCCTCGGGGAGCGCGCCGACGCGCCGACGCCAGGCTTGACGCATCGCTATGTGGACAAGGCACTGTTTTTGGCACTCGATACGTGCCCCGTGTATTGCCGTTTTTGCACGCGGAGTTATGCGGTCGGCACCGACACCAAACAGGTCGAAAAATACACGCTGCACGTCAATGAAGACCGCTGGCGAAAGGCGTTTGCCTACGTCGCCTCGCGGCCCGAAATCGAAGACATCGTGATTTCCGGCGGCGATGCGTACAACCTGCGACCGTCGCAAATCAAAGAGATTGGCGACGCACTGCTGGGCATCGACCACATCCGACGCATGCGTTTTGCGACCAAAGGCCCGGCGGTGATGCCTCAGAAACTGCTGACCGACCACGAGTGGGTGGATGCACTGACCGGCGTCGTCGAAAGAGGCCGCAAACTCGGCAAAGACGTGATGGTCCACACGCACTTCAACCACCCGACGGAAATCACCGGCATCACGCAAGATGCCCTGGGTGTGCTCTTCCAACGCGGCATATTCGTTCGCAACCAGACCGTCCTCATTCGTGGCGTCAACGACACCGTCGAGACGATGGGCCTGTTGCTCAAACGTCTGGGCTACATCAACGTACATCCATACTACGTGTATCAACACGACATGGTGAAAGGCGTCGAGGACATGCGGACGACGCTTCAGACCGCGCTCGACATAGAAAAACTGTTGCGGGGCTCGACGGCAGGTTTCAACACGCCAGTGTTCGTCATGGACGCTCCCGGAGGCGGAGGCAAACGCGACGCGCATTCCTTCGAGTATTACAACCGACAGACAGGTGTGTCCGTGTACTCCGCGCCCGCAGTCAAACCAGGCCAGCTCTTTTTCTACTTTGATCCCATCGATCGATTGCCACCGGAAGGACAGGCGCGCTGGGCCGACCCCAAAGAGCACGCTCGGATGCTCGAAGAAGCGAAAGAGACCATTCGACTGTGACCCGCGACGGCTTGTTTCAAACAGTGTTTCGCTGGGCCAAAAATATCGAGCGGCTTTTGGTGCCTCGTCCACCCTGGCGACCCGAGGCTGAGTTTGCTTACTACCACATCGAACCGTCGGAACTTGCCGAACAGCTCGCTCGACAGAAAACGTGGCAACAAAACGGGCACAAAACGGGTCGGCGTCTTTTGCATGCGCTGGGTCTGCGCGACAGCGCGCCTCTTCACTCGCTGCGCATCTTGGAGGTCGGCGCAGGCGAGTGCATGCTGGCGCAAGCACTTCTTTCTGCCGGAGCGGGTTCTGTCTGGGCCGTGGACGCGGTGCCAAAACAGCTGTGGGCCGCCGCAAAAAGTGCACAGAGCCCATCGCTGCACTGTCTGATTGCAAATGGTCTGGATTTGCCATTTTCCGACGGGTCGTTCGATCTGGTGGTCGCCAATTTGGTGCTGCACCATGTCAGGCCGCTTTCCGATTTGCTGAACGAAATTTCGCGCGTCCTGGCACCGGGCGGACGGTTTTGTGCGCTCGAACCTGCGCCGCTATGCGGCCTTTTGGTCCACGAAAAGACGAGTGAAAACGAAGCCCCGCTTTGGCCCTCGACCGTCACGCGAGCTCTGTCGCAGAGCGGCTTCCAGCGCGTCGAGCACGAATATGTGTGGCTTCGCTTTTTGACCCATCGGCTCGGACCGTTTTCTCCGAGCTATCGCGTCACGAGCCAAAAACCGGGTCAACAACCCGCCACATTCGGTTTGCGACGAACGCTGGTGGAAAGCACACTGCCCGGCCTCTTGCTCGACGATGGCTGCCGTTTTTTGCCGCTCGTCGAGCAGCAAATTCGCGATCTGTCAGAACAGGTGCGCAAGGAGAACCTTGTCCCCCTTTGAACGACAGGAGAATGCAGGTCCCACAGGTAGGAGAAGGTCGGCTTTCTGAGCACGTCTTGTTGGGGAGAAAAGGAGACAGAACGGGCAAGGTCCCCGTCCCCTTCACGAGAACGGGGCCTCACACGGCGCGAGGACTACGAATGGAAGCGACGACGACGTACCAGCAAGCCTAGGGCCGACAGCGCGAGCAACACAACGCCCGCCGCTGAAGTCGCCCCAGACCGGGCGCTCATCTGGCAGCCGCTCGATTCCTCGGGCGGTTTTTCTTTCGGAGCAGGCAGGCCGGTTCCATCAAGGTTGATCGAACCAATCACCAAACCGTCCTTCGTCTTGAGCGTGAGCGTCGTCGTGCGCGGACCAGTCACCGTCGGCGCAAACGAAATGTTCAGCGTGACCATGCCCTCGTCGGTCGGAGTTCCCGCAGGAAGCGTTCCCGTGGAGGGATCGACCGTCCAGTCGTCGGGATTTTCCGAGAAACCAGTCACAAACTCGATATCACTGGAGTCCGAGTTGCGGCAAATGACTTTGAGCTGAACCGACTCACCCACTTTGACAAGACCGAGGTTTTTGTCATCCGGCGAGCAACCCACCGTCAAAAGCTTCCCTGTTCCATCGAGTTTCACCTGCGTCGGCGTCGTCAAACCGGCTGCGTTCACAACCAACGTCGCACTGCGCGTGCCATTTCCCGTCGGCTTGAACGTCACTTTAAACTCGGCCTTGCCTCCAGGAGGAACAACGACCGTTCTGTCGCCGCTGATAGCAAAGTCGCTGCTGGCCGTGCCGCTGACGCTCAAATCCAGACCCGTCAGAGGTGCTGCGCCACTGTTGGTCACAATCACGGACTGAGGCTGCGACGACAAACCAATGATGGTCAACGGGAACGTCATCGTCATCGGGTCAACCTTCATGTCGGCCTGGACACCGGTCACGGACAGTGGAATGCGCAGATTCCCGAACTTGATTTGGTCGTTGACGATGATGCTGATTTCTCCCGTGTGTTGCGCCGCCGTCATCGGGCCAGCCTGCACATCGAGGATGACGGGCGCATCGCCTTTCTTCAGGATTTTCCCTTCCGTCGGGAAACCGGTGACTTTGAACGCCCCCGCTGCCGGCGTGAGCGTGCTCTTGCCAAACACAAGATCCTGATCTCCATCATTGGTGATTTGGATCTGCTTCGAGGTCGAGGTCGTCTTGATGTAGACCGTACCAAAGTCAATGCTGGTTGGATTCGCAACCACCTTGGGACCCGTGCTCTCACCGGTCAGCGCCACTTTCGCCACATGGCCCGTCTTGAAATCCGTTGCAATCTCGAGTGAGGCCGACGCAGCCCCGATGTCCACCGGACAAAACTGCACCGGAATGGTGAACGTGCCGCCGCTGCCGGGAACCGTTCGAGTGGCCGGCGCCGAGTGTTTGAACGACGAAGCGTTCGTGCCCGTAAAGGCGATCGACAGAATTTTCAGCGAATCCGTTCCGGTGTTCTTGATGACCGCGTACTGAGCCGCAGAACACGATCCAGCCTGTTGTTTGCCCGTATATTCGAGCTTGTCCACACTGATCTCGAAATTGGCAACCGTGCCTTTGCACGAAATCGACACCTCGGTCTTGCCACCAGGAACCGTCGGATCGTTGCTCGTGATTTCCAGTTTTGCTTGCCGCAGACCTTGCACGGTCGGCTTGCACTGCACCTTGATGTCGCCCGTCGAGGACGTAAGCACTTTGAACGGAGCAGCCGGTGTCGCCGTGGTCACAACAGCAAAATCACTCGCGTCGGTCCCCGTGAAGGTCAGGTTGGTAATGCTCAAGTCGGCTTGTCCTGTGTTTTGCACCGAAACAATCTGATCGGCCCCCGTCGCTCCAACACGCACGGGAGACAGCACCAACGAAAGCGGCGCAACAAGTTTGGGCTTCCCATAGGAACCGCGCACCGTCACGAGCCCGGTATACGACGACCCACCGATGGTGTAGTTGATTCTTACATTCGTCGAGAACGCCTTTTCCGCAGTCGGTTTGAACTTCACGTCGAAGCTCACGCCCGCGCCGGAGCCGAGCAGCGTGGCACCCGGAACATTTTCGAGTGAGAAATTCGTCGCGTCGTCGATTGAAACACCGCTGTAACCCAGGTAGCCGCCGCCCGTATTCGTCACGTTCACCGTGACCGGTGTCGCTGTAGAACCTACCGGGATTCCACCAAAGTCGATTTGCGCCGGAAGCGCCTCATATCGCGGTCCCAAGCCCTTCACCACGAGTTGCACCGAACCGGGTGTAATCCCAGGTGTGGAAGACGACAATGTGTAGATCGCTGTCGTCTGACCCGCCGCATTCGGCTTCGCCGTAAATTTGAAGCCCATCTTGTCGCCCGGATTGAGCGTCTTGGGGAACGTCACAGCACCGACGGTAAAAACACCCGCCGGAGACAGATCGCCACCCGACACCGTGACCGGGACCGAGCCCTGGTTTTGAAAATCGACATCCAAATCCGCGCTCCCGAGCACCGGCACTTCACCAAAATCTGCCGGCGAAGGATCGGCGCGAAGCGGACTTGCAACGTAGACCATCGACTGCGCAATCAGCACGGCCGCGTCGCTCTTCGAGTCGTAGCAGCCGTAGTAGCCAATGTCGCTGGACACCGGATAAATGTTCAAGTCGATGCGCGCTTTTCCACTCGGGAAACCCGCGATCACCATCCCGTTGCCGTCATTCCACGTCGCGATGACTTTCGCACCGGACTTCACCGTCGAGGCTGAGACGCTCGACCGCTCATAGCAGCGGTTTCCATTGATGTCCACCTTGCTGACACCATTGAACACAGGGTGCGCATCTTTCGTCCCCAAGCTCTTGCTGCTCTTGTAGGACATCGACGAGCTGTTATCGATGAGTTGATACTTCGCCCAATTCGTGCCCGTCGGAGCGTTGTAGTAATACCCGCCATAGTACGGCAGCGCGACGACGACACCGCCGCCCTTTTCCAGGTAGCGCGCCAGCGCGTCACCCATGCCAGAAGCGTCGTTGAAACCGCCTTTGTTCACATCGCCGAACACCAGAACCGTGTCGCATTTTGCGAGGGTGGCATCCGACGGTGCGCTGTATCCCGCGTCGATCATCGTGACCGAATCGAGCAGCTTCGTGCCCTCGAGTTTGCCCTTCACGTCGCTGATCACCGACGAATCGGTCGAAGCATACGCCACGCACGCTTTGGGGCCCGCGGCGCTTGCGGGTGAGGCAGCACCCAGCACGGCGAGCGCGCTCAGCCAAACAAAGCCAAGCCGGGCAGCTCTTTCGAGCCTGGAAGTGACGCTGCGACTTTCAGCGTCGGGTGAACCAAGATCAAGCCTACGAGTCATCGCACCCTCCTTCGGGGAGTAAGAGTGCGACATTCATACCACATGTACGAGGTTTGCAACCCTGCTTGTTCGTGTCTTGTTTCAAAGCGTTTTTGGAGTCGGCCTAGCTCGCTAGGGCTACAACAAATGTGCGGCCCGAAACGCCGTCATCAGCGCCAAATCAATTCCCGCACCATGCCGATAAAAAAGCGCCGGTTTTCCAAACGGAGCGGACACTTCCAGTCGTAGACCCTCGGTGGTTGCGTTGTACACATGACCGGTGAAGACATGCACCCACGTTCCTTCGGGCAGATACACCCGGACGTGTTGCACGCCCGGATCGGTCACCGGTGCAAACAGCAGGTCATCGCCCAAGAGATATTCCTGAAACGAAAGTGCATACACGTTTTTGTCTTGTGGATAACGCAACGCCAGGTGCCGAGCGACGGGCATTC
This sequence comes from Pseudomonadota bacterium, assembly GCA_035328405.1. GTDB lineage: Bacteria > Myxococcota_A > Polyangia > Palsa-1104 > JAEUJZ01 > JAEUKA01. The sequence continues at coordinate 11,154 of DAOLIT010000013.1, read as the reverse complement.
CGGTCGTCGCTGCTTCCTTCACAAGTTTCTTCCGATATTCACCCCAGGCTTTGTAAAGACGCGCACACCGCGAAAAGTGTTGCAGTGTCTCTTCGTCGCCATCGATCTGGAAATTGTCGTCCGGGCGGTTGCCTTCGTGCGTCCTCATCACCGGACTGAGCGCCGCCAATTCAAGCCAGCGCCACAACAGTTCTCGGTTGCGTGTCACACGCAAGAACGAATTGGCAATCGTCGTGTATCCGCCCGCGTCGCTGTGATTGAGCGAAAAACCCGAAATCCCACCCGAAAGCAAGCCCACAATCGCGCTTTTCAGACCATCATGCACATCCCAAGTGACAAGCTGGTCTCCCAGCCAAAACAGCGTCGAGAATCCCGGACTTTTTCGATAACCAGATCGAGCAAAAAACACCACATCCTGTTCCCGCCCCGCTTCTCGGATCGCTTCGCGATTCAGCGCCGCCCATTCTTCGGGATATTGGTTGTGAAACGCCCGAGCCTGCGCCTCTGAAGCCAGTCGCGCATCGTAAGGAAGCGCCTCCCCAAAATCCGCCATAAAACCAGACGCCCCTTTTCCAAGAACCTCCTCCCGAATCACATCCTTCCACCACTTCCGCGCCTCCTGATTCGTCAGATCCAACAGACCAGCGGAGAAATCCGTGTTGGGAATCATGTACGGAATTCCGTTCGGTTCGCGAACCAAGAAGCCGCGATCTCGAGCCTCAGCAAACAGATTCCGAGCCGACGGCTTGTGCTTGCTGACATCGACGAAAAACGGATTCACATATGTCATGACCCGGATGTTCTTGCTCGAAAGCTTTTGGACCAGCCTTTCCCATTCTGGATAACGCTCTCGATCGAGCTGCCAATTCCACCACACCTGTTTCCCAAATTTTGTTTTGCGCTGTCCTGCCCAGTCCTGAAGCCAGACCGCTGACAACGGAACACCGTGTTTCTGCAAGTTTTCGACAAGCGATTCCACTCTCGCCGTCCCGCCTTGAATCCCAACGATCGCGCCGTCGTGAATCCAATCGGGAAGGGGGCGCATTCGGCCCGCGTATTCCGTGTATTCCCGAATCAAATCTGCCGGAGTTTTTCCAAACAGAATACGGCCCCTTAACGTTCGAGAATACACCCTCAACTGAATCCTATCTATCGTTCGGAGATCAAAAATCTGGTACTCATAGTTCTCTGTGAACAGACTCCGCAAACCACTTGTTACGTAGTGAGGAATGCTCACATACGTCGTGTTCCATGCTCCCCCTGACCTGGCCACCAAATCGACTGCGGTCGTAAGGGGTTGCAATCCTCTTCCGATCCCTTGCTCCTGTACCCAAATCGGAACCCGCTTCCCCTTCAGATCAAAGTGCGTGAATTGTTCGCCAAAACCAAACACATGTTCATCTGGTGGCGACGCATACGTCAAAAAGGCGCGGTTCTGTTCGTCATCCTCAATTCTGACTTCAAAACCAAGCTGATTTGCAGAAACAGGCCGAAACAAAAGAACGTACGCAGCCGAACCCGCCCCCGTACAACGGAGTGTTCCAGACAACTTGAGTGCGTCCTTTTCCATCCCAATGGCTTCCAATCTCTGGTTGGAACAGGGGCCTCCGCTCGCCTTGTCCGAAAAGAAAAAGGAACCCCGAGACTCATCCACTTTTTCATGTCCATATGCGGCCCCTACGAAAGACATTCCGGGCACACTTTCCCAAATCCGACGTTGTGGATCGGCCACGTGGGTCACGTAAACTTGGCCCCCCTGTTCTTTCGTGAATGCGACCGAAAACGATCCCAACGAAAACGATTGTTCCTTCAGGGACCGTTCAAATTCCAAATGGCCAAGAAGAGGTGCATCCCCGTATTTGTCGTTGTAACCGGGGAGCAACCACGCTCGCAGAACCACAATGGAAAACAAAGCGAATGCGGAAAGAAACCCGATCAAAATCGGCCACACAAAACGCCTTTTCCGCTTGGGACTTTTCGCTGAAAACAGCGTTGCACGGATTCCGTGATCGTCTGCCAACGAACGAAGTTGCGGGCCGGACATTGTTTGCTCCTTTACCCCTTTTGCAACCGCTTGTATCGAGCCAGCGCCCACAACGGGAAATAGGTTTTGTACAGTCGATAGTCGAGCATCGCGGTTCCAAAAAAGACACCTGCCTGCGCCTGTTGCGGATAGGAACCGTCTTCACGCTGTTTGGCTTCCAAAAACGACACCGCGCGCTCAATGGCAGAATGTGTCACAGGAAGCGCCAAAAGGAGTGCCAACAGAGCCCAACTCGTGTTCACGACTTGAGATTCCGGGTGCGGAACATACTCCCCTGTGAGGCAACTTGAATGGTGTTCGCCAAACCCCCCATCCGGCTTCTGTTTGTCGATCAGCCAACATGCCGCTCGCTGCATCACGGAGTCTTGTGCGGGAATTCCTGCTGCGTGCAACGCTTCGAGTACGTGAAAGATTCCATACGTGAAATTCACGCCCCAAAAACCAGGGAATGCGCCGTCGCTGCGCTGGCTTTTCCTGAGCAAATCGACGGCTTTCCTGATGGCTTCGTTTGCTTGAAAACGCAACGTGTTGTCCAGTTGCTTTCCAACGTGTTCCCGCAACATCAACAGTGCGCGCAAACAAGAGGACGTACATTCCAAATAGGAACGCTCTGTCATGCACGAGCCATACATTTCGGAAGGATTCACACGTTCCAACAGAGAACCCGCACGACGCGCCTCGTAGGAACCAAAACCACCATCCTGGTTTTGCCTTTTCAGAAGAAATCTCGTGGCCCATAGGAGGCGTTCCACAGAAATCCGTTCCGTGACCGGAACTGGACTTTGTTCGTAGTGCAAAGACAACAGAGCGCACACCGCCTCGGCTGTGCAATCGCTCACGGGCCAACGATGCACACCGTCGGAAAAACACCATCCCCCCAAAATCGGATCGCGGGCTTCATTGGGCCCAAAAGGCAGCTCTTCCTGCATTTGCAAGCGAACGAGGTGAGCATATCCACGCCGCAGCGCAAGACTGACTTTTGGATCGGTGCGGCAGGAAGCAGGTGATTCACACGCAGACTGGATCGCAAACGCGGTATCCCAGGTGTTGCTGCGAGCGCCGCAAAAACGGATTCCTTCTGCGTCATCCTCCCATTTCCAGACCTCCATTCCGTCCAAAAACCGAGGCAATTCGGGGTGGTGCGGGTCTGTCGCAAACAACGCAAGACAGTTGAGCAACCCATTGACGGGAGACACACCTTGGTAACGGCTGGCGCGCATTTCGTAAAAAATTCGCTGCAAACACTCGTTGAGTGCGTGTTGTCGCAACCGACGAATGGGTCTCTGTTCGTACCGATGCAGGACTTCATACGCTGCCTTCAATGGCAGACTCAGCGCAACGTACAGATCCGTTTTGGCGACGGTATTCCGATAGTTTCCGAAACGGATTTGATCGTAGGGAAGCTGCCCAATTTGTTCAAAAAGCTCGCTGCGCAAAAGAGGAAGGATGTCTCCCAAATCGATCCGAAATCGCTTCCCATACAGATACGCAATTCCCAAATAGATGTAGCGCGTGTGGTTGTAGAAACGGAACGGATTGATCGGCAGCCAACGCGGCGTCACAAACAGTTCAGGAGGAAACGGATTCACGCCCTCCCATTCATACAAACCACACATGGAAAGCCAGAACTTTCCCCAATGAGGAATGCCGAGCACTCCGTCGGGTTGGTGCGACAAGAAACGCCGCGCGTCTGCGCACAATGGATCATCGGGAGAGACTCCAAGGACACGCAATGCAACGTAGGCCAGCGTCGTGAAATAAACGTAACCTTCGGACTCTGCGTGCATTCCCCACGCACCATCGGGGGTCCGCGTCACGCAATAGTGATGAATCATTCGCAGCGCGCGGTCTTTGGGAATGGGTTTCCCAACCGCTCGCTGGGTCAAAATGTATTGCGACAGAATCATCGTGTTCCACACCATCTCGCCTTCCCACCCACCGTCGGGATTTTGCAGAGAAAGCAAATGGTGCAGAACCCGATCCAGGGTCGTTGTCTGTCTGGTTGAAACGAGTGGAGCGGTCTTTTCAAAAAGGGTGCCGTGTTCAGCAGGAAGTACGTTCATGGAATGGGACAGCTACTACGATGCCAGAGGTTTCCGCAAGAAAGCGCGACAAGTTTGCAACAGCTCGACGCGGACAAACGTGTCCAGTTTTTGGACAGGGCATTTTGGGAAGCCTAAACTTCGGCGTTCATGTCGCTGTTTTTGTCACGAAAAACGACCCGCAAGCACCGCTCAACCTTTTCGGGTCTGAAGTTGTTTTGGTTTTGGCGGTCAGGGAATCGTCGGACGCGCCGAAAAGGACGCACATCGAAAGAGGAGAGCCGACAGCCGACCTCGGCGATTTCGCTGCTTTGGGCGACGGTGTCCTGTTTGGGTCTGCTTGCGCTGTTTGTGACGGGTGGGTTTTTCGTCCGCCACTACCTTCTGCACAGCCCTCGGTTTGCACTGACAAGCGTGGTGTTTTCCAAAACGCGACATGTGACGGAGGCGCGTCTGCGCGACTTGGCGGAAGTCAAGTTGGGGGTGAATTTGATTTCGCTCGATACAAGCGAGGTTGCGGCCCGCTTGAAACACGAACCGTGGTTGCAACAGGTGAAGGTTCTGAAACACTTGCCTGCGCAGCTTGTGATTGAAGTGACCGAACATGAACCTGTGGCATTGGTCGGCCTCGGTTCGGTGTATCTGATCACGGCAGACGGCACGGCGTTTCGGCGGGCGACGCCATCGGATTACTCGAGTGGGTTGCCCTTTCTCGGCGGTGTCGCGCGAAGGCTGTACCAAGAAAAACCGGAGACAGCGAAAGCTCTGTTTCGTTTCGCGCTGCACGCGCTGTCGCTGTACCAACAAAGCCGGGCTCGCCCCCAGGTGAAAGAAGTTCAAGTTCACGAAACGCGCGGCGCGACGTTGGTCACAAAAGACGGCGTGTCGATTCATTTGGGCGACGGGAAAGACACGGAACTTACCGAACGACTCCATCGGTTCGATGCCGTGTGGGTACACCTTCTGCGAACCCGCGAACAAGCCCGCTCGATATTGCTCGACAGCCGCGTACACCCCGATCACATTCCCGTTCGGCTTGCCAAACAATCCATCCGATAAGGGCGACAGAGCCGCGTTTTTCTTTTGGATTTTGCGGGTTTTGGCGGCTGTGAAATCGGTAGAGTGTGCGCGTGTTGAAAAGCAAGGAATCCGAGGAAGGCAACGAACACAGCGCGTCGAGTACGCCCGGAAAACGGGAACGGCTGCTGCTGGTCGTAGCGTCACTTTTGTTGAGCGTGCTCATCGGCGTGCTTCTGTCTCGGCAGGGACGAACGACGGAGACGAAAGCGCAAACGCAAGACAGGGTGCGCATCGGCCTGTCCTTCGACACGCTGAAAGAAGAGCGTTGGCAACGCGATCGAGCGGCGTTTGTCGCAAAAGCGCAGGCTCTCGGGGCTTCCGTGATGGACCTGTCGGCAAATTCGTCGGACACGCAACAGATGAAAGATGTGGAGTCGCTGCTGACTGCCAAGGTGAACGTGCTGGTGATCGTCGCTCACAACGGAGCGGCGATGAGCAAAGCGGTGCGATTGGCCCACGCGGCGGGAGTGCCGGTGATTGCGTATGACCGGCTGATTCCTGAACCGTCACTCGATTTCTACATTTCGTTCGACGCAGTGGCGGTCGGAGAGAAACAAGCTCGGTATCTGGTGGAACGGTTGCCGACAAAGGGACCGGTGAAGGTGTTGCGACTCCATGGTGCGAAAACCGACCACAATGCGCACCTCATGAAGGAAGGGCAGGACCGAGTGCTGGTGCCGCTTGTGCAAAGCGGCGCGATCGAGGTGGTTCACGAAGATTGGGTAGACGATTGGAAACCGGAGCACGCCAAACGCATCGTGAACGCGGCGATTGCGCGCGGCCTGTCGTTTTTTGCAATTTTGGCCCCAAACGATGGCACGGCAGCGGGTTCGATTCAGGCGTTGCGTGAAGACGGACGCGACGGAAAAGTCCTGGTGACGGGGCAGGACGCGGAACTTTCGGCGTGTCAACGCATCGCGGCGGGCAGTCAAACCATGACCGTGTACAAACCGCTCCACCGTCTGGCGGGGCAAGCGGCACAGGTTGCAGTTGCGATGGCCAAAGGCAAACCGGTGGTCGCGCGCAGTGAAATTTTGGTGGAAAACACGCAGGTGCCCGCCGTGTTCATCGAAGTGCTCGCAGTGGACAAAACCAACTTGGAAAAAACCGTGGTCGCCGACGGTTTTCATCCGCTGGAAGCACTGCAACATCCGTAGCCAACAAAAAGCGCGTCGGTCAGTCGAGTTCCCACGGCTGCGGTTCGTCGGACGGCACCAGAAAGTCACTCGGGGGTTCTTGCCGAGCTCGCTGAAACCGCTCTCGGTTTTCATGAAGGTCTGCAAGGAGTTGAATGTCCTTCCGCTTTTGCCCGATTTCGACCGCCTGATTCGACAACCGCAGCGCTTCTTGGCTTTGTCCGCGCAGGTTGTGGACCTCGGCGAGGGAATCCAAGAACAGCGGATTTTGCGGTTCCAAAGACAGCACATACCGAGCGACGCGCTCAGCCTCGGCATACGCTTTCGCCCGCAGCAAGCGATACACAAAAGCGTTCAATTTGTTGGTGTTGCCTGGCACGAGCATGTGGCCCACAACCCGTGCGACTACCGGCTGCGAGGCCGAATCCACCGGGCCCAACCGGAGCAGCGCAACGAGCGCCTCTTCGGTCTGCGGGTCTTGTGGATTGGGAAACAAAAGCAAGCGTTCAAGGAGCTGCTGTTTGGGAAGGAAGATGCGCAGCTTGAGTTTCCGCAACGTCCAATCCGCCATCGATCGCGTTTCCACATTCGCATGTGGAGCCGTCGTGGCTTTTTCCAGAAACGGCCTCGCTTTGTCCACAAAACCGGTGTTTGTGAAACGCAGGGCCAGCCGCAGCATGGCCTCTGCATCGTTTGGATTTTGTGCGATCCGTTCTTCCAAACGAGCGAGCGGTTCATAATCAGGCGCGACATTTTTGAGCCAACGCAACGTCTCTGTTACCGTGCGGGCACCCAGTAGCTGAGAGGCAACTTCTCCGTCGGTGCGAAGCGCCACCAGGGTCGGAATTCCTTGGACACCGAGCAGCCCCTTGGCTTCCTTGCCAACCGGTGTGTCTGTGTCGTAACGAACGAAGTGAACTTGACGCAACAAGGCTTGCACTTTGTCTTTTGAAAAAACCTCGTGTTCCATTTCTTTGCAGGGCTCACACCAATGGGCGAAGAACTCGAGCACGAGGGTTTTTTTCGCTTCCTTGGCTTGCCTCTGCACAACCGAAAACGGAACGGAAGACCCCGGAACTTTGATAGGTGGGCGAGTGTTGTCGGGAGTCGCACTGGCCCCCTTGTCACTGCTTTTTCCGGTGTCCCCCTTTGACGCACCGGCCTCCTTGTTCGCCTGAACCCCTTTTTCCCCCTTTTCCCCTTTTTCCCCCTTTTTTTCCCCTTGCGAAAGAGTCGGCTCGCCCGGATCAGCGGCCCCCACGCCTCGCACCTGAAAACACAACACAAGCACTGCCAAAGAAAACACACACAGTCTCATGACGGCCAAGTGTATCATCGCGCCCCTCGCTTGAAGGTGTGGTATGCAGATTCCTGATCCCGATCCAGAAGCCGCAGCACTGTGCGACAGCTTTGATAGGACCCTTTTGTTGCGCGCATTGCAGGACTCCCAGGTCGTGCGCGTGATGCGGAAAACACTTCGTCAACAACAAGGCCTGTTTGTGCAAAACGAGGGAGTGCTTGTGGCCTGTTCAGGTGGGCCAGACTCCACAGCACTTGCACTCGCAATCCGGCTGATCATGATCGGAACCGGGTGGAGGGTCCAGGTGGTGTACATAAACCACGGCTTGCGCGAAGAAGCGACCGACGAAGCACTCGCGGTCCTCTCGGCGTTTCAACGGCTGGACCTATCGGTGAAATCCATTCCGGTGACGCTCAAAAAAGGAAGTTCGCTTCAGGCAAGCGCGCGACAAGCCCGGTATCAAGCGTTGCTCGATTACGCCCACGAATACAGCGCGCGGTGGATTTTGACCGGCCACACACGGGACGACCAAGCGGAGACCGTGTTTCAGCGTTTGCTCGGTGGTGCCGGACTGCGCGGTCTGTCCGGCATTCCGGCGCATCGCGTCATCCTTCACAAGGGCCAGCGTGTTCATGTACTAAGACCGTTGCTTTCCCTCGACAGAAGCACGGTGCTTGAGTTTGTACGCATCGCCCAACCGTTCCTTTCGGGGTTGCCCGTATTTGACCGCAGCAACGAAGACGAACGCTTTCTTCGTTCCAGAATTCGCTACGACCACATTCCCAGGTTGGAAAAAGAGAATCCTCGGTTCAAAGAACGTTTGGCCTCGTTGGCGACCCAGTGTCTCGAGGATTCCCTGCTTTTGGATCAACTCGCACAAGATCACCTCAGACAATTGCTCGAACAGAGCGCAGCCAATGCTTCCGATGAACCCTGGGTGCTAGACGCCGGCAAGCTCCGGGCTCTCCCCAAACCGATCCTCGTGCGCGTTTTTCAGATTCTCATTCCGCACGCGCTCTCCGCTCGCAACATTGCGGGTTTGCTCGGGATCGTTAACACGTCGAAAGGCTCTGTCGAGCTCGATTTGCCGGGCGGCTGGCTGATCGAAAGACGCTACGACGCGATTTATGTCTTTGACAAACAGAGACGGCCTATCGAAATCGACGACTCATTCCTTCCAGTTGACATTGCTGAAACCGGTGCTTTCCGCATCGGTTCCGGACGACTCCACGTTTCTTTGTCAGGTCCTCCTGAACGCATCATCGGGAGCAATCCTTTCCGCGCAGTCGTGCGATTGCCTGCACCCGGTTTTCCATTGCAAGTCCGCCGTTTGCAACCAGGCGATCGCATGCAGTTACCGTGTGGTCGGCGCAAAGTCAGCGATGTCCTGATTGACATGAAAGTTCCTGCGAAAAAACGGGCCAACCTGTTTGTCGTGACGTATCGGGAGTCGCCCATTTGGATCATTGGTGTCCGAGCAGGACTCTTTCGGCGGCATCAACCCGAACACATGATGCAGAGCGTCTTTTTGGACTACGAAGCGGACTCCCCACTTACGAACCGCTGAGGAGACGCACACAGCGGAAGGTTGTGTATTGTGAGCCGACGCTGCAATTGTGAAACGTCCGTTTGGTACGGCGGCAGTGAACACCCCGATCTCGCTCGGGTTTGCACCCGCGAGTGACACACGAATCGTTGTCGGATCGTTCACTTAGGGGGGAACCAAAACGCCAATCCTCGCAGTCTTTGCACAACAGATATTTGCCTTCTGAAAACTGGTCAAACACCCATTCATAGCTTCCCACCGACCACGCCAAACCATGCGAGTCTGGAATCTTGGAAACCGAAGCGTCCTGGCTCTGCAACAGATACGCAACATACTCCCATTGTGCTTCTGAAATGAGCACCTTCCCAAGCCCCTGACAATACAGATTCGCCGCACGCCACGATATCTGTTCCACGGGACGGTTTTCATACGCTGCCTCGACAGAAAACGTCCCGTGCGCCTTGTCATACACGATGTGACTCCCCGGCAAATCCAGCAGCTTTTTCCCGTCCCCGAGCGTCACAAAACGCGGTTGTTTGGTATCACTGTCCTCTTCCACCCGGATTCGCGAAGAGTTGGCTTCCAGAAATCTCAGGAATTCCCGAATTTTGATGGGTTCTTTGTCCACCAGAAACTCAGACATTCGCACGGTTTGTTGTGGAACTTCCCGCTCAAACATCGACAGCGCGCAATCCCGAGCCGAGCTTGAAAATTCCTTGACGCATTGGTCATACACTCCGCGCACGTCGTCGGCACGGGTGCCCATCGGGAAACTCCCTGCGGGAATCCGAACCATAGAGGACGGAACCGGCACACGGTCCGATCGGAGTCCCCAAAAACGCGGCAGAACATTCCAAACCAACGCTGCGATCGTGGCCAAAAGGAGAACTCCCAACGCGACTCCGCCCGCAACGTAGACCTGTGTAGGAACTCCACCAGAAAGTCTCGACGTCCCTTTGCGGTGGCCTGTCAGCGGTTTCTCCAAGGACGGAATCGACGGCAAGTTCCTTTCCAGTTCAGACGCCACTTCGGCCATGCTCGGTCGTTCTGTCGGGACCTTGGACAGCATACGCCGCAACAAGTCACCAATCGCGCGAGGTACATCTTCCCTCACAGCGTGCAAACTCAATGGGACTCCGAAGACAATGTGCTCCGGGGCCACGAACCCACTTTGCTCAAAGGGGGAACGTCCTACGATGCTCTCGAACAAGACGAGTGCCAAAGAAAACACATCCGAAACCGGCGTTACCGGAATCCCTTTGAGTTGCTCCGGCGACATGTAGCGTGGCGTTCCGATCGACCCGCCCTCGACCGTCAGTGGCCTTCCGCTTTCTTCGATTTGTCTCGCGATGCCAAAATCGACCAGTTTGATCCGCTCCCCCAGCACCACAGCCGAGTCCGTCACAACCATCACATTGTCCGGTTTCAAATCTCGATGTACCACTCCCTGTTTGTGTGCATAGGCCAACGCAGATGCGATTTGGTGTCCGAACTGAACCGCAACTTCCCAATCCAATCGGTGCAACGGTTGGCGACTCAATCGACCCGCAAGTGATTCCCCCGAAAGAAGCTCCATCACCAGATAGCACTCGCCATGTTGGAAGATCCCAAAATCCATCACACGCACGATGCCTGGATCATCCAGTTTGGACAGAATTTCCGCTTCTCTCTCAAACCGAGCGACGTATTCGGGAATCCTTGCCAGCGACGGGTGCATCAACTTGATTGCCACGCGATTTTTGAGGTGATCCGTTCGCACCGCCTCATACACCACAGCCATCCCGCCTTCCCCCAGACACTCCCCCAAACGGTACTTTCCGACCTGTTCCCCTTTGCGCGACGAAGGTTTCGGAGAAGACACCCGATCGCTTTCCTCGACTCTTACGGGGGCGGAGTCCTCACGTTGAGCCTCCCCGCCCGCAGGCTGCGCAGATCCGCTACCAGCTTCTCCATCATCATCAATCGGGGGAACTGTTTTGCTCATCGTAGAAAGAAGAAAACAACGA
>DAOLIT010000012.1:64140-89522 GCA_035328405.1 Pseudomonadota bacterium | reverse complement strand
CGGAAGAAAGGCCTGTGCGGCGACCGCAGAAACGGATTTGGCAAACCGGCGCGCGTGGGGCGGCGGCAGCACCCATCCGTTTGTGGCGTCCATGAGGCCGAGGCGGAACTGGCAGCGCTCGAAGCGCAAAAGCAGGAACTGGCCCGTCGTTCCCCGGTGCTCTGGGCCCTGGAGCATATGAGTGCGGAAGCGCCAGCAGCCTATCGATACTCGGCTGTCACCTTTCGTGCGCCCGAGCGCGGGTGGCTCGTCTTCAGCCATGGGTTCTTCGGTTCCGCGTTGCTCTGCTCACGCAGCCGCGCCACAGCGTCCTCTACATCCCCAGAAGTGCCAGCCCGCAGGCGCGCGACCGCAGAGACCTGCATAAGAGCCCCCCGTGGGGAAGAATTCCTTGTGTTTGCCATACACCGCCAGTGGAAGTGGCATGTACGTTTCGCTCGCGGTTGGCGCTGATGGCCGGGCTCGTCGCTTGGCTGGCTCCCGCAGCGCCAACGATTTTCGGCGGTGCGAGTCGACTCACTAGCGAAAATCCAATCGGGGAAACACATAGATCTGCAATGGAGATGAGCAGGTAACTACTGAGCAGCCACAGGGGACTGACGCGACCGACGTTGCCGCCAAAGACGGAGGCGCCAACCATCACGAGACAGGACGCGGAACAGAGCACCATTGCTCGGATGCGAGCATGCTACTCGCACGATGGGGGTACGAGCAGGTCTTCCCAAAGCCTCAAGCCCGCCAACCGCTGGCCCTGTCACAGAAAACTCGCGTGCGGTGGAACCGAAGGCGTGTTGACTTGGGCTCGGGGCTACCGCACTTGGGCGATGGGATCGTCTACGAGTGCCGTGAGCGTTCCCGAGGACGTGATCCGAAGTTGCAGGTTTCCACCGGCAGGAATCGGCACCGACAGGTCTACTTTGAACCAGTCCGGCGTCGTGTTTTTGACCGGCACCGAGCTCGCGATGACTTTCTTGGCTTGGTCGTCCCACACGTCGATGCCAAGCTGCCCAGCACCCGAAACGGACTGCACAAATACAAAGGCCGAGGCGAGCAGCGTTTTGCCGACCTGACTCGACAGCGGCAGGCTTTGATTGAGGACGTTGGCGTTGGCGCTTGTGCTTTGGACCGACAGCGCCCGCGTCCCGCACTTGGGAGAGGTCGTTGCGATGACCCAGGTGGTTCCGCCGCCGGCTTGGCTACAGCAGCCATCCCAATTGGGAATCGAACTCGCGGGATTCCCGGTGTTGTTCGCTTTTCCGTTTCCATCAAGCTCGGTGCTTGGTGCTTCAAAACCGGGGTTTCGGATCAAGTTGGCTGCCTCGGACACGCAGCTTCCCAAGTCGCGCACCAGTTGGGAAAGGTCCGGTGCATCGCCTTCCGAGGGGGCCGTTTTGGGATGGCACCCCCAAAGGCCCCCCAAGATGCCCAAACACGCACCCCACACCCAAAACCGAGAGGGAAACAGACGATCGAATCGAAACCAAACCCGCATGCGGTTCACCTCTCAGAACGCCTATGTCGCGTTTGCGCCGTGGCACTTTTTGTACTTCTTGCCTGAACCGCACGGACAGGGCTCGTTGCGACCGACCTTTTGTTCCTCTCGGCGAGCGGGTTTGGGCTTGTTGCCCCCGTCGTCTTGCTGTCCCGCCTCTTTGCTGTCTGCTGCCGCTTGTTCCTCTTCGCTGCCCGAGGTCGGCGTGGACTGGTGGTGCAAGACAATCCGGCGGGCCTTGTGGCGAAATTCCGGCAATTTCTGTTCGGCCTCTTGTTCGGGTGTCTCCACCGGACCCTGTTGATCCATCCGCACCAAATAGAGCTTGCGTGCCACGTTTTGCGAGATGGTGTCCATCATCTGCAAAAACATGTTGTAGCCCTCTTTTTTGTACTCCTGTTTCGGGTCCTTTTGACCGTAGCCGCGCAGGCCGATGCCCTCGCGCAGGTGGTCCATGCCTTTCAAATGGTCGATCCACTGTGCGTCGATTTCTTCCAGCCAAAAGTGCCGGGCGAAATAGAGGAACGCCAAACCCAGCTCGGCTTCTCGCGCCTCGGTTTGTTTTTCGATGTGCTCCCAGGCTTTGTCGGCGATGGCGCTGGCTTCTTGACCCACGTCTTGGAAGGAAATCGAGACACCGAACTGATCCTTGAGAGCAGTCTCGAGCGCGGTCAAATCCCAATCATCCGGCGTGCGATCTTCGGGGCAGTACTCGACGACAATTTTCTCTACAAGGTCGTACGCCAAATCGAACACGCGCTTTCGCTGCTGACACAGCGACACGGCTGTTCCGTGAACGATTTTGGAAATGATCTTCTTCTTCTTGGTGTGCTCTTCGGACTGAAATTCGATGACCGATCCGAAGCGACGATACAGCTCGTGCGTCAGCGCCCGCGCATCGCGCAAACGCCCCGGCCCTTCCTTTTTGGGCTGCGGTTTTTGGATTTCACCGGGAGTGTCCCCAAAGTGAGCGTCGTCTGTTTGCTCGTCTGTTTGCGGCGTGTCCCAAAACGCATCGACAATGACCGTGACGACGGGCTCAAGGCGCTCGCGCCAATTGTCGTATTCGGCTTTGACCTTATCGACAGACGGAGGCGGCGCGGCTACCTGATGCTCGTTGCTGTCCTCGTTGACTTGCGGCGCTTGCGCGACCTGGACGGTGCCTTTGAGAATCGCCTCGACATCAAAGCCCGGCAGATTGCCCTCGAGCACCGCACGACGCAGCGCATAGATGCTCTTGCGCTGTTGGTTCATCACGTCGTCGTATTCGAGCAAGTGCTTCCGCATGTCGAAGTGATGCGCTTCGACTTTGCGCTGCGCGTTTTCGATGGCTCGGTTGACCATCGAGTGCTCGATAGGCACGTCCTCTTCCATCCCGAGTCGTTCCATAAGACCCGTGATTCGTTCCGCGCCGAAAATCCTGAGCAGGTCGTCTTCGAGCGATAGATAAAACCGAGACGACCCCGGATCGCCCTGACGGCCTGCTCGACCGCGAAGTTGGTTGTCGATGCGGCGCGACTCGTGGCGTTCGGTGCCCAAAATGTGCAAACCGCCCGCCTGCCGGACGATGGCCTTGTCTTCCTCGGTGGTTTTGCGGAATTTGCTGAGCGCCGTTTTGTAAGCCTCGGCTGTTTCGTCGCATGCACCGGGTCGGCACGCCATTTCTTCGCCGTACACTTCGGTGCGCGCCATAAATTCGGGGTTGCCACCGAGCAAAATGTCGGTGCCTCGGCCTGCCATGTTGGTCGCAATCGTGACCATTTTGCTGGCACCGGCTTGCGCGACGATTGCAGCTTCTCGAGCGTGTGCTTTGGCGTTCAGCACGTTGTGCGGGATGCCTTTTTTCTTCAGCATGGCCGACAGGACTTCGCTCTTTTCGACGCTGACCGTACCGACAAGAACGGGCTGGCCTCGTTCGTGGCATTCCGCAATTTCCTCGATGACAGCCCTGAACTTGCCTCGCTCGTTTTTGTAAACGAGATCGGGGAAGTCTTTGCGCACCATCGCCAGATTCGTCGGAATCATCACCACGTCGAGTTTGTAAATTTTGTGAAATTCCTCGGCTTCGGTGTCGGCGGTGCCCGTCATGCCGGCGAGCTTTTTGTACAAACGGAACAAGTTTTGGAAGGAAATCGTCGCGAGCGTTTGCGTTTCCTCTTCGATTTGCACTTCCTCCTTGGCTTCGATGGCTTGGTGCAAACCGTCGGACCAGCGTCGGCCCGGCATCAGTCGTCCCGTGAACTCGTCGATGATCACGACCTTCCCGTCGTCCGTGACCATGTAGTTCACATCTTTTTTGTACAGCGTGTGCGCACGCAAGGCTTGCTGGACGTGGTGGTTCCACTCGATGTTTTGCGCGTCGTACAGGTTGTGAATGCTGAGCAGTTTTTCGACTTTCTCGACGCCCGAATCGGTCAGAACCGCCGAGTGGTGTTTTTCATCCACCGTGTAATCGATGTCTTTTTTCAGACGGGGAATGATTGAATTGACCTTGTAATAAAGTTGCGCGGACTGTTCGGCAGGGCCCGAAATGATGAGCGGCGTGCGCGCCTCATCAATCAGAATCGAGTCCACTTCATCGACAATCGCGTAGTGCAATTCCCGTTGCACATAGCGTTCGATCGACTCTTTCATGTTGTCGCGCAAATAGTCGAAACCGAACTCGTTGTTTGTTCCGTAGGTGATGTCGCAACGGTAGGCGGCTTGTTTTTCGATGTCCGACTGACCGTGAACGATCGTTCCGACGGACATACCCAAAAACTTGTACACGCGACCCATCCACTCCGCGTCGCGCATCGCCAGGTAGTCGTTCACCGTAATCAGGTGGGCACCTTTGCGGGAAAGCGCATTGAGGTAGAGCGGGCACGTCGCAACCAGTGTTTTTCCCTCGCCGGTTTTCATTTCGGCGATGGCCCCTCGGTGCAGAACCATTCCGCCGATGAGCTGCACGTCGTAGTGCCGCATGTTCAGCACGCGCCGACTTGCTTCACGCACCGAAGCAAACGCCTCGGGAATCAAACTGTCGAGCGGCTCGCCGTTGTCGAGACGTTCATAAAACCCGGCGGTCATTTGGCCGAGTTCTGCGTCGGTCTTTTTCTTAAAAGTTTCTTCAAGTTGGTTGATGCGAGCGACCAGCGGTTGCAGACGACGAACTTCGCGTTCGTGGCTGGTACCAAACAGTTTCTTGATGAGATTGCCAATCATGCTTGTGCCTTGAGCGAGCCATTGCTGCGAAAGGTGTGCCTCAGAAAAGGCTCACCGACGAGAGAGCCACCTTGAAACCGCGAACAGACCGCGAGGTGGAAAAAGCCGCAGCAACGATTAGTAACCCTTCTCTCCCTCGGAAACAAGGGTCAGGTTCGCGAAAATGCTATGATTGCCGCGCGCATCGGGCTGGCACCTGCGCGTTGCCGCGACGAGGTTTTTGGGGGTGGCCAGCCCTGCGATCTGCGACCAAAACACATGGCCCATCGCGCAAAGCTCCTTCGTCTTCCGGCGCACGGCAAATTGCTGGTCGCATCGGACCTGCACGGAAACTATCGCGATTTTTTGCACATCGCCGCGCGTTTCGAGCAGCTCGGTCCCGACGCCCATCTTCTGTTTTTGGGCGATTTGATTCACGGTCCCTATCTGTCCCCGTCGGAATGGCCGACCGACGCTCCGTTCGGGCATCCACTGTGCGGGCGACCCTATCGCGATGAATCACCTGCCGTGCTGCTCGGTCTCGCGCTGTTGTCGGATCGATATCCGGGCCACGTGCATGTGCTTCTGGGCAACCACGAACACGCACATATCGGAGGTCCGCGCACCGCACTCTTCGCTCGCGACGACGCAGCCGCTCTCGAACAGCGCCTTGGCATCGAGGCCAGCTTGCACATGGCGAGTTCTTTTCGATCCCTTCCGCTCGTCGCCAGAGCCCCGTGTGGCCTGTTTTTTTCGCACGCCGCACCCGCCGCTGAACTGCTCGGACCCGAGGATTTCGAGAGCATTGATTACCGTCGGTACATCGCGCCGCGTCGTTTCGACCGCAACCGTGGGCACAAGTCCTTAAAACCCGGCGAGCTGCCCGCCAAACTCCTCGGGCAATTGCTGTGGGAGCATGTCTTGCCGCCTTTCAAGGCCCAGACGCTGCTTTCCCTCGTGTCCGCCAACATTGCGGTCTACGGTCACACCATCATCCCGACGGGCTATCAAACGATTGGTGACGAACAAATCGTTTTGTCGTCGAGTTTTGGCATGGACGACCAATCAAAAACCATGCTGCTTCTCAATTTGGAAGAACACTACTTTTCCGTCGAAAACCTGCGTTCAGGAATCGAACTTGTCCCGCTCTATCCAGCGTGAGCAGCGGACTCGAAAACCACCTGCCCGAAAGAAAGCCCACCATCGTTTGGCGGAATGTGTTGAGGCAAAAAAACTTCTATTCCGCGACGAGAAAACTCTGCGCAAAGCATGTTCGCCAGGATTCCGTTTTGCACACATCCTCCGCCGAGCGCGATTCGGTTGTGACCAAGCCGTTTCAGCGACGACATCGCCAGTTCGACAAGACCCATTGCCAGCGTTCCGTGAAACAGCTCCGCCCCGGTTTTCACATCGCAGTCCAGCAACGCAAGCCACAAAGGCGCAAAATCGAGTTCGTCGCGATCATGTGTGTGAGACAGACGAAAACCACCGGGCAGCGCGCTTGGCGTTAGAACTTGGCCTTCCAGCAACAGGGCCGCTTCAGCCTCGAAGTGTTCTTCATCGCACAAACCCAAAAGTGCAGAGGCAGCTTGAAAGTATCGACCACACGCCGTCGTCGGTGTTGCAAACTGCGTTGTTTCGAGCAGGTGAAGCAAACGACCGACTGGCCAGCGTTTTCCAAACCGTCTTTCCGCCGCTTCTTTTTGTCCGATTTTTGTGAGCACTGCCGTCGCCAATCGCCACGGCTGCCTTGCGCAAAGTTCTCCACCCGGCTGCGAAATCGGTGAAAGCTGGCCGAGGCGACGCATCGACTGGCCGTCTGAAAAAAGAACCTCGCCTCCCCACGCTGTTTTGTCCTGACCGTAACCAAAACCGTCCACGACAAGACCCACCGCAGGACCGCGCGCTTTGTGTTCACCAAGCACCGCCAAAAGGTGTGCATGATGATGCTGCACCTCGACGAGCGGCAGACCCAATTCCTTTGCAATTCGTCGAGAGACAAAATCTGGATGCAAATCGCAAACCGCTTTTTCCGGTCGGATTCCCAGCAACGCTGAAAGATGCGAAAACGCCTCGCGATAACCGTCCAGCGTCGAGAGATTGTCCAAATCGCCCAAGTGTTGCGACAAAAATGCCTCGCGGCCACGGGTCAAGCAAAATGCGGCTTTCCCGTCTCCGCCAAGACCCAAAACAGGCGGCATTTCACACGGAAGTTCGACAGGTTCGGGCACAAAACCCCGCGCTCGCCGCACGATGAGTCGTCGCTCCCCGATGGTTTTTACCACGCTATCGTCGCACCGCGTCGCGATGGGCCGGTTGTGTGAAACCACAAGATCCGCCACGTCACCCAGTTTCGCTTGCGCTTCCGCGTCGTCTGCGATGAGCGGCTCACCGTACACATTTCCCGAGGTCGCGACAAACGCAACGTCCGAGGGTTGTTCATACCAAGCTGGATTTTGCGGTCGTCCAAACCATTCAAAAAACAGCAGGACATGCAGAAGCGACATGGGAAGAACCAAGCCCACCGTCGAGAGGGAACGGCCTCCCGAAACAGACGGAGCGATCGGGCAACCTTCTTTTCGTCGAACCAGAACGATGGGGCGACGAAAATCCTCGAGCAGCGTCAGCTCGGCCAACGTCCATTCCCCGAAGAGGCGGGCGCTGGCTGCGTTCTGCACAAGAACCGCAAACGGTTTGCCCTCGCGCCGTTTTCTTTGTCGCAAACGAGCGACCACAGATTCTCGACGTGCGTCGCACAAAAGCTGATATCCCCCCACGCCCTTCAGCGCAACAATCCCACCGTTCCGCAGCGTCGCGACAATGTGTGCAAGCGAATGCGAAAGATGCGGCCCGCAAGCCTCGCAAGCGAGTGGTTGGGCATGAAACCGTCGGTTCGCCGGATCGTGATACTCGACGGAACACGCTTCGCAAAGTGAAAACTCTGCGAGCGTTGTCAACGCCCGATCGTAGGGCAAACCGCGCGCAATGGTCAGACGAGGCCCACAATCCGTACAACTCGAAAAGGGGTACAGATATCGCCTCTGTGACGGGTTGACGACTTCGGCCAAACACGCAGGACACGGTGCCACGTCAGGGCCCAACCGCGCTGCAACCTGAGTCGCTGGCGTTTCGCTTCTCCGACTCGGTGCAATTTCAAAATCGCTCTCGCCGGGGACGATGGAACACTGCTCGACGGAAACGAACCGAATGTTGGCGAGTTGCGGAGCGTCCTTTTTGAGTCTCTCGACGAAAGAATTGACCTGCTGGCCTTGGACTTCCACAAGAACGCCGGTTTCGTCGTTGCGCACCCAGCCTGTCAAATCCAACTCGGTCGCCAACCGATGCACAAAGGGCCGAAAACCGACGCCTTGCACCAAACCCCCAATGCAAATGCGCAGCCTTTCCGACGGGGGGTTCGGTGCAACTGTCAAAACCGAAACCCAAAAGAAGCGCCGTCGTGCAACCCGCGATCAGTGCTGCGAAGAAGCTGCGTGCCCACCTATGATCTCTTCGACCACTCGCCGTTTTTCGTCGCGCAGTTCCCGCGTTTTTGCTTCCAGGTTCAGGCGCAAAACCGGCTCGGTGTTGCTTGGGCGCACATTGCACCACCAGTCGGGCAATCGAACCGTGATTCCGTCGAGCCACGAAATGTCCGCCGATGGAAACGCGCTTTGCAGCTTTTGCAACACCGCATCTTTGTCTTGAACCACAAAATTGAGTTCGCCCGTCGCAAAATATCGATTGAGCGGTCGCAGCACCGAGCCAAAGGACTGATCAGACCGTGACAGCACCGCCAAAACCCACAGCATCGCAAGCTCGGCATTGTCGGTGAAAAAAGCGTCGCGGAAATAGAAATGTCCCGACAGCTCGCCGGCGAAAATCGCGTTCGTTTCGCGCATGCCACGCTTGATGAAACTGTGTCCGACGCGGCTTTCGATAGGTTTTCCGCCTCGACGGAGAATCTCGTCCCGCACGACCCACGACGAACGCAAATCGTACAAAACGGTTCCTCCTGGTTCGCGCGCCAAAAACGGCTCAGCGAGCAGCGCCGTTACTTGGTCTGACGGAACCAACTCGCCCCGCTCGTCCACGAACATTGCGCGGTCGCCGTCGCCGTCAAACGCGATCCCTACATCTGCCTTCACCTCTTTGACCTTGGCTTGCAGGTCCCGCATGTTTTTCGGGTCGAGCGGGTTCGGTTCGTGATTCGGAAAACGGCCATCCACCTCGAAAAACAGCTTTGTCACTTGGCATGGAAGTTGTGCAAGCAGAGGCGGCAACACCGCTCCCATCATTCCGTTCCCCGTGTCGATGACCATGTGAAACGGCCTTATGGGAGGGACCAAACCGAGCAAAAACTTGTGATAGTCGGCCAGCACGTCGCGCTTTTCCAAATGGCCTCGTTTTTCGGCCACTGGAAGCGGCGCACCCGACAACACGATGCGTTCAATGTCGGCAATTCCCGTATCATAGCTTACAGGTGCCGCTCCCTTGCCACACAGCTTGAAACCGTTGTAGCGAGCCGGATTGTGGCTGGCGGTGATCATGATTCCACCGTCGGCCTCGAAGTTTGCGACCGCGTAATACAGCGTCGGCGTGCCCACTTCTCCGATGTCAATCACATCGCAACCCGATGCAAGGACTGCATCAATCAGCGCGGCACGAATGCTGGGGCCGCTTTGTCGCATGTCGCGTCCTATGACGATGCGTTTGGCCGACAAAACCGAAACCGTTGCTGCCCCAATTCGCGCCGCGAGGCTCTCGTGAAGCTCGTTCGGATACGTGCCGCGAATGTCGTATGCCTTGAAAATGCCTGCCATGGTGAACCTTTGGCTTTGGAAAGCCAGCGATTGGGCAAAACCGCCACATGCTCCCGAGGGGCGAAGCAGCCGTTGCGCCAAACCAACTGTGTTGCTGGAAAAAACCGATGGGAGCTCGCGCGACTACTTGCCGCTGCGTTCTTTTTCCTGCTGTTTTTTGATGCGTTCTTCGATGCGTTTTTGTTCGACGCTGGTCTGTGCTTTCCGACCCACGAGCTGATCCACGATGCTCTCATTTGGGTCGGTCGCCGAATCGCCCGTCGTGACGTTTTCGATGACGTGTGTGTTGGTGTGTCGAACACGCGGCGGGCTGTTGACGGCGCGTTCCTTCTCGATTTGGGGCCAAAGCGACTTCTGGATGATGGACAGGCAGAAGTTGTTGTAGAACGTCGTCGCGTCGTAGGCGCGCAGCGTGTAGTCGCCTTGCGGTGGCCACTCGTAATAATCCAGCGCCATCTCGTCGTCGGTTTGTTTTTTGGCGAAGCTCATCGAAGCTTTGCCGTACCGACCTTCCATCGCACCGACGAACGTATCGAAGTCCATGCCTTTGAATTTTTCGGCGTTGTAGACGATGAACTGTTTGTAAAGTTTTTCTTTCCAGAAAAAGAGAAAGCGCTTCAGGTCTTTTTCCCAAATCACAACCATCGACTCGTTGTTTCGATGGCCGAATTCGCGGTCCACGATCGACACGTCCCAGCCCGTTTTCTGCCCACTGAACTTGATGTAGGAATTGCGCATCTGCTCGATGGTGTCTTGGCGTTCTTTGCGGATGCGATCTTGATCAGCGGGGTCCTTTTCGGCTTCGATCCGAGGCTGGAATTTGGTGATGATGTCTTTCTCGATGATGGTCATCGCCTCCTCGGGAGTCATGCCGAATTTGAACTTGCCAGCCAGCTCACCGATGGCTCGTCCGGCGGATTCAGCAGAGACTTGGGATGCCGCAGTTTTTGCGGGGGGTGCTTTCGGAGGCGGGGCCTTGGCGTTCGCAGAAAAACTCGCCGCAGCCAGAAACAAAGCAGCGGAAAGGGAAAGAGCTTTCATCGTCGGTTTTCTCCTGTCGATTCAAGTACCACACCGCGAGGAGCGACGCTATATGGACAACATTACCGTCGGAAAACCGCCGTTCATTCCAAGCGAGCCGACACCTTTTTGGGGGCGAACGCTTTGGTCTTCTGCGCCGAAGTGATAAAACCAATTCGTGACCGAGTGTACTCACTGTCGAAAACGGTATGAAAACGAGGTGCGTTTCTGTCCGGCAGACGGCTACGCAGTCGTACCTGTAGTTGAGTCGCAGCGTCCGTGGGTGGGTCGGCTGCTGATGGGTCAGTTCCAGATTCAGTCTGTTTGCGGCCAAGGCGCGACGGGGACTGTGTATTTGGCCAAGCAGGCCGGAATGGAGCGCCAGGTCGCGGTCAAGGTTCTGCGCTCCGATCTCCTCAAAGACCCCGATGTCGTCAAGCGTTTTGTGCGTGAAGCACGGGCCGGTGCCAAGCTGAGCCATCCGAACATTGCGACGGTGCATCTGGTCGGGCAGACCGAAGAGGGGGTCCCCTTTCTGGTCATGGAATACGTGCCGGGTCGCCCCCTTTCGTCTCTTCTGCGCGGCAAGCCACTCTCGTTGCAGAAGATCGTTTCGATAGGGGGCCAGATCGCCGCCGCACTGATCGAGGCGCACGCGCAAGGCATTGTTCATCGCGATTTGAAACCCGAAAACATCCTCGTCAACGAAAAGCGCGGACAGCCGGATGTCGTCAAACTGGTGGACTTTGGAATCGCCAAAATTCTTGTGTCATATGCGCCTGGCGAGGATGCGATTTCCCGAATGGGAACTGTGTTCGGAACGCCGCATTACATTGCTCCCGAACAGGCTTCTGGACAGGCCGTGGATGGTCGAGCAGACCTCTATTCGCTTGGCTGCATTTTGTACCAAATGGCGACGGGGCGCGTCCCATTTGATGGCAAAGCCGGTCTGCAAGTTCTGTTGTCGCAAGTTCGCGATCCCGTCGTCGATCCCAGGGAACCAAATCCGTCTCTGTCCGATGATCTGGCCGACTTCATTTTGAGCCTCCTTGAAAAAGACCCGGCGGCGCGGCCTCAGACGGCAAAAGAGGTTCGCGAACAACTGCTTGGTTTTGCACGCAATGAAAGCCAGGCCCAAAGGCGCCCTTCTCGCGCGGACCTTCGCGAGACTGACGCCGAATCCGATGAAACCTTCAGCGACGACGAAGATGATGTTTCCGATGGGAGTCCGTCTTTGTCGGCCTGGGCGAGCGGTGCCTGGCAAGATGTCCCCAAGTCCGACCGAAAACCACCGCCTCCGTCGGGTCGTCGCCCTGCCAGTGGTTCTTCGCGTGTGTCCAAAAGTGGTCGCGCTGCTGCACCGCCGCGTTCAGGCCGCCCCGCTGCCCGTCCCGAAAGAGACCGAGCAGAGTTCCTCGACGACGAAGAAATGGCGATCGAGCCCTTTTACAAACGCCATGCGAAACCGCTGTTGAGTTTGCTCGGCGCGGTGGCGGCGGGGCTTCTCTTTGGTGTTCTTTACGCGCAATTTCGGTCTGCGCCTCAGCCCGTTGTGCAAACCCCGCCGGTTCCTATCGGTCCAATGAATCCTGTGGGAACACCTGGTCTTCCTCCGTCGAATCGACCTTCACCCGTTTCCAGACCGGCCAGCGCCGTGAACAAAACCGCTCCGGCACCGACGGCAGCAAACCCCGTCGTCAAACCCGTTGCCCCCGTTCCCGCTCCTGTTCCCGTGTCCGCTTCCGCACCGCTTGTTCCGGCCACAACGGTTGTTCCGCCCCCGATTGTTCTGCCGGTTGTGCCCCCAAGTGTTCCCCACGCAAATCCGGCGGCTTCGACGGACAAAAAGACAGACAAGCCGGTCGAAAAAGCGCCAGAAAAAGCACCGGAAACCTTGGCTGAAAAACTGCCTGAGAAAACCCCCGAGAAAGCCCCCGAAAAAACAGTCGAGAAAGTCGCCGAAAAACCGCCCGAAAAGGTCACCGAAAAATCTGCCGAAAAACCTGCGGAAAAACCGCCCGAAAAAGCGACCGAAAAACCTGCGGAAAAAGCGACCGAAAAAGCGACCGAAAAACCTGCGGAAAAACCGCCCGAAAAAGCCGCCGACAAGCCCACCGAAAAGAGCAAAGACCCAGACGACTCCTCCGGCGACACCGGTGCCGATCCCTACGGTGGTTTGAAGTAAAGGTGACATCCAACATGGTCGAAAAAAAGCGCAAGCTGAGCAAACCAGCAAAGGCGGTTTCACACTCGTCGGAATCTGCCGTGGCCGTCGTCGATGCCGTCTCGCCCAACGCCGACCGACTCGCGCAGTACGTTCAACCAGGAACGCTGTTCTCTGTGTGGGCGTCTGACTACACTTCGGGAGAACTGCACACCCTGCGCATCGACGCTGCAACACCCAACGGAGGCGTGGTTTTTACCCATCTCCCGACCGGCCAAACCGTTTCTTGCGACGCGAAGGCGATTTCCGGCGGGTCTGGAATTGTGTTTTTGTCGTCTGAGGGGACCACACAGCCTGGGCACAAAACGTCAACCGAAGGACCCCTGACCACTTTCGCAGACACGCCCCCCTTTTTGCTCAGTCGGCATTCCCTTGCACTCTTGCGAGCTGGCCAACCCGTTTCGATGTCTGTCTTTTCTGCGTCGCTAATGGTGCGAAAGGTGGGCATTGCGCAAACGTCCGTGCGCATCCACGACGCTCCCTTCAAAGTTCCCGTCCTTCATGCCCAAGACGTGACCGAAACCGATTGGTCGCCTGTGGATGTGTACGTACTCGATCATCCGACTTGGCCCCTCCTTCTCAAGTTGGAATTTGGCGGGGAATGCGAGCTGTCCCTCTTTGAAATCACTCCCAAACCTTGAAGTTTGACAAGTCCCGACGGCATTCTCCATGTCAGGACACGGCAAACGCTCCTTTTGGTCCGTGTGAAGACGGCGATCTGTCTTTCGGCTGGGTCCGTGCTTTTCATGTCCGCCTATGCCCTGAAAATCAGTGTAAAAGTTTGTTTTCTCCGTTACTTTATTTGTCGAAGACTTATATACAGAGAAACCCATGGCGACGCTTGAGGAGAACACGCAGGTTGGTCCCTACCGGGTCATCCGCAAACTGGGGCAAGGAGGAATGGGCTCGGTCTATGAGGCCTTGCACCAGTCACTTGGACGGCACGTTGCCATCAAAGTTCTGCACCCCGAAATCGCGCGCAATGAAGAATTTGCCCGCCGGTTTGCCAACGAAGCCCGCGCCAGCAACATCGTCGATCACCCCGATGTCGTCCAAATCACGGATCACGGCACACTCCCCGACGGTATTCCCTACATTGTGATGGAATTCCTCAAAGGCGAATCCCTAGGCCACAGAATCGAGCACTTGGGTGCTCCCATGAACCCTTCCGAAGTCGCCTTCATCGCCCTCCAAATCGCCAACGTCCTATCCGCCGCCCACATCAAAGGAATCATTCACAGAGATCTAAAGCCCGAGAATGTGATGTTGATGGGGGATTCGGCTACGGCTACGGGGGAGCGGGTGAAGGTGTTGGATTTTGGGATTGCGAAACTCATTGAAGAGCAGAATGAAGGGGGTGTACAGACTCGGGCGACAGAGCTTTTGGGGACACCGAACTACATGTCACCAGAACAGTGTCGGGGGGCAAAAGGGGTGGATGAAAAGACCGATGTGTATGCCCTGGGTGTGATGATGTTCGAGATGCTGGTGGGGCGGCCTCCGTTTTCTGGTTCGGCCCTTGGCGAACTCATGGCCAAGCACATGTACGAACCGGCCCCCAAAGTGGCAGCGGTGAATCCGCATGTCCCCGAAAAGATTGCGCACCTTGTGGACGTGCTGCTGGACAAGGACAAAGAGAAACGACCCACGATGGCGGTGTTGGAAGTCCAGCTTGAGCAGCTCACAACAGAGCTTCCCGCACCGCAAAAACATCGGCACCGGAATTCAGGGGCGATGGCGGTGGTGCCGTCGGATCGGACAGCAGAACCTGATGCGAAAACAGTGGCAGGGGTGACACCTACGCCGAACGCCATCACGGGTGTGGTGGAAAAAGCGAAACGAAGCAAGACCTGGATTGCGATGGTGGGGGCATTCTTGCTTGTGGCGGGTGGGGCAGGCGCGTTTTGGGGGCTT
Source organism: Pseudomonadota bacterium (assembly GCA_035328405.1). Taxonomy (GTDB): domain Bacteria; phylum Myxococcota_A; class Polyangia; order Palsa-1104; family JAEUJZ01; genus JAEUKA01. Next base: position 74,869 of record DAOLIT010000012.1, on the reverse strand, counting down.
AGAAAGCCAAGCCCCCCCAAACCGGCGGAAGTAGAGACTCCCAAGCGGATTCGGTGGCAACTCCGGTCGCTTCCAGCAGGCGCAAAGGTGGTTCGGATGAGCGACAAGGTGATGTTGGGGCAGACACCGCTCGAACAAGAGGCGCTCAAAACAGACGAACCCCTGCACCTTCGTTTGGAACTTGAGGGGTACATTCCGCACGAAGTGCAAGTCGGCAGACAGGCGAGCGGAGAAGTGCAGATTGTGCTGAAACCGGATGCCAAACGAGGGGCCAAACCAGACGGAAAACCAGACGAAAAAGACGATTCGTCTGTCCAGGATGGGAAGTCTGTAACGCCAACGAAAAAGAAACCCAAGCGTCCCAAATCAAACGAGCCACACATCGAAAATTAGGGGTGATTGGGGGAGTCTGAACAAGACCCTCTGGGGCCATTTCCCGACGGAATCGACAATCAAGCGTTGTACCGGCCGAGGTTGAAAGTGAAGTTGTTTTGGGTTGGTTTTTGGGGTCCTTGGAATGGACGAAGAGGTTTCATATGCGCACCGCGTTTCGTGTTGGACTTTCGGTTTGGGCTGTATCCGGTGTTTTGGCTTTGGACAGCGCGACGGCTTGGGCAGACGCCGCTGGAGACAAAGTGCTGGCCGCGATGGACGAGGCGATGAACCGGGCCCAGACACAATACTTTGAATATGATGTGCAGAACCAAACACCCGGCAAACCGGAGAGCAGGGTCGCGCTGATCGTGCGATCCAAGGGGGAGAAACGTCTCACAGAGTTCACAGCCCCTGCTGACATGAAGGGCAGCAAAGTTCTCACGTTGTCTCCTACAGAGACGTATGTCTACCTTCCTGCGCTTGGGAAGGTGCGACGCATTGCGAACACCGAGGCAGATGAGAATTTCATGGGAATGACGTTCTCTCCGAATGACTTCCAGTCTCATTTTGGCAGTCGCTATGTGGCGACAGTCCTTTCGGATACGCAGACCCAAGTGAGAATTAGCGCGACGCCCAAAGCAGGCCAGCAGACTTCCCACGCAAAGATAGAGTTCACCATAGCGAAGGACAAGATGGTGCCGCTCGAACGCAAGTACTTCAACGTCGCAGGCACAAATGTGAAGACCGAGACTCTCAGCAACTACACTTGCCAAGGGAATGTCTGTGGCGCGAGCGAGTTGCTGATGGTGAACAACACAAAGGGAGGAGCGCGGACGAAAATGGTCCGCAAAGTTTGGAGAGTGAACGAAAACATGTCCGACGATTTGTTTAGCAAAAGATCTCTTGCGAAGTAGATGGTCACTGGCATCACAACGCATGGCGCAGGTCCCTCCCCCTCCCCCTAGTCCGATCCGGTGTCCCCTCTAAGCTGATTTCTTGTGGGAACATGCGATTTGTGATCATCGGCAAGGGCCGACCGGATTCGAGGTGGGCTCGGCGGCAGCGGAGAGTTCCCCTTCCCATTTCGAGATGGCGAGTGTGGCGACACCGTTTCCGATCAGGTTGGTGATCGCGCGGCCTTCTCCCATGAATCGGTCGATTCCGATGAGAATCGCGAGCGATTCGAGCGGAAGACCCGGAATCGTTTGCACGGTTGCCGCCAGCGCGACAAACCCAGCGCCGGCCACTGCGGCAGAACCTTTGGAAGTGAGAAGTGCTGCCAGAAGGAGACCGATTTGCTGCGCGAAAGACAGCGGTGTGTGCGTCGCCTGCGCCAGGAAAATCACGGCCATGGTCAAGTAGATGTTGGTCCCGTCCAGGTTGAAACTGAAACCCGTGGGCAGCACCAGACCGACGGTGGCGCGCGAACAACCCAGGGACTCCAGTTTGCGCATCATGCCCGGCAGTGCGGTCTCAGAGGAGCCGGTTCCAAGGACGAGCAGGAGTTCATCTTTGATGTACGCTAGGAACTTGAGCAGAGAACGCCCTGTCCAACGCACGATGGCCCCCAACACCAAGCCGACAAACAGAGCCGCAGTTGCGTAGAAGCAGCCCATGAGGAGTGCCAATTTGCTCAGCGAACCGATGCCAAAGTGGCCGACGGTGTAGGCCATTGCACCAAACGCTCCAAGGGGCGCAAGCTTCACGATGATGCCCAGCATGGACATGCAGAGTTTCCGCCCAGCGTCGATGAATTGAAGGATGCCTTGGCCTTTTCCGGGCAGCAGTGGAAGCGCGAGCGCCGTAATCACTGCGACAAAGAGCACATGAAGCAGATTCCCGGATGTGAATGCACCAACAAAGGAGGTCGGAATCAGGTTGAGCAGGAAGTCCTTGCTTTCACTCCCCTGTGCCTTGTGCAGGAAGCTCTGACCGACGGACGGGTCGAGCGTGCGGGGATCGATGTGAAGACCGACCCCCGGCTTGACTACGTTCACGACCACAAGTCCGATGATGAGCGCCAAAGTAGACACAATCTCGAAGTAAAGGAGTGTCCGAAACCCTGTTCTGCCGAGCCGTCGCATGTCTCCTATCGATCCGATTCCGTGTACCACTGTGCAGAAAATCGTCGGCGCAATCATCATGCGAAGGAGCCTTGTAAAGAAATCCCCCAACACTTTCAGGGACTGCGTTTCTTTGGGAAACAGATGTCCTGCCACCACTCCCAACACGATCGCCATCAGGATCTGGATGTACGGAATCCGGTACCATGCGGTGCGCGATTTTGAGGTTGCGGCAACTTGGGGGACACTCGCGCAAAGACTCGGCTCACTGCGGACCACACGAACGGATCGCGTTGAATCCAGCATCCCATTTCCGTGGAGTGGGTGATAGCTCAGGGCCCAGGCACCGCTCATGGTCAAAAGGGGTTGGCTCGTGGTCATGGTTTTGGCTCCTTCAACAGCTCTTGCCGAATTGGCTGATGGATGCCTGAGCACGCGACATGCCAGAAACGAAGAGGCAACGAACAGCGACGGAAGCGCCCCGCAAAGAGGGTCTGTTTCACGTCCTACATCAAACGGGAGAAGTTCGGGTCCTGCGGGGGCTGCGGAATCGGTAGGCTGTTTTTGCCGAACGCACGCTGTTTTTGCCGCTCTGTTGCCGTGATGGCTGTAGGAAATCAGCGTCCAATGTGGGAGAACGAGACACGCGAGATTCCGATGCGCCGATCGGAAGCACTCATGTGTGTTGCATCCCCAACAGCGCGTGTGGCTGTCGTTGCGATTGGGGGTGCATCTCGCGCTCGTTCGGAGTCTGACGATGCCGACGGTGCGTCCGGGGATTCCCCTTCTTCTAGCAGAGACTTGAGCTGTCCTTCGCTGAGCGGTTCTTGAGTCAAAACAGCCACGAACGTTTCCTGGCCGACTTCATCATCCAGGGTGAAGAAACCACCGTCTTCAGGAAACCTCTTCTCCGCTCCGGCTGCGAGTTTCGTGGCCTTCTCTCCCGTCGGAGAAACGATGTTTGCAGGCTTGCGATTTCCACTCAGAAAGGCCAAGTACAGGAAGCCGGCCTGCGCCGCCTTTACAGAGACCACGAACTTCATTCCGCTTTTCAGTGGCTGACCTGGCGCAACGGGCTGCATACCATTCCCCTGTTGAACCATCACTTCGACGGTCGCTGAGGGTGATGCAATCGAAACGCGCGCCGCGTCATCCGTCCGTTTCTGCACGGAATGACATCCACACAAAAGGAAAAACAGAAGTGTCGCAAGGGGCTTTCGCATGGTCATGATTTTCCGCCTTTTTCTATTGGGTTTGTGTTTGAACGGACGCACCGAAAACCCGTGTCTTGAGGTGCCTCGTTTTCCCTCCATCGTCCGCGAGCGGCACCACGTCCTGCCGCTGCTTCCAGGTTCCAGCTCCCACCTCGGACCACCCTTTCTTTTGGTGCATCCGGTTCTCCTTCATGTTGAAAGGGGTCTTTGCAGAGTGGACTGCAAGGAGTGTACCGCCTTACAAATCGGTCCAGCACCCACTCTCGCATGTTACCCGCCAGATCGTGAACGCCTTCTTGGGAAATGTCTGTCTTCGCCGTTCCCACGTCGAGCGGTCCCACCCCCATTTTGGCACACGACAGATTGTTTAGCCGCGAGACGACGACACCGTCGCAGGTTGGTTCATCATGTCCCCACGGAAACCTGCGCCCTTCCAAACCTCGTGCGGCAAGTTCCCATTCTGCTTCTGTTGGGAGTCGCTTCCCCTGAGCCAGACAATACCTTTGGGCCGCGATCCATGACACTTGGGAAACGGGTCTCTTTTCAAAACCAGGAACACTCCCAAAGTGCTTTCGTTTTGAGTCGTACATCAGGCCGAATGACGGTTGGTACGTCGGATAGAGATTCGCCAGCAGGATTCCGTTTTGGAGAACCATTTGATCTGCCGTGACCACCAAATCTGGTTGTGAATTGAGCCATTTTGCAAACGCTCTGTTCGTCACTTCTGTTCGATCCATTTTGAACGGAGACACCGAGACAGAATGCTGTGGTTGCTCTCGTTCGTAGGCCGCCAGAGGACAGTCTGTTCCTGCCTCTTTTTGACACCAAGCGAACGCGCTTTTGATCTCCATAGGAACACTGCCCATCTCGAATTGTCCGCCCGGAATCAAAGCCATCTCTCCCCTAAGGAACCCTGCATCCTTCAGGAGCACGCCCAACAACGCAACCAGACTGACCAACGCGGCACCGACCATGGGTTTCACAACAGCGGGCGAAACATGCAAAGAGGGCAGAGCCGCTTGGCTTCCCGTTTGGGTTGCGACCAGGGCTTCCAAATCCGCACAAACTTCCACCGCAGAGGGATACCGTTCCCCCGCATTCCGTCGCAGACACTTGTCCACAATGCTACACAGTCTTGGGTCAAGACTGGGAACGATCCGGGCAATGGGAACCGCGTCTTGCCCGACCACACGAACATACAATCCCTCCAAAGACTGCGCATCATGTGGAGGATGTCCCGACAACAATTCAAACAACAAGGCCCCAAAAGAATATACATCCGCCGCCGCACTAGCCCTCTCCCCCTTCCAAACCTCCGGCGCCATGTATAGAGGGGTCCCGAGCATTGCGCCGGTTTGGGTCAGGGAGAAGCCGCCGGGGGAGAGGGCGGCTTGGAGGGCGATTCGGCGGAGGGACGGGGTTCGGGCGGAGGCAGACGGGCCGGACCTCGGGGCGGGTAGGGTGGCATCCATAGGAGACACGGGGGTCTCACTTTTGGCGAATGGGCCGACAGGGGAATCGGGGTCTTCGATCGCAGGGTCTTGGGCTGGCTGTGGCGTTTGGGAGGAATCCTCACTTTTGATCGGGAGAATGGATTCCAGGGAGACAGAGGTGGTCACAAGTGGGTCGAGGAGCTTGGCCAAACCAAAGTCGAGCAACTTGGTCTCGCCTTCGATGGTCAGAATCACATTGCCGGGCTTCAAATCCCGGTGCAGAACGCCACGTTTGTGAGCGGCGGCCAGACCTTTCGCAATGGAAAAGCCAATTTTCAGGGCGCGGGGAGGTTCAAACGGAAGCGGGTACTTGTCGAGACTCTGTCCTTCGACAAATTCAGAGACCAAATAGGGCATGTGGTCGGTCTCACCCATTTGGTACACGGTGACGACATTGGGATGGGACAGCCGGGCAATGGCGCGCGCTTCTATCCAAAAACGCTTGCGCACCTCTTCATCGCGTGCGGCATGGCGGAGGAATTTGACGGCGACGAGGCGATCGAGTTTCTGGTCATGACACAGAAACACTTGTCCCATGGCACCCTCGCCGAGTTTGCGAATGACCTCAAACTCATCGAAAGAGGAGGAGGGCGTAAAGGTCTCTGCGACTTTGCTCACCACGGTACAAGCTATCGCAGGAGCTTCTTACAGACAACATGGACGCGCTCCCGTCTGCGGCGTTTGAATCGCATGTGGACCTTTGTGGACGGGCAACATGGGAGCAAATCCGAGAGGTTGTCCCAAACTTGATCCATGTTCCGCACATTCTTCTATGCTTGGGGTTCTGGCCTCGATTTTGCTCCGCCTCGTTCCGATTGAGGAGGTGAAGATGCGCCGTTGTTTTGAGTTACACAGGCGATCGTTGTGGTTTCTGGTGGTGCTGTTGGGTGGATTGTCGCTCTGTTCGAGCGAAACACCCACATCCGCGCGGAAACATCGAAGAACGCAGGAATCGACGCAAGACAAAGTGCCTGCAAAGGAGGCGGCTGCGGAACAGACCTCGAATCGAGCCGCTGGTTCGGCTTTGGCACCCATCGGACAAGCGGAGTCCACGGCAGCGGAAAAGACGGAACCCCAAACAGAGATGATAGGGGAAACGACGATTCGCGTATTGCGTCCCGCTAATGGCGCGACGATCAGTACAGACTCCCTAGCGGTCGAACTGGCGGTGCGACCGATGACCGGCGCGAAAGTAGCTCGCGTGGTTGCTGAAGTGTTGGGTCAGACTGTGGCGCAAGAGAAAGTGACCGACTCGGCAACGCGGGGTGTGGTCCTCAGCATGCCTACCGTACATCCAGGTGAACTGTTCTTTCGGCTGTCTATCTCGATCCCGGAGGGAAATACACAGATCACATTGCGTGCGGAAACCGATCGGGGGACTTCGGTGCCGACGCTCCTTTCGGTGAAGCGGGTATTGCCGCAACAGAGCGGTTTTTTGGTGAAGCCCAGGCTGAACCTCTTGGCGGTGGGCATTTCGTCGTATGAAAAACGGACGATGAGTCTGACGTATCCGTCGAAAGATGCGTCGGATTTGACGACGGTCCTTTCACGGCAGCAAGGCAAGTTGTACCGAGAGGTGAATACACGTCTTTTGGTGAATGAGAAGGCGACCAAGGCGGCGATTCTGGATGGGCTGGATTGGATTCAGCGGCAAACGACTGCGCACGATATAGCGATGGTCTTTTTTGCGGGACATGGCGTCAATGATCCGAGTACGGGGCGGTACTACTTCCTGCCCTATGATGCAGATCCAGAGGCGGTCAAACGGACGATGTTGGCTCAGGAAGAAGTCCAGAGCACCCTGCGGAGCATTCCGGGGAAAGTTCTTTTGTTTCTGGATACCTGCCATTCCGGGAATGTGATGGGACAATGGAACCTGCGGGGCGACGCAGACATGGATACGTTCCTGCGCGAGATGAACACAGCCGACAGTGGAGTGGTGGTGTTCGCGGCTTCGACGGGCAGACAGAGTTCCAAAGAGTCGGATGCTTGGCAAAACGGCGCGTTCACACGCGCGCTTGTGGAAGGACTTCTGGGTGCGGCGGCGTACATGAAGGGGAGGCCGGTCACGATCAACATGCTGGATTTGTTTTTGAGCGAACGGGTGAAGGCATTGACTCGTGGAACGCAATCTCCAACGACGGCAAAGCCGAGCAACATACAGGATTTCCCAATCGCGATGCCGGAACAGGACTCGCCCCTTCAACTTTCGGACGCGGCGATGGCTGTGATGCCTTCGATCGTAAAACCTGAAACCCCTGTGTACAAAAAGTGGTGGGTGTGGACGCTCGTGGGAATCGGTGTGGCGGGCGTGGTGTCGGCAGGTGTGGTGGCTGGAACCTGGCAATCGGTTCCGGGCAACGTGGAACGGATTCCCCTGACCCGCCCCTAACGTGATCTGATCGAGTGAGGCAAACGAAGGGAGGGCTTCTATGAAACGCTTTCTGTTTGCGATGATTCCTTTGTGTTTGGGAAGTTCGTGCAGTCCCAACGTGATCGTCGAGCTTTCGGAACTTCCAGCGGACGTGCATACGCTGCGCATTGATGCGACGCTGGATGGGGTGCCGTTTTCGACGGTGGAAACCGCCCGACAAGAACGCTTTGCGCTGACACTCCCAACCAGCGCGTCTGGTACGTTGGAGGTCCGCATGGTTGGCGTTGGAAAGGTCGGGAGCGGACAAAACGATTGCACAATCGCCCAAGGTGTGGCGCGAGCAGACGGTGTGCGCAGCTCTTCCTACTATGCCACGCAGCTCACGATTCCCATCCAGTCCACGGTGCCCTCGCTTTGCAACTGTGGAAAGACCAAGTATGCGTTCCAGAACGTCGCCGAAGCGATGCAAAAAGCCCCGACCCAAGCGTACAGAGGCGTTTGGGGGTCTTCGGAAAAGAAGGTGACGTTTTTTGGAACCGATACTTCATATCTCCGATGGACAGCTCCGTCCACCTGGACGTATCTCCCTGGAGCTTCAAACACCAACTTGTTCTTGGATGCACATGGAGACAGTGCCGGAAACCTTTGGGCGGCAAACAGCTCCGCAGACGTGGTGCATTTCGACGGTCGGACGTGGAAGTCAGTCAAGACGGGAATTAATGCCAACAGTGTTTGGACGGGCGGCAAAGACAATGTCTGGGTTGGCGGACAGGCTTGTAAGGTTCAGCGGTATGACGGGCAAGTTTGGAAAGACGTTCCTGTCCCCTCCAATTGCACAGGGGACCTCGAAAGAGTCTTCGGCCTTGGCGATACGGTTTGGGCGTTTGGAAAGGTGGTGATTCCGGTGCCAGATTGGACTCCGGAGCCGCCAAGGAGGCCGGTGCTGCGATGTACGCAGTCTGGCTGTGTTTACGAAGACATGGAAAGGATCATCAACCTGAACGCAGCTTGGGGGGATTCCCTGGATAACTTTTGGGCGGCCAGCTCAAGCGGTGCGATCTTCAAATACGACCCCCAAAACCGGATGTGGAACGCTGCTTCCGTTCCAGCCAACTCAGATGTGCGGGACCTGTGGGGCAGTGGCAAGAACGACGTGTGGGCTGTGGGAGGAAGCGGAACGATTCTGCACTTTGACGGAAGCGTGTGGGCGGTACACGGACAATCGAGAACGGTAACCGATAAAAACTTGTTTTCGATCTTTGGTTACGGCTGTGACCTGTTCGCAGGTGGGGAAAGCGGAACTGTTCTGCGCTACACGGCTGTGGAATAGCGAAGCTCTCCTACACCCAAATTGGCCGGCAGCATGGACAACTCCGGTTGCTGCTCGATTTGGCCCATGCCGTTGGGCCATCGCCTGAAATCCGTCGGGAGATGGCTGCGTGGCACCCAGACGGCTTTGCCTGCTGGGTAATCTATTTCAATGCCAGTTTCATCAACCGTGGCTTTTTGCAGATCGTTCATGCTGCGATGCGCCTGGTGGGCAACAGCGGTGTGGATGTCGTCACATTCGGAACCGAGGAGCAGGCGCTCGCTTTCTGGAAGACGCGGTTGAAGAAGTAGGGGGGCTTTTGGGGGCCTAGGGGTCTTTGTCTTCGGGGTCTTTGTCGGGGTTGCCGCGCTCTAGGGTGCGATAGAGGGTGCGGCGATCGATTCCCAGGACTTCGGCGGCGCGTTTTTTGTTGCCGCCTTCCTGTTGCAGGACAAGGTTTACGTAGCGTTGTTCGAGTTCAGCGAGGGTTGGGCGATCCTCGACGAGGTTTCCGCTGGGTCGCAGGATCTGTTTGGCTTCGCTGCCGAGCACGTCGAGCGGCAAATCGGACGGCAAAACGATGCCGCTTTTGGTCAGGGCGAGCGCACGCTCGATGACGTTCTCCAATTCGCGGACGTTGCCGGGCCAACCGTATCGACACAACAAGTCCATGGCTTCTTGGTCCACGCCGACGGTTGGGCGACCCTCGCGATGGCCGTATTTTTCCAAAAAGTGATCGACCAAAAGGGGGATGTCTTCGGGGCGTTCGCGCAGCGGCGGCAGACGGATGGTCACGACGTTGATGCGGAAATAGAGGTCTTCGCGAAAACGACCTTTGTGGACCTCCTCGTCCAGGTCGCGGTTGGTTGCGGCGACGACGCGGACATCCATGCGGAGGGGTTCGGTGCTGCCGACGCGCCGGATCTCGCCTTCCTGAAGCACGCGCAGTAGTTGCGCCTGCATCTTGGGGTTGATGTCGCCGATTTCATCGAGAAACAGGGTCCCACCTTGGGCTTCCTCAAAATAGCCGCGTTTTTGGTGTTGAGCGCCGGTGAAGGCGCCGCGAACGTGTCCAAACAGCTCGGATTCGAGCAAGGATTCGCTGATGGCGGTGCAATTGACTGCGACAAAGGGGCCCGACGCGCGGGTGGAATGGTTGTGGATGGCACGGGCGACCAGCTCCTTGCCGCTGCCGGATTCACCGACGACGAGGACGGTCGAAAGGGTGCCGGCGACGCGGGCAACCAGCTTGTAGACCTCGAGCATGGCGGGGGAACGACCGACGATCTCGCGGATTTTGGCGCGGGCCTCTTTGGGTTTTTTGTTGCCCTCTTCGGCGAGGCGTCTGCGCTGGAGGGCGCGGGCGACGCAATTGAGCAATTCCTGGGGCTGGAACGGAAATTTCGAGATGTAGTCGTAGGCACCCTGCTGAATGGCTTTGATGGCGTTTTCGACATCGCCAAACGCGGTCATCAGGATGACGGGAGTCTGAGGTTGGTGCTTTTGAAACGCGCGGAGCACGTCGAGCCCGTCAGGTCCATAGCCCAGGCGGACATCGCTGATGATCACGTCGAAGGGTTTTTCCTCGGCGGCGAGGATCGCTTTTTGCCCGCTGTCGCACAACGTGACCAGATAACCCGCGCCCTGGAGAAATTCGCCGACGACTTTGCGAAATTGTTCCTCATCCTCGACCACAAGAGCAGACGACAACGGCATGGCCGCACGATAGCACGCGCACAGGCACGGGCCATGCACGGATCGGCCCGTCCGGCTTTGGCCTTCCGCAAAAGCCCACGAACCGGCTTCCAACAGGGTGCGAGGTCGATTTTGTGGCGGTGCAACCGGCTTCCAACAGGGTGCAAGGTCGGTTTTGTGGCGGTGCAACCGGCTTGAAACAGGGT